>CP099652.1:6000000-6600000 GCA_024123955.1 Oxalobacteraceae bacterium OTU3CINTB1
GCGCTTTGATTTGCTGTCCGGCGCCGGGCATGATGCGATGGCGATGGCGGCGATCACGGATGTGGCGATGCTGTTCACGCGCTGCGGCAATGGCGGCATCAGCCACAATCCGCTGGAGACGATGACGGCCGACGATGCCGATATCGCGGCGCAGGTGCTGCTGGATTTCTTACGCAGCTACGACGGTTCCACGTAGGGCGGATTAGGCGGAACGCCGTAATCCGCCATGGTTGGGCCGTCTGCGGCGTATGCATGGCGGATTACGCGCTTCGCGCTAATCCGCCCTACGTGGATCTGAGGTGACTTTAAGCCGCAATTCTGACGCCATGTCCGCGATCACTGTGGCCCAGCCACCGCCCGGCGGCTGCCGGAACAATCGCATCGACGGATACCAAGGCGTATCGCTGCGCTCCGTCAGCCAGCGCCAGTCGCAGCGATGATCCGGCAGCAGCAGCCAGCACGGCTTGCCAAGCGCGCCCGCCAGGTGCGCCACCGCCGTATCGACACTGATCACCAGATCCAGATTGGCAATGACCCCGGCCGTATCGGCAAAGTCCTGCAGACGCGGCGCAATCGCTTGCAGCGTCATCCCCGCTGGTGGCGTCAGCACCTCCGCCTCGCTATCACCCTTCTGCAGGCTGACGAAATGCAGCGCTCCATGGTGAGAGATGTCCGCCAGCGGCAATAGTGTATGCAACGAGGGCAGCGAACGCTCGGCGTCATTCTCAAACTGAGGATTGCCTTTCCAAACCAAACCAACCCGCAATCCCTTTTGAGGCAGCATGCCGGCCCAGTAACGCACCAGCTCAGGATCGGGCGTGATATAGGGCGCCGAAGGTATGTTGGATAAGTCGGTGCTGAACATCGCCGGCAACCGCATAGGATGCGTCCAAAAATCCCAACCGCTGCCGGGCACCGCACCCTGCTGGACGTAGACCTCATCGACGCCGTCCAACCCAGCCATCAGGCGCCGCAGCGCCGGCGGACATGCCACCGCGACGCGGACCGCGCCCGCCCCCTTCAGCTTCGCGGCGTACCGACTGAAATGGATCATGTCGCCCTGCCCGGCCTCGGACACGATCACCACCGCTTTTCCTGACAGCGATTCGCCTTCCCACGGCGGGCAATTAAAGGGCTGCGCGAGACTGTCGAAGTGCCAGCGCGACTCCAGCAGCGGCCAGCCCTCGGAAAACCGGCCTTGTCGCAACAGGATGTAGGCGAGATTGAACTGCGCCTTGGGATAGTCCTCGTCCAGTTCCAGCGCGCGGCGGTAGCACGCCTCCGCCTCCTGCTCGCGCTGCACACACGCCAGCAGAACGCCCAACTGGCTCCATGCGGACGGCGACTCGGGTGCGATATCGAGCGCCATGCGCACGGCAGCTTCCGACTCGTCGAAGCGCTTGGACTTCTGCAAAAGTACGCCGAGATTTTGATATAGCTGCGCGTGATCGGGCAGCAGCGCGAGCGCGTGCAGATAGTGGAACTCGGCCTCCAGCAAGTCCCCGCGCAGCTCTTTCAGATAACCGAGATTGGCGCGCGCGCCGGCGTGCTCCGGCTGTAGCGCTATGGCCTGCCAAAAGCACTCTTCGGCGCCGAGCGCGTCGCCGACGGCCATACGCCGGTTGCCATCGAGGTAGGCTTGCTGTGGGTCTGTATACTCTCTCACACTACCCGCGCGCGCTCCAGCATCGCGTGCAGCAGCACGTTGCAGCCGGCTTCCAGATGCTCGGACTTGGCGTCCTCGATCTCGTTGTGGCTGATGCCGTCCTTGCATGGCACGAAGATCATGCCGGACGGCGCCAGACGCGCGGCGTAGATCGCATCGTGGCCGGCCCCGGACACCACGTCCATCGTCGAATATCCCAGCTTGGCGGTGGCGTTGCGCACGGCGTCAACGCAGTCCGGATGGAACGGGCAAGGCGGATAGTAGGACACGCGCTCGATCGAAATCCCCAGGCCACTTTCGGCGCGGGTCTTGTCGATAAAGGCCAGCATCTCCTCGTGCATGGTATTGAGCAGTTCATCGTTCACGTTGCGCAGGTCGATGCTGAATTTGACTTCGCCCGGAATCACATTGCGGCTGTTCGGGAACACCTGCACCATGCCTACCGTGCCGCGGCCATACGGCGGATAGCGGTTGGCGATGGCCACCACTTCCTGCATGATGCGCGTCGATACCTGCAGCGCGTCCTTGCGCAATCCCATCGGCGTCGGGCCGGCATGCGCCTCCATGCCGCTGACCACGCAGTCGTACCACGAAAGACCCATCACCGCCGGCACCACGCCGATCACCTTGTCGGCGTCCTCCAGCACCGGACCCTGTTCGATATGGGTCTCGAAGTAGGCGCCGATCGGATGCTGGCCCGGCACCTGGTCACCCTTGTAGCCGATGCGCGCCAGTTCCTCGCCCACCGTCTTGCCTTCGGTGTCCTTGGCCGCGTAGGCCGTCTCCAGGCTGAAGGCGCCGCAGAACACGCCGGAACCCATCATCACAGGGACGAAGCGCGAGCCTTCTTCGTTGGTCCAAAAGGCCACTTCGATCGGCGCCTCGGTCTTGATCTTCAGATCGTTCAATGTGCGCACCACCTCCAGGCCGGCCAGCACGCCATAGTTACCGTCGAACTTCCCGCCGGTGGGCTGGGTGTCGATATGGCTGCCGGTCATAATCGGCGGCAGCGCGTTGTTGGTGCCGTCGCGGCGCATGAAGACGTTGCCGATCTGGTCGATCGTGATCGACATGCCGGCGTCCTTGGCCCAGCCGACCACCAGGTCGCGGCCCTGCTTGTCCAGGTCCGTCAACGCCAGGCGTTTGACGCCGCCTTTCGGCGTGGCGCCGATCCGGGCCAGTTCCATCAGCGCCGCCCACAGACGGTCGCCATTGATGCGCATTTCACTCATAACCTGCTCCTGTGTTGATTAACGCGCCGACGTGGCTTTGAATGCGGGACGATCGATGTGGCGGCCTGCGCCCTCCACCGCCATCAGCACGCCGCGATGGAACACGACGTTACCGGCGGCCAGCGTGGTGCTGGGGATGCCGCGCACGGTGCGGCCTTCGAAGACGTTGAAGCCTCCCTTCGCGAACTGGGTCAGCGACGATATCGTGCGGGTGCCTTCCGGGTCCCAGACGACGATGTCGGCATCGGAGCCGACCGCGATCAGTCCTTTGCGCGGATACATATTAAAAATCTGCGCGGTATTGGTGGACGTGACCTTGACGAATTCCGAAGGCGTCAGCATGCCGCTGTTGACACCCGCGTCCCAGATCACCGACATGCGGTCCTCGACGCCACCGCAACCGTTCGGGATCTTGGTGAAGTCGTCCTTGCCGGCCGCCTTCTGCTCCGCGCAGAAGGTGCAGTGGTCGGTGGCCGTGGTGTGCAGGTTGCCGCTTTGCAGACCATGCCACAGCGCGGCCTGGTGATGCTTGCTGCGGAACGGTGGGCTCATGACGTGGGCGGCGGCGTATTCAAGGTCATCGCTCTGGTAGACGCTTTCGTCGATAAGAAGATGGCCGGCCAGCGCCTCGCCGTAAACCCGCTGGCCGTTGGCGCGCGCGCGCGTGATCGCATCCAGCGATTCGGCGCAGGATACATGCACGATGTAGACCGGCGTGTTGAGCACATTGGCGATGGCGATGGCGCGGTTGGCCGCTTCCGCCTCCACTGCCGGAGGGCGCGACAGCGGATGCGAACTCGGTCCGGTCAAGCCCTTCTTCAGCAAATCCTGCTGCAACTGATAAACCAGTTCGCCGTTCTCCGCGTGCACCGTAGGAATGGCGCCCAACTCCAGCGAGCGGCGGAAGCTCTTTACCAGCGTTTCGTCGTCGGCCATGATGGCGTTTTTGTACGCCATGAAGTGCTTGAAACTGTTGACGCCATGGTCGCGCACCAGGATTTCCATGTCGCGGTGCACGGTCTCGTCCCACCACGTGATCGCCACGTGGAAGGTGTAATCGCCGGCGGCCTTTTGGGCCCAACCGCGCCACTGGTGATAGGCCTCGATCAGGTTCTGACCGGGCGCCGGAATCACGAAGTCGATGATGGTGGTGGTGCCGCCAGCCAGCCCGGCGGCGGTGCCGGTATAAAAGTCGTCCTGCGTGACGGTGCCCATGAAGGGCAGGTTCATATGGGTGTGCGGATCTATCCCGCCAGGCATGACGTACTGCCCGGTGGCGTCGATCACGCGCGCCGACGCCGGCGCATCCAGATTTTCGCCGACGGCGACGATCTTGTCGCCATAGCACAGCACATCGGCACGAAAGGCGCGATCGGCGTTGACGACGGTACCGCCGCGGATGATAGTAGTCATTTACATCTCCTGAATCCTGGGAATCTTAGGGGTGGGCGGGCGCCCTCACCACGGGCACTGTCTTCCCCTTCATCATAACCCCATACACGATTGCGGAGATCACGATTCCGACGAACCATGCGTAGGTATAAATTGTTTTGAAACCCGCGCCCACGCCGGGGAACGACGCCGGGAAGGCGGCGTTGAGGAAGCCCGGGATGTTCGGCGCCACGCCGATGACGAAGGCGACCAGCGCGGCCATGTTCCAGCCGTTTCCGTACGAGTAGACGCCGTCCTCGCGATACAGCTCCGCCACATGCAGTTCGGTCTTGCGCACCATGTAGTAGTCGATGATCAGGATGCCGGCGATGGGCCCGAGCAGCGCCGAATAGCCGATCAACCAGGTGAAGACGTAGCCCTGGGTCGATTCGAGTATCTTCCACGGCATCATAAGGATGGCGATACCGGCGGTGATGTAGCCACCGGTCTTGTAGGAGATTTTTTTGGGCGAGAGCGCCGAAAAATCATACGCCGGTCCGACCAGATTGGCCGCCAGATTGACCGAGACGGTGTCGATCAACAAAATCAGCAGTGCCACCAGCACGGCGACGCCGGTCATGCGGCTCGCCAGGTCGACCGGGTCCCAGATCGCTTTGCCGTACAGGACGACAGTGGCCGAGGTGACGATCACCGCCATCGCCGCCAGCAGACCCATAGGAACAGGCAGGCCGACCGACTGCCCAATCACCTGGTCGCGTTGCGACTTGGCGAAGCGCGTGAAGTCGGGAATGTTCAACGCCAGGGTGGCCCAGAAGCCGACCATCGCCGTCAGCGAAGGCCAGAACACGGACCAGAACTGGCCTTCCTTCTTGCCGCCAGCGACAAACTGCGAAGGCGCCGACAGCAGCTCGCCAAAGCCGCCGGCCTTGTTGTGCACCCACGCCAGCAGCACGAAGCAGATAGCGATCTTCAGCGGCGCGGTGTAGGTCTCCAGTTTGCGGATCGCGTCCATGCCGTGCACGATGTACCAGAACTGGATGGCCCAAAAGGCCAGGAAGCAAAGCAGCTGCGCGCCATTGATGCCGAGGAAGCCGAGTTTGGCCCCGCCGATTTCGCCGCCCATCATCACGCCGAGCAGCGTGTAGATCATCGAACCGCCGAACCAGGTCTGGATGCCGTACCAGCCGCAGGCGACGATAGCGCGCATCAGCGCCGGCAGCTTCGCACCGGCGGTGCCGAACGAGGCGCGCGCCAATACCGCATAAGGAATGCCGTACTTGGTGCCGGCGTGGCCGATCAGCAGCATCGGCAGCAGCACGATGGCGTTGGCGATGAACACCGTCAGCACCGCCTGGTAACCCGACATGCCTCCCTCGATCAAACTCGCCGACAGCGTGTACGCCGGAATGCACATCACCATGCCGACCCACAGCGACGCGAAGTGATACCAGCGCCAGGTGCGTTGCGCTTCGGTGGTCGGCGCCAGGTCTTCGTTCCAGAGTTGTGTGCTGCCAGAGAGTTCTTTGCTCACAGGGCGTTCTCCAAGGGTTGATCAAACAATCGTGCATCTTCCGCTGCAAGATCCGTTCCTAGACAGTCTCCGGCACCTTCACGTTTTCCGCGCCAGGGTTGCGCGGGTCCTGCGTCCAGTTCATGTAAGGCTTGCCGGTGTCCTGCGGCACCATCGTGATGCAACCCTGCACCGGGCAGGTGATCTCGCACAGGTTGCAGCCGACGCATTCCTCCTTGATCACCTCATAGGTGCGCACGCCCGCCGCGTCGATCAGCTGCGCGATCGACTGGTGCGACGTGTCCTCGCATGCCACATAACAGCGGCCGCACTTGATGCAGTCGTCCTGGTTGATGTGCGCGATGACCTGATAGTTCATGTTCAGGTACTTCCAGTCGGTGGTGTTGGGCACGGCCTTGCCGACGAACTGGCTCACGCTCGTGTAGCCCTTCTCGTCCATCCAGCGCGACAGGCCGTCCTTCATCTCTTCGACGATGCGGAATCCGTGCAGCATGGCGGCCGTGCAGACCTGCACGCAGCCGGAACCGAGCGCCATGAATTCGGCCGCGTCGCGCCAGTTGCCGATGCCGCCGATGCCGGAGATCGGCAAGCCCTTGGTGGCCGGGTCGCGAGCGATCTCGGCGACCATGTTCAATGCGATCGGCTTGACCGCCGAACCGCAGTAGCCGCCATGCGTGCTGGCACCGCCGACGATGGGGAACGCCACCATCTGGTCCAGATCGAGATGCGTTATCGAGTTGATGGTGTTGATCAGCGAGACGGCGTCGGCGCCGCCGGCCTTGGCGGCGCGTGCCGGCGCGCGTACGTCGGTGATGTTGGGCGTCAGCTTGACGATGACCGGCAGCTTGCTGTGCGTCTTGCACCAGCGCGTGACCATTTCCACGTACTCGGGAACCTGACCCACCGCCGCGCCCATGCCGCGTTCCGGCATGCCGTGCGGGCAGCCAAAATTCAATTCGATACCGTCGGCGCCCGTGGCCTCCACCAGCGGCAGGATATCGGCCCACAGCTTCTCCTCGCACGGCAGCATCAGCGAGACGATGATCACGCGGTCGGGCCAATCCTTCTTGACCTGGGTGATCTCGCGCAGGTTGATGTCCAGCGAACGGTCGGTGATCAACTCAATGTTATTGAAGCCGAGGACCTCGCGGTTCTTGCCGTAATGCGCGGAGTAGCGCGACGAGACATTGACGGCAGCCGGATCTTCGCCGAGCGTCTTCCACACCACGCCGCCCCATCCCGCCTCGAAGGCGCGCACCACGTTGTAGGCTTTGTCGGTCGGCGGCGCGGAGGCCAGCCAGAATGGATTGATCGACTTGATGCCGCAGAATTCTATGCTCAGGTCAGCCATTATGCAGCCTCCACTTTCGATGCTTCGGTCATTGATGCTGTCATTGATTTGAGGTCTTCATGGATCGCGTGCGCCGCCAGCTTGCCATGCTGGACCGCCTGCACGGTCAGATCCTGGCCCGGCGCCACGCAGTCGCCGCCGGCGTAGATCCCCGGCAGCACCGTGCGGAACTGATCGTCGACATAAATTTTGTCACCGTCGCGTTTCAGCGTTTTCGCCAGCGGATCGCTGATGCTCGTTTGGTCCATGCTCTGGCCGATGGCCTTGAAGATGGCGTCGGCCGCGATCTCGAAGGTCTCGCCGGTGCCGCCGAAGCGGCCGTCGACGATGGCGGTTTTCTCGAAGCGCATGCCGCGCACGCGGCCCGCTTCGTCCAGCAGCACCTGCTGCGGTTGCGCCCAGATGCGCATGCGGACCTGGTTTTCCTTGGCGATGTGCTGTTCGTGTTCGGTGGCGCTCATCGCCTCGAAGCCGCGCCGGTACACCAGCGTGACCTCCTCCGCGCCGAGGCGCTGGATCTGCACCGCCATGTCGATGGCGGTATTGCCGGCGCCGATGACGATGGCACGGGATGGCAGCGGCAACTGGCTCAAATCATCCGCCTGGCGTAGCGCGGCGATGTAGTCGACGGCGGCCAGCAGGCCGGGGGCATCCTCGCCGGTCAACCCGAGCTGCTTGCTGGCGCCAAGGCCAAGGCCAAGGAACACCGCGTCGAACTGCGCGTGCAGGTCCTTCAGCCGCACGTTCCCGCCCAGGGTCTGGCCGTGGCGGATTTCGATGCCACCGATCGCCAGCAGGAAGTCCACTTCCTTCTGCGCGAAGTTATCGGTCAGCTTGTACTTGGCGATGCCGTATTCATTGAGGCCACCCGATTTCTCGCGCGATTCGTAGATCACCACGTCGTTGCCCAACATCGCCAGCCGGTGCGCGCACGACAGACCCGCCGGGCCGGCGCCGACAACAGCGATCTTTTTGCCGGTCGACGGGAAGCGTTTGAATGGATGCTCGTCGAGCGACATGTTGTCGATGGCGTAGCGCTGCAACAGGCCGATCTTCACCGGCTGGCCTTCGGCGTCGTGATTGCGCACGCAGGCGTCCTCGCACAGGATCTCGGTCGGGCAAACGCGGGCGCAACTGCCGCCCAAGATATTCTGCTTGAGGATACCGACCGCCGCGCCGTTGATGTTACCGTCGTGGATATTGCGGATGAAGCTGGCGACGTCGATGTCCGATGGACAGATGCGCGTGCACGGCGCGTCGTAGCAGTACAGGCAGCGCGAACTCTCGATCGCGGCCTTGCGCGCGTTGAGTGCCGGCGCGAGATCGGTGAAGTGTTCGGCCAGCGCCGCATTGGCTTCCTTCGGATGCGGCATGTATTTCAGGGATTCGATCATCATTCATTTTCCTGGCTAATGGCTCGGTAGTATCGGACACCCCGGACGACGAATTCGTCCGACTACTTCATCTGAGGGAATGCAAATTCCGCGCCAGCGCTCGCGGTGTTGGGCCAGCGCTGCATGACGGCCTTGTGGCGCGTGTAGAAACGCACGCCTTCGGGACCGTAGGCGTGATGGTCGCCGAACAGGCTGCGCTTCCAGCCGCCGAAACTATTGAACGCCATCGGCACCGGCAGCGGCACGTTCACACCCACCATGCCGACCTGGATCTGGCGCACGAACTCGCGCGCCACGCCGCCGTCACGCGTGTAGATCGCCACGCCGTTGCCGTACTCGTTGCGGTTGATCAGCTCCACCGCGCTGCCCACATCGGGCGAGCGCAGCATGCACAGCACGGGGCCGAAAATCTCTTCCTTGTAGATCGTCATATCGGGCGTGACGTGGTCGAACAAAGTACCGCCGACGAAGAAGCCGTTCTCGCGTCCCGGCACGATGTGGTTGCGGCCATCGACCACCAGTTTTGCGCCCTGCTCCACGCCTTCCCCGATCAAGCGCTCTATGCGCTGCTTGGCCGCGCTTGAAACGACAGGCCCCATTTCAGCGTCGTGCTCCATACCGTCGCGCACTTTCAGTGCGGCCGTGCGCTTTGCCAGTGCGTCGACGATTTTATCGCCCGCGTCGCCGACGGCGACCACCACCGAAATGGCCATGCAACGCTCGCCGGCCGAACCGTATGCGGCGCCCATCAACGCGTCGACCGTCATCTCCATATCGGCATCTGGCATCACCACCATGTGGTTCTTGGCGCCACCCAAAGCCTGCACGCGCTTGCCCGCAGCGCAGCCGCGCGCGTAGATATATTCGGCGATCGGCGTGGAGCCGACAAAGCTCAGCGCCTGCACCACCGGATGATCGAGCAGCGCGTCGACAGTGGTTTTATCGCCTTGCACAACGTTGAATACCCCGTCCGGCAGGCCGGCATCCTTCAGCAGCTTGGCGTGCAGCAGCGACGGCGACGGATCGCGTTCGGAAGGTTTGAGCACAAAGGTGTTACCGCAGGCGATAGCAACCGGGAACATCCACATCGGCACCATCACCGGGAAGTTGAACGGCGTGATGCCGGCGACCACGCCCAGCGCCTGGCGCATCGACCACGCGTCGATACCGCGCGAAATCTGATCGGTGAATTCGCCCTTCAGCATCTGCGGAATGCCGACCGCGAACTCCACCATCTCGATGCCGCGCGCGACCTCGCCCTGCGCATCGGCGAAGGTCTTGCCGTGTTCACGCGTCAGCATCGCCGCGAATTCGTCGACGTGCTGCTGGCACAGCTGGAGATACTTGAACAGCACGCGCGCGCGCGTCAGCGGCGGCGTCGCCGACCAGGCGGGGAAAGCCGCTTCGGCCGCGCGCACGGCGACGTCGACTTCTTCGACGGTGCCCAGCGCAACGCGTGCCACCGGTTCGCCCAGCGCCGGATTGAACACGTCCGCATAGCGGCCGCTTTGGGTGTCGACTTTGGCGCCGTTGATGAAGTGGGTGATGGTGTCAAGGTTGCTCATGGTGTTCTTCTTTCGTTATATCGTCTTATGGTCAGCCCAGCAGGCCGTCCGCGTCTACGTAGGGGTAGCCCAGCGCATGCGCCACCGCTGCATAGGTGACGTGGCCCTGGCATACATTCAAGCCGTTCTTCAGGTGGGCATTGGCTTTCAGCGCTTTTTGCCAGCCTTTGTCGGCCAGCGCCAGCGCGTGGGTGATCGTCGCGTTGTTCAACGCGAAGGTCGAGGTGCGGGCCACCGCGCCGGGCATGTTGGCCACGCAGTAGTGCACCACGCCGTCGACCACGAAGGTCGGGTCCTGGTGCGTGGTGGCGCGCGAGGTTTCGAAGCATCCTCCCTGGTCGATGGCGACGTCCACCACCACCGCGCCGGGCTTCATGCGCGAGATCATATTGCGCGTGACCAGCTTGGGCGCGGCAGCGCCGGGCACCAGCACCCCGCCGATGACGAGGTCCGCGTCCAGCACCGCCTGTTCGATCGAATGGGCGCTGGAGAACATCGTCGAGATGCGGTTGCCGTACACCAGATCGAGCTGGCGCAGGCGGTCGATGTTCTTGTCGAGGACCGTCACGCGCGCACCGATGCCCACCGCCATCTGCAAGGCGTTGGTGCCGACCACGCCGGCGCCGATGATGGCGATATGGCCGGGCGCCACGCCGGGCACGCCACCCAGCAAAAGCCCCATGCCGCCCTTGGATTTTTCCAGGTGCGCGGCGCCGGCCTGGATCGACATGCGCCCCGCCACTTCGCTCATCGGCGCCAGCAGCGGCAGGCCGCCGTTGTCGCCGGTGATGGTTTCGTAGGCGATGCACACCGCGCCCGATTCGACCAGCGCCTTGGTTTGTTCGGCGTCCGGCGCCAGGTGCAGATAGGTGTAGAGGATCTGGTCCTTGCGCAGCATCGCGCATTCGTTCGGCTGCGGCTCCTTGACTTTGACGATCATGCCGGCGCGGGCGAAGATGTCCGGCGCATTGTCGACGATCTCGGCGCCGGCGCCTTCATACATCGCGTCGGTCAGTCCGATGGCGGCGCCCGCGTCCTTTTGTACAAGGACTTGGTGGCCGCGCAGTACGAGTTCCTTCACGCTGGCCGGGGTAAGGCCAACGCGGGACTCCTGGTTCTTGATTTCTTTTGGAACGCCTACCAGCATGATGGTCTCCTCGTTTTAATACCGCTCACTCCAGGTTTTTCAGCACCGTCGTCAACTTTCCAAACAATTCATCGATATGTTTTTTCTCCAGCACCAGCGGCGGCGACAAGGCGATCGTGTCGCCCGTCGTGCGGATCAGGATGCCGTCGGCGAAGGCCTGCTTGAACGCGGTGAACGCGCGCACGCCCGGCTTGCCGGCGATGGGCGCCAGCTCGATGCCGGCGATCAGGCCAATGGTGCGGATGTCGATCACGTGCGGCAGGCCCTTGAGCGAATGCACGGCGTCGGCCCAGTACTCGGCCATGCCGGCCGCGTGCTCCAGGATGTTCTGCTCCTTGAACACCTCCAGGGTCGCCAGCGAAGCCGCGCATGCCACCGGATGGCCCGAATAGGTATAACCGTGGAACAGCTCAATGCCCGCTGGCGCATCCATGAAGGCGTCGTGGATATGCTGTTTGCTGAACACCGCGCCCATCGGAATCACGCCGTTGGTCAGCCCTTTGGCGGTGGTCATCATGTCCGGCTCGACGTCGAAATAGTCCGACGCGAACGGCGTCGTCAAACGTCCGAAGCCGGTGATCACTTCGTCGAAGATGAGCAGGATGCCGTGCTTGGTGCACAGCTCGCGCAGGCGCTTCAGATAGCCCTTGGGCGGTATCAGCACGCCGGTCGATCCGGCCACCGGTTCGACGATGACGGCGGCCACGGTGGAGGCGTCGTGCAGCGCGACGATGCGCTCCAGTTCATCGGCCAGCTCGGTGCCGTATTCCGGCTCGCCGCGGGTGTAGGCGTTCTTTTCGAGGTTGTGCGTGTGCGGCAGGTGGTCCACGCCGGGCAGCATGACGGTGTACTGTTTGCGGTTGCCGGCGATGCCGCCGACCGAAATGCCGCCGAAGCCGACGCCGTGGTAGCCGCGTTCACGGCCGATCAGCCGCGTGCGCGACGCCTCGCCGCGCGCCTTGTGGTACGCCAGCGCCATCTTCAGCGCGGTGTCCACGGCTTCGGAGCCGGAGTTGGTGTAGAAGACGTGGCCGAAGCGGTGGTTGGTGTATTCCATCAGCTTTTCGGCCAGGTCGAAGGCGGCCGGGTGGCCCATCTGGAAGGTCGGCGCGAAATCGAGCTGGCCGACCATCTCGCGCACGGCGGCGACGATCTTCGGCTGGGCGTGGCCGCACGGGACGCACCACAGGCCCGCCGTGCCATCGAGGATGCTGTTGCCGTCGACGTCCTTGTAGTACATGCCCTCGGCCGATACCAGCAGGCGGGGATGGGCTTTGAAGTCGCGGTTGTTCGTGAACGGCATCCAGAAGGACGCCATCGATTCTGGTCGTGATTCGTTCATGCATATCTCCTGTGGCGCCAAGCGGATTTTTTGACGAACCGTAAAAAAATTTACCAGTTGGCAAAATGATGATGCAATAATAGACAGCGCTACAACTATGGCACAGATACACAAATATCAAAACTGTCCAACCGTATCGGTAGTAAAAACAGTACAGTTTTGCTTTATGCCGCCTTTGGAGTCAAGGATGGAACAAGCGTCTGCTGCGATCGATCAATCCGCCAACGAACCGTCTCAGCCACCCGGCGCGGCCGGCTGGCCCGTCGTCGCCATAGAGCGCAGCGGCAAAGGCAGCCTCGTGGATCAGATCGTCTCTGCGATCAGCGCCATGGTCGGTGCGCGGGAGTTGCGCATCGGAACCAAAATGCCGTCCGTGCGGCAATTCGCCAAGTGTAATGGCGTCAGCACCTTTACAGTTGTGGAATCCTACGACCGCCTCGTCACCTTGGGGCTGCTGTCGTCGCGGCGCGGATCCGGCTACTTCGTGGCGCGCCAGGACCTGCCGGCGGCGCTGCTGCCGCTGGCCGGCGAAGCCACGCCGACCGCCATCGACGCCCTCACCGCCCACCTGTACTCCGGCATGTCCGACGCGCTGGCGGTGGGCGCCGGCTGGCTGCCGCCGGAGTGGTACGGCGAGGACACCATCCTCGACGCCGTGCGCCACGCCATGCGCATCCCGGCCAACCGCCTGCGCGGCTACGGCCATCCGCTCGGCTTCCCGACCCTGCGCCAGCACCTTGCCGCCTGCCTGACCGAAGACCTTTTCCCGGTGGAGCCGGAGCAGGTCCTGCTCACGCACGGCGCCACCCACGCCTTCGATCTGATCCTGCGCACGCTCACGCGGCCGGGCGACACCGTCTTGGTCGAGGACCCGGGCTACAGCAACCTGCTGTCGCTGATCCGCCACCACGGCTGCGTGGCGGTCGGCATCCCGCGCGGCGACCAGGGGCTGGACTTCGAGGCGCTGGCCAGGCAGGCCGCGCACACCCAGCCCAAACTCATGTTCGTCAACACGGTGCTGCAAAACCCGCTCGGCACCTCGCTCAGCGCGGCGCAGGCGCACCGTCTGCTGGGCCTCGCGGAGCAGTTCGACTTCTGGCTGGTGGAGGACGACATCTACCGCGAGCTGGCGCCGCGCGGCGAGGCTTCGCTGGCGGCGATGGACGGCCTGCGGCGCGTGATCCGCGTCGGCAGCTTCTCCAAAACCTTGTCGCCGGTGCTGCGGGTCGGCTCGATCTGCGCCTCGGCCTCGCTGCTGCCGGAACTGGTGCGGGTCAAGATGCTGGCCGGGCTGACCACCTCCGAGATCAACGAGCGCGCCGTCTACCACGCCATCAGCGCGCGGCCCTACAAGCGCATGGTCGACAAGTTGATCGCCCAGCTGGAGGCGGGCCGCGAGCGCACCATCGAGAGCCTGCGCGGCGCCGGCATGACGCCGCTGGCCAAGCCGCGCGGCGGCATGTTCGTCAGCGCCGGCTGGCAGCAGGCCCCCAGCGCCGAATGGAACGGCCAGGTCATCGCCGACCAGGCGCTGAAGGCCGGCATCCTGCTGTCGCCGTGCGAGTTCTTCATGCTGCGCCGGCCGGAGACGATCTGGTTCCGCTTCAACGTCGCCTACACCGACCACCCGCAACTACTGACCTTCCTGAACCACATATGTCGACAGCCAAACTGACCGCAGCGCCCCCGCCGAAGATCAAACGGCGCGTCCTGAACCGCGACAAGCTCGAAGCGGAAATCGCCGCCGAGGCGGTGCGGGTGTTCGCCGAATGCGGCTACGAGGGCACGTCGATCGCCACCGTGGCGGAGAACGCCGGCCTGTCGAAACAGAACCTGATGTACTACTTCCCCACCAAGCAGTCGCTGTACCAGCGCGTGCTGGACGAGGTCCTCGACGAATGGCTGGAGCGCATGGAGAATCTGGCCGCCGAGGACCAGGAGCCGCGCGAAGTGCTGCGCACCTACGTGCAGGCCAAGTTGAAGTTCTCGCGCGAGCAGCCGTGGGCGTCGCGCGTGTACGCGATGGAGGTGATCAGCGGCGCGCAGCTGTACGGCGCGCAGATCCAAAGCCGCGTGGTGCCGCTGCTGCGCAGGGATATCGAGGTGTTTGAAAAATGGATCAGCGCCGGCAAGATCGCGCCGATCAACGCCACGCACCTGCTGTTCGCCATCTGGGCGATGACGCAGTCCTACGCCGACTTCTCGGCGCAGATGGCGCTGGTGTTGAACCGCAAGCAGCTGAACAAAAAAGACTTCGAGGATGCTGAAAAAGTCATCGTCGACATGGTGCTGGCGGCGATCAGCGTGCCGGCGCCATGATTTTTCCACGGCGTGCCATCACGCCGATCAACGCCACACCGGCCAGCCTCATCTCGCAGGTGGGCCGGCCGAAAAGGTCCGCTGCTCCTTGAGACGAAAAAAAATCAACGATGCCCGGAAGACATCGTTGATTTCTCAGTGGTCGGGCCGCGTGGCCCGGATGCCTGCTTTAAGCCTGCTTGCGGCGGCGCGCCATGAAGCCGAGCAGACCCAGGCCGGCCATCAGCATGGCGTAGGTTTCCGGTTCCGGCACGGCGCCGGCGAAGGTGTTGATGTGGATCTCGGCGCGTGAATCGAGGTTGTTGACGTAGACGCCACCTTCGATGTTGGCGTTGTTGATCAGATCGGCGTTGACGGCCAGGATCGAGCCGCCGAACTCGGCGTTGATGGTCAGGTCGGTCGCGTTGTAGAAGTTCCAGATGACCTTCTGGCCGGCTTCACGTGCGCTACCGCCCAGGAAGTTATCGTTGATCACGGCCGAGGTGATGCCGGTGTTCATGTAGACCGAGGTGGCGCCGTTGAAGTTGAAGCTGAATTCGTGCACCAGGTTCTGGTTGAACAGCGTGCTTTCGATGCCGGTCAAATCAAACACCGCCGCGCCCTGGCTGTTGACCTTGGCGTTGAAAGTGGCCTTGCCCGAATCGATGACGACACTGCTGCCGGTCGACGTAAACGTTTTCATCGTATTGGACAGATGGCCCAGCACCTGGCCCATGTCGGTCGACGTCGCGGCGGCCGAGTTGGTCGCCTGCAGGCTGCCGGCCGCTACGGAGTTGAGCTTGGTCACGTTGACGTTGCCGCCGTTGGTGCTGCCCTGGACGTAGACGCTGCCGTTGCCGTTGTAGCTGGTGTTGATCGAGTTGCCGTAGATCGCGCTGCTGCCGTTGTTGACGATGGAATCGACAACGTTGCCGTAGACCACGGCGCCCTTGTCGGTGACCTGGGTGTTGCTCATGGCTGGCTGGCCGGCGGCGACGCCGACGCCCCTGACCGTCACCGCTGCGTAATCGGACGCGCGGATGTCTTGCGGATGCATGCCCAGCACGGCACCATTGCCCTGCATCGAACCGGTCACATAGGTGCGGCCGTCGACGTGCGAGCTGGACTTCATGTTGCCCAAGGTAACAACGTTGAACTGTTCAAAAATCTGCTGCTGGCTCAGCGAACCGGCCTGTGCGGGAGCGGCGAAGATGGCGGCGATGGCCAGCGTGCTCAGTGCGAAATAACGGGACATTAAATTTCCTTAGTTTAAGAATAAATGGCCGCTTGGCGGCACGCATATTACCGATGAACAATTCAGTTGCACGGAGTATACCACCCTTAATTGCCAATAACACATATGTTTTTGTTTTTTCTTAACAAATTTTTGTTGTGATCAGATCCATGTTTGATGTTCCACAACACCGGCGCCGTCGAAACCTGCGCCTGCTCCCGCCCGCCGTTCGTCGGCGGTTAGCGCCGGTCAAGCCGCCCAAACCGCAGTTGATCGGAATCCCTCCCGGCGCCGGCGCCCTTTTGCTACAGTGTTCATATCGCAACACACTATGGAGACCCAGCATGCGCAAGCCGACCACCGATTCCCTGTCCCACCTGCTCGACGAGATTTTCGCCACCAGCATGCACATGCTGCGCCGCGCGGTGCGCCTGATCGGCGCCATGCCGCCGTCCGCGCTGCTGGGCGCGGCGCTCGCGCTGGCGCTGATCCTGGCCATCCTGCCGATGGCGATCGTGCTGTTCGCCGCCTTCATGCTGGTCAAGCTGGCGGTGCTGGGCTGCGTGATGGCCAAGCGCCGCCAACGGCTGCGCAAGGAGCGCCTGCAATGAGAAAATCGCGGCTGGCCAAGGCCGGCTACGACAATGCCAAAAGCCTGCTCGACATCGTGCGCGAGATCGGCGAAACCGCCGCCACCCTGTGGTGGCGCTTCTTCGACTGGCTGGCGCAGGTCGAATGGCGCAAGCTGATCATCATCTGGCTGCTGCTGTTGATCCTCGGCCTGACGCCGTTCGGCCTGCCCAAGCAGACGGTCGGCTTCATCCTGCTGTCGCTGGGCCTGAAGGTGCTGGCCGGCGGCAAGCGCAAGGCCGAGCTGGAGGCGCGCGACGCCACCAGCCACGCCGACGAGGAAGGCCTGGAGCGGCGGCTGGTGGAAGCGCGCATGGCAGCGCTGCAGGCGCAGGTCGAGCCGCACTTTTTGTTCAACACCCTGGCGCTGATCGGCCAGTTGATCGAGACCGATCCGCCGCAGGCGGCGCGCATCCACCAGAACCTGATCGACTACCTGCGCGCCACCCTGCCGCAGATGCGCGCCAAGGGCGCCGGCACGCTGGGACGGCAGATCGAGATGTCGCGCGCCTATCTGGCCATCATGCAGGCGCGCATGCGCGCGCGGCTGGCCGTCTCGGTCGACGTGCCGGACCACATGCTCAGCGCCACCTTCCCGGTGATGATGCTGCAGATCCTGATCGAGAACGCCATCAAGCACGGCCTGGAGCCCAAGATCGACGGCGGCCGCATCGACATCCGCGCCAACGTCGACGGCCAGATGCTGCAGGTCGACGTCATCGACGACGGCATCGGCTTCAACGTCCACGCCGGCGATGGCCTGGGACTGGCGAACGTGCGCGAACGCCTGCGCATCCTGTACGGCCAACGCGCGCAATTGGTGATCGAGGCGCCGCTGACGGGCGGCACCCGCGCCAGCATCCGGGTGCCATACGCGCCCGACATTTTTGCCGGCGGGGTCAAATGAACCTTCCCATGAATCCGCACACGAATTTTTCAACGACTGCGCCGCCGCGCCGCGCCACCGCGCTGATCGCCGACGACGAGGAACCGATGCGCGACCAACTGCGCAGCCGACTGCGCGAAGCGTGGCCGGGGCTGGAGATCGTGGCCGAAGCGGCCAACGGCATCGAGGCCGTGGCGCTGGCCGGCCAGCACCAGCCGGACATCGTCTTCCTCGACATCCGCATGCCCGGCCTGTCCGGCATCGAGGCGGCGCGCATGCTGTTCAACCGTTGCCACCTGGTGTTCGTGACGGCCTACGACCAGTACGCGATCGAGGCGTTCGAACAGGGCGCGCTCGACTACCTGCTCAAGCCGGCCGGCGGCGAGCGGCTCAAGACCACCTGCGCGCGGCTGCAAACGCTGATCGGCCGGCAGCCGTCCAACATCGAGCGCCAGCTGGGCGCGCTGCTGGCGGCCCAGGGCAAACCGGCACGCCCCGATCCGGCCAAGCCCGCATACCTGCGCTGGATCCAGGCGGTGGTCGGCGCCAACCTGCGCATGATCAGCACGCGCGAGGTGCTGTTCTTCCGCGCCGACGAAAAGTACACCCGCGTCCAGACCGAGCAGTCCGAGGTATTGATACGCAAGACACTCAAGGAGCTGGCCGACGAGCTGGACCCGGACGAGTTCTGGCGCATCCACCGCTCGACGCTGGTGCGGGTGGACGCCATCGAGGGCGTCACGCGCGACCTGCGCGGCCGGCAGATGGTCAAGATCAGGAACTTCTGCGAGCAGTTGGAGGTCAGCCGGGGCAACACCCACCTGTTCCAGCAGATGTGAGGATTTGTGATTTTCCCCTGAGCGCTATCAATATATACTTTCTTTTCCCGGCCTGTTTGCATCAGCACGGCGAACCGACCGCGCGGAAAATCGATCGAATCTGTTCCATCGACAGAACGGGGAGAAAAGAATGTCCAGCATACCCAAGCAAACCCTCTGCACCGTAGTACCCTGCATGCGCTACCGCGACGCGCCGGCCGCCATCACCTGGCTGTGCGACACCTTCGGCTTCGAACCGCAACTGGTCGTCCCCAACGAGGACGGCACCATCGCCCACGCCCAGCTCTCGTTCGGCAACAGCATGATCATGCTCGGTTCGGTGTTCGACACCGAATTCGGCAGGTTGATGAAGCAGCCCGCCGAAGTCGGCCACTTCGTCACGCAAAGCACCTACCTGGTGGTCAACGACGCCGACCTGGTGTACGGCCGCGCGCTGGAAGCCGGCGCCAAAATCCTGTTGGATATCAAAGACGAAGATTACGGCGGCCGGGGCTTCACCTGCCGCGACCCCGAAGGCCACGTATGGAGCATCGGCACCTACGATCCACAAGGCTGAGCGCGCGCACCGGCCACGCGCCGTCAGCCCTGCGTCAACGCGTCGATCAGCGTCCGGTCGGCGACCTGCGTGGGATGAATGCGGATGATGTCGCTGTACAGCGGCGGCATCGCGGCGCAGATGGCATCGAGCTCCGCCTGCGCGATGGCCGGAACCACATACTGGAACTGCCTTGGATTGTTGGCCGGCAGCGGCCCTTCCATCGTCGAGCCGTAGGCGCCGAGATTCATGAAGCTGACCGCGCCGGCGTCCGGCCCCCTGGCGAAAACCAGGGTGCCGTCCTTCGGGTGGCCCAGATAGCGGCGCACCTCCTCTTGCCGCTCCGGCGCGGCGCCCGCCATCAACTTGTAGCGCAGTTGCGCGTAGGCGCGCGTGGCTTCCATGAAGGCGCTACGGATGCCCGATTGCGTCATCCTGCCGTGCATGCACAGCAGCAGATTGCCGAACGAATCGAGCAGCGCGACGGCGTCGCCTTCGCCACCGCCGCCATGTTCGCGGTCGCGCGCCATCGTCTGTAACAGGAACGGCGCCAGGCCCGCATCGGGCGTGAGCGGCGCGCAGCGGTAGGTCAGCGCGTCCGGATAGACCTGCTTCAGGGCCAGCGCGATGACGTGGTCGGGCGCCAAGGTGGCGGGATCGCGCAGCTGTTCCGAAGGCGGATCGGTCTGGAACAGACGCATCACCTCATCGGATGTCGCCTCGAACACCAGCGCGCACAAGGCCTGCGTCGGTTCCGATATGGTCTTACCGATGAAGAAGGACTTGGGCGTGGCGCCGGAAGCGGCGCGCGCATACAGCGACGAGCCCAAAATCGCCGGATAGCTGAAGGTGGATGCGGCTTGCGCGCGCAGCGTCTGCGGCAGCGCGCCAAAGCCGGCGCTGATATCGTGGTCGATGCCGGCTTCGCGGTCAGGCGCGGCCACCACCACATTAAAGCCGCCGGCCAGTATCGCGCCGCTGCACATGCAGCACGGATCGAGCGAAGTGACGATGGTGATGTCCTGCGGCGGCGGCAGGTCGCGGCCCTTGGCCCGTTCGGCGTAGTACCAGTCGATCAACTGGCGCTCGCCGTGGGCGGTGGGATCGAAAATCAAACCCTGCTTGACGACGTTGTTGTGCAGCGATTGCAGCACGTTGCCATGCTGGTCCAGCATCAGGCCACCGACGCCGAAGGTGCCCTGCGTCTTGGCGGCGATCGCCTCGGCCGCCGCGATCGCGACGGCCGCCTGCACGTCGATCGTCTTCTTGAGGGCCAAAGCGATTACTTCTTCAGATCGGCGCGGCCGAAACCGTTCGGCAGCTGGGCGGCGGCCGTGGTCTCGAAGATGTCGCCTTTCAGGTTGGTCAACAACACCGGCAGCTCGTCGCCACCCAGTTCCAGGATCACCTGGCGGCAGGCGCCGCACGGGGCGATCGGGCCGTCGGTCTCGCCGATGACGACCAGCTGGTCGAAATCGCCCGGCTTGTAGCCGTGCGCGAAGGCGCTGAAGAAGGCAGTGCGCTCGGCGCAGTTGCACAAGCCGTAGGCCGCGTTCTCCACGTTACAGCCGTGGAAAACCTTGCCGTCACTGGTCAGCAGCGCGGCGCCGACCTTGAAGTTGGAGTAAGGCGTGTAAGCCTTCAGCCGCGCGGCGGCGGCTTCGGCGATCAGTTCTTGTTTGTTCATCAGTGTCTCCGCTTATGGACGAATGGTGCGATAGACGACAGGGTTCGCCGTCGGCGCGGCGTCGCCGATCTGGTAAGCCGCCTGGATCTCGCGCACCGCCTGCTCGGCCGCTTCCTGGGTGCGCGCATGCACCATCGCCAGCGGCTGGCCGGCTTCGATCTTGTCGCCCAGGCCCGCCAGTTGCGTCAGACCGACGGCGAAGTCGATCGGATCGGCCGCGCGGCGACGTCCGCCGCCCAGGCTCACCACCGCCAGGCCGATGCCGCGGCAGTCGGTGGTCGAGGCGTAGCCGGACTTCAGGGACGGCACCGGGATGACGATCGGCGCCTGCTCCAGATGCTTGTCCGGATTTTCCATCAAGTCGGCCGGGCCGCCCAGCGCCACCACCATGCGCGCGAAGCGCTCGGCGGCCGAACCGTTGTCCAGGCAAGCCTGCAGCTTGGCGCGCGCTTCGGTTTCGTTGGCGGCCAGTTTGCCCAGCACCAGCATCTCGGCGCACAGCGCCATCGTCACTTCGTGCAGACGCGCCGGACGCGACACGCCCGTCAGGTAATCCATTGCGCCGCGCACTTCCAGCGCATTGCCGGCGTATGGCGCCAGCGATTCGTTCATGTCGGTCAGGATGGCCGACGTCATCATGCCGGCGCCGTTGCCGACCTTGACGATGCTGTCCGCCAGCTCGACCGACTTGTCGTAGGTCGGCATGAAGGCGCCGCTACCGGCCTTCACGTCCATGACCAGCGCGTCCAGGCCGGCCGACAGCTTCTTCGACAGGATGGAGCCGGTGATCATCGCCACCGATTCCACGGTGGCGGTGACATCGCGCACGCCGTAGAAGATCTTGTCCGACGGCGCCAGCGACGAGGTCTGGCCGATGATCGCGACGCCGACTTCCTTGACGACCTTGCGGAACAGGGTGTTGTCCGGCACCGTGGTGTAGCCGGGGATGGAATCGAATTTGTCCAGCGTGCCGCCGGTGTGGCCCAGGCCACGGCCGGAGATCATCGGCACGAAACCGCCGCACGCAGCGATCATGGGGCCGAGCAGCAGCGAAACGACGTCGCCGACGCCGCCGGTCGAATGCTTGTCGACCACGGGGCCCGGCAGGTCCAGCGAGCGCCAGTCCAGCACTTCGCCGGAGTCGCGCATGGCCAGGGTGAAGGCCACGCGTTCGTCCATGGTCATATCGTTGAAGAACACGGCCATCGCCAGCGCCGCGATCTGGCCTTCGGTCACGCGATTGCTGGTGATGCCACCGACGAAGAACTTGATCTCTTCGGCGCTCAGGACGCCGCCGTCACGCTTTTTGCGTATGATCTCTTGAGGTAAAAACATGCGATTCTCCGCGTTGAGTATTAGGTATTAAGAAGGACGCCGACGGCTCACAAATGGCGGATTACGGCGTTACGCCTAATCCGCCCTACGTCTATCCATGGCATGGCTGCGTCCCGTTCGCAGATACACGTAGGGCGGATTAGCGAAGCGTAATCCGCCATCTGCGCGCTGTCGGCGGCTCAATCAAACGCCGTAAGGTATCCAGACATTCTTGACTTGCGAGGCATGCGCCAGCACCGCGCGGCCGCCGCTTTGGGCCGTACTATACCAGTCGCGCCCTTTCGCGCCGCCCACCCAGGTGCGCTTCAGCGAACCGGCCGACAGGCGTTCCACCTCAGCGCAACCCTCGGCCGAACCGTCATGACGCCACACCGCATCGATATCCGAATGCGTCGCCAGCGTGCGCGCCAACTCGTCGGCCGAACCGGTGACGATATTGATCACGCCATCCGGCAGATCCGACGTATCGAGCACCTGATACAAATCGGTGGCCGACAGCGGATGCGCTTCCGACGGCACCACCACCACGCGGTTGCCCAGCGCGATCGCCGGCGCCACCAGCGAAATAAAGCCCAACAAAGGCGCCTCGTTCGGGCAGACGATGCCGATCACGCCAACCGGCTCGTTCAACGCCACGGTCACGCCATGCATCGGTGGCTGGTGCGCCAAGCCGTCGTACTTGTCGGCCCATGCCGCGTAGTAGAACAGACGCTCGATCGACGCCTGCACTTCCTTCTCGGCGTTCTTGGTGCCGGTCATCGCGGCGATACGCGCCGCGAATTCCTCGCCGCGCGCGGCCAGGTTCTCGGCGATGTAGTACAGCACCTGCGCGCGGTTGTGCGACGTCGCTTTCGCCCAGCCGCCGGCCTTGTGCGCAGCTTCCACCGCGTTGCGGATGTCCTTGCGGCTGCCCTCGCCCACTTCGGCGATGAAGGCGCCATCGGCGCCGTGCACCGGACGGCTGTAGGCGCCATCAGGGCGCGCCTGCTTGCCGCCGATGTACATCTTGGCGGTGCGGTCGATGGCGAACGCGCCGGCGGACGGCGCTGCGGCCTTGGCCTTCTGCTTCGCTTCGACCAGCGGCGCCGCTGGACGCGCATCCTCCGACAGCGCGGTCATGTACTCGTACATGCCTTCACGGCCGCCCTCGCGGCCGAAGCCCGATTCGCGGTAGCCGCCAAAGCCGCAAGCGGCGTCGAACTGGTTGGCGGTGTTAATCCACACCACGCCAGCCTTGATCTGCGGCGCGACGTCCAGCGCCAGCGAGATGTTCTCGGTCCACACGCAGGCGGCCAGGCCGTAGACGGTGTTGTTCGCCAGTTGCACGGCTTCCGGCGGAGTGCGGAAGCTCATCGCCACCAGCACCGGGCCGAAGATCTCGGCCTGCGCCACGGCCGCGGAAGTGGACGCGCCGGTGATCAGGGTCGGCGGGTACCACGAACCGTTGGCCGGAATCTCGCATGCAGGCTGATAGACCTCGCAACCTTCGGCGCGGGCCGACTCCACCAGGCCGGCGATGCGCTGCTGCTGCACCGGATCGACCAGCGCGCCGATGTCGATCGACTTGTCCAGCGGCGAGCCGAGTGTCAGCTTGTCCATGCGCGCGCGCAGCTTGGCGAGAAACTTGTCCTGCACCGATTCCTGCACCAGCAGGCGCGAACCGGCACAGCAAACCTGTCCTTGGTTGAACCAGATCGAATCGACCAGGCCTTCGACGGCGGCATCCAGATCGGCGTCGTCGAACACGATGAACGGCGACTTGCCGCCCAACTCCAGCGACAGCTTCTTGCCGCTGCCGGCGGTGGCGACGCGGATCAGGCGACCCACTTCGGTCGAACCGGTGAAGGCGATTTTATCGATGCCCGCATGGTTGACGATCGCCTCGCCCACACGGCCATCGCCGGTGACGATATTGACCACGCCGGCGGGCACGCCGGCCTGCACGCAGATCTCGGCGAACAGCATCGCCGTCAGCGACGTGAACTCGGCCGGCTTGAAGACGATGGTGTTACCGGCCGCCATGGCGGGAGCGATTTTCCACGACAGCATCAGCAGCGGGAAATTCCACGGCACGATCTGACCGACCACGCCAACGGCGCGGTAGTCGGCGAATTCCTCTGCCTGCAATTGCGCCCAGCCGGCGTGATAGTAGAAGTGGCGCGCGGCCAGCGGCAGATCGACATCGCGCGTTTCGCGGATGGTCTTGCCGTTGTCCAGCGTCTCGAGCACCGCGAACAGGCGCGCGTGCTTTTGCAGCAGGCGCGCCAGCGAGTACATGACTTTTGCGCGGCCGTGGCCACCCAAGGCCTGCCAGCCCGGCTGCGCGCGGCGCGCGGCTTCAACGGCGCGATCGACGTCGGCGCCGGTGGCCTGCGTCAGGTCGGCCAGCTTGCCGGCGTCGGCCGGATTGGTCGAGGCGAAAAGTTCGCCCGGCTCGCTCCACGCGTTGTCGATGAACAGACCGAAGGTGCGGCCGTGCTGCTCCAACCACGCTTGCGCTTCTTTTTGGCTTTCGGGTGCTGGGCCGTATTCCATGGTATTCAGGATCTCTTTAATAGATGGCATGACGTGGTCCGTATTAAGGTTGTGCGTGGCGATGAGCGGCCGAGTAGTTCCCGGTCACATAGTGCTCAAGCTGACGCTCGATGTCGGTCAGCAGGCTGGATGCGCCGATGCGGAACAGGTGCGGCTCCAGCCACTCGTTGCCCAGCTCCTCCTTCATCAGGGTCAGGTACTGCAGCGCGGCCTTGGCCGTGCCGACACCGCCCGCCGGCTTGTAGCCGATCTTGAAGCCGGTCTGCTCGTAATAGTCGCGGATCGCCCGCACCATCGTCAGCGAGACGGGAATCGTCGCGTTGACCGGCTCCTTGCCGGTCGAGGTCTTGATGAAGTCCGCGCCGGCCATCATGCAGACCCACGACGCCTTGGCCACGTTTTCCAGGGTGACCAGTTCACCGGTCGCCAGGATCGCCTTCACGTGCGCTTCGCCGCAAGCCTGGCGGTACGCCACCATCTCGTCATACAGCGCCTGCCAGTTACCCGTCAACACGTGTTGGCGGGTGATGACGATATCGATTTCGCTGGCGCCGGCGGCGACCGACAATTCGATCTCGCGCACCTTGGTTTCCATGCTGGTCAGGCCGGCCGGGAAGCCGGTCGACACGGCGGCGATCGGCAGGCGGCCTTGCAGCACCTGCACCGCCGGCTTGATCATCTCGTGGTACACGCAGACGGCGCCGGTGGCCAGCTTGACGTCCTGCAGGCCCAATGCCTCGACCAGGTCCGAACGCAGCGGACGCATGGCCTTCATGCACAGGCGCTCGACGCGGCCCGGGGTATCGTCGCCGGACAAGGTGGTCAGGTCGATCAGGCCGATGGCCTTGACCAGCCACGCGGCCTGGTATTCCTTCTTGACGGTGCGGCGGTTGGCCAGACTGG
The DNA here is from genome assembly GCA_024123955.1 of Oxalobacteraceae bacterium OTU3CINTB1. NCBI lineage: Bacteria > Pseudomonadati > Pseudomonadota > Betaproteobacteria > Burkholderiales > Oxalobacteraceae > Oxalobacteraceae bacterium OTU3CINTB1. The sequence continues at coordinate 6,025,503 of CP099652.1, forward strand.
CGGCGCGACGGTCGGCCGCGCTCTTGTTGATGTGGATATGGTTGATCCAGCCCAGGTCCAGCGGGACCGCTTCATTACGTTTGAAATCAGTAATTACGCTCATAACAGATTGCTTCCGTGGGAAAGTGGTTTCACGCCGAGGTGATGGGCCAGCGTCTGGCCGATGTCGGAGAAGGTTTCGGAGATAGGCAGCTGCTGCGCCTTCACGCCCGGACCGAAGAAGATCATCGGAATGTGCTCGCGGGTGTGGTCGGAGCCCGGCCAGGTCGGATCGCAGCCATGGTCGGCGGTGATCACCACCAGGTCGCCCTCTTTGAGCTGGGCGATGAATTCCGGCAGGCGCGCGTCCATCTCGTGCAGCGCGTTCGAGTAGCCGGTGACGTCGCGGCGGTGGCCGAAGGCCTGGTCGAAGTCGACGAAGTTCACGAACGTCAGCGACTTGTCGCCGGCTTCCTGTTCGACCTTCATCAGCGCGTCGAACAGCGCCATGTTGTCCTTGCCCTTGACCACGCGCGATACGCCCTGGGTGGCGAAGATATCGCTGATCTTGCCGAGGGCGATGACTTCGCCGCCATCGTTTTTGACGTGGTCCAGCAAGGTCGGCGCCGGCGGCGCGACGGCGTAATCATGACGGTTGGTGGTGCGGATGTAGTTGCCGTTGGCGCCCGTGAACGGACGCGCGATCACGCGGCCGATGTTGTACGGCTCGACCAGTTTGAAGGCGATCTCGCACACTTCGTACAGGCGCTCCAGGCCGAACGACTCCTCGTGCGCGGCGATCTGCAGCACCGAGTCGGCCGAGGTGTAGATAATCAGCTTGCCGGTGGCGACGTGTTCATCGCCATGCTTGTTGATGATTTCCGTGCCGGAGGCGTGGCAGTCGCCCAGGAAGCCCGGCACGCCGGTCAGCTCCTGCAGCTTTTGGGTCAGCTCGGCGGGGAACGACGGCACCGTCTTCGGGAAGTAGCCCCAGTCGAATTCCACCGGCACGCCGGCGATTTCCCAGTGGCCGGACTGTGTGTCCTTGCCGGTCGAGCGCTCGCGCGCGGCGCCGTAGGCGGCGGTGAAGCCGTCGCGCTGCGCGAAGCCCTCGGCCCATTCGCCGCTGGCGGCATGGGCGGCGGCGGCCAGGCCCAGTTTTTCCATCGTCGGCAGCGACATCGGCTTGCCGGTCTTGGCGGCCCAGGCGGCGATATGGCCGAAGGTGTTGGCGCCGACGTCGTTGTATTTGGCTGCGTCGGGCGTGGCGCCCAGACCGAAGGAGTCCAGCAGCAGGATAAATGCGCGTTTCATAGTGTGCTCCAAAAAGCAAAAAAGGCGGCCTAGCCGCCCTTCGGGTTCTTACGCCTGCGGTGTTTTGGCCACGTTGGCCAGGAAGCCGAGGATGACTTCAATCAGCGACGTCGCGGCGATGGCCGCATACTTCAAGGTCTGCTCGTGCGACAGCGGGAACGGCGACAAGCCCTCGGCCAGATTGGTGACAGCCGAAACGCCAACCACCTTCAAACCACAATGACGCGCCGACACTACTTCCGGCACCACCGACATGCCGACGACATCGGCGCCCAGCATCTTGAAGGCGCGGATTTCTGCCGGGGTTTCGAAGTTCGGACCGGCGTAGGCGATGTAAACGCCCTGGTGCAGGGTCACATTCTTCTCTTCGGCGGACTTCAACAGCAGCGCGCGCAGGTCGGCGTCGTAGGCGTTGGCCATGCTGAAGAAACGCGGACCGAAACGCTCGTCGTTGGGGCCCATCATCGGCGTGCCGGGCATGAAGTTGATATGGTCGGTCAGCGCGACCAGCGCGCCGGCGTCGACTTCGGTGCGCAGCGAACCGGCGGCGTTGGTCACGAACAGCATCTCGCAGCCCAGCAGCTTCATGGTGCGCACGGCGCTGGTCATCACGCCCAGACCGTAGCCTTCGTAGACGTGGCCACGGCCCTTCATGCACACCACCGCCACGCCGGACAAGGTGCCGATCACCAGTTCACCGGCGTGACCGTGCACGGTACTGATCGGGAAGCCTGGCAGTTCGTTGAAGCTGATGGTGACCGCGTCGGTCATCTGCTCGGCCAGCACGCCCAGGCCGGAACCCAGGATCATGGCGACGCGCGGCTTGAAATCGGCGGGAATGCGCGCGCGGATGATTTCGGCGGCCTGGAATGGGGAGTTATTCGACATGGTTATCCTCTGTTTTTATAGATGACGCGCTGCGGGCCGTAGGTTGGCCGATTGAAGTTTTACTGCGGATACTGACACTATGCATCATTCTCTATATGTATGGCAAATACCATTTTTCTTCCGCATTTATACAAAACCCGTATAAATCAGGGGTATTATCAGTGCCTGTCAACTGAGCACGCGCAGCGTCTTACGCCTTGATTGACCATTAACAAACAAATGTTTATTATATCGGACAAATGTTTTAAGGCCGACCGTGAACGATATTTCTAAAAAAGAGCAGCTCTACGAGTTGATCCGCGCCAACCCATTCATCTCCCAGCAGGATCTGGCGGTCGGGCTGCGCCTGTCGCGCTCGGCCGTGGCCGGCCACATCGCCAGCCTGATCCGCGAGCGCCGTCTGCTGGGCCGCGCCTACGTGCTGCCCGATAAACGCCCCGTGCTGTGCATCGGCGCGGCCAACCTGGACCGCAAACTGCGCAGCATCGCCGCCATGCAGCTGGGGACGTCCAATCCGGCCACCGCCGAGGAAGTCTACGGCGGCGTGGCACGCAACATCGCCGAGAACCTGGCGCGCCTGAATCTGCCGACCGCGCTGCTGACCGCCCTGGGCGACGACGGCGCCGGGCGCGCGCTGCGCGACCACGCGGAAACCGCCGGCATCGACATGCGCGGCTCGCTGAACCTGACCGACACCGCCACCGGCACCTACACCGCCATCCTCGACGAGCGCGGCGAATTGGTCGTGGCGCTGGCCGACATGACGCTGTACGACCGCATGACACCGGAGTTCCTGGCCAACCGGCTGCCGCAGCGCGCCGCCGCGTCGATGACGGTGGCGGACCTGAACCTGCCGGCCGACAGCGTCAGCGTGCTGCTCGATGGCGCCCGCGCCGACAATGTGCCGCTGATATTGGTGGCCGTGTCGCAGCCGAAGATGGCGCGCCTGCCGGCCGACCTGACCGGCCTGCGCCTGCTGATACTCAATCGCGGCGAACTCGAAACGCTGGCCGACCGCGCGCTGCCGACCGAGGCCGACGTGCGCCTGGCTTGCCGCGCCGTACTGGCGCGCGGCGCCCGGGATGTCATCGTCACCTGCGGCGGCCAGGGCGTGTTCCACACCCGCGACGGGGAGCTGGTATGGCTGGCCGCCCAGGAGGTGGACGTGGTCGACGTCACCGGCGCCGGCGACGCCTTTTCGGCCGCGGTCTGCTGGTCGCTGTACCAGGGCAGCCAGGATCTGACCCTGGCCTGCCGGCGCGGCCTGAAGGTGGCCGCGATGACACTGGAAAGCCACGAGACGGTATCGCCCATGCTGGCCGCCGACATCCTCGACGAGATCCAGGATTTTTATCCCACGCCGATCGCCCCGATGCCGCCGGTTTATTCGACCTTCGAGCCTCCCCTCTTCCCCCATAAGGACTGACCCATGCACCAATTCCTCCTGTTCTCGCCCGAAGTGGCCGCCGCCCGCGCCGCCGGCAAACCGATCGTCGCGCTGGAGTCGACCATCATCTCGCACGGCATGCCGTACCCGCAAAACGTACAGATGGCGCGCGAAGTCGAGCAAATCATCCGCGACGGCGGCGCCGTGCCGGCCACCATCGCCGTCATGGGGGGCAAGATCTGCATCGGCCTGTCGGACGAGCAGCTCGAATTGCTGGGCACCTCACCTGAGGCGATGAAGGTCAGCCGCCGCGACCTGGCCTACGTGCTGGCGCAATCGAAACTGGGCGCCACCACCGTGGCGGCGACGATGATCTGCGCGGCACTGGCGGACATCCAGGTGTTTGTCACCGGCGGCATCGGCGGCGTGCACCGGGGTGCGGAAACCAGCTTCGATATCTCGGCCGACCTGCAGGAACTGGCGCGTACCTCGGTGGCGGTGGTGTGCGCGGGCGTCAAATCCATCCTCGACATCGGCCTGACCCTGGAATACCTGGAGACGCACGGCGTACCGGTGGTCAGCGTCGGCCAGCGCGGATTCCCCGCCTTCTTCACGCGCGAGAGCGGCTTCAACGCCGACTTCCAGCTCGATACCCCGGCCGAGCAGGCGGCCTTCATCCAGACCAAGTGGCAGCTGGGCCTCGCAGGCGGCATCGTCGTCAGCAATCCGGTGCCGGAAGCGGAAGCGATGCCGAACGCGGAGATCGACGCCATTACCCTCCAGGCGCTGGGCGAAGCGGACGCGCAAGGCGTCACCGGCAAGAACGTCACGCCGTTCCTGCTCGGCCGCATCAAGCAGCTGACGGAGGGCCGCAGCCTGGCCACCAACATCGCGCTGGTGAAGAACAACGCCCGCTGCGGCGCCGCGCTGGCCTGCGCCATGCAGTCGCACTAATCGAGATTCCCGACACCAGGCCCGCCATGTCCATCGATCTGAAACAACTGAGGTACTTCCTGGCCGTCGCCGAGGAAAAGAGCTTTAGCCGCGCCGCCGAACGCCTGCACATCTCGCAGCCGCCACTGAGCCAGCAGATCATGAAACTGGAGAGCGAGCTCGGTGTCAAACTGTTCGCCCGCACCACCCGCACCTTCGAGCTGACGGTGGCCGGCAAGGCGCTCATGAGCGAGGCGTCCGAGCTGCTGGCGAAGATGCGCATGACGATCGACACCATCCGCCAGATCGACCGCGGCGAAGTGGGACGCCTGCGGGTGGGCATCGTCGGCTCGGCGATGTGGGGACCGATTCCCAGTTTGCTCGAGGAGTTCCAGACCAAGTTCCCGCGCGTGACGTGGACCCTGCACGAACTGGGGCCGACCTTGCAGTACGAGGCGCTGCGCGCCAAGCAGGTGGACGTCGGTTTCTGGCGCGAGCCCAAGCTCGACGAGGATGACCTGAAGCAGGACAACCTGCGCCAGGAACTGTGCTTCCGCGAGGACGTGTGCGTGGCCATCAACGAGCACCACCCGCTGGCGAAAGAGGAGTCGATCGAGTTGATGGACATCGCCGACGAACCGATGCTCACGCTGGCGCTCGACAAATCCTCGTTCCCGCGCTATCTGATCCAGTGCTGCGTGAAGGCAGGCTTCCAGCCGACGATTTTCCAGGAAGCGTCCGAGCCGCAAACCTTGCTGGCGATGGTGGGCGCGGGCCTGGGCGTGGCGCTGCTGCCCGAGACCACCAGCCGCATCGGCTGGCCGGGCGTGGTGTTCCTGCCGATCCGCAGCAACCCGCCATCGGCCAATCTGTACATCACCTACACCACGCTGGACGACGCACCGGTGGTGCGGGCGTTCCTGAACATCCTCAATCCTTCGAAGCCGGCTTAGTTGATCGGCCTAGTTGATCGTATCGAACGACGCGACGACGTCGACAAGCTGCTGCCGCACCCAGATATGGGCGGGGTCGCGTTGAAAGCGCTCGTGCCAGATCATCGCCGGCGACAAAGGCGCAACCTCCAGCGGCAGATCCAGCACCGCGAGCGGCAGCCTTTGCGCGAGCAGGCGCGCCAGGCGGCTTGGCATGGTGAGTATCATGTCGCTGTCGGCCACCAGCATCGCACCGGCCAAAAAGTGGGGAACGCGCAGCGCGACGTGGCGGCCAAGCCCCAGCGCCGACAGCGCGACGTCGACCGCGCTTTCCCCAGTCCCTGAAATGGTCACGGCAATGTGGCGCAAGGTCGCATAACGCTCCATACGAAGTCCGTCCGCCACCTCCGGGTGGCCTGACCTGACCACGCACACCAGCCGATCGGCGTAAAGGCCGCGCCGATGCAAACTGCCGGGCAGCGCCTGGAAAACGCCCAGCGCCAAATCCGCGCCGCCCTGCTCGATCAGCCGAACGTTGTCCCCGGCCGGCGGCGCGATATGGAGGCTGAGCGCAGGCGCATCACGCTCGAAGCGGGCGGCCAACCCGGCGAGGACCGTCATGCTCAGATGGTCGTGGGCGGCGATCGTGATGCGCCCTGTCGCGGAGGCGGGATCGAAGACGGCAGGCGAGACGATGCCCCGGGCATCTTCGAGGAGCTTGGCCACCGGCCCCGCCAGCGTCGCCCCGCGCGGCGTCAGCTCCAGTCCCAGCCTGCCGCGCACCACCAGGCGATCGCCCAGCATCGTGCGCAGCCGCCGCAGCGCGCGGCTGGCGGCCGGTTGGCTCAATCCCAGGTGCAGGCCCGCCTGGGTCACGCTCCGCTCCCGAACCAGCGCCTCGAACAGCTTTAACAGATTGAGATCGACCGTCGATAAATCCACTTGGTGCATGTTGACCATGACTTTCATGCCATTGATGTATGTCGGGGCATCATCCACCATTCCGGTTCATCTGAACAGGAGATTTTTATATGACTGCTTCCACCCCTCTTCCCTACGTGGTATTCGGCGTGACCGGCCGCACCGGCGCCGCCACCGCCGATGCGCTGTTGCGCGCCGGCGATCCGGTGCGCGTGGTGGTGCGCGACCCGGCCAAGGGCCGGCCGTGGGCCGAACGCGGCGCGGAGGTTGCCGTGGCCGACCTGACAGACCTGGCATCGATGACCAGGGCGCTCAGCCGGGCGCGGGGCGCCTATGTCGTCAGTCCGCAGCAGTACGGCCGTGAAGACCTGTTCGAGAGGGTCGCCTTGATCGCCGATACCACGGCGCGCGCCGCTGTGGCCGCGGACGTGCCCAGGCTAGTGGCGCTGTCCTCGGTGGGTGCCGACCGTGAAAGTGGAACGGGATGGATCGGGATGAACCGCATGTTCGAACAGCGGTTGGGCGACGCCGGAGTGGCCGTCATCTTCCTGCGCGCGGCCTACTTCATGGAGAACTGGATGCCTATGGTGGGACAGGCCATGCGCAGCGGCACCCTGCCGACGTTCCTGTCGCCCCCAGAGCGCGCGCTACCGATGGTGGCGACGGCCGATGTGGGTAGCACTGCGGCGGCATTGCTAAGACAAGACAGCACTGGAACGTCCGTCGCCACCCTCGCGGGTCCAAAAGACTACACGCCGAATGAAGTCGCGACCATTATTTCAGCCACGCTTCGGAAGCCTGTCGGCGTGGCGGTCCTGCCCCAGGCAGAATGGCCCAAAGCGCTGGCGGATGCCGGATTCTCAGCGGCCGCCTTGGCCGGTTTCACCGAAATGACCTGTGGCCTGAATAGCGCGCATATCGACATCAAGAGCGATCCCACCGCGCTGGCATGGACAGGAACGACGGCGCTCGAACAAGTCATCGTCGAACTGGTACAGCGTCAGCGATAAAGCTTGCTGCGGTTAGTGCGTCACGCCACCCGCCGCGCGCACATCGACAGTGTGCGCGAGCGTGGTGCGGATGGCGATGCGCAGGCCTTCGACCATGTCGTCGAGCCGCATGCTGGCCGAACCCGGATGCGAAGCCGCCTGCTGCGGCAGATAAGGAATATGGATAAAGCCGGCGCGCATGGTCGTGCCCCACTCGCTGGCCTGGTGCATCAAGCCGTAGAACACGTGGTTGCAAACGAAGGTGCCGGCGCTTTGCGACACCGACGACGGCAGGCCGGCATCGCGCAGCGCCTGCACGATCGCCTTGATCGGCAACGTGGAGAAGTAGGCGGCGGGACCGCCGGTGACGATGGGCTGGTCGACGATCTGGCGCATCTGGTTGTCCGCGATGGGCGCGTCGTCGACGTTGATGGCGACGCGTTCGATCGACAGGTCGACGCGGCCGCCGGCCTGGCCGACGGCGATCACGATACTCGGCTGCAGTTCCTCCACCGCCTGGTGCATCGCCTTCTTCGCCTGTCCGAACACGCAAGGCAATTGGCGCGCATGCACGACGAAGTCCCCTTCATGCCAGCCCTGCAGGGCGCGTACCGCTTCCCAGGAAGGGTTGATCGTCTCCTGATTGAAGGGTTCGAAACCCGTCAACAATATGATCTTTTTCATCCGCTTTGACTCCCAACTTCACTACCAGATCGCTACTCTAACCTAAATGATTGTCGTTTACATGTTCAGAAGAAAATACAGTAGTGCAATATTAGCAAGCAATAGCGGCAGCGCCGTCGCCACCTGGATTTTGACCACCGCGTTTTTGTCGGGCAGCTCCAGCAACGCCGCCGGCACGATGTTGAAGTTCGCCGCCATTGGCGTCATCAAGGTGCCGCAGTAGGCGCTGAACATGCCGATGGCCGCCATGACTGCGGGGTTCGCGTGGTACACCCCCACCAGCACCGGGATGCCGACGCCGCCGGCGATCACCGGGAAGGCGGCGAAGCCGTTGCCCATGATGATGGTGAACAGCGCCATGCCGATGCAGTACACCGCCACCGCCACCAGCTTCACATCCATGTTGATGTACGAGGTGACCACGTGCGCCACGGCCTTGCCCATGCCCGCCTCGGTGAACAACAAGCCAAGCACCGCCAGCATGTGCGGCAGCACAACCGCCCAGCCCAGATGGTCGACCAGCCGGCGCGACTCGCGCATCGCCTGCAGCGGCGTGGCGCGCGTCAGCCAGCACGCGGTGGCGACGGCGAACAGCGAACCGCATCCGAGGCTGACCAGGGTCGTGTTCTTCGGGTCGAGCAGGAACAGGCCGTCGAATTTTACGTCCTTCAGCAAGGTCGAACCGATCATCGTCGTGATTGGAATGATCAACGCGGGGATCAGCAGCTTGTGGCCGAGCCGCTGCGCGCTGTCGCGGCGCTGCTCGGGCGAGCGCTCGCCGTAGCGTCCGAGCGTGACGCCGCCGAAGCCTGCGATCAGCGCCATCACCACCATCACTGCGCCCGCCGCCACCGGCGACAGCCAGTCTCCGGCCAGGTAGACCACCGCGTACAAGGCCCAGAACAGCGCGCTGGAATAGCGCTTGGGATTGTGGGGGTCGCGCAGCGCCATGACGGCGATCATCAGCAGCATCGCGCCCAGCACCAGGTAGAAAAAGTCGAGCCTCAGTATCATGGCTGGCCCTTCATCATCGCGCGGGCGATGTGGGCGTCGAGCCGGTGCAGCCGCCAGGAGTGGATGATGAAGGCCGTCACCGCCGTCGGGATGCCCCACATCGCGATATGCAGCGGATCGACCTCGATGCCCTCGCCGCGCAGGATGGTTTGCATCAGCACGATGGCGCCGAAGGCCACGAACACGTCCTCGCCGAAGAACAGGCCGACGTTGTCGGTGGCGGCGGACATGGCGCGGATGCGGTGGCGCAGCGCGTCGGTCAGCGCCGGGTAGCGGTTCTCGGCCGCGCCCTCGGCCATCGGCGCGATCAGCGGGCGCACCATGTTCGGATGGCCGCCGATGCTGGTCAGGCCGAAGGCCGCGGTGATCTCGCGGATCGCCAGATAGACGATCAGCAGGCGTCCGGTGGTGGCCGACTTGATGCGCGCGATCGACGCCTGCGCGTGCTCCTTCAACCCGTAGCGTTCCAGCAGGCCGATGGCCGCCAGCGGCAGCAGCAAAATCAGCGGCAGGTTGCGGGTCTTGATGAAGGCCGCGCCCAGCACCGCCAACAGATGCCCCACGTCCATCGCCGCCGCGAAACCGGTGACAGCGCAGGCGGCGATCACCACCAGCACCGGATGCGCGCGCAACGCGAAACCAAGAATGATAACGGCCACGCCAAGCAACGGCCAAAGATTAACAGTGTGATTCATTTCAACTCCGGGGTCAGGTCCACCAATGCTACACGAGCCGGACTGTCAGGCGCCGCGCCACCGGCCTACGCTCCAGCCCGTGTAGAAATGGTGGACCTGACCCCGGATGTAAAAATCCCCGCGCACCTTGCGATGCGCGGGGATCCGGTCATGGCTTCAGGTTAGAAGTTGACTTTGAACGTGGCGCCCCACGTGCGCGGTTCGTTGAGCATGCCGGTCAGGTTGTCGAACTCGATGGCGCTGAGCAGGACGATCTTGTTGGTGATGTTGCGGCCGAAGGCGGCCACTTCATACTTGCCGTCGCCCCATTTGTAGCCGACCCGCACGCCGCCTTCAACCAGCGACTTGGCGCGGTATTCCGGCGCGGTGTAGAGGAAGAAGTTGTAGCCGCTGCGATAGCTCCAGTCCGTCAGCGCATACAGTTCGCCGTTGGCGACGTCGGTGCTGTACTTGAGCGTGAAGTTGGCCTGGTGGCGCGGCGCGCGCGGCAGGTCGTTGCCGTCGATCAGGACGTTGCCAGGGAAGCCGACGGCCACCGGATCGGTCGGGGTGCAACCGAGGCCGGCGTTGTTGGCCAGGTTGCCGCAATATTGCACGCGCACCCGCGGGTCCTTGATCTCGGTGTCGTTGAAGCTGTAGCCGGCGGTGGTGCTGAAGCCGTAGCCCAGGTTGGCCTGGAAGTCGAGCTCGACACCCTGGCCGGTGACCTTGTCGGCGTTGAGCAGCTGGTTCATGTTGATGGTGCCGCTGCCGGCGGTCAGCTGCTTGTCCTTGACGCGATACTGGAACACGGCCGCGCTCAGGCGGGCGCGCCTGTCGAACAGGTCCTGCTTGACGCCGGCCTCGAACGACAGCGCCTTTTCGGCGCCGGCCATCGACGGCACGTCGGCCAGGCCGTTGAGGCGCCCCTGCATCGACGGCGCGCGGTAGCCGGTGGCCACGCGGGCGAACAGGTTGGTGTTCTTGTCCAGTTCGTAAGTGCCGCTGGCGTCCCAGCTGATGTTGCTCGAGTCGCTGTTCAACGCGTGCGACGCCGTCACCAGCGCGTTGGCGGCGTTGAAGTCGGTGCGCGAGGCGCTGAAGTCCTTCTTGTCGCTGGTGTAGCGAACGCCGCCGCGCACTTTCAGTTTCTCGGACACCGTGTAGTTCAGCGAACCGAACGCGGCCCACGATTTCGAATCCTGGAACTGGCGCGCGAAGGCGGTGTTCTGCGGATTGCCAGCAGCGAACGAGTCGAAGCTGATACTGTCGATCTGGATGTTTTCCTTGAAATAGAACAGCCCACCGATCCATTGCAGCGGGCCGGCGTAGTTGGACTCGGCGCGGAACTCTTGCGTGAACTGCTTGTGGTCCGGCAACAAGTCGGCGGTCTCGACCGGGAACGGAATACGGCCCGGGCCGTATGGCGGCGCGAACACGGCGCCATAACCGCCGTCGACGTCGGCGCGGCTGTTGAACTTGAGTTTTTCGTAGCCGGTGATCGAGTGCAGCGTAATATCGCCCGCGTTGTACTTCAGGCGCATGCTGCCGCCCTTGGTTTCCAGCTTCTGGTAGTTGACGCCGTCGGTCGGGTAGGAACCGTAGTCGAAACCGTCAACGATGTCGTTGGTGCCCTGCTTGATGATGTTGGCGCGGAACAGGGTGGCGCTGCCATGGTAGTTGCGCTGGTGGTAGTTAAACAGTGCGCTGAAATCCTTGTTCGGCTGCACCAGCGCCTGAAGGCGGAAGGCGTTGTCGCCGTAGCCTTCGAAGTCCTGGGTGCCCTTGCCCGGGGTCGGGTTGGTGTTGTGCACGCGGTCGTCGCGGTGCTGGCTGGTGCCGGAGAAGCGCAGCGCAACGGTGTCGCTGACCGGGAAGTTGAACGCGCCTTCGACATTCTTGGCCGAGTAGTTGCCGATGCCCAGCTGCAAATAGCCTTCCTGCTTGAAGACCGGCTTGGCCGAGTCGAACTTGATCACGCCGGCCGGGGAGTTACGGCCGAACAGCGTGCCCTGCGGGCCGCGCAGCACTTCGACCTGGTCGACGTCGAATACCGGGAAGCCCTTGAGCATGGCGTTTTCCTGGACGATGTCGTCCATCACGTAGCCAACCGGCTGCGAGGCGTTCAGGTCGAAGTCGGTGTTGCCCAGACCGCGAATGTAGAAGCGCGGGAAGGCGCGGCCGTAGTCCGATTCGATGTTCAGGGAGGGCGAGCGGCCCGACAGCACGCGGATGTCGCCGGCGCCGGAGGTCAGCACGTCGAGCTTGTCGCCTTTGATGGTGGCGATCGACATCGGCACGTCCTTGATGTTCTCGGCGCGGCGCTGCGCGGTCACGATCACGGTTTCCAGCTGGTTGCCGGTGCTGCCGGTGGCGGCGGGCGCAGCCGCAGCGTCTTGTCCCTCAGCGGCTGCCGGCTGGGCGTTCGCGCCCGCTTCGGTGGCCAGGGCCATGTGCAGCGGGAAGGCGCTCGCCACGGCCAGGGCGATCAACGACCGCGCTGCGAAACCACTACTGTTCTTGCTCATAAATGCTGCTCCCGGTTGTATAAGTTTGGATGGTATTTGTAGTTATTCCGATCATCCTAGCATGGAAAAAAATGACATAAACCTACTTTTTCCATGGTTCGATTCATATCTATTTTATATAAATGACTAAATAAAATCGAATTTGTCGTACATATCCATGGTGATGCATAGTGACGGATTGCCTAAAAAATAGCCGATTCCCCAGCGGAAACGCTGGTGGCTTGCAGCAATGAAGGGTATTTGAGAATGACAGGGGGCCGCTGGCCCAGCCCGCTTGATGCGTGGCGCCCGGCTTATCCGAACGGCAGGAAGTTTTTCCAACAGGACAAAAAGCAACAATACAAAAATATTTAATTTGGCGCCGACTGTTGCGGCAGTGCGACATAGGCGCCGCGGACGGACCTGGCGGGCGCGCAAGACGGGTTGACGCGCGCTGCAATTTAGACAAGCTTTCGACGCCCCGTGGTGGCGGGAAGCGGCCAAGTCAGAGGTAACGCTCTAAAAATCAGGGGTTTGCCGCCATAAAACGGCACCGGATTATATGTTTCGTCCAATAAAAATATACAATATCGATCTTCCAGGAGCCTACTCATGAAACTTTCACAACTTAGTTTGACGGTTGCAGCTATCTGTATCGCTGCCAGCGCGTCCGCGGCGGATCCAAAACTGGCCATCGTGTATGACGCGGGCGGCAAGTTCGACAAATCGTTCAACCAGTCCGCTTTTGAAGGCGCCTCGCGCTTCAAGAAGGAAACCAATATCAATTTCACCGAGGTGCAAGCCTCCAGCGACACCCAGGCCGAGCAAGTGCTGCGCGGCCTCGCGCGCAAGAACATGGACTTGATCGCCTCGATCGGCTTCGCCCAGCAGTCGGCCGTGCAGAAGGTCGCCAAGGAATTCCCGAAGGTGCGTTTCGTGCTGATCGACGGCGTGGCGCAAGGCGCCAACATCAACTCGATCACCTTCAAGGAAGAAGAAGGCTCGTATTTGGTCGGCGTGGCCGCCGCGATGGCGTCCAAAACCAAAAAACTCGGCTTCATCGGCGGTGTCGACATCCCGCTGATCCGCACCTTCGCCTGCGGCTACACCCAGGGCGCGAAGGCGGTCGACAAAAAGGTCGATGTCACCTCCAACATGGTCGGCACCACCGCCGACTCGTGGAACAACCCTGCCAAGGGCGGTGAGCTGGCCCGCTCGCAGTTCGACCGCGGCGTCGACGTGGTATTCGCGGTGGCCGGCGGTTCGGGCCTCGGCACGCTGCAGACGGCCAAGGAAAAAGGCAAGCTGGCCATCGGCGTCGACTCCAACCAGAACCACCTGTATCCGGGTGCGATCCTGACTTCGATGGTCAAGCGCGTCGACAACGCCGTCTACGACTCCTTCATGCAGGTCAAGGCCGGCACCTGGAAGGCCGGCGTGACCGCCAAGGGCATCAAGGAAGGCGGCGTCGATTGGGCGCTGGACGCCAACAATCGTTCGCTGATCACGCCGGAGATCGAAAAGCGCGTGCTGGGCGCGCGCAAGGACATCATCGACGGCAAAGTGAAGGTCTTCGATATCCGTTCCGGCGCGGCCTGCCCGGTCTGACACCAGTTTGAACACGAGCGCGCCGCCGGGGTTGTCCCCCGAGCGGCGCGTTTAACGTTTTAAGCGTTTAGTGTTTTACGCGTTTACTATCTAACCGAACCGAAAACGACCCTATGCAGCCAGCAGTAGAATTTCGCGGCATCTCCAAGCATTTCGGAGCTGTCAAGGCGAACACGGATGTCAGCTTCGCCATTGCCAAGGGATCGATCCACGGCCTGGTGGGCGAGAACGGCGCCGGCAAATCGACCCTGATGAGTATCCTGTACGGCTACTACCGCGCCGACGGCGGGGAGATCCTGCTCGATGGTCAGGCGCGCCGCATCCACAACAGCCAGGAGGCGATCGCGCTCGGCATCGGCATGGTGCACCAGCACTTCATGCTGGTCGAGAACATGACGGTGCTCGACAACGTCATGCTGGGCAGCGAGGGCGGGTTCAAGCTCCAATCGAAGCGCGCCGCCGTCGAGGCAAAGCTGCGCGAGATCTGCGCGCGCTACCAGCTCGACGTCGATCCGCTGGCCACCATCCACGACCTGTCGGTGGGCGCGCAGCAGCGCGTCGAGATCCTCAAGCAGATATACCGCAGCGCCAACATCCTGATCCTCGACGAGCCGACCGCCGTGCTGACGGCGCAGGAGACAGCGTCGCTGTTCGAGATCCTGCGCCTGTTCAAGGAGCAGGGCAAAACCATCATCCTGATCACCCACAAGCTGCAGGAAATCCTCGACATCACCGACACCGTCACCGTGATGCGCGGCGGCCGCGTGATCGGCGCCGTGCCGACCGCCGGCACCACCAAGGAAGACCTGGCCAACATGATGGTCGGCCGTCCGATCGAAAACAACCTGCCGCGCGCGCCGTACAACCCCGGCGCGCCGGTGCTGCGCGTCGAGAACCTTCAGCTCAGCGATGACCAGCAGGTCAAGCTGCTGGCCGACATCGGCTTCACGCTGCGCGCCGGCGAGATCGTCGCCATCGCCGGCGTCTCCGGAAACGGCCAAAGCGAATTGATGGAGATCCTGTCGGGCATGCGCCTGCCGACCTCCGGCAAGCTGGAATTCCTCGGCAAGGACCTGCCGTACGCCGGCCGCTCGGATCCGGACGGCCTGCCGCGCACTTTCCGCGAACTGGGCATCGCCCACGTGCCGGAGGACCGCCTGCGCGACGGCGTCGTCAAGGCATTCTCGGTCATGCACAACACCATCCTCGGCTACCAGGACAAGCTGAAAAACAAATGGGGCCTGCTTAACTTCAAGGCCATCGCGGCGCGCTGCGACGCGCTGATGAAAAGCTTCGACGTGCGTCCAGATAACCACGACCTGCGTATCGGCCTGCTCTCCGGCGGCAACCAGCAGAAAGTGGTGATCGCGCGCGAAGTGCTGGCGCAGCCCAAGCTGATGCTGGTGGGCCAGCCCACGCGCGGCGTCGACATCGGCACCATCGAGAGCATCCACAAACAGCTGCTGGCCCTGCGCGACTCCGGCGTGGCCATCCTGCTGGTGTCGGTCGAACTGGAGGAAGTGCGCGCGCTGGCGGACCGCATCCTCGTCATGTGCGGTGGCCGCATCACCGGCGAACTGAAAATTGAAGAATTCGACACGACCCGTATCGGCTTGCTGATGGGCGGAATGCACAAATCATGAACAAAGACCTGCCACGCTGGGCGACCGCGTTTGCCCTGCCCCTTCTGAACCTGGTGTCCGCCTTGCTGGTGACCGCGCTGGTGATCCACCTGCTGGGCGAGAGCCCGACCGAATCGCTGGCGATCCTGATCAACAGCGCCGTCGTCAATCCGGAAGGCTTGAGCTACACGCTGTTCTACGCTTCCACTTTCATCTTCACCGGTCTGGCCGTGTCGATCGCCATGGAAGCGGGCCTGTTCAACATCGGCGCCGAAGGCCAGATGTACTTCGCCGGCCTTGGCCTGACACTGGCGATGCTGACCTTCGACAGCACCTTGCCGGCGTTGGTGCTGATCCCGGTCGGCATGATCGGCGCCGCGCTGTTCGGCGCGCTGTGGGCCTTCGTGCCCGGCTATCTGCAAGCGAAGCGCGGCAGCCACGTGGTGGTCACCACCATCATGTTCAACTACATCGCCGCCGCGCTGATGAACACCGTGATCGTCAAGCTGGTGCCGGCGGGCGAGCAAAATCCTGCCAGCCGCGCCTTCGCGGCCGCCGCCGAAATGCCGCGCCTGAACCAATGGTTTCCGGTGCTGGGCGAGACCCCGCTCAACATCAGCTTCTTCCTGGCGATCATCGCGCTGGTGATCTACGGCGTGGTGGTGTCGCGCTCCTCGTGGGGCTTCAAGCTGCGCGCCACGGGCCTGAACAAACACGCCGCCCACTACGCGGGCATCCGTATCAGCAAGATGATCATCATCGTCATGCTGATCTCGGGCGCGCTGGCCGGTCTCGGATCGGTCAATTCCATCATGGGCTCGACCCACTACCTGTCGCTCAACTTCGTCGGCGGCGCGGGCTTCATCGGCATCGCCATCGCGCTGATGGGCCGCCAGCATCCGGTCGGCATTTTCCTGTCGGCGGTGCTGTTCGGGGCGCTGACCCAGGGCGGCTTCGACCTGTCGCTGGAGAAGCAGAACATCCCGCCGGAGACGGTGATCCTGGTGCAGGGATTGATCATCCTGTTCTGCGGCGCGATGGAAAACCTGTATGCGCCGGTGATCGCCAAAATGCTCAAACTGAAGAAGTGAGGACACTATGACTTTTGACGACCTCCATATCGGCAGTATCCTGGTATCGACCGTGCGCAACGCGCCGGTGCTGATTTTTGCCGGCATGGCCGGCCTGTTCGCCGAGCGCTCGGGCGTGATCGACATCGGCCTCGAAGGCAAAATCCTGGCGTCGGCGTTCGTCTCGGCGGCCGTCGCCTTCACCACGCAGAACCCGTGGTACGGCGTCATGGCCGGCATCGTGGTGTCGATGCTGCTGGCCAGCCTGCAGGCCTACATCGCCATCACCCAGAAGGGCAACCAGCTGGTGGCCGGCATCGCCATCAACATCGCCATGAGCGGCCTGACCTTCGTGGTGGCGCAGTACATCTTCCAGCAGGGCGGCCGCACGCCGGACCTCGGGTCCGCGCGGCTGTTCGACGTGGTGCTGCCCGGGACGGCGGCGGTCGAGGGCATCCCGGTCATCGGCTGGGTGTACGCGCATCTGATCGGCGGCCATTCGGTGCTGGTGTACATGGCCTTCGCGCTGGTGCCCCTGGTGCACTGGATCGTTTATCACAGCCGCTTCGGCCTGCGCCTGCGCGCCTGTGGCGAGAACCCGCACGCGGCCGACGCGGCGGGCGTGAGCGTCGAGCGCCAGCGCTACATGGCGATGCTGATCGCCGGTTTCCTGTGCTCGTTCGCTGGCGCCTACCTGTCGATCGTGCAGAGTGGCTTCTTCCTGCGCGACATGTCGGCCGGCGCCGGCTACCTGGCGCTGACCGCGATGGTGTTCGGTAACTGGCGTCCGCTGTACACCTTCCTGGGCTGCCTGATGTTCGGCTTCTTCGGCGCGGTGCAAATCCAGATCGAAGGCGTGGAACTGCCGGGCATCGGCCGCCTGCCGGGCGCGATGATCCAGATGGTGCCGTACGTGCTGACCGTGATCGTGCTGGCCGGCTTGATGGCCAAGTCGGTGGCGCCGAAATCGCTCGGCATCCCGTTCGTCAAGTCGCGCTAAGCGCGCGCTCCCCTAGCGGAACTCCCGCATATACACCAGCAGATCGGCGATCTGCTGGTCGTCGCTGATGCCCCAGAACCGCATGCTGGTCCCCGGCACCACGTCGTGCGGCGCGCGCATGTAGGCGGCCAGCTTTTGCTCGGTCCAGACGATGCCTGATTTCTTCATCGCTTCGGAATACTTGAAGTCCGGCGTGGCAGCGGCTTTGCGGCCGATGATGCCGTTCAGCTGCGGGCCATAGCCGGCCTGCGCGTAGGGGCCGACCTGATGGCACGAGGCGCACTTGCGGAACGCCGCTTGGCCTGCCTTGGCGTTGCCGACGTAACCGACGGCGCCAGCATGGCTTGAGAGGAGCAAGGTCGCTATCGCAGCGACGAGTATCCTACTAATGAAGTGCATTGATACTTTCTATAATTGCTCCAACGGATAATGGATCTTGTCGTAACTGCTAACCAATTCCGCTAACAATTCCAATAATCCCGCCAAGGGATGGTGTTCATTTTCCCCCATCACATCCAGTACCCGGTTCATCAATGCGACAGTGTGATCATAGTCTGTTTCGGTTTTGATCGGCCTCAGCCTCGCGATGTGGTCGAACTCCTGCCATGCCGCAGCCAGGGCCATGCCATCGATTTTCTCAACGCTGGTTTTCATGATTAGAACTTTAAACCTTTTCTGTCGATCGAGCATTCGGAAACTCCAATGAGGCTCACATTGCTACAGAGATACGTAGGGCGGATTAGGCGGAACGCAGTAATCCGCCATTGCGTGCATCAGAGGTCATATCGAGTGCGCGATCCAAATTTAGCGCAGCAGGTGCAGCGCGGCGTATTGCAGCAGCATGATGGTTTTGCCGTCGGCGATTTCTCCGGAGGCCATCATCGCCATCGCCTGCTCCATCGTCAGCTCCAGCACCTCGATGTCCTCACCCTCTTCAGCCACCCCGCCGCCGGCGCCGGGACGCGAGGCCGGATCGTATTCGGCGACGAAGAAGTGCAGCCGCTCCGTGACCGAGCCGGGACTCATGAACGCTTCGAACACCTTGTGCACTTCGCCGATGCGGTAGCCCGTCTCCTCCTCCACCTCGGCCTTGATGCGCACTTCCGGCGTGGCCTGGTCCAGCAGCCCGGCCGGCGCCTCGATCAAAAAGCCGGGGTGCCCCTCGACATACGCCGGAAAGCGGAACTGACGCACCAGCACCACCGTGCGCAGCTCGCGGTTATAAAGCAGGATCGTGGCGCCATGGCCGCGATCATAGGTTTCGCGCGACTGGCGCTGCCACGTGCCGTCGCTACGGCGGTAGTCGAACGTGGTCTTCTTCAGTACGAACCAGTCGTCGGACAGGGTTTCGACTTTGTGAATGCGGATGCGGTCTTCGGGCATGGCGGCCTTCCTTTTTTTTGATTGCGTATTTTTACGATATCATGCACTATCGTGCAATATCAAGATAATTCGTGCAAATCATGCTAACACGTCAACGCAAGGAACTACTGCTGTCCCGCCTCAAGCAGGACGGCCAGATCGTCGCCAAGTCGCTCAGCGAGGAGTTGGGATTGTCGGAGGATACGATACGCCGCGACCTGCGCGAGCTGGCCGGCGAAGGTTTGCTGCAGCGGGTGCACGGCGGCGCTCTGCCGTTGGCGGCGCCGCTGCCCGCATCGCCGGCAATGGGCAACTTCGCCGAGCGCCAGCAAATATCGAGCGACGCCAAACCGGCCATCGCGCGCGCTGCCGCCGCCATGGTCAAGGCGGGGCAAGTGGTATTTATCGACGGCGGCACGACGGCGGTCCAGCTGGCGCGCCATTTGCCAGCCGACTTGAAATGCACCGTCGTCACCCACAGTCCCAGCATCGCGGTCGAACTGACGGAGCATCCGCTGATCGAGGTGATCATCATCGGCGGCCGCCTGTTCAAGCATTCGATCGTCGCCATGGGACCGGCCGCGCTGGAGGCCATCGCGCAGATTCGCACCGACATCTACTTCATGGGCGTTTGCAGCCTGCATCCGGAGCAAGGCATCAGTACCGGCGACTACGACGAAGCCGGCGTCAAACGCGCGATCGCGGCAGCGGCGCAAAAGACGGTGGTGCTAGCGTCGCCGGAAAAACTGGACACCGCGTCGCCGTTCCAGATCGCCCCGATGCAAAGCGTGGGCGCGATCATCGTCAACGCCGGCGTATCCGACGCCCTGCTGGCGCCCTACCGCGCCATGGGTATCGAGGTGGTGCTGGCCGGCTGACCACTCAAGGCCAGATGGCTTTGAGGACGGCGGCCAAACGATAGCCGCCCAGTGTCAGCTGCGTCCTGGCGTCGGCCGATGTCGGCACCGGATAGTCATCGGGCACCGACACAGGCCACACGCCGTACACCGCGCCACTGCTCTTGCTGGTCTGCCTGGATATCGCACCCGGAACCACGCCGTTGTAAGCGCGCTTGGACACCACCAACGCTTGTTCGGCCCACCGGTACGGCCAGTTCACCGGATCGCCGCCGTCGGCAGCCACTACCGGATTGGCCGCGATGACCGCTTCCGCGAACTGCTGCGGCGAGCGCGCATCGATGCGGCGGAAGGCGTAGTTCACCGTCGTGCCATCCCAATACGAATGCAACGGACGGGTGGCCCTCGGCGGGCGCGGCGGCCCTGGTGGGTCGACGTTTTCAGCCTCCGGCGGCGGAATCAGGCGTCCGCTGCTCTCGCCCAGTTTGACGTCATCGAGCAGCAGATTATTGCCGCCTTGCGTGGCGAACGCCTCACCGGCATCGAGCTGCGCCTGGCTGGCCGGCACGACGAAACCGCCGTCCCTGCCGACATACGCTTCGCCTACGTGCAGCGGTTGCGCGATATCGCCCGTCAGGTGAGCCAGCATCAGCAAGGCCTGGCGCGGCGTGAAGTCGTGCGGATTGGTGGCCTTGTCGCCCTTGCCCTGCAAAATGGCGATGCACTGCTTGAGCGTCTGCACGATGTCGTCGTCGGCGGTGCCGAGCGCGTGGTCGTGGTACTCCGTCAGCTGGAACGGCACGTTGGTGTAGTGGTACTCGGTATGCCGGGGATTGGCTGCGACGTAAGCTTCCATCTCGGCAGTCTGCGGGCCGCAATAAGTCCCCTTGACGCAGTCGGCCCAGATGGCGACCTTCTCCAGGGTCTCGCCGGGCAGCAGCAAGGCCTGCACGCGCTTTTCGGCGTTGCTACCCTTGATCAGCTGATCGGCGATGGCGCCGACCGCACGATGGCCGTCATTACCCCACGCCTGCGCGTTCAACGAGACGAGTGCGCAGGCGCCGCCAAGCGCCGTCACCAACAATAGCTTCTTCATTCCGCTTTGCCTTTTACAGGTTTGGGATACTGCTTGTTGATGTCGAGCGCCTGCGCGTACTGCGAGCTCCAGATCTGCTCCTGCGTCGCCGCCAGGCGCTGCGCCATTTTCTCGTTGCGCATCACCACTTCCATATTACGCGACAAATCCATGTAGCCGCCTGCCCAGTTGCTGGTGCCGACCCACGCGATCTGATTATCGATCACCATGGTCTTGCTGTGGATGACGCGCGCGAACGGAATGAAGCCGCTCGACGCCACCGGTATCGTCACCACGCGGATCTCCACGTTCGGCAGCATCGCCAGGCTTTTCAGATAGGCTTGCGCCGGCTGTTCCAGGTTCCAGTTGGATACCATCAGCTTGATCTTGACGCCGCGATTGGCGGCGGCGCGCACCGCGTTGTCGATCACGGCGTAGTAGGGCCGCGTGCCCTTCGGACCATAACTGAGCGGCGCGTAGTCGAGCAGCTGGATGCGCACTTCGCTCTTGGCGTCGGCCAGCAGCGCCGGCAAGCCGGACTCGGAGTCGCCGATGCCGGCCGGGTTGTAACGGTTGGGACTCGCCAGGAGGAAGGTCTCCTGGCGATAGTTGGGCGCGGCGGCGGGTGTACTGGCAGCCGCGTTCAGCGCCGGCACCGCCGTGCCCTGCTCCGTCAGCGCCTGCGCGCGCCAGTCCTGGTTGAACACCGCCAGCACCTGGCCGACGAGCTTCGGATCGGTGATGCGCAGTCCCGTCTCGTGGATATGCTCGAAGGAGCGCCAGTCGAAGTTCTGGCTGCCAATAAAGGCGGTGGCGCCATCGACCACCATGTACTTGGCGTGGATGATGCCATTGCCGGTCAACTTGCTGAAATCGAGGACGCGCAGTTCCAGGTTCGGAATCGCCCGCAACTGGTCCAGGGTCGGCTTCTCCGACAGGCCGATGCCTTTCTGTTCAAGCAGGAAGCGGATCTTGACGCCGCGCTTGCCGGCCGCCGCCAGGCGCTCGACGACCTTGTCGAACACGCTGCCCGGCTTGTTGACCGCGTAGAACTGGCCGATCACGATCTCGGTCTTGGCGTTGTCGAACATCTCGCTCCACACCGTCGCGGGATCGCGCAGGTCGTCGCTGCGCAGCGGTGTTTCGACGGGCGCCGTCTGCACCAGTTCAAAGCCGGGGATGGAAAACTCGGCACGGGCCGGCGCGGCCGATGCCAGCAGCGCGGGCACGACAACGGAAAGTAAAATACGACGCATAGCGGTAACTCCAATGAATATGTTTAGTCTTGACTACCGCAGGCGCCTGATGCGCTGCTGCGTTTCGGCCTTGCCGGCCGGCTTGCCCGCCTCTTCGCGCTTGACCAGATAAGCGGTCAGCGCATCGACGGCGAGGATGCCCGTTTCGGCGCGGTTCGCGCCATTGGCGAACATCGGAAAAGCATCTCCGCCTTCGGCAAGGAAGTTATTCACCATCACCCGGTACGACGACTCCCTCTGCAGCGGTACGCCGTTCAACGTCACGCTGTCCGGCACCACTTTGCTGCCCTCGCCGCGCTTCGCATCCCACTGGTAGGTGAAGCCCTCGGACACCTGCAGCAGCCCGCGCCAAGAGTCGCGCCCGCCGAGCCACTGCTGCTCCAGCAGCTCGTGGATCTGCCACCCTTTCAGGTTCATCGCCACCAGCTTGTTCGCGAACGGCAGGACCACCTGCGCCTGGCCGACGGTGACGCGGTTGCCCGCGCCGCTCTCCAGATCCTTGCGGATGCCGCCGTTGTTCATGAAAGCGATCTGCACGCCGAAGGGACGGCCCGCCGCCAGCACCGAGTCGGCCACCAGATCGCCCAGCGGCGACTCGCCGTTGTCATCGAGACCGCGCTCCACGCTGGGCACGGCCAGCGCCGCCACCGGACGCGCAAGTTGCGCCGCGCTGCGCTCGCGCGCCGTCTTGAGATACGCATCGAGCGCCGGATCGGCGGGCCAGGTTCCCGGCACCATCACCTCCTGCGTGGCGCTGACGTCGCGCAGCGTGTTGGTGGCGGTATCGACCCGCAGCTTGATGCGCGCCATCACATGGCCCGCCGAATCGGACTGCGTCACCAGACGGCCGTCCACCCGGCACAGATAGCCCTTGTGCGAGTGGCCGCTGACCACCACGCGGATCGCCGGATCGAGGCGTTTGACGACATCGACGACCGGGCCTTTCAGCTGACTGCAATCCTGCTGGTCGAACTTCTCGACCGTGGTGCCGCCCTGGTGCAGCAGCACGACGAACACGCCGACGCCCTGCTGGCGCAGTTCCGGCAGTTGGCGGTTGATGGCGTCCGCCTCGTCGATGAATTGGAGGCCGGCGATGCCCGAGGCCAGCGAGGTTTCGGCGGTCTCGCGCAACACGGTGCCGATGAAGGCCACCTTGACGCCATGCGCCGTCTCGATCCTGTAAGCCGGCAGGATCGGCTTGCGGGTGACCATGTCGATCACGTTGGCCGCCAGATAACTGAATTTCGCGCCGGCGTAGTCCGGGTCGAACTTGCAGGCCTTGTCGGCGCGCGGCGATTTGCAGCCGCCCTTCTGCTGGCGCAGCAGCTCGACACGGCCGGCGTCGAATTCGTGATTGCCGACGGTGCTCGCGCGCAGCCCCAGTAAATCCATCGCGACCATGGTCGGCTCGTCGGCCCACATCGACGAAATGGCCGGACTGGCGCCGATCAAATCGCCGGCGCCCACCAGCAGCAGTTCCGGGTCCTGCTTGCGCCAGGCCTGCAACGCCGCGCCCAGCGTATCGATACCGCCCGCCATCACCGTGCGCGCGTCGCGGTTTCGCACGCTATCCCACACGTATTTGCTCGGTTCAAGGTTGCCGTGGAAGTCGTTGAGCGTGGCCAGTTGCACCTCGACGACGCCGGGCGGCAACGGCGGCGACAAAAACGCGCAGCCGCCGGACAAGGCCGCCAGCGCGCCCGCCAACACGGCGCGGGCGACGGAACTCAATGGTTTAGTCATTACTGATCAACTCGGAAATAATCAAATATTGTACAGCCCGGGCCGGCCGAAAAACGCCGCCGGGCCCGGTGAAAATATTACGTTACAAACCGTCCCGGCATAAAAAAACGGCTGATGTCGCCACCAGCCGTTTTCGGATCAGAGACGTGCTACGAACTTAGAATTCGTAACGTACCGTTGCCTGGATTGCCCACTGCGACTCGCCCTTGACTTGACGGACATCGACGCTTTCGACATCGCGCACGCGGTACACGTACTTGCC
Source organism: Oxalobacteraceae bacterium OTU3CINTB1 (assembly GCA_024123955.1). Lineage (NCBI taxonomy): Bacteria > Pseudomonadati > Pseudomonadota > Betaproteobacteria > Burkholderiales > Oxalobacteraceae > Oxalobacteraceae bacterium OTU3CINTB1. Next base: position 6,049,580 of record CP099652.1, read on the forward strand.
GGCCGCATCCAAACCTTGGTAGTCGACGAAGCTGCGCGCCACACCGCCATTGCTCTGGAAGCCGACTTCATTGATACGGCCCCACTTCTTGTTCAGCAGGTTGCCGAAGTTGAAGATGTCGAGCGAGAACGTCGCCTTATTGTTGAAGAAGCCAGGAATTTCCTGGGCGATGCGAACGTCGAAGCTGTTGGTCCAAGGCGCGAAGTCGCTGTTGCGATCGACAACGCGGCCTTTCGAATTACGCAGCACGCCATTGGAATTGACGATGCTCCAGAACTTGTCTTCGTTGGCGTGGTTGGTGGCCGTGTCGCCATAGAACACCACCTGGCCCGAACCCGGCGCCGAAGGGATGAACATCAGGTCGTTGCCGGCCAGGCCGTCACCGTTCAAGTCGTTGTTGACGGTCCAGCTGTAAGGCTTGCCCGAACGACCTTCGTAGAACACGCCCAGGGTGGTGTTGTAGCTGCCGAAGAAGCGCTTGCGGAAGTTGAGCAGCGCGCTGATACGGTCTTTCACCAGATAGGTCGAGTTGGCGTTGACTTCCTCGTTCGGATTGAAGGTGGCGCGGCTCGAGTAGTTCGACGCCGAGGTCGACGACGTCAGCGGCGATACTTCCTTGGCCGAGGTGTAGCTATACGCGGCCGACCAGCTCCAGCCGTTCATCATTGGACGGGTCAGCGAGACGGTGGCGACATTGCTGTAGCCCTGGTCGGTCTTGGTGGCGACCAGCACGTTGTTGAACGACGAGTTGCTCAAGGCCTTGGCGACGAAGCCCGAGCAAACGCCGTTGGAGATCGAGGCGCCGGTTGGCGACCAGCAAGCCTGGTTGTAACCTTGCGGGCTGTAATACAGCGCGCGGCCGTCGGTGCCGGTGCGGGTAGCCACGCCCAAGTTGGCGTTCTGGTAGTAGATCGCGTCGTTGGCCTTGGTCTTCAGGAACTCGGCGCTCAGCACCAGACCGTACCATGGCAGTTCCGTTTCAACCGCGATATTCGCTTTCCATACCGAAGGCTGCTTCAGGCCTGGGGCCAGGATATCGACGTTGGCGGCCGGGACCGAACCGGTGAAGCTGGTCACCTGGTTGTTGATGTCCGTACGGAACAAGCCGTCGGTGCTCGGGCACGCCGCGTAACCGGCAATACCGCAACCCACGGTGCGGGTCTGCACGCCGGTGTTGGAGAACGGATTGGACAGCCAGACGGTCAGGGCGGAGCCCTGGAACAGGCCGGCGCCACCGCGAATTTGCGTCTGACGGGCGGTGTCGAGCTTGTAGTTGAAGCCGGCGCGCGGCTGGAACAACTTCTGGCCGTCGAAGGTGTTGGTGTTGTCCATGCCAAAACCACCGGTGGCGCGGGTGTTGGTGGCAGGGTTGCCGGCGATGGCCGCCTGCGCCACGCGGTCGTTGCGCAGCGGACGCTCGGCGACATCGGTGCCGTCGACGCGCACGCCGAAGCTCACGTTCAGGTTCGAGCTCACAGCCCAGGTGTCCTGGATGAAGGCACCATAGTTCTTCATCGTGAACTGCGACACGGCGTCGTCCAGGGTCAGGCCTGGATTGGCCACCTGCACGCTGTAGCTGCTTGGACGGCCGCGGCGGAAGTTCTCCAGCACGGCCGCTTCGATCTGGGCGTTGCTGCCGGTGCCGCAGTTGAAGTTGGCGTTGTTGTTGAACTGGTAGGCGACGTTGGTGATGCAACCGAACGTGTAGTTGCCCCAGACGTTTTGCAGGAACGCATTGTAGATCTTGTTGCGGCTGTAATCGCTGCCGAACTTGATTTCATGGTCGCCCAGCGACCAGTTGGCGCCGGCGTAGGCGTCGATGGTCTTGGTGCCCAGGATGTTGCGTTGACGGCTGTTGTCGGTACCGAAGAACAGCGTGCGGTTGGCCGACGAAACGGTCGACGGCGTGCCCGGCGGCAGCGCGCCGGAGAATTGCAGGCCGATCAACGGCAGCTGCGTATTCAGTTTAGGCACGGAATCGTAGTCGCGCGAGGACAGCTTGAACTCGGTCGAGAACGTCGGCGTCCAGTCCGACAGTACCTGGGCGACCTTGGTTTCGATGGTCTTGCCCTGCTGGTACCACTCGCTGTTGAGCGACAGGCCGGTGGCCGACAGGCCGCTGAAGATAGGCTCGGTCTGGTCCGTCTTCGAATAGCGGAACATGGCGCGGTGATTGTCGGTGATGTTCCAGTCAAACTTGACCAGCTTGTCGGTGACATCGAGCGCGGCGCCCGACGGCACATTGCTGTTGCCGATATCGACGCCATAGGCGCTCTGCGCGATCGACTGCGCCGAGGCGATGGCCGACGGGGTGATGCCGACGTTGGTCACCGAGCTGCCCAGCGGGCCGAAGGCCGGCGCGGCGCGGGTCGATTCCAGCTTTTCCCAGCCTGCGAACAGGAACAGCTTGTCCTGGATCAGCGGCAGGCCGATGGTGCCGCCCTTGGTGGTTTCCTTGAACGGCGCGGGCGCCGCGTAGGTGTTGTTGGTGGCGTTGAAGCGGTCGCCGGCCATGCTGTCGTTACGGAACACGTAGTAGACGCTGCCCTTGACGGTGTTGGTGCCGGACTTGGTCACGGCGTTGATGTTGCCGCCGGTGTAGCCCTTCTGCGTGACGTCGTAGTTGGCGACGTTGACCTGCACCGACTGGATCGCGTCGATCGAGATCGGCTGCTTGGCGGTCGGCGAACCGCTCGCCTCCAGGCCGAAGGTGTCGTTGACGGACACGCCGTCGATGGTCAGCGAGTTGTAGCGCGAGTTCTGACCGGCCACGGACATTTCGCCGCGCTCTTTATCGGTCTGCGACACGCGCGGGTCGGCACGGGCGTAATCCTGCAGGTTGCGGTTGATCGAGCCCTGGATCGCCAGTTCGGTCGCGCTGATGCTGGTGCCGGCGCCCATCGACGATTTGTTGAACTTGTCCGAGCGGCCGCCGGTGCCGGCGATGGTCACGGTCTGCATGGCAGGCGCGCCCAAGGTGGCGTCGACGCTGGCCGTTTCAGCCAGCTGGATGTAGACGTCCTTGCGCGTTTCGGTGACGCCGTCTTTGGTGATGGTAATCGTGTACGGCCCACCGGTACGCAAGCCACGCTGCACATAACGGCCTTCGGCGTCCGTCACCACATTGGTGACCGAACCCGATTCGGTGTGGAGGATGGACACCACGGCACCCGCCGCAGGCTTGCCGTCCGCCACCGAGACGCGGCCGCCGATGGCCGACGTCGTGTTCTGTGCAAAGGCCGGTGCCGCCGCGAGCGCGATGGACAGGCTGAGCGCGATTTGCGTCAGCTTGAGCCGTTTATGATTGATCATTGTATAACCCCAAAAAAGACTAATAGTTATGTGGAAATCCCGCTGATGGCGGAACTCCTCTTTACGTTTGCTGCAACTGGTCGAGCCGCCCAAATCCCGGCGTGCCAACGGCAGCGGGTGAGTGTAACGGCTTAATATGTCAGGGCTGTGACGTCCGTAGGTGACGCTTCCGCCTGGTTTGCCACTTATCTACTGAACTGTGAGAAAGCAATAATCTTGCTTTTTTGGATCATTTGATCCAACTATGCAGGATCGAAAAAAGCATGACAAATACGATTTATTTTACGAATTCAGATGAAAAATATATAAATAAGGCTAGATTCACAGGCAAGTGCAACGACGACGTGGAATAAGCCGGAATTATAAATCAGCCATTCTCACGTGAAATCTTTTCATTGGTATAAATGCACAAAGCAACACTACCGGTAGCGCTTATGTCGTATCGCGGCCACAAGCGTTAAAAAAAGCGTGCGGCGTCTGCCACAGAGAGGAATTTCTGACAACAGTCGGATGCTGCTGTGCGGAAGGATATTTTGTAACAAACCGCAGGGTGGTGTGGGTTGCGCACCACACCACCCTGCTGTTGAGCCAGCTTATCGCCGGTGACGTCCGCTGGACTAGCGCGCGGCCTTGCTTTGCGACGCAGCAATTTCAGCCTCGAACTTGCTGAACTTGCCGTCCAATCCCTTCAACAGCCGCTGCTTGTCGGCCTCCGCCAGGAAGGAATAACGGATGCTGTCGTAGGACAGTTTTTTAACTTCCGCATAAGTCGGCTGGTAACGGGCCGCGTACAGCACGTATTCGCCGGACAGGTTATTGCGCGACACGCCGGCATCGTCGGTCGACAGCACGAACGGCACGCCATATTTGCGGTACAAGGTGACCGGATGCGCGGCCCCCTTCACACCCAAAATAAAGTCGTTACTACTCAGGTTGACCTCGACGGGAATCTGCCGATCACGCATTTTTTTCATGATGCCCAGCGGATCGGTCTCGTGGGCGATGTCCATGCCGTGGCCGATACGGCTGGCGCCGGCAACGTCGATGGCGTCGCGGATATGGAAGGTCAGGCCCTCCGGCGGCACCATGCCCAGCGCCAGCTCGCCGGCGTGCAGCGCCAGTTTCACCTTCGGATATTTCGCCTTCAGGAATTTGAACATCTGCATGTGCATCGCGTAGTCGCGCATCGACACGTGGACGCTCTCCTGGCCGACGATGTTCACGCCAACGATCATCGGGCTGGAAGACGCCAGCTTAAAGCTCGACACCATCTGCGAGAACACCTGCGACGGCGACAGGAAGCGCAGCGCGAACGGCTGGTAGCGCATCGTAAAATCGGCGTCGTCGATGCCGGCGCCGGAGGTCTTGACGTTTTCCAGGTAGGCGCCGATCCAGCCCTGGAAGGCCTTGTCGCCTTCCAGTTTGGTGCTGTAGGCGGCCAGGTCGGCGTCGGTCACGCCGCCGGCCAGGGCTTTCTCGTCGAAGGCCGGGTCCTGCGCGATCGGCGCGATCTCGTAGATGGTCTCGATGTAGCTCAGGTTTTCCTGGATGGCGCGCTGCTTGAGCGTCTTCAAGCCTTCGGCGGCGTTGGTCGACGCCACCGGCGTAAAGTAGCCGAAGGTGTCGAAGAACTGGCGGTCCGGCGGCGACTGGATGCCGCTATGGTTGTAAAAATCCTTGTCCGACCATTTTTGCAGCAGGTTGGCCAGCACCGTGTTGTCCTGCAAAATATCCTGGCCGGACAGGCACGCGCGCTCGGCCAGCGGCTTGGCGCGCTCGCCGGCGACGGTCTCCTTGGTCTTGTCGATCATGAAACTGGTCTTGTTGACGCAGTAGCCCTCTTTGTCCACCCACTCCAGATACTGCTCGGCGTAGATCGCGCCGGAATAGTGGTGGTGCAGATCGCCGCCCTTGGGCATCATCGTGAAGAACATCGTCAGCTCGGCCAGTTTCGGCTCCTGTCCGGAGACCAGCGAGGCGAAGTGGCGCTTGACGATGTCCTCGTTGCTGGCGGCGTGCGCGCCTTGCGGCATGGCGCAGAGCACGGCGGCGGCCAGGGCGACGGCCTTCAGGCTGGCGATATTTTTTTGCATGTGGCTTCCAATGTGAATAGAGTCAAGTCGAGCTGCGGGCGTGCACCTTGCGGCCGGCGGAATACGTCGCCGCGATGGCGCGGTCGTCGCCGAGCAGCGCCAGCGCGAACAGCAGCTCCTCCAGGCTTTCGACACGGTCGGTGCGCCGCTGCAGCAGCGGCGTGGCCTGCGGGTCGACGACGATGAAGTCCGCCTCCGCGCCGGCGCTGAAATTGCCGATCGTGCCTTCGAGCTGCATGCTGCGCGCCGCGCCCAGCGTGGCCAGGTAGAACATCCGCAAAGCCGGCAGATAACTGCCGCCCAAGCGCGCTACTTTATAGGCTTCATTCATGGTTTGCAACATCGAGAACGAGGTGCCGCCGCCGACATCCGTCGCCAGCGACAGCGGCACGCCCGCCTGGTCGGCCCGCTCGAAGTCGAACAATCCGCTGCCGAGGAACAGGTTCGATGTGGGGCAGATGGCGGCGGCGGAGCGGGTTTCGGCCATGCGCTCGCGGTCGCGCGCATCGAGCCAGATGCAGTGGCCGTACATCGCGCGCGGACGCATCATGCCGTAGCTGTCGTAGACGTCGATGTAGCTACGCGACTTGGGGAACAGTTCATGCACCCATGCGCATTCGGCTTCGTTCTCCGATACGTGGGTCTGGATGAAGGTGTCCGGATAGGCGCGCGCCAGTTCGCCGGCCAGGTGCAGTTGCTCCTCGGTGGAGGTGGGCGCGAAGCGCGGCGTGATCGCGTACAGCGAGCGGCCGTGGTTGTGCCAGCGCTGGATCAGCGCCTCGGTGTCGCGCGCGCTCGATTCGGCGGTGTCGCGCAGGTAGTCGGGGCAGTTCCGGTCCATCATCACCTTGCCGGCGACCATGCGCAGGCCGCGCTGCTCGCTGGCGGTGAAGAAGGCGTCCACCGATTGCGGATGCACGCTGCAATAGACCATGGCGGTGGTGGTGCCGCAGCGCAGCAGCTCGTCGAGGAAGAAGTCGGCCACGCCGGCGGCATGCGCGGGGTCGCCGAATTTACTCTCGACCGGGAAGGTGTAGGTTTCCAGCCAGGGCAGCAGGCCTTCGGCCGGCGAGGCGATCATATCGGTTTGCGGATAGTGGACGTGGGTGTCGATGAAGCCTGGCATCAGCAGCTTGCCGCTGTAGTCGTGCACTTCGGTTTCCGGCGGCAGGGTCGCGTGCAGCGTGGCGTAGTCGCCCGCCGCCTGGACCTTGCCGTCGGCGACGATCAGCAGGCCGTCTTCGTGCCAGTCGTGGGACTGGTCGCTGAAGGCCGGATCGGCGAGGAAGTGGAGCAAGCTGCCTCGGTAGGCTTGCAGGTTTGGGTTCGACATGAGGTTCTTTCAAAAATTTCGTGTATCTGCGTGGCGATTGCATGGCGTGGTTCGACATACGCCCCATCAAATATTCGCGGATCCACGTAGGGTGGATTAGGCGGAACGCCGTAATCCGCCATCTGTGAGCCGCCGACGGAGCACGCATGGCGGATTACGCTGCGCTAATCCGCCCTACGTGATTTAACGTTAAACTCTGCTGCGCTTCCCATACCATCAGCAACTGGGCGCATACGGAGGCGGCGATCGCGGCAGGCAGCTTGTTGGTGATGCCGGCCAGGCCGATCGGGCAGACCATGGCGTCGATGCGGTCCTTCGGCAGGCCGCGCGCGGCCATCCGGCGTTCGAACTGCACACGCTTGGTCCTGGAGCCGATCAAACCAAACCAGCCGACATCCGCGCGCGCCAATATCGCTTCGCTCAAGCGTTGGTCGAGCGCGTGGCTGTGGGTCATTACAAGGTAACTGGCATCGGCCGGCGCGCCGGCGACCAGCGCCTCCGGCATGTCGGTCGCTTCGACAGTGACGTTGGCGGGTATAGTAGAGGGGAACATGTCCTCACGCTCGTCGATCCAGGTGACGGTGCACGGCAGCTCGCCCAGCATGCGGACAATGGCCGCGCCGACATGGCCCGCGCCGAACAATAGCAGATGCGCGCGCGGAGCCAGGCACGGATCGGCGAGCCAGCGGCAGCCGGCGGCATCTTTGATCACATGCGTACCGCGCTTGCGGTCAACCAATGGCGGGCTATCGCCCTCCCCCGCGAGCGTCCTGCCATCGGCATCCAGCAGCAGCGAGACAGACGGGCCGTCGATGGCGCTCAAGCGCCAGCTGTCTTCGCGATGACGTAGTCTCAAGCTCTCCAGCACGGAGCGCAGCGAAGCATCGACCAACTCGAATACCAGGTGCACCACGCCGCCGCAGCACTGACCCAAAGTCGGGCCTAGCGCATAGCGCTCCAGCCGCGCCGCTTGCGCGCCGTCCAGCATCCCGCGCGCCACCTCGACCGCGCACATCTCCAGATGTCCGCCACCGATCGTGTCGACCTGCCCTTGCGTCGTCACCAGCATCTTGGCGCCCGGTTCGCGCGGTCCGGAGCCTTCGACGATGGCCACCGTCACCAGCACCGCCGGCTCAGTGATCCGCGTTGTCAGCCACTCGTTCACTTAAGCCGCCATTTCCACTGCGGACACTGCGCGCAGTATCTCTTCGCTGGTCGCGGGCGCGTTCAGCGGCGGGTTGGCACGATGGCCACCGACGCTGGATATCGCGTCGCGGATCGCGAAGAACACAGAGAACGGCAGCAGCAGCGGCGGCTCGCCCACCGCCTTGGAGCGGTGGATGCTGTCCTCCACGTTGCCGTTGTCATAGAGCTTGACGCGGAAGTCCTCGGGGCAGTCGGACACGCCGGGAATCTTGTACGTGGACGGCGCGTGCGTCATCAGTTTGCCGGCCGGGTTCCACCACAGCTGCTCGGTGGTGAGCCAGCCCATGCCCTGGATGAAGGCGCCCTCCACCTGGCCGATGTCGATCGCCGGATTGAGCGAGCGGCCGGCGTCGTACAGCGCGTCCGCGCGCAGCAGCTTCCACTCGCCGGTCAGCGTGTCGACCACCACTTCGGAAACTGCGGCGCCGTAAGCGTAATACGAGAACGGATGGCCGTTCATCGTCTTCGGGTCCCAGTGCAGGCCCGGCGTGGCGTAAAAACCGTCGGACCAAAGCTGCACCCGCGCCAGGTACGCCTTCTGAACCAGCTCCGGGAACGGCACGGTATGGCCGTTGACATGGACGGCGTTGTCGAAGAAGCGCACCGGCTGGCCATCCTCGTCGCCGTACAGTTTGACCGCGTAGGCGGACAGGCGCTCGCGGATCTGGCGCGCTGCGTCCTGCGCCGCCTTGCCGTTCAAATCCGCGCCGGTCGATGCGGCCGTCGCCGACGTGTTCGACACCTTGCTGGTGTCGGTCGCCGTCGCGCGCACGTGCTCCATGTCCAGGCCCAGTTCATGCGCCACCACCTGCATCACCTTGGTGTTAATGCCCTGCCCCATCTCCGTGCCGCCGTGATTGACCAGCACCGAGCCGTCGACATACACGTGCACCAGCGCGCCGGCCTGGTTCAAGTGGGTGACGTTGAAGGCGATGCCGAACTTGAGCGGCGTGAGCGCCAGTCCTTTCTTCAGCACCGGGCTATTCGCGTTGTAGGCGTCGATGGCCTTGCGGCGGGCGCGGTACTCGCTGGTTTGTTCAAGCTCCGTCGTCAGCGCCTCGATCACGTTGTCCACGATCTCCTGGCCGTATGGCGTGACATTGCGCTCGGTCTTGCCGTAGAAATTCAGGCGGCGGATGTCGAGCGCGTCGCGGCCCAGGTTGCGCGCGATCTCGTCGATCACGTACTCGATGGCGATGGCGCCCTGCGGCCCGCCGAAACCCCGGAAGGCGGTGTTCGATTGCGTGTTGGTCTTGCCGCAAGCGGCGCGAATGTCCACGTCCGACAGATAGTAGGTATTGTCGAAGTGGCAGACGGCGCGCGTGGCCACGGGGCCGGACAAGTCGGCCGAGTAGCCTGCGCGCAGCGTCATGTCGACCTTGGCGGCAAGTATCTTGCCGCTGTCGTCGTAGCCCACTTCATATTCGTAGAAGAAGCAATGGCGCTTGCCGGTGACAAGCATGTCGTCGTCCCGGTCGGCGCGCAGCTTGACCGGCCGGCGCAGCTTGGCGGCGGCGATGCCCGCGGCGGCGGCCCACAGCGCCGATTGCGATTCCTTGCCGCCGAAACCACCGCCCATGCGGCGGCACTCGACCTGCACCTTGTGCGAATGGACGCCGATCGCATGGGCGACCACATGCTGCATCTCGCTCGGGTGCTGGGTGGAGCACTGCACCAGCATGCCGTTGTCCTCCTTCGGGATCGCGTAGGCGATCTGGCCCTCCAGGTAAAACTGCTCCTGGCCGCCGACGAACAACTGTCCCTTGACCACGCGCGGCGCCGTGTCGAAGGCGGTCTGGAACTCTCCGCGCTTGAGCTGCATCGGCGGCAGCACATACGATTGCGCGGCCTTGGCCTCCTGCGGCGTAAAAATGGCCGGCAGCTCGTCATAGTCGACGACGGCGCGGCGGGCGGCGCGACGGGCGTTGTCGTGCGTGTCGGCGACGACGATAAAGATCGGCTGGCCGACATACATCACCTCCTCCACGCAGAAGATCGGATCGTCGTGGATGATCGGGCCGCAGTCGTTGGTGCCGACGATGTCGCCGGCGGAGTAGACCGCCACCACGCCGGCCGAGGCGCGCACCGGCGCCAGGTCGATCGCGGTGATGCGCGCGTGCGCCTTCGACGACAGGCCAAGCGCGGCATGCAAGGTGCCTTGCAGTTCGGGTATATCGTCGGTGTAGGTGGCCTGGCCAAGCACGTGCAGCTCGGCCGATTCATGCGGACGGGCGACGCCGACGGCTTTCCACGCCTCGGCGGCGGCGGCCCTGGCGGCGTCTAAAGATACAGGAGCGGCTGGATGGTTCATGGTGGCTCCTTTCAGGCGCGGCATGCGAAGGCGTTGACGGCATCGGCCGCGAGCGGTGCATCCGCGCGCGTTTCGAACCAGAAGCGGCGCAGCAGGTTTTGCGCCGTCCGCATGCGGTAGGAACTGGAGGCGCGCATGTCCGACAGCGGCGCGAAGTCCTGCGCCAGCATGTCCATCGCCACGCGCAGATTGGCCTCGTTCCAGCGCAGACCAATCAGCGAGGCCTCGGCGCGGGGCGCGCGGCGCGGCGTCGCGGCCATGCCGCCGAAAGCGATGCGGGCGTCAACCACAACGTCGCCATCGAGCTCGAACGCGAACGCCGCACAAACGGCGGAGATATCCTGGTCGAAGCGCTTGGCCAGTTTATAGGTGCGGAATGCGATACCGGCGCGCGGCAGCGGCACGCGCACGGCGACGACGAATTCGTCCGCCCGCATATCCTTTTTCTGATAATCGAGGTAGAACGCCTCCAGCGGCAGCACGCGCCGGCCCGATGCGCTTTGCAGCACCACTTCGCTGCCGAGGGCGATCATCCACGGCATCGAATCGCCGATCGGCGAGCCGTTGGCGACGTTGCCACCCAGCGTGCCGGCGTTACGAATCGGCAGGGATGCGAAGCGCTGGCGCATTTCGCTCAATTGGGAAGGATACAGTTCGGCCAAGGCGCGATACGCATCGTCGAGTGACACGCCGGCGCCGATTTCCAGCATAGCGTCCTTCTCATTCATGGTTTGCAGCGCGGCGACGTGGCCGAGGTAGATGATGTCGCCCAGCTCGCGCATTTGCTTGGTGACCCACAGGCCGATGTCGGTGGAACCGGCCAGCAGCGTCGCCTCCGGATGCGCGGCGCGCAGCGCCACCAGTTCTTCCAGCGTGCGCGGCGCGTGGAAGGTCTGGCCATTGGCGGTATAACTCGCGCCGGCGTCGCGCCGCAGTCCGCGCAATTGCTCCGCCAGGGCTTCGCGGTCGAAACCGACCTTGGGCAGCTCCGTCATGCGGTGCGCGGCATCGATGATGGGACGGTAGCCGGTGCAGCGGCACAGGTTACCGGAAAGGCAGTCATCGATTTCCTTGCGCTGCGCCGGCCGGCCGTCCTTGTCCAGGTACATGCCCCACAACGACATCACGAAACCGGGCGTACAGAACCCGCATTGCGATCCATGGCATTCGACCATCGCTTGCTGCACCGGATGCAGCGCGCCGTCGGCCTGCTGCAAATCCTCGACCGTGAACAACGCCTTGCCGTCCAGGGTCGGCGCGAACTGGATGCAGGAGTTCACCGACTTCATCTCCAGCTGGCCGCCTGCGTTCAAGCTGCCGATGACGACCGTGCAGGCGCCGCAATCGCCTTCGGCGCAGCCTTCCTTGGTGCCGGTGCAATGCAAGTCCTCGCGCAGGTGCTGGAGCACGGTGCGCGTTGGCGCGGCGGTGGTGATCTCCTGGACCGCGCCACGGAAGTAAAAACGAATCGGTTCGGACATCGTGGTCTCAATCTGCAAATGGATGTGTGGCACGCCAATGATCGGCGATATCGATGCGGCGCGTGATCCAGACCTTGTCGTGCCCCTGCACGTAGTCGAGGAAGCGCGCCAGCGACGCCGCCCGCGCAGGCCGGCCGGCGATGCGGCAGTGCAGGCCGATCGACAGCATCTTCGGCTGGTTCAAGCCAATGGGGTCGCCTTCCGCGTACAGCACGTCGAAGGCGTCCTTCAGATAGTCGAAGAACTGCGTGCCGGAGTTGAAGCCCTGCGCGGCGGCGAAACGCATGTCGTTGGTGTCGAGCGTGTACGGCACGATCAGTTGCGGCGCCGTGGCGGCCTTGCCGTCGGCGTCGGTGTAGTCGACCTTTTGCCAGAACGGCAAGTCGTCGCCGTAGTGGTCGGAATCGTAGCGGAAGCCGCCGTGCTCCATCACCAGCCGGCGCGTATTGGGCGAATCGCGGCCCGTGTACCAGCCTTGCGGCGCGCTTCCCGTCAGTTCGCGGATGATATCGACCGCCTCCTTCATGTGCGCGCGCTCGGTGGCCTCGTCCATGTTTTGGTAGGTGATCCAGCGCAGGCCGTGGCAGGCGATTTCGTGCCCCAGCGACTCGAAGGCGGCCACCGCCTCCGGATGCCGCTTGAGCGCCATCGACACGCCGAACACCGTCAGCGGCAGCTTGCGCTCCTCGAACATGCGCAGCAGGCGCCACAAACCGGCGCGCGAACCGTACTCGTACAGCGATTCCATGCTCATGTGGCGGTTGCTGAACGAGGCCGCGCCGATGATCTCGGACAGGAATGTTTCCGATCCGGCATCACCGTGCAGCACGTTGTTCTCGCCGCCCTCCTCGTAGTTCAGCACGAACTGCAAGGCCACCCGGGCCTCATTGGGCCACTGGGCGTGGGGCGGTTTCGGCCCGTAGCCGATCATGTCGCGCGGATAGTTGTCGTAAGTGGTCATGGGCGCCGGCAAGTCGATGGGGAATATATCTGTAATCATATATGCGCAGACCGCCATCGGTATATGATTTGTACGATAGATACTTATGACGTACACATATAGGACAACCATGGGCAAGCTCAGTACGCACGTTCTCGACATCACGCAGGGCAAGCCGGGCGCCGGCGTGAAGGTGGCGCTGTACGCCGTCGGCGCGCAGGGGCGCATCCTCATCAAAACCGACGTCACCAATGCCGACGGCCGCTGTTCGGCGCCGCTGCTGGAGGGCGAAACCATGAAAGCGGGGAAGTATGAGCTGGTTTTCGGCGCCGGCGATTATTTCGCCGCGCAGGGGGTGGAGCTGCCGGAGCCACGCTTTATCGACGAGGTGACGATCGCCTTTGGCGTGGCCGGCGCGGAGCAGAATTACCACGTGCCGCTGGTGGTGTCTCCCTGGGCTTATTCGACTTATCGGGGTAGCTGAGAGGCGTTGGCGGCTCATAGATGGCGGATTACGGCGTTCCGCCTAATCCGCCCTACGTGTCTCCGTGGCAGACCGAATGAAACAGTGAAAGCAGGCCACGAACCCTTGGTCCCACGAGGAGACACGTAGGGCGGATTAGCGCAGCGTAATCCGCCATGTGTGAGCCCCCATCAGCGCTTGTCTGCGGCAAAGAAAGCTCCTAAGATGCGCACCATGACCGAATCCCATTCCGCCCTCGAGGCGTCCTTCCTGCAACAGGCCGTTGAACTGCACCAGCAGGGCCGCCTCCAACCGGCGCAAGCGCTGTACCGCCAGGTGCTCGACCTCAATCCCCGCCAGTTCGACGCGCTGCATCTGCTGGGCGTGATCGCCCGCCAGCAGGGCGACGCGGCAACCGCCATCGCGCTGATCTCGCAGGCGATCGACATCGACGGCCAGCAAGCCAAGGCCCACGCCAACCTCGGCGCTGCGCTGCTCGACGCCGGACGCGCCGACGAAGCGCTGGCCAGCCACGAACGCGCCATCGCCCTGCTGCCCGACTACGCCATGGCCTGGAGCAATCGCGGCAACGCGCTGCGCAAGCTTGGACGACTCGACGAGGCGCTACTCAGCTACCAGCGCGCGATCGAGCTTCAACCGCATTACGCCGAGGCGCACTGCAACCGCGCCATCGTGCTGCAGGACCAGGCCCGCTATCTGGAGGCATTGGGCGCGGCGGAAGATGCGCTGAACATCAAGGACCGCTACGCCGACGCCTGGTTCGCGCGCGGCAACGCGCTGCACTGCCTGCGCCTGCTGCCGGATGCGGTGGAGAGCTTCGACCGCGCCATCCATCTGCGGCCAGAATGGGCGGAGGCCTACAGCGCGCAGGGTTTAAGCCTGTTCCGGCTGGGCGAATTCGAGGCGGCGCTGGACAGCTACGACCACGCGCTCAAGCTGAAACCGGACCACGCGCTGGCGCACTACCATCGCGGCAACGCCCTTCGCTCGCTGGCGCGCAACGACGAGGCGATCGCCGCCTACCGCGCCGCGCTGACCCATGGCGACAATCCGGAAACCATCGCTTTCGCGCTGGCGTCGCTGGGCGTCGGCGAGACGCCGGCCGCGCTGCCGGCCGAATATGTGCGCTCCCTGTTCGACCAATACGCCAACCACTTCGACGAGCATCTGGTGCAAGTGCTGGACTACCAGACCCCGGCCTATCTCGACGGGATGCTGCGGCGGGTGGCGCCGTCGACCGGCCTTGACACCCTGGACATCGGCTGCGGTACCGGCCTGTGCGCGCCGTATCTGACGGAATACTCGCATCGACTCGACGGCGTCGACCTGTCGCAGCAGATGCTGGACAAGGCGGCCGAACGCGGCGGCTACGACACGCTGGCCTGCGCCGATCTACTGAGCTATCTGGACGGTTACGACAACCATTGGGACCTGGCGGTTGCCGCCGACGTCTTCGTCTACATCGGCGACCTGCAACCCGTGTTCGAGCGGGTACGGCGCGCGTTGAGGCCCGGCGGACGCTTTTGCTTCTCCGTCGAAGCCGGCGACGGCGCCGACTTCACCTTGCGCCCCACCAACCGCTATGCCCACACGCTGGGCTATCTGGAGCGCCTGGCGCAAGCCACCGGCTTTGACATCCTGGCAGCCGAACCACTGGCCGCACGACAGGAAAACGGCGCGACCATCGCCGGCCACGCCCTGATCCTGCGCTGCTCGAAGTAAACCCGCCGGCCTTTAGCGATACGCTTGCCGTACCGCTTAGGGGTCGTACCCAGCAGGGTACGACCCCGGCTAGCCGTGCGGGTTGCTCTTACTTGCTGTAGTCCATAATCAACCGCGTCAACAGATACAGGCGCGGCGCAATGCTGTCGACTTCGATATATTCCTCCGCCGTGTGGATGCCGCCGCCGACGATGCCCAGGCCGTCGATGGTGGGCACGCCGGCCGCCGCGATCAGGCTCGAATCGGCCGCGCCGCCGCTGCCTTCCAAGGTCAGCTTCTTGCCCAACTCGGCGTAGATGGCCTGCGCGCGCGCCGCCATGCCGTCGGTCGCGGCGTTTTGCGGCATCGGCGGGAAGCCACGGCGCAGCTTCGCGCTCACCTGCGTGTCCGGGATCAGCTTGTTGGCGGAAATGCGCGCCATATCTTTTTCGACGCGGTCGAACTCCTCCGCCACCGCCACGCGCACATCGGCTTCGGCGTGCGCGGCGTCCGGTATGACGTTGCTGCGCTCGCCCGCCTTGATCACCGTGAAGTTGACGGTGGTCTGCTTGCCGGGGTCGCCCAGTTTGCTCAGTTGCAGCACCTGGTGCGCCGCCTCCATGGCGGCGTTGCGGCCCGCATCCGGCGCCACGCCCGCGTGCGCCGCCTTGCCCTTGACATCGAGCTCGATGCCGCCGCTGCCCTTGCGCCAGATCACCAGGCCATCGGCCGGGCGGCCCGGCTCCAGGTTGAAGGCCACGTCATGTTCGCGCGCCTGCTTGTTGATCAGCGCCAGCGTGCCGGCCGAGCCGGTTTCCTCGTTGGTGTTGAGGATCAGCGTCACCTTGGCGTAGTCGTCGAATTTGGCCTCGCGCAGCAGCTTCATCGCATACAGCGCCATGACGATGCCGCCCTTGTCATCCATGATGCCCGGACCGTAGGCACGCTTGCCGTCCACGCGGAAGCGCCGCGCGGCGGCGGCGCCATCGCCGAACACGGTGTCCATGTGCGCCACCAGCAGGATGCGGCCCTTGCCCTTGCCGGTCCAGGTTGCGATGACGTTGCTCGACTTGGCCGGCGACGCCGGCAGGACCTCGATGCGCGCGCCGAGCTTTTTCAATTCCTCTCGCGCGATGGCGCCGACCTTGTCCAGCCCCGCTTCGTTGTAGGTGCCGGAGTCGATGTTGACCAGCCGCTCGAGCAGCGCCAGCGCCTCCGGTTTGGCTTTTTCGGCCTGCGCCAGCAAGGCCTGGTTCAGCGGCGCGGCTTGTGCCGCCGCGCCGCCCAACCCCAACATCAAGCCAAGCAAAACAAAGTTCTTACGCATGATCGATGAGCCTTATCGTTATATGGAAGTAAGCTCCATAGTAACGCCTGGTCAACGCAATGACCACAAGGTATGCACCTCAACCGCGCGAACCCAGGACCTGGCTGAA
This sequence comes from Oxalobacteraceae bacterium OTU3CINTB1, assembly GCA_024123955.1. Classification (NCBI taxonomy): domain Bacteria; kingdom Pseudomonadati; phylum Pseudomonadota; class Betaproteobacteria; order Burkholderiales; family Oxalobacteraceae; species Oxalobacteraceae bacterium OTU3CINTB1. The sequence goes on from CP099652.1 coordinate 6,065,877, forward strand.
TTGCTGCTTCTCTTCGGCCGACGCGGTCGGGCGTTTAACGGCCGTGGTCAACGCCGCCCGCAGGTTGGGCGTGAGCTCCACATCGCCACTGGTCACCGAGCTCAGAGTTTCCCGCACCAGATCGCTGGAGGCGCCTTTCGACAACTGCGTGATGGCGATATTGGATGCCTCCCCGGGCGAGCTCAGCCGGTAGAGCTTCTGCACGGCCAGCGCCCGCACCATCTCGCTGCCCTGGCCTTCCGCCGCCTGATTCAGGAGCTGGACGGCATCGCTGCGCAGATTGGCGGTATCGCCGGTTTTCTGCTCCGCCAAGGTGCCGATGAAATTGAGCCGCGCCACGGCGGTTCGTTCATCGGCAGGCTTGCCGGCCTTCAAATCGGCCAGCGCCGCCACGAGGACATCCTGCGGCACCTGGCCGGGCAGATTGAAGTAGGTCTCGTACATCTCCGCGAACTTGCTTTCGTTCTTGCCCTCCCAGATGGCGTTCGCCTCTTGCAATACGACGCCGCGGCCAGCCGGCGACGCCACCAGCAGCGCCCGCAGCATGTCGCGCTCCATGGCCTGTTCGTCCGGCATGCCGTGATAGAACTGTTCCACGGCTTTGCCGACGCCAGGATCGGTTTCGATCCCGGCCAGCAGCCGGGTCTGGAGTTCTTCAACCTCCTGCGCGGTCAGGTTTTGCCGCTTCAGGATCTTGTCGACGAAGTGACGAAGACTGGCTGCCGCCTCGTCGGCAGTGAATGGCTTGACGGCCGCGGCGCCCTCCTCCCCGGCGCCGGATGCCACGTGGACGGCGTCCGCCTTGGCGAACAACGTCGCTGGCGCGGCGGAGGCCGCCGGAGCGCGCGCCAATAGCGCGTCCATGCCGTTGACGTGCGGCGCGCCGGCCTTGTCCGCACGCGGCTCGCCGCGGGACAGGTAGTAGCCGCCGGCGGCGATCAACAGACACGCACCGATCACCGCTGCCGCAGCCAGCCGGCGCGAGGAGAAATGAATATTGGAAGGCATCGCAGTACGCCCTCCTTAAATTTTCTCGTACTGGCAGCTGCTGCCACGCCACTCGGGCAAATAGCCATCGACGTTGTAGGTGCCGCCGACATAGGTGCAACGCCAGCTGGTGCCGCCCAACCAGTCGTTGCGGAAGCCGGCCGGGCAGTCATTGTCAATCGAGAGGTAGTTCTGGGCGCCAAGCACCCGGATCCTGCCCATCCGTTCGCTGAAGTTGATGACCGCCCGGCCTTTGTATCCCTTGTTGGGGGTGCAAGTGATGGTCTCGCTTCGAATGTTGCAGGCCGTCCAGGACCGGTTGGCCGACGCGTTGACTTCCATGCCACCGATACGGGTCGGTATCGCCCATTTGCCACCGATGTTGAAGCCGGTCGTCCTGCAGCTGGAATGGCCGGTCGTCAACGCCACGCTACCGCAGCTGCCACCGCGATTGCCGAAGCAATAGTGCCATTCCGAACCGTCGAGGTAGTACCCGTGCTGGTTCTTGCCGAGCCAGCCTTCGAAACGCGTATCCAGCGCCTGGGCTCCTGCCATGCCGCTGAAAACAGACATCAAAACAAACAACAAAACTATCTTTATGGATTTCATCATGGGTTCCTAAGTGAGGTTTGCACTGTGATGGGTGGCGATGGGTGTAGCGATGTCTGAGACTTTTTTTCTAATGAACAACCATGCGCAGCTTACAAATCTTTTGTTACGACATCGTTACGACATGAAACTAGTACAACTTGCACCCGACTCATCCATGCCTTAAAATTCCAAACTGATCATGCTCTGGGCCTGCAACCGCTGCACGGCGACCAGTTTTCCAGACTCTTTACGGTGACAATTGGATACCGTGCCCTTATGGGTGCAACTGCTTGCACTCGCCCTCCTGATTTTGTGCTCGGCCTTTTTCGCCATGGCCGAAACCGCCCTGATGGCGGCCAACCGCTATCGCCTGCGCCACGAGGCCAAGCGCGGCAGCCGCGCCGCGATCACCACCTTGTGGCTGCTCGACCGCACCGATAAGCTGCTGTCGCTGATCCTGATCGCCAATACGCTGGTCAATGCCATGGCCACCGCGCTGGTGACGTCGATCGCCATCGAATACTTCGGCCACGACGACAACGTCATCATCATCTCCACCGGCGTGGTGGCGTTCCTGCTGATCGTGTTCGCCGAGATCTCGCCGAAGATGATCGGCGCCACCTATCCGGAGCGCATCGCGCTGCCCACCAGCGTGGTGCTGCGGCCGCTGATGACGCTGTTCAAGCCGGTGCTGTGGTTCGTCAACCTGTTCGTCACGCAAGTGCTGCGGCTGTTTCGCACCAAGGCCGGCGCCCACCTGCAGGACGAGCGCGTGTCGCCGGAGGAGCTGCGCTCGATCGTGCTCGAGGGCGGCAACTTCATTCCGCAAAAGCACAAGAGCATCCTGCTCAACCTGTTCGACCTGGAAACCATCGTCGTCGAGGACATCATGACGCCGCGCTCGCAGATCGAGGCGCTCGACCTGGAACAGTCGGTCGAGGGGATCAAGCGCGAGCTGACCACCTGCTACCACAACAAGCTGCCGGTCTACGAAGGCGAGATCAACCGTATCGTCGGCATCCTGCACGTGCGCAAGGCGGTGGCGCTGCTGAACCAGGAAGAAGAACTGACGGTCGAGCATTTCCGCGCGCTGCTGACCACGCCGTACTTCATTCCGCAGGACACCGGCGTCTTCACCCAGCTGCAGTACTTCCAGGAGCGCAAAGAGCGCTTGGGCATCATCGTCGACGAATACGGCGAAGTGCAGGGACTGGTGACACTGGACGACATCATCGAGGAAATGATCGGCGAATTCACGACATCGATGCCTGGCGACGCCCGCGCCGACAGCTTCGCCTGGAACGAGCAGGGCGAGTGCCTGCTCGAGGGCGCCACCGCGCTGCGCGACGTCAACAAACGCCTGGGCCTGAACTTCCCGCTCGACGGCCCAAAAACGCTGAACGGCATGCTGCTCGAACTGTTGCAGGAAATTCCAGAGGCGCCGATCAGTATCAAAATCGGCAACTGCATCATCGAGGTGATCCAGGCGCATGATCAATCGATCAAGGTCGTCAAATTGATACGTCCGGGCACGAAACGCGGTTAAACGCGGTGTCTGATTGCCAAGCCCATGTGGCTAACGCAACACCCGGGCGTACAATCGTTTCTTGGCAGCGACAAATAGACGACAAGGCTTTACAAAATTAATGCTCAAGAGCATGATTCTTTGACCGCCCGCCCCCTATCAAGATAGATGCTTCTATGGCAGCAGTCCTCCCCAACGCCGCGCCAGGCGCCCCGATGCCGGGACTGGCGCGCGCATTGCTGCAAGCCGGACGGCTCTCCGCCATGCAAGCCGAAGCATTGCAAAAAAAGGCCGTGCTCGACAAGCTGGCCTTCATCGACGTGCTGCTCTCGAGCGGCGTCATCGACGCCCGCGCCCTCGCCGCCTTTTGCTCCGAAACGTTCGCCTACCCGCTGATCGATGTGGCCACGCTCAACGTCGACGCGTTGCCGGCCAAGGCCATCGACAACAAGCTGATGCAGGCCCAGCGCGTCATCGCCCTGGCCAAGCGCGGCAACAAGATGTCGGTGGCCATTTCCGATCCCACCAATCTGCAAGCGCTCGACCAGATCAAGTTCCAGACCGAGTCCACGGTCGAGCCGGTCATCGTGGCGCACGACGCGCTGCTGCAGTTGTTGGCCCGGCTCAACAAGAGCAGCGAACAAAGCATCTCGGACCTCGCCGGCGACGACGCGGACATCCAGTTCGCCGAGGAGGAAAGCGCGGCGGCGGCGGTGACGGCGGCGGCCGAGTCGGCCACCAACGATGTCGAGGACGCGCCGGTGGTGCGCTTCCTCAACAAGATGCTGATGGACGCCGTCAACATGGGCGCGTCGGACTTGCACTTCGAACCGTTCGAGAAATTCTACCGGGTGCGCTTCCGCGTCGACGGCGTGCTGATGGAACACGCCCAGCCGCCGATCTCGATCAAGGAAAAGCTGGTCTCGCGCATCAAGGTGCTCGCCAAGCTCGACATCTCGGAGAAGCGCGTGCCGCAGGACGGCCGCATGCGCCTGATCGTTTCGCCAACCAAGACCGTCGACTTGCGCATCTCGACCCTGCCCACCCTGTTCGGCGAGAAGACCGTCATGCGTATCCTCGACGCCACGCAGGCGCAGATGGGCATCGACGCGCTCGGTTACGACCCGGACCAGAAGGAACTGCTGCTCGACGCCATCCAGCGCCCGTACGGCATGGTGCTGGTGACCGGCCCGACCGGCTCGGGCAAGACGGTGTCGCTGTACACCTGCCTGAACGTCATCAACAAGCCCGGCATCAACATTTCCACCGCCGAGGACCCGGCCGAGATCAACCTGCCTGGTGTGAACCAGGTCAACGTCAACGACAAGGCCGGCTTGACGTTCCCGGTGGCGCTGAAGTCCTTCCTGCGCCAGGATCCGGACATCATCATGGTCGGCGAGATCCGCGACCTGGAGACGGCCGACATCGCCATCAAGGCCGCGCAGACCGGGCACATGGTCTTTTCCACCTTGCACACCAACGATGCGCCATCGACCTTGACGCGCCTCATGAACATGGGCGTGGCGCCGTTTAACATCGCCTCGTCGGTGATACTGATCACGGCGCAGCGGCTGGCGCGGCGGCTGTGCAACTGCAAGCAGCCGGTGGACATCTCGCATGACCTGCTGCTCAAGGCCGGCTTCAAGCCGCACGAGCTGGACGGCAGCTGGAAGCCCTACGGCCCGGTCGGCTGCGAGCGCTGCAACGGCGGCGGCTACAAGGGCCGGGTCGGCATCTACCAGATCATGCCGATCACGCCGGCCATCGAAAGCATCATCCTCGCGCACGGCAACTCGATGGAAATCGCCGCCAAGTCCGAGGAGGAAGGCGTGAAGTCGTTGCGCCAGTCGGGGCTGGTGAAGGTCAGGAACGGCCTGACCAGCCTGGAAGAAGTGCTCGGCTGCACCAACGAATAAGCAGTGAACAAGGGGGACAACGATCATGGCGACTTCGGGCAACGCGGGCAACCAGGTCAAGGAAATGATCTTCGCCTGGGAAGGCAAGGACAAGACCGGCAAGACCGTGCGCGGGGAGATGCGCGCCGGCGGCGAAGCGGTGGTCAACGTCACCTTGCGCCGGCAAGGCATCATGGTCACCAAGGTCAAGAAGAAGGCCTACCGCAGCGGCAAGCGCATCACCGACAAGGATATCTCGCTGTTCACGCGCCAGCTGGCGACGATGATGAAGGCCGGCGTGCCGCTGCTGCAATCGTTCGACATCGTCGGCAAGGGCCACGCCAACCCGTCCGTCTCCAAGCTGGTGATGGACCTGCGCGCCGACATCGAAACCGGCACCAGCCTGAACCAGGCTTTCCGCAAATTCCCGCTGTACTTCGACCCGCTGTTCTGCAACCTGGTCGGCGCCGGCGAACAGGCCGGCATTCTGGAGGACCTGCTGACGCGGCTGGCGATCTACAAGGAAAAAACGCTGGCCATGAAGGCCAAGATCAAGTCGGCGCTGATGTATCCGGTGTCCATCCTCGCGGTCGCGTTCGTCGTCACGGCGGTGATCATGATCTGGGTGGTGCCGGCGTTCAAGGAGGTGTTCGCCAGCTTCGGCGCCAACCTGCCGGCGCCGACCTTGTTCGTCATGGCGCTGTCGGAGTTCTTCGTGACGTGGTGGCACGTGATCTTCTTCACCATCGGCATGGGGCTGTATCTGTTCTTCCGCGCGTGGCAGCGCTCCTTGCAAATGCAGCGCTTCATGGACAAGCTGCTGCTCAAGCTGCCGGTGTTCGGCGAGGTCATTCGCAAAGCCACGATCGCCCGCTGGACCCGCACCTTGGCGACGATGTTCGCCGCCGGCGTGCCGCTGGTCGAATCGCTCGACTCGGTCGGCGGCGCCGCCGGCAACGCGGTGTACCTGGACGCCACGCGCAAGATCCAGAACGAAGTCAGCACCGGCACCAGCCTGACGGTGGCGATGCAGAACGTCGAGGTGTTTCCCAACATGGTCACGCAGATGGTCGCCATCGGCGAGGAATCGGGCTCGCTCGACGCCATGCTGGGCAAGGTCGCCGATTTCTATGAAGAGGAAGTGGACGAGGCGGTGGCGTCGCTGTCGAGTCTGATGGAGCCGGCGATCATGGTGATCCTGGGCGTGCTGATCGGCGGGCTGGTGGTGGCGATGTATTTACCGATATTCAAGTTGGGGTCGGTGGTTTAAGGCGTCGAATTCAGGCTATGATTGGAATTTCAAATATTGCAACCATCATTCATGAGCCCCTTTCGACGCATGCTGGCGCTGATCCTCTGCGCCGTCCTACCGCAGGTGGCGATCGCGGCCGACGCCGCCCCCATCCCGCTTGCCACGTTCTTTAAAAAATCGGCCACCACGGGCGCCACGCTATCGCCCAACGGCCGCTTTGTCGCCCTGCGCAAGCTATCGCCGAGTGGCCGCACGATGCTGGCGGTGGTCGATGTCGCCGAGCCCTCGCCGCGCGCGATCGTTAACTTCCGCAACGCCGATGTCGATTCCTTCGCCTGGCTCAACGACGAACGCCTGACCTACACCCTGATCAACGTGGATCACGACGGCGAGGCCGGCAAGCCGGGCATGCACGCGATCAACCGCGACGGCAAACACCGTACCTTCCTGTCGCCGACGATAGTGCGCAAGCGCTCGTTCTCGGAAAGCGACATCGTCGATCACAGCTACCAGTCGGACACCTACGTCCATGGATTCCCTCCCGCCGATGGGGAATCCATGTTGGTCCTCGCTAACTACCCCACCGGCGAGCAAAAATTGGCGCGCCTCAACACCGGCAACGCCAGCGTCTTCCCGCTGACGGCGCCGAGTGGCACTTACGGCTGGTTGCTCGATACGCGAGGCGCGCTCCGCATTGCCGTCGCCAAGCGCAATAAACGCGTCGTCACCTTCTATATCGACAAGGACAACTGGCGCGAGATCGACAACCGCGACGAGGACGCCGAATCCAGCTTCGATCCACTGCTGTACGTGGACGATCAGCTATTTGTCAGCGCGCGCAACGGCAATGATGAAAAGAGCGTCCATCGCTACGACTTGGCCAAGAATGCCATCGATCCCAAGCCACTCATCAATGCTCCCGGCTTCGACACCGACGGCACCTTCATCCTCGGCGACAAGAAAATGCTGGGCTTTCGCTTCACCGCCGAGTCCGAGACCACCGTGTGGTTTGACGACCGGATGAAGGCAATTCAGAAAGAGATCGACCAACTGCTGCCCGGGATGGTCAACCGGATCTCGCGCGGCCGCGCCAGCGAGACGCCTTATGTGTTGATCGACAATTATTCAGACGTCGAGAACCACGCTTACGTCCTCTACAACACCGAAACCAAGCAACAGATTCTGCTGGGCGAAACCACACCGGATATCCCCGCCGACCGAATGGCCCACACCTCGATGGTACGCTACAAGGCACGCGACGGCATGCCGATCCCGGCGTTTCTGACCCTGCCGAACGGCGCCGCCCAAAAGAAGCTGCCGACGGTGGTGCTGGTCGGCCCGAGGCCGGACCGGCGCGGCGGCGGCTGGGAATGGAACGCCGAGGTGCAATTCCTCGCGTCGCGCGGTTACGCGGTGCTGCAGCCCCAGCCGCGCGGCGTCGCCGGCTTTGGCCGCGCGCATTTGCGGGCGGGCATTAACCAGGCCGGCCGCGCGGCGCAGGACGACATCGCTGATGCTGTCAAAGGAGCCGTGGCTGCCGGCCACGCCGATCCGGCGCGGGTGTGCATCGCCGGCACCGGCTACGGTGGCTATGCAGCCATGATGGGCCTGCTCAGGGACGCGGACACCTTCGCTTGCGGGATCAGCTGGTCGGGCCTGACGACATACCAGAACAATCCGGACGACGGTAAACTGAAGAATATCAAGCGGCCATTGCTGCTGGCATACGGTACCGACGACGAAGCGGTGGACTACAAACAGGCACTGGCGTTCTATCAAACGCTCAAGGGCGGCAATCCGCAAGCTGAATGGCTGGAATACACCTCGACCGTCGACGATTGGAAGACGCAGAAGAATCGCATCGACCTTTGGCGGCACATCGAAAGCTTCCTGGCCCGGCAGATCGGCGCCAAATAGCGGGAGTCGCGGATCACCCACGCGACTCGGTGCGGCCCAGCCAGGCCGCCAGCCTTTGCCGCCAGCGCCCTCCGCGCGCGCCATGCGGCACGTAGCAAACTTTGCCCGGCACCTTGAGAATCACTTCCGTCCCGCGCTCGGGCAAGCTCAACACCTCAACGCCCCCGCCCATGCGCTCGGCCCGACTGCGCATGCCAGCCAGGCCGCGATAGCCCGCGTCAGGCACCGGCGCCGCATCGATGCCCTTGCCGTCATCGCGCACGAACAGCGAAAAGTACTCGCAGCCATACGCCAGCTCCAGCTCGATGTGACCTGCCTGCGCGTGTTGAAACGCATTGAACAGCGCCTCGCGCCCGATCCGGAAAATCTCCTCGCCGAATTCGCCATCGAGCGGCAGCGCCCGGCCGGTGACGATCATCCGAAAGGGCGTCTTGAAACTATCCCGCAGCGAATGCCCGACCTGCGCGAACGCCTGGCTCACATTGTCCCCGTAGATCAGCGGCGTGCGCAGGGTCAATACCTGATGGCGGCCGTCGGCCAGCACTTCGTCGGCCTGGTCGAGTATCGCTTCAATGGTGTCGCGCTCGGCGCTGCCATCGGGTAGCCGCTGGCCGACGCTCTGCACTCGCAGCAGGACGCCTTGCATGTTTTGCAGCAGCGTGTCGTGCAGAGCGAAGGCTGCACGCTCGCGCTCCTCCAGTTGCTTGAGGCGGGACTCGTAGCGGCGCCCGAAGTTGCGCAGGCAAATCCGGAATAAAACGCCCAGCAGCAAGCATTCAAGGATCAGTCCAAGCATCACAAATAAAGGTGTCTGTAGGAACAACAGCAAGAACGGCTCCGTGCGGCGTAGGTTGTAATATTAATTTCGATATGCGGCCCCCGCACATTGCCATCATTTCAATATCCTTCCCATATCCCCAACGAGGGAGGCGCCGCGCGGACCGTCCGGGGCCGCACGCCCAGAAAAACGCCCCGCGATGTTGCCGTGATGCTTTAATATGGGCCTGTGACCACCTACCCGCCCGCCCAGGGCCGCTGACCCCGTATGCTCGACACGATGCCGCAATCGCCGCTGCTGTTCGCCCCCGCCGCCGACCTGGCCATCAGCCTGATCGCAGGCCTGTTCGGCCTGCTGATCGGCAGCTTCCTCAACGTCGTCATCCACCGCCTGCCGAGGATGATGCAGAACGAGTCGGACAACTATTGCGCCGTCGAAGCCGGCAAGCCGGAAGTCCACACCGAACGCTACAACCTGATGGTGCCGCGCTCGGCCTGCCCGCATTGCCACCACCAGATCACCGCGCTGGAAAACATCCCGGTCGTCAGCTATCTGGTCCTGCGTGGCAAATGCAGCAACTGCAAGGCGCCGATCTCGCCGCGCTACCCGGCCATCGAGCTGCTGACCGGCGTACTGTCGGCGCTGGTGGTGTGGAAGCTCGGCACCGGCTGGCAGGGCCTCGGCGGCCTGTGCTTCCTGTATTTCCTGGTCGCGCTGACCTTCATCGACGCCGACACCCAGCTGCTGCCGGACGACCTGACTTATCCGCTGATCTGGGCCGGCCTGCTGATCAACATCAACGGCACCTACGTGTCGCTGCACGATGCGGTGGTCGGCGCGGCGGCCGGCTATCTGGCGCTGTGGACGATTTATTGGGTGTATAAACTGGTGCGTCACCGCGAAGGCATGGGCTACGGCGACTTCAAGCTGCTGGCCGCGCTGGGCGCGTGGATGGGCTGGGCGACCTTGCCCGCCATCGTGCTGATGGCCTCGCTGGTCGGCGCTGTGACCGGCATCGTGCTGATGGTGGCGAACCGGCGCGGCTTCGACTATCAGATTCCGTTCGGCCCGTATCTGGCGGCCGCGGGCCTGATCACCTTCCTGTACCGGGAACCGCTGACCGCCTTCACCCGCGTCGTCTATCCTTACTATTAAGAGCAAAGCCACAGCATGAGCGCCCCTTTCTCCATCGGCCTGACCGGCGGCATCGGCAGCGGCAAGACCACGGTGGCCAATATGTTCGCCGAGCGCGGCGCCAGCATCGTCGACACCGACCTCATCGCCCACAGCCTGACGGCGCCCGGCGGCCCGGCCATGCCCGCCATCGTCGCCGAATTCGGCCCGGAGTTCGCCGACGCGACCGGCGCGCTCGACCGCGCCCGCATGCGCCAGCTGGTGTTTGCCGACGCCGGCGCCAAGGCGCGCCTGGAAGCCATCCTCCATCCCCGCATCCGCGACGGCGCGCTGGCGGCCGGCGCGGCCGCGACCGGCAGCTACGTCATCTACGCGGTGCCGCTGCTGGTCGAGTCCGGTACGTGGCGGTCCCGCGTGGCGCGCGTGCTGGTGATCGACTGCCGCGAGGAAGTGCAAATTGCTCGCGTAATGGCGCGTAACAATTTGCCGGAACCGCAGGTACTGGCCATCATGGCGGCCCAGGCGAGCCGCGCGCAACGGTTGGCCGCCGCCGACGACATTATCGAGAACAACGACGGAATCGCCGCTTTGGGGCCACAAATCGACCGTTTACACGCTCTCTACATGAAAATTCGCTAGCATTTTCAAAAAGAACGGTAACAATACCTCTGCAACGTTTGTATTTTTGCTTGGCTTGCTTCAGAATCACGTGAATTCACCGCAGGTCCACCAATAGAGGGATGTTATTTTGATTGTCTACGAATATCCTTTCAACGAGCGCATCCGCACGTTGTTGCGATTAGAGGATCTGTACGAGAAATTCAAATTCTTTGTGCATCAGGAACATCCGATGCAGCATCACGTCGCGCTGTCGACGATCTTCGATATGCTGGAAGTGGCCGGCCGCGCCGACCTGAAATCCGACCTGCTGCAAGAGCTGGAACGCCAGCGTCAAAGCCTGCTGGGCTACCGCATGAATCCGAATGTCCAGACCGAAACCCTGGACGCCATCCTTGCCGAGCTCGACGGTGTGAGCAGCGCGCTGGTCGCGGCCCAGGGCAAGACCGGTCAGAACGTGCGCGACAACGAGTGGCTGATGAGCATCCGTGGCCGCACCATCATTCCCGGCGGCGCCTGCGAATTCGATCTGCCGTCGTATTACGCCTGGCAAAAGCGCCCGGCCGAGCAGCGCTTCAACGACATCGCCACCTGGTTCGCGCCGCTGGCGCCGTTGTTCGATGCGCTGGCGCTGGTGCTGCGCCTGCTGCGCGACTCCGGCGGCCCGGTCAAGATGATCGCCGTCGCCGGCAGTTATCAGCAAATGTTGCAGGGCAAGGTCTATCAGATGCTGCGTTTGACGCTGGACGAATCGATGGGCGCGATCCCCGAGATCTCGGCCAACAAGTACATGCTGTGGGTGCGCTTTACCACCCAGGGCGGCGACCTGAAACCCAAGGCGCTGGAAGATGATGTACCATTCGAGCTCACACTCTGTAACTTCTGAAGAATTATCATGGCCACCGTAGTTGACTGCCCTACCTGCTCCGCCAAAGTGGAGTGGAAGGAAGAGAATAAGTATCGCCCGTTCTGTTCGGAACGCTGCAAACAGATCGATCTCGGCGCCTGGGCCGAGGAAAAGTACGCCATCCCCGCCGCGCCGCCCAAAGATCCGTTGGAAGAAGAATAGTCCGCCGCGGCCTTACATCGCGGTCGATTTCACTTTCACGGCCCTACCGATGTACAGGATCGGACCGGTTGGACGGCCGGTCGGCGAACCGGCTTCCGGCTCCAGGGTGATTTCAAACAGCTGTCCGGCTTCGACCTGCGGCAGCTTGCCCAGCGCTACCTTCAGCGGCTGGTTCGGCGTCACCAATCCCAACGACTCCGGCTTGCCCCAGTTTTTTCCCTTGGTCCAGAACTGCAGCGATTTCTGGCTCGGCACGGGCGTGCCTTCGAGCGGCGTCAAGGTCAGTTGATTGTTCAGACTGGCCTGCACCACATAGCCGGCGTTGCGTTCCTGCGGCGACACGAGCACCACCATATAGGCGGGCTGCGCCGGGTCCGGACGCACCAGCACGATGCTGGCCAACACGAAGGTCGCGACCATCGCCAGGCCCGCAAGCGAGCGCCACAGCCGCAGATCGTCCCACCAGCGGCGCCAGCCGCCGGCATCGGTCACCGCTTGCGGACGCAGATTGCCGACGATGCGCGGCCACAGTTTCGGCGACGGTTCGACCGGCTCGGCCAGCGCCGTCAGCGGCAGCAGGCGGCGCTCCCATGCATCGACTTCGGCGCGCAGCAGCGGCTCGTCCTGCATGCGGCGCTCCACTTGCAGGCGCGCCGCCAGCGGCAAGGTGCCCAGCACGTACTCGCCGGCCAGCTGCTGCAATTCCTCCAGTGATTCGTTCATCCCATGCACTCCCGCAATGCGGCCAGGCCGCGCTTGAGCCAGGCCTTGACCGTGCCCAGCGGCGCGTTCAGCCGCGTCGCGATTTCGCTGTGGCTGCAGCCGTCGACATAGGCGCAGACGATGCTGTTGCGCTTGGCGCTATCCAGATGGCTCAGGCAATCGTTCAAGCGGCCCATGCTGGCTTGCAGTTCAAATTGTTCGGCCACGGTGTCGGTCCGGTCTTCCTGCAAGGCGTCGAGCGTGTCGGCCTCGACATACACTTCCCGCTCGCGCGAACGCAGCGTGTTGAGCGCCTGATGCCGCACGACGGTAAAAATCCAGCCCCGCGCCGCGCCGCGTTGCGGATCGAAGCTGGCGGCTTTCTGCCAGATGCTGACGAAGGCGTCGTGCAGCACGTCCTCGGCCACGTCGCGGCGGCGCACGATGCGCAGCGCCACGCCCAACAAATGGCGGCCGTCCTGTTCATACAGGCGCTGCAAGGCACGCTGGTCGCCTTTGGCACAGGCGTGCAGCGCGGCGTCGTAGTCAAAACCGTCCGGGGCGTTCGGCATCAGCAATCGGGAAAAAAAGGGTGGGCGCGGCCCGGCGGTGTTCTGCTGAGTGTCGGCCGATTATAGCCGATCACATCCGCCCAACCGCCGGCTCCGCAACGGAATTACGCGGCTTTCCAGAAGATGTAGTCGGCCTGGTACTTCACGGTTTCCTTGGCGCCCAGGTTGGCGGCGGCGCAAGCGCTGGCCGGCGCCACGCCGCCCTTGGTGGCGACGCGCTGGATGTAGGTGACGCCGGTCATGGCGCCGCTGCCCATGGCCGGGTTGGCCTTGACCAGTTGCGATGGAATATTGCCGGCGCCGGCCGGAGCGACCGCGACCTGGGTGGCGGTGACCTTGGAGCCATCGTTGTTCTGCCACGTGGCCGGCGGGCCGAAGTATTTGCCGACGCTCATGCCGCTGCGGTCGTTCAGGACGGCGTCGGGGCCGACGAAGGTCCATTCGAACTGGCCGGCGGCGTCCTTCTTGGCCTTGCATTCGTAGGTGATATCGCCGGCGCCCACCGTTTCCATGGCAACCTTATTACCTGCTGGCACCTGTACGGCGGCCGGCAAAGCCTGTTGGTCGAAGGTCGGGGCGCTGGCGCAAGCGGACAGCAGGACGGCGGCGGCGAGGATGGCGGCGGATTGTTGGATTTGCATATCAGGCTCCTGAGTAGTAGTGAGAACCAGCGGGATTGTCCCGTTGATGTCAGTACTACACGCGAGCGCAGAGTTTGGATGCAGCCGGATGCAAATATATTTTGCAGCAGCAAATCCGGGGTCAGGTCCACCAATTCTACACGGGCTTAACCGTTGCATTCACAAATCGTTCCCGGCGGAGGGTTTGTCGTCCCCACGGACGAGGACGTGTAGAATTGGTGGACCTGACCCCGGAGTGTACGGAAGTTAAGTTTGCTCGGCGCGGACGACGTCGAGCCATTCGAGCAGCGGGATCGTCGCCGGCAGCAGCGGTTCGACACCCACCGTACCCTGCCACGCGAACGCCTGCCCTTCCAGGCTTTGCGGCTCGCCTTCCCAATCGCGGCTGATGTAGAAATGCAGTCGCACGTGCGCGTGCGGGTACACGTATTCGACGCCGCACCATTCGTCGGCGCTGTTGATCGTGAGACCCAGCTCTTCGACGAACTCGCGCTTGAGCGCCTCCAGTATCGTTTCGCCCGGATCGACTTTGCCGCCGGGGAATTCCCAGTAGCCGTCGTACGGCTTGCCGGCCGGACGCTGACCCAGCAGCACGTCACCATTCGGCTTCATCAGGATGCCGACGGCGACATCGACCGGTTTGATCTTCGCTTCGCCGCCACTCATGCCTGCCCGTCCTGCGGCAGCTTGCCGGCGTAATCCTTGGCGAACTGCCACGCCACCCGGCCCGAACGCGATCCGCGCTGCAAGGCCCAGCGCAGGGCGTCGCCGCGCGCCGCCTCGATCTGCGCCTCGGTGCAGCCCAGCGACGACAACCAGTGGCCAACGATGGCCAGGTAGTCATCCTGCTTGAACGGGTAGAACGACAGCCACAGACCGAAGCGCTCCGACAGCGAGATCTTCTCCTCCACCGTTTCGCCGGGATGCAGGTCGCCATCCTCGTCATGCTTGTAGCTGGTGTTGTCCGACATCCGCTCCGGCATCAGGTGGCGGCGGTTGGAGGTGGCGTAGATCAGCACATTGTCCGACTGCGCCGAGATGCTGCCGTCGAGTGCCACCTTCAGCGCCTTGTAGCCGCTCTCGCCCTCTTCGAACGACAGGTCGTCGCAGAAGATGATGAAGCGCTCCGGCCGTCCGGCGACAATGTCGACGATGTCCGGCAGCTCGGCCAGATCGGCCTTGTCCACTTCGATCAGCCGCAGGCCGTCCTTGCCGAACTGGTTCAGGCACGCCTTGATCAACGACGATTTGCCGGTGCCGCGCGCGCCCGTCAGGAGCACGTTGTTGGCCGGCCTGCCTTGCACGAACTGGCGCGTGTTCTGCTCGATCTGCTCTTTCTGCGGGCCGATATGCTGCAAGTCGTCCAGCGCGATCGGCGACACGTGCGCCACCGCCTGCAGGTAGCTGGCGCCGCCGCCGCTGCGCTTGCGCCAGCGGAAGGCGAAGCCCAGCTTCCAGTCGGGTTCACGCGGCGCCTGCGGCAGCACCGCCTCCACGCGCGCCAGCAGAGCCTCGGCGCGCACCAGGAATTGTTCGAGGGGCGTCGCCATCTCAGGAGCGGTAGTCGGCGTTGATGCTCACGTAGTCGTGCGACAGGTCGCAGGTGTAGACGGTGGCCGCCGCCGCGCCGCGCGCCAGCTTGACGCGCACCGTGATTTCGCTTTGCTTCATCACGCGCTGGCCGTCTTCTTCCTTGTAGTCCGGATTGCGGCCGCCGTTCTTGGCGACCCAGACATCGTCCAGATACAGATTCAGTTTGGCGACGTCCAGATCCACGCCGGCGTAGCCGATGGCGGCCAGGATGCGGCCCAGGTTAGGGTCGGAGGCGAAGAACGCGGTCTTGACCAGCGGCGAGTGGCCGATCGAGTAGGCGATCTTGCGGCACTCCTCGACGCTTTCGCCTTCTTCAACCGTGATGGTGATGAATTTGGTGGCGCCTTCGCCGTCGCGCACGATGGCCTGCGCCAGGAACAGCGACAGCTCGGTGACGGCGGCGGCCAGTTCGGCGTATGCCGGCGAGTCGACCGAGTTTACTTCCAGGGTGCCGGCGCCGGTGGCGATCAGCATGAAGGAGTCGTTGGTGGAGGTGTCGCCGTCGATGGTGATGCAGTTGAAGCTCTGGTCGGCGACCTGCTTGACCAGCACGTCGAGCACCGGCTGCGCGACCTTGGCGTCCAGCGCCAGGTAGCCCAGCATGGTGGCCATGTTCGGCTTGATCATGCCGGCGCCCTTGCTGATGCCGCTCATGGTGACCGTGTGGCCGCCGATGGTGACGGTGCGCGAGCCGGCCTTGGGCTGGGTGTCGGTGGTCATGATGGCTTCGGCCGCGTTGTACCAGTTGTCGGCCTTCAGGCCGGCGATCGCCTGCGGCAGGCCGGCGATCACTTTGGCGGCCGGCAGCGGCTCGAGGATCACGCCGGTGGAAAACGGCAGGATCTGCGACGGTTCGCAGCCCAGTTGCGCGGCCAGCGCGGCGCAGGTTTCGTTGGCCAGCGACAGACCCAGTTCGCCGGTGCCGGCGTTGGCGTTGCCGGTGTTGATCAGCAGCGCGGCGATCGGCTTGCCGCTTTCCTTGGCGGCGGCCAGGTGGGCCTTGGCGATCTGCACCGGCGCGGCGCAGAAGCGGTTCAGCGTGAACACGCCCGCCACGGTGGCCGTCGGCGCGACCTTCAACACCAGCACGTCCTTGCGGTTCGGCTTCTTGATGCCGGCTTCGGCGAAACCGATTTCGACACCGGCGACAGGCTTGAGTGCGGAGGCAAGGGGCAGAGGGGAATTGACGGCCATATAAGTGATCTCGTGGGTGGAAAGTGGGAGCCGCTATTGTAATACCTGACAGGCAAAACGGCGCATGCCTTCGCGCCAGTACCAACAGAACCCGGCGCCAGGCGCGTGAGTAACTATTGGTCACACACCCTCAAAGTTGTCGGATCACTGGCGAAATTGATAAATATGCGTAAAAAGTATCTTAACGTTGCAACACAAGCCCATGAATCCATGGGAGTTTTTGCGCAAAAACCACAACTTTTTAGCACGGTCGTACATTTTGTTACTTTAGCTTTCATGCATTTAAGAAATTAGTTTAACGTGAGCAACGAATGCCCCACCCCCGCATTGTCATACATCAGGCTAACTAAAAATCGAACACGACCAAGGATTTTGATCAAATGAAAAAGCAACTTTTAGTAGCGGCAGTATTGTCCGCCCTCGCCGCCACCGCCAGCGCGGGCGTGCTGGACGACGGCAACCTGACCATCAGCGGCTTCGGCACCTTGGGCGTCGCCAAGAGCAACACCGACGACGCGCAATTCGCCCGCTATAACCAGGCCGAAGGCGTCGGCGACAAGGCCCGCATCGGCCTCGATACCAACCTGGGTCTGCAAGCGACCTACAAAATGAACGACTGGCTGTCCGGCACTGTGCAGGTGCTGACCCGCAAGACCACCAGCGACAGCTACTCCACCGACCTGACCTGGG
Source organism: Oxalobacteraceae bacterium OTU3CINTB1 (assembly GCA_024123955.1). Taxonomy (NCBI): domain Bacteria; kingdom Pseudomonadati; phylum Pseudomonadota; class Betaproteobacteria; order Burkholderiales; family Oxalobacteraceae; species Oxalobacteraceae bacterium OTU3CINTB1. Next base: position 6,083,035 of record CP099652.1, read on the forward strand.
GCTTCCTGAAGGCGCGCGTGAACGATGAAGTGAGCGTGCGCGTGGGCCGCATCGTCATGCCGATCTTCCTGATCTCGGACTACCAGAACGTCGGCTACGCCAACACCATGATGCGTCCACCGATCGAGATGTACGGCCAGGAACCGATGGAAAACGCCGACGGCGCCGACATCAACTACCAGCGCGCCTTCGGCGACTTCAATTTCACCGGCCAGGCCTTCGTCGGCCGCAGCCGCGGCAAGCTGTTCGTGCCGACCGGCGCCGGCTCGGTGGCCAACTACCGCGCGCCCGCAGCAGGTATCAGCCTGGGTGGCGAATACGGTCCGTTCACGGTGCGCATCGGCCATGCCCGCGCCGACTTGAAGATCAAGGATCTGGCGCCAATCAACAGCCTGGGCGCGACCCTGCGCCAGCTCGGCTTCGCGCAACTCGCCAGCGACATCAATCTGACCGACGGCAAGAAGATCGCCTTCACGTCGCTCGGCACGACCATGGACTGGAATAACATCCTGGTGCAGACCGAGTACGCGCAGCGCCGCGCCAAGGACCCGGTCTACATCCCGGACACCAACGCCTGGTACTTCATGACCGGCTACCGCTTCGGCAAATTCCTGCCGTACTACTCGCACGCGGCCACCAAGGACGCCGGCACCTCGGTGAACCTGCCGGCCAACTTCCCGCGCGCGGGCGTGCTGTCGTCGACCGTGCGCAGCACCTTGACGTCGGCCGAACAGAGCTCCGACCTGGTCGGTGTGCGCTGGGACTTCGCCAAATCGCTGGCGCTCAAGGTGCAAGTGGACCGCGTCAAGCCCAAGACCAAATCGGGCATGCTGATCTTCGCGCCGGCCGCCGGCTACCGCAATAGCGTCACCGTCGTCGGCGCCTCGCTCGACTTCGTATTCTGATTGGAGAGCGCACATGAAAAAAATCGTTATCTCGCTCGCACTGTCCGCCGTGACCATGGCCTGCTTCGCGCTGTCGGCGTCGGCGGAAACCGTCGTCATCGTCAGCCAGAAAAACCCGGCCACCCGCATGTTCTCGGAACAGGCGTCGCAATTCTTCCTCGGTAAATCGACGCTGTTCACGCCTGTCGACCAGGCCGAGGGTTCGGCGATCCGCGCCGACTTCTATCGCAAGGTCGCCGACAAGGACGCCGCGCAGGTCAAGGCGCTGTGGTCCAAGCTGGTGTTCACCGGCAAGGGCTCGCCGCCGAAGGAATACAACGGCAACGCCGAAGTAAAGAAGGCGGTTGCCGCCGATCCCAAGGCGATCGGGTATATTGACAAGTCCGCGGTGGACGATACCGTCAAGGTGATTCTGACGCTGCCTTAAACCTTCATTCGTTGTGAGCCGACCACTGTGAGCCTATCGCTGCGCGCCAAATTCCTTTTGCTCAGTGCCGTGATCCAGGCGCTGGTGGTCGGCCTGCTGATATGGAATAGCATCCGCCTGATGAACCATGCGGTAGGCACCAACGCCGAGCGGGTCGCGCAGGAATACGCGGTCACGCTCAATCTCTCCCTCAGTCCTTATGCCACGCGCGGCCGCCTGCCGGAGCTGAACGGCTATCTGGCCGAAATGCTGGCCGACCCGGACGACAGCCTGCTGCGCTATCTGCTGATACTGGACGAAAACGAACAACCGATCATCGAAGTGGGCAAGCTCGACGAGCCGCTGCCGGCGATCCTCAAACAAGGTGGCGGCACCAGTTTCAAGGGTGTCCACACCATCATCAGCGACACGACGCTCCATGCGCGTTCGCCCTTGCTGCTACGGGATAATCGCATCGGCAGCATCAACTTCGGCCTTGCCACGGAAGACCTGAAGCACGCGCGCGACAAGGTCATGCTGCAGGGCGGCGTGATCTCGCTGGCCGGCCTGGCCTTCGGGCTGCTGCTGTTCTACGCCTTCACCCACGGCATCGGGCGCAGGCTGCACGCCTTGATGGGGCAATCCGCGCAGATGGAACTGGGCGACTACAGCAAGGCGCTGGCGGTCGACGGCGACGACGAAATCGCCGCCTTCGCGCGCGCGCTCAACACCATGAGCGCGGCGCTGCGCGAACGCATCGCGCAGCTGGAGCACTCGGAGCTGCGCCTGTCCGAGGCCAAGCGCGATCTGAAAGACCTCAACATCTCGCTGGAAAGCCGCGTGACCGAGCGCTCGGCCGCGCTGGAACGCGCCAACGCCGACTTGAGCGCCGCCCTGGCCACTTTGCAGCGCACGCAGGTCGAGCTGCTGGCGTCGGAAAAAATGGCCTCGCTCGGATCGCTGGTGGCGGGCATCGCGCACGAACTCAATACGCCGATCGGCAACAGCCTGCTGGCCTCGACCTCGCTGCGCGACCGCGTCGAGGATTTCGAAAGCCATGTCGCCGCCGGCGCGCTGCGCCGCTCGGAATTGATCGTGCACCTGGAGGAGGTGCGCATGGCCAGCGAGCTGATATCTAACTCGCTGCACAAGGCGGCGGAGCTGATTTCATCGTTCAAGCAGATCGCCGTCGACCAGACCAACGACCAGCGGCGCGAGTTCGATCTGCAGGAAGCGGTGCGCGACACCATCGCCACCTATACGCCACGTTTGCGCCGGGCCGGCTGCGAGGTGGTGCTGGAAGTCCACGAGGGATTGCGCTTCGACTCCTATCCGGGCGGGCTGTATCAGGTGCTCAATAACTTGATGAATAACGCGCTCAATCACGCGTTCGAGGCCGGCCAGGGCGGGACCATTACCGTGCACGCGGAAGCGGCGGCCGACGGCATGGTGGCGCTGACGTTCGGCGACGACGGCGTCGGCATGACGGACGAGGTGTTGCGGCGGGTGTTCGATCCCTTCTTCACCACGCGCATGGGACAGGGCGGCACGGGGCTGGGCATGCACATCGTGTACAACATCGTCAACGCGGTGCTGGGCGGGCGCATTACGGTATCGTCGGCGCCGGGTGCGGGAACGTCGGTGCGAATGCTGTTACCGCGTTCCGCGCCGCAAAAACAAATCTCAAACACGTAGGGCAGATTAGGCGGAACGCCGTAATCCGCCATGCATGCGCCGCCGGCGGCTCGGATATGGCGGATTACGCTGCGCTAATCCGCCCTACGTGTCTCCGCGTTATTCATGCGCCAGTCTCCATGGGCATAAAAAAACCGGAGCTGGCTCCGGTTTTTATTTTACGCCAGCTTGCCGTGGCAAGCCTTGTACTTCTTGCCGCTGCCGCATGGGCAAGGATCGTTGCGTCCGACCTTCAAGCCCAGCTCCATCAGCTGCTCGCCGCTCAGGCCTTGCAGCTCCGGCGGCAAGCCGCCGAAGTTGGTCGGCGCCTGTGGCGCCAGCAACTCCTCCGGCGCCGCGTTCGGGTTGAAGTCAGCGTGCTGGTAGCTGACGTTCTCCACGTGCGATTGCTGCATCGCCGCTTCGGCCGCGTCGATCTCGTCGCGCGACTGGATCCGTACCGTCATGATCAACTTGACCACTTCATTCTTGATCATTTCGAGCATCTGGCCGAACAGCTCAAACGCTTCGCGCTTGTATTCCTGCTTCGGATTCTTCTGCGCATAACCGCGCAGGTGGATACCCTGGCGCAGGTGGTCCAGCGCCGCCAGGTGCTCGCGCCAGTGGCTGTCGACGCTTTGCAGCATGACGTTGCGCTCGAAGCCGCCGAACGATTCCTTGCCGACGATATCGATCTTGGCCTGGTACACCGCATCGGCCGCGGCCAACACGCGTTCCAGGATGTCTTCGTCGTTCAGGTTCTGCTCCGACTCCAGCATCGCCGTCAGCGGCACGTCGATCTGCCATTCGGCCGCCAGCGCCGCTTCCAGGCCCTTGACGTTCCACTGCTCCTCGACCGATTCGGCCGGCACGTATTCGCGTACCAGGTCGGTGAAGGCGCCGTGGCGCAGCGATTCGATCAGTTCCGAGATGTCGGTGGTTTCCAGCAGCTCGTTACGCTGCTGGTAGATCACTTTACGCTGATCGTTGGCGACGTCGTCGTACTCAAGCAGCTGCTTACGGATGTCGAAGTTGCGCGCCTCGACCTTGCGCTGCGCCGATTCGATCGAGCGCGAGACGATGCCCGCTTCAATCGGTTCGCCTTCCGGCATTTTCAGACGGTCCATCACGGCGCGTACACGGTCGCCCGCGAAGATGCGCAGCAACTGGTCGTCGAGCGACAGGAAGAAGCGCGACATGCCCGGGTCACCCTGGCGCGCTGCGCGGCCACGCAGCTGGTTGTCGACGCGGCGCGATTCGTGACGCTCGGTGCCGACGATATGCAGGCCACCGGCGGCAACCACCTGCTCGTGCAAGGCTTGCCAGCCTTCGCGCATCGCCTTCGCTTGCGCCGCCTTGTCGGCGTCGCTCAGGTCCGGATTGGCTTCGATGAACTGGATCTGCTTCTCGACGTTACCACCCAAGACGATGTCGGTACCGCGACCGGCCATGTTGGTGGCGATGGTGATCGCCTTCGGGCTACCCGCCTGCGCGATGATTTCCGCTTCGCGGGCGTGCTGCTTGGCGTTCAGGACGTTGTGCGGCAGGCCGCCCTTGGTCAGGATGCCGGACAACAGCTCCGAGTTTTCGATCGAGGTGGTACCGACCAGCACCGGTTGGCCGCGGTCGTAGCACTCGCGGATTTCCAGCATCATGGCGTTGTACTTCTCGGCCGCCGATTTGTACACCTGGTCCTGGCGGTCCTTGCGCTGCGAAGGGCGGTTCGGCGGGATCACGACGGTTTCGAGGCCGTAGATTTCCTGGAACTCGTACGCTTCGGTGTCGGCGGTACCGGTCATGCCGGCCAGCTTGGCGTACATGCGGAAGTAGTTCTGGAAGGTGATCGAGGCCAGGGTCTGGTTCTCGTTCTGGATCTTGACGCCCTCTTTCGCCTCGACCGCCTGGTGCAGGCCGTCGGACCAGCGGCGACCCGTCATCAGGCGGCCGGTGAATTCATCGACGATGACCACTTCATTGTTCTGCACCACGTAGTGCTGATCCTTGAAGTACAGCGCGTGCGCGCGCAGCGCCGCGTACAGGTGGTGCACCAAGGTGATGTTGGCGGAGTCGTACAGCGAGGCGCCTTCCGGCAGCAGACCCATCTTGGTCAGGATGCCTTCGGCTTTTTCGTGGCCGGCTTCGGTCAGCAGCACCGAGTGGGCTTTTTCGTCCTTGACGTAATCGCCCGGGACTTCAACCTTGCCCTTGCCGTCCGAGGTCTCTTCGCCGATCTGCTGCGTCAGCAGCGGCGGCAGCTCGTTGATCTTGTGGTACAGATCCGTGTGGTTCTCGGCCTGGCCGGAGATGATCAGCGGGGTGCGGGCTTCGTCGATCAGGATCGAGTCGACTTCATCGACGATGCCGAAGTTGAGCGCGCGCTGGACGCGGTCGCTGGCCTCGAACACCATGTTGTCGCGCAGGTAGTCGAAACCGAATTCGTTGTTGGTGCCGTAGGTGATGTCCGACGCGTAGGCCGCCTGCTTGGTGGCGTGCTCCATCTGCGACAGGTTGATGCCGGTCGTCAAACCGAGCCAGGCGTACAGCTTGCCCATGGTCTCGGCGTCGCGCTGGGCCAGATAGTCGTTGACGGTGACGATGTGCACGCCCTTGCCCGACAGCGCGTTCAGATAGGCCGGCAGGGTCGCGGTCAGGGTTTTACCCTCGCCCGTGCCCATTTCGGCGATCTTGCCGAAGTGCAGAACCATACCGCCCAGCAATTGAACGTCGAAATGGCGCATCTTGAAGACGCGCTTGCTCGCTTCGCGGCAGACGGCGAAGGCCTCGGGCAACAGCGCGTCGAGCGCCTCGCCATTGGCGATGCGCGCCTTGAAGGCGGGCGTCTTCGCTTGCAGCTCGGCATCCGACAGTTTTTCCATCGCCGGCTCGAGCGCATTGATCTCGCGTACCGTTTTTTGGTATTGCTTGAGCAGACGCTGGTTGCGGCTGCCGAAAATCTGGGTCAGTAATGACATGCTTGAATTCTTGAAAAAACGCCGTTAAAAAAAGCTCTGTAGGTGAAAAACGCCTTACCGCACGGAGTTCGACTATGGCAAAAGACGGTGATTTTATCATGCGCCCGTGCCAAGGTTGGGTTATTGGCCTATATAACAATACCCCAAGCGTAAACAATGTCACTCAATCAATCAAATTTCCCTGCTGGAGACGGGCGCGGGCGCGGCGGCAAAGCGGGCTGATGACGGAAATCCGGCGCCGTGCTATGGTTCGCCGCATGCGATTTAATTCCTCCAACGTATCGATCAACCGCCGCAACCCGGTCGGGGCCACCGACTTCCTGCGCCGCGACGACAAGCTGGCAGCCATGATGCCGGCCATCGAGCGCATGGCGGCGCTGCAAAAAGATTGTGCAACGGCCTTGCCGGCGATGTTCAAGTATTGCGAAATCCTGGCGTTCGACGACGGCCAACTGACCTTGTCGCTGCCGAACGCCTCGCTGGCGGCCAAGCTCAAGCAGCAAATCCCCAAGCTGCAGGAAACGCTGGCGCAGCGCGGCTGGCAGGTCAACGGCGTCAAACTGCGGGTGCAAATGACCAAGCCGGCCGAGATCAAGGAGCAGATGCGGGCGCTGTCGCTGCCGGAAGCGGCCGTGACGGCCTTCGACGCCTTGGGTGATACGCTGGAAGATACGCCACAAAACGCCACCCTGATCGCCGCGTTAAAGGCGATGGTGGCGCGGCGCCGTCCGGCTTAAGTTAGCGCCCACTCACGCGCCATCTGGCGCAGATACGACGGCGGCGCCGATTCGTTGGTCTCGAACGAGACGATCTCATACGCATCCGGATGCTTGAGCAACTCCAGCAACAGCTGGTTGTTCAGCGCGTGGCCGGACTTGTGCGCCTCGTAGCTGGCCAGCAGCGGGTGCCCGACCAGATACAAATCGCCGATGGCGTCCAGAATCTTATGGCGCACAAACTCGTCGTCGTAGCGCAGTCCGTCCGAATTGAGGATGCGGTACTCGTCCATGACGATGGCGTTCTCCAGCGAACCGCCGCGCGCCAGGCCGATGCCGCGCAACATCTCTACGTCCTGCATGAAGCCGAAAGTGCGCGCGCGCGCCACGTCGTGCACATACGAGACGTCGCCGAAATCGACATTGGCGCGCTGCTGCGTGCCGTCGACTGCCGGATGGTTGAATTCGATGAAGAAGTCCAGCTTGAAGCCGTTGTGCGGGGTCAGGCGCGCCCATTTTTCCTTGTCGCCCTTGCCTTCTCGCACTTCCACCGGCTTGAGCACGCGGATGAATTTCTTTGCAACCGGCTGCTCGAGCACGCCGGCTTGCTGCAGCAGGAACACGAACGACGAGGCCGAGCCGTCCATGATCGGGATTTCCTCGGCGCTGACCTCGATGTACAGGTTGTCGATGCCGAGGCCCGCGCAGGCCGACATCAGATGCTCGACGGTCGAGACCCGGGCGCCGTCCTTGACCAGCACCGACGCCATGCGCGTGTCGCCGACGGCCATGGCGCTGGCGGGGAATTCCACGACAGGCGTCAGGTCGACGCGGCGGAAAACGATGCCCACGTCGGGCTCGGCCGGACGCAAGGTGAGCTCGACCTTGGTGCCGGAGTGCAGGCCGACACCCGTGGTGCGGACCAGTTCTTTGATGGTGCGTTGTTTTAACATGGTCCGATTATAACGAAGTTGAGATCGCCGCGCTGCGCCCCGCGTTTCCTCGGGTCAAGGATGCTCGGCCTCGACGTGCACCGCCTCGCGCCGCACCAGGTAAATGCCGCTGGCGATGATGATGCCGGCGCCGAGCAAGGTATAGCCGTCCGGCAGCGTCTGCCACAGCAGCCAGTCGATCGCCACACCCCAGGCCAGCGCCGAGTATTCGAACGGCGCCACCACCGACGCCTTGCCGGTGCTGAAGGCCTTGGTGATGGCCAACTGGCCGAAAAAGCCCGACAGCGCCAGCGCCAGCAGCACCCAGCTATCCTCGGCGCGCACAGGCACCCAGCTGCGGTACGACAGTGCCACGGCGCCGGCGGCCATCATGGTCAGCAGCCAGAACATCATGGACTCGGTGCTGTCGGAACGCGCCAGCACGCGGGCGGCGATGGCCGACATCGCATAGCAGGCGGCTGCGGCCAGCACGGCCAGGCCGCCGATGGTCAGAAAGCCGGTGCCTTCGGGGCGCAGCACCACCAGCACGCCGACCAGGCCGACGACGATGGCGACCCATTGGCCCGTGCCGACCGTCTCCTTCAACACGAACACCGACAGCGCCGTGATCAACGACGGGGCGATGAAGAAGATCGAATACGCCTCGGCCAGCGACAGCGACTTGAGTCCGAAGGCGAAGGTGGTCAGCATGGCGATGCCGAGGACGGCGCGGAAAATCTGCATCGACCAGCGGACCTTGAAGATGCCACGGAAGGCGCCGCGATAAATGATGTAGCCGCATAGCAGCGGCAGCGAGCTCAGCGCGCGCAAGGCCGTCACCTGCATGGCGGGATAGTGGGCGGACAGCAGCTTCATGGCCGTGTCCATGAACGAGAACATGGCCACCGCGATCAGCATCGCGTAGATGCTGTGCAGGTTTTCTTTACGGGAAATGGGAGTGGATGCGGAAGACAGAGGAAGCCCCTTGCTGCGGGCCCGGCTCGGGCCACTGGGAACGTCATCATGGCGACGTCCGGAGCCAGGATCGCAGGCGGCATCGAAGGGTCCTCGGCGGCGCGATCGGCAGCAATTATAGCAAGTTGACAATTGCTTTGCAGTAGGTGGGCGGTCTTGATGTCAGACTTGCCCCGTGGTCTTGTTAACGCGCGCTGTGCAGCGCGCAGTACTGCAAGACGCAATGCGCCTCTGACCGCTAAATTGAACGCGTTTCCGCAGATCACCTCGCTTCACAGCATCGGAAGAGTGAAAAGCACGAGGACCTGCAAGGTGCCCCCGGTCTCTGTATTTGACGACCACCAACCGCACTGCGATTAGTCGTGGATTAATGCGCTATTTGTGTATATATTATTAAAAGAGTGCCATTCTGATACTCAAATAAGAAGCTGTGTCCATACAAAACTGAGGAGAGAGCATGAAAAGGAACATGACCCACCTGCTATTGCACGCCCTCGTCGCCATCGCGGCCAACACGATAGCGGGATCTGTATTTGCTCAAGGGACAGGGATGCATGCCGATCTGCTGAAACGGGCCCTCGCCGAATCATCGAAAGGCAAATGCTCCCCAGACATTATGAGTCCGATGTTGCGCGGCGCATGCGAGCAACAGATGCCTGGAATGAGTCAAATGCTCACCAACAAAGGAACGGTGTTGAGCGTTGAATTCATGGGAACCCAAACGTCTGGCATGGGGCCGGCGGAAGTCTACAAAGTGAAGTTCAGTGCGGGCACGATGATGTGGATGATCAATACGGGACCGGACGGCAAGATTTTGGTCTTCTGGGGGAACTGAGCTCGTGCTTTCTGCGGCGTCGGTCATGTAACGTCCCTTCAACAAAGCGCCATGACCGCCTTTGCTATAAAAACACCAGATCCGCAATCTTCCAAGTTCCGTCCGCCTGCTTCCGCATAACGGCCCCGGTAAATACGCCGCCATCTTCATTGCCCCCCCATACGAGCATGCGGGCGACCAATACGTCCCCACTCCGCAACACAATCGGACCGTTGACCCCCCGTACAGTTCCCAAGGTTGCTGCGAACGCATAGACCGGCTCAGTTGTAAAAACCTTCGGCAATATCTTGGCGAGCCCATAACCGTACTCGCAGAATTTTGGGTGCACGCGAGTTCGGGTGTCGGCGTCGAGCGACTTGTTGACGAACTGGTTGCAGTTGCCTTCAGTAAGTGGCTTAAACAAGGGCCAGTATGCCGAGCTTGCTGCAACCTGATTTCGTTCAACAGAGAAAGCCGACTCATATTTCACGGTATTGGTAATCCCCGGCACAACTTGGCCCAAGAGCTCGCCATTTTCATAAATCAAATGCATTTGGAACTGTATGCCAATTTCGAACTCCTGCTTGCAATCTCCTTGACAGCCCAAATAAGCTGCGCTCACATTTTGCCGAGTCTGGTTAGCGTACTCGCCCATGACACCCCACGAGTCAAAACGCAATGTTACCGGTTTCTTCCCACCTTCCGCCGGGAGCTGGCAATGAATATCAGTCGACCAGACGTGCCGCTGCCAGATTCGCCTGAAGGTACCTATCGTCGCGCCATTAATTCCGCCCGCGAGATCGTAAGACGATTCGATCTCATTGATGAATTCACAGCCTGGACTTACTCGGTCAATACTGACTTCCCGGCTAATCCAGCGCCCGATGTGCGGCACTTGGGCGTGTAAGTCGACAAGAGGAAACAACATGCAAAAGGTGGCGAGACGAGCCAGGACAGCTTGGGCGTTCATCTTGAGACCTCTATCGGCAAAATACCGGCGCTGCCGGCGAGGTTACCTTTTAGCTTCTGCGGTTGCAGGACAATCGATCCAAAAAACGCTAGGCCAACCGGCGTGCGCAATTCAAGTTGCATAGTGGGCGGGGCGCCGCGCAGTAGTCCGTTGAGTTGTCCGTATTGCGACTGGGACAGGCCCTCGACCGACCATAAATTTTCGCCCAGTTTTTTTACGGATAAATATCCGCTCTGAGCAGAAACCCACACCCCTTCCGGATCAACGGAACACTTGAACCGTATGGTCTGGACAGGCGCGTCTGAAAGCGAGAATTCATGCGGCTCGCAGTCAGTTCCCGGGGCTGCAGCCAAGAAATGTGCGCCGGAAAGGGTGGCAACGCAACCGTCTTTATCCGGCTTTGCCCTGACCTCAGGCCCAATCAACTGGGGCATGTAAGCATCACCCGAACTATTAACCAAGCAAACACGAACCGCGCTCGGCGCCGCACGCGTCGGAGACAGCCCGTATGGGCGGTTGCTGCCCAGCGCAACGGCTTTTATCACGCTCATCGGCACCACTCGATTGCCGGCACTCTGGACATAGATGCCAACGAAACCGTCCTTGGTGGCCACAGGCGCGCCGGACCGGCCTGCGACACCCATCAAGCCGGCAAACTCGATATTTCCGTGCGTATCGACTGCGGAGATACTAGCTCCCTCCCCGCCATACGCGATCTTATCTGGCAAACCTGCAAGCCTGACTTTAGTCCCGACCTTGGGTTCCAAGATTTCGACACCTTCACGCCACGAATCGGGGCCGGTCTCCCCGAACGGAACTTTCAGCGCTAAGAACGCCAGGTCAACATCGGTCGTCCGTTCTGGCGGCAATGCCGCCGCCCATCTAGAACCGTCGCGCAGTTTGCCTGTCAGCACTTTGACAGAAGGAACATATGGCAGCGTCAGCAGATGATCTTGGTCGAAGATCACATGCCCAGCAGTCGCCACCCACAAGAGATCGCCCTGCCGGGCCATGATCATGCCCAATCCAAGAATGGGCGTTTCATCGAGACGCGTGCCTTCAACAATGACGACATTGTTCAGCATTTGATCCGCAATGTACCGCGCTAAATGATCGGGTATCGACTGGGCGCCGGCCCGGGAACATAAAATCAAGGCGACCGATAACCAAAGTATTTTATAGAACTCCATATCATCCCTATCAGTCCGGTCAAAATTCCAAACATGCCAGCGATAAATGACGACTTTGTTGCCCACTCCAGCAACGTCGGCACAAGTCCTGCGCCATCCCCCGGCCTATCTTTTACTAAGTCGACGCTGCGGGCCATTCCAACGTCCCCAGCAAAAGAGACCCGCATTTCCGGAACTAACTTAACGAAAACCCAGCCCTTAGCGATGTCAGTTAGAAAGAGCTGGTCAGTGTCTTTCAACTCGATCGATTTGCTCACCACCGGAATACGCAAGGTCCCGCTCTGTATCGATGCAATGTGTATCTTGCCGTCTATCACCTCCCTAGTGAGGGTGCGCGACAACTCGAGCTTTTCAACCGCCCCCACCAGAAAAAAATCCGGTTCAAACTCGCCACAAATTGAAAAATGGGTTCCGCCTTGAAGGGTCACTTTTTCCACCGACGGCAACGTGCCCATAGAAGCCGTTCCCATCACAGCGGTAATAACGACGCCCGCAGCGGCGATAGTTGGAGGTAGTAGTTGAACGTTGAGGCAGTCTTTAGCCTGCTCAAGAATCGCTGCCGCGCCGGGAAGAAATTTGATCGCGCTGATGGAATTGGCTCTGGCCAACACCTTTTCCGCATTGCCGTCGCCGACCACGTATACCGATCTCACACGAATATGTTTATCGCTAACCAAACCGCTCCCTTTCCGCGCGACAGTCAAGGCGAACGATCGGGTGCGAACATCAACCTGCATTTGCGGCTGATTGATGTGGATAGTCGCGGCCAGTCCAATGACCGAGATGGAAATTGCGAGTACGAAGACTGGAACTATCCACGGAGTCTGCGGCGGGGCCGAATTTAACTTTTCCAAAGCATCGATAGATTGCAGTGCCCGCTCTAACTCGCGCAGCGAGCGCGCGTCAGCACCTCGCTCTAAGACAGCTTCAAGCTCTTGCTTTAGTAAAATTTTTTTCGCCGTCAAGAGGCCGATAAGTCCCGTGTTCATAGCGGCGGCTCGATCAAAAAAACCTGGCCAAAAAGCCGGTTTGCAGGGCCGAGAATAGTCAATTTGACGGTGTACGTGCCGCCACCGGATTTTTTTGGAATTAGCAATGATATCAACGTGCCCGCCGTCTGATTTCTAGCGAACGTCCTTTGCTCCGCACATTTTGCCGTCGCGTCGCAAATTTGGTAATCCGCCTGGATGATCGCCGCTGGCGTCCGCAGGGAAAGGTGGGCAGTCTCATCCAGACCGGAGCGAGTGGTCGCGACCGGCACATAAACGCGCTGATTATCGACGGTACGCCAGCCCATTAAGCCAAGCGCCTTCTCGTCTATTTTTTTGGGATGGATCGCGGCTGTGAGTGCGACGGTTAGCCCGGTTGTCCCCAGCACCCCGTCGAGCCGGTAGCTGCCGCCTTCACGCTTGTCAATTCCGATCAGATGGACCGGGCTCTTGTCGTTTGAGCGGCTGAATATGTCGAGGCGCAGCTGATCGGCTCGAAATTGGATATCACCTACGGTGTAAGAAACGACAAGGAGCTCGCCGCTATTGAGGATACCCACAGTGCCATCGCAATATGTCCCACGCACCGAATAGGGCGAGATCTCTTTCAGCGCACGGGATTCTTCCAGTAATGTTGCCGAGCATCCCGCTGGAATCTCGGCGGCTGCCCGCAGAGCCGTAGTCGCCAAACCCACGCAAAAAAAGTACCACATACGGCCGGGACGTCGCTTTAGCATAGAGACTCCAATGGTGATTCAGGACAGGGAGTATTGACAATATAGCAGCAAGATGACGAAAAATCATCTTTTTCCGGCGATCTTCGATTTGGATCAAGATGCGTACGTGCCTTTCCACCACCAATCACCTTACGCATGAGCAGCGCGATTAACCGTCGGGCCAGAGGCGCAAGCGGAAGTCGACACTGCGAACAAGCGCAACTCACACAACGCCGATGCGACCGGAAGAAAACGCCCCGGCGCGCGTGCCCCGACCGCGTGCGCGGCTCGTCAAAAAAATTCGCCTCGGGCCGTCGAATTCAAACGCCCCCATTCGTCGTCATATGAAGTAGCATTTATTGATCCGGCTATCAACGTTAGGGGCGTTATGAACAAACAGATCATCTTTAACCTCGCTGTCAAGGACCTCGACAAGTCCAAAGCGTTCTTTTCCGCTCTGGGTTTTGGCTTCAAGCCGGAATTTAGCAATGAGCACGCGGCCTACATGGTCATCGTGGACGACAGCATTCATGCCATGCTCATGACCGAAACCTTCTTCCAGTCCTTGATCGACAAACCCCTCGCGCAAGCCAAAGATGCCAACGAAGTCATCATCTGCCTCAGCTGCGAGAGCCGCGACGAGGTGGACAGCCTGATCGCCAAAGCGGTCGCCGCCGGCGGGCGCTTTCCATACCCGCCGAAGGATCACGGCTTCATGTACGACCAGGGCTTCGAGGATCTGGACGGCCACCTGTGGAACCTGGTGTGGACGGCGCCCCAGGCCTGAGCGAGTTATTTCTCCTTGCGGCCGGCGCCGCCCAGCGACTCGGCCACCGCCTTGTCCACGGCCGGCGCGGCGGGCGGCTGCTCCGGCGGATGGCCGGTCTTGCGCGCCTGTTCCGACTGCTGGTCGGTGCTGACCTCCACGGCCACTTCGTCATCGGCCGGCAGCAGGGTATCTGATCGTTGCTGAGATTTCATCGCTCACTCCTTCACAGATAGATAGACCAATGGCGGGCGCGCAAGTTGCTCGGACGCCCCCGCCCCGCTTCAGAATTTTCTGAAAAAATTATAGCGCCGACGCCTACGAGCATGCGGCACGCTTGGCGCTGGCGAGCGCGCTCTGCCCGTCATAAGCTGGCCTGACTCACGGAGAACGACGATGGCCATCAAAACAATCGACGAAGCATTCGCACCCACCGCTAAAACCAGTCCAGAGGGATACGTCCACGCCGACGACCCGGCGCACGCCCACCACGACCATCCACACGGCTGGCGCCGCTGGCTATACGCGACCAACCACAAGGACATCGGCACGCTTTACCTGTGGTTCTCGCTGGCGATGCTGATGAGCGGCGGCCTGCTGGCCATGCTCATCCGCGTTGAACTGTTCCAGCCCGGCCTGCAGTATTTTTATCCCGAGTTCTACAATCAAATGGTCACCCTGCACGGCCTGGTGATGATCTTCGGCGCCATCATGCCGGCCTTCGTCGGCTTCGCCAACTGGATGATCCCGTTGCAGGTCGGCGCCTCCGACATGGCGTTCGCGCGCATGAACAACTTCTCGTTCTGGCTGCTGCCGCCGGCCGCGCTGCTGCTGATAGGATCATTCTTCAGCGCGGGCGGCGCCACCGCCGCCGGCTGGACCATGTACCCGCCGCTGTCGACGCAAATGGGCGTCGGCATGGACATGGCGATCTTCGCCATCCACCTGATGGGCATTTCGTCGATCATGGGCGCCATCAACATCATCACCACCATCCTCAACCTGCGCGCCAAGGGCATGACCTTGATGCGCATGCCGATGTTCTGCTGGACCTGGCTGATCACCGCCTATCTGCTCATCGCCGTCATGCCGGTGCTGGCCGCCGCCATCACCATGATCCTGACCGACCGCCACTTCGGCACCACCTTCTTCAACGCGGCCGGTGGCGGCGATCCCGTCATGTACCAGCACATTTTCTGGTTCTTCGGCCACCCGGAGGTCTATATTTTGATCCTGCCCGCGTTCGGGATAATCTCGGAGATCATCCCGGCGTTTTCGCGCAAGCGGCTGTTCGGCTACGCCTCCATGGTGTACGCGGCCGGTTCGATCGCCATCATCTCTTTCATCGTGTGGGCGCACCACATGTTCGCCACCGGCATGCCGATCACCGGCCAGCTTTTCTTCATGTACGCGACCATGCTGGTGGCCGTGCCCACCGGCGTCAAGGTCTTCAACTGGATCGCCACGATGTGGCGGGGCGCCATGACGTTCGAGGCGCCGATGCTGTTCTCGGTGGGCTTCCTGTGGGTGTTCACGATCGGCGGCTTCTCCGGCCTTATCCTGGCGGTCGCGCCGATCGACATCCAGGTGCACGACACCTATTATGTCGTCGCCCACTTCCATTACGTGCTGGTTGCCGGCTCGCTGTTCGCGCTGTTCGCCGGCTACTATTACTGGGTGCCGAAGTGGACCGGGCACATGTTCAATGAACGGCGTGCCGCCTTCCACTTCTGGAACTCGCTCATCTGGCTCAACGTCACCTTCTTCCCGATGCACTTCCTCGGACTGGCCGGCATGCCGCGCCGCTACGCCGACTACTCGACCCAGTTCACCGACTACAACCAGGTGGCCACGGTGGGCGCCTTGCTGTTCGGGCTGACGCAGGTATACTTCCTGTTCGCCATCGTGCTGCCGACCATACGCGGCGGCAAGCCGGCCCCCGCCAAGCCGTGGGAAGGCGCCGACGGCCTGGAATGGACAGTGCCCAGTCCGGCGCCGTTCCACACCTTCGAAAAACCGCCCACCGTGATCTGAGCGGGAGCGAACGATGCCACGTGATGTGCCTTCGGAGCGACGCAGCTGGCTGGTGCGGCGCCGTGCGTTGCTGCAGCGGCCGCAGTTGACCGTGCTGTTTGCCACGCTGTGCTGTCCCACTCTGGGAGTCGCGGCCGGCTTTGCGTATCTGGGTTACTGGCACATGCTGGCGTATGCGCTGCTGGAGATGGCCGCGCTGGCCGCCTGCCTGTGGTTCTACGGACGCCACCTCGACGACTACGACCGGATCGAAATCTCGGAAAGCGCGATTGTTGTTGAGCAGCGCAGGGGCGGACGGTGCAGCTATCGCCATCTCGACTTGTGGAGCGCCCGTCTGCTGTCGCCAGTACGTGATGGCGACCCGATACGGATCAACGACAAGCGGAATCGCCTCGTTGTCCTCGGGCGTTTTCTCACGGAGGAGGAGCGCCGCCACCTCGCCAATGAACTAGGTCAATGTCTGCGCCGCGCCAACAAATAAACGCTCACTTGCATTGCTCAACGTCAATTTTTAACACGCTTGCCGGTGACATGATGAAGCTCCCTCTCAAGGAGTCACTCATGTCGACCTGCCAGCACTGCGGTATCGGAAATTCACCCATTCGTTCACTCTGTACAACCTGCGGAAAAGATCTTCCCAAACCAGTCGCCGGCACGGACGCCGATCTATCGGCGCTGTGGCGCATCCGATTCGACTTGATCGAAAAAGCTGGCGGGCCAACGCGGCCGCTGTTCAAGCAGCTCACTTTTGGCCAGCGCTGCCGAGTAGCATTCAATCTGTGGGCATTGGTTTTTGGGCTCTTCTACTATTTGGCAAAAGGGATGTGGCGCAAAGCAATTACAGTTTTGTGCCTGAGTCTTTCGGTGTTAGCGCTGAGCAGCTTTTTGCCGCCTGATGGCGGGCTCAGCTTTATTCCATCCACCCTAAATATCATGATCACCTTTTGGTACTTCCTGAACGCGAACATTAACTATTACAAAAAGGTCGTGTTAGGCGACAATGGTTGGTGGTAGCAGCTCAGGGAGTGGTCCGCCATAGCTCCAGGGTCAGGTCCGCCATTGCTACACGAACCCAACAGTTATGCGTCTACCGGCAACAGCATCACCAACTTCAAGTCGTGGCGCTTGGCCAGATACAGTGTCACTTGGTTGAAGCGCAATTCGCTGCCGTCGAGCGACTGGAAACTGCGCAATCCGCCCTCCCTGCCGACCACGTCCTGCAGTCGCCACAACTCGCGGAACTCGGCGCTGTCGCGCGCCACGTCTGCGATCAGCTCCCGCACGGCGGGATGTTCCGCGTGCTTGCCGATGTCGGCGCGGAACTCGGCCACCAAGCGGCGCGCGCGTTCCGGCCAATCAACGATCAGCCCGCGCGCCGCCGCCGACTGGAACATGAAGCGCAACAGGTTCGGCGACGGCCCGTCAAGCCAACCGGCGAACAACCGCGCCGCAGCATCGTTCCATGCCACCGCGTCCCAGCGCAGATCGAGGATATAGGCCGGCGCGTCCACAGCCGCCACGATCGCGTCCAGCGCCGCCTCGGCCGGCGCGCCGTCGGCCTCGCCCTGCGGATCGAGCCGCTCGGCCAGGCTGAACAAATAGCCACGCTCGGCACCGCTCAATTGCAGCACCTCGGCCAGCCGCGCCAACATCTTGCCCGACGCAGACACCGGCCTGCCCTGCTCAAGCCACGTCAGCCACGTCGGGCTGACCTCGCACAACTGCGCCAGCTCCTCGCGCCGCAGCCCCGGCGTGCGCCGCCGCCCGCCACCGGGCAACCCGACGCTGGCCGGCGTGGTGCGCTCCCGATGGGCACGAATGAAATCGCCTAACTTGTTTTGCATGGTGGTTTTTATACCAGGATAAGTACTTGTCTTGTTACAGGATATAAACCCGCCTATTCTGCCCTGACCCGCCCATTTCAGGAGAAATAAAATGCAACAGCAAGCCGTCGTCGCCCAGCAATTCGGCCAAACCGCCAGCGCCTACCTGACCAGCACCGTCCACGCGCAAGGGGCCGATCTGGCCGCGCTGCGCGAACTGGCCGCAGGACTCGGCACCCCGGTGGTGCTCGATCTCGGCTGCGGCGCCGGCCACGCCAGCTTCGCCGTCGCCCCGGTTGCGCGCTCGGTCACCGCGTTCGACCTGTCTTCCGAGATGCTGGCCGTGGTGGCAGGCGCGGCGCGGGAGCGCGGCCTGCACAACATCGTCACTGAACAGGGCGACGTCGCCAGCCTGCCGTTCGCCGACGCCGCGTTCTGCATGGTCGTCACGCGCTTCTCGGCGCACCACTGGCTCGACGTGCCGGCCGCGCTGCGGGAGGTCAAGCGGGTGCTCAAGCCCGACGGCCTGCTGGTCGTCATTGACATCACCGCGCCGGAGGCGCCACTGCACGACACCACCCTGCAAGCGGTCGAGTTGCTGCGCGACGGCTCGCACGTGCGCGACTACCGCCCTTCCGAATGGACCGCGATGCTGCAGGCGGCAGGCTTCCAGCCGGAGCGCGCTGGCGACTGGAAGCTGCAGATGGTATTCGACGAGTGGACCGCGCGCATGCGCACGCCGGCGGAGCGGGTGGCCGCGATCCGCAGCCTGTTCGCCAGCGCGCCGGAGGAAACGCTGACCTATTTCCAGGTCCAGAAAGACGATACCTTCACGATCGACTCGACGCTGTTCACGGCAAAACCCAATGCCGACGACATCTACTAAACCTGCGGACGTAAAAAAGGCGCCGTCTCCGGCGCCTCCTTCACTGCATCAAATCAAGCCGGCTTACGCCTGACCCAGCAGGGTCTCGGCGTTCGACACTTCGAACTTGCCGCCTTGTTCCACGTTCAGCTGCTTGACGACGCCGTCTTCGACCAGCATCGAGTAACGCTGCGAACGCGTGCCCATGCCGTGCTTGCTGAAGTCGGCATCCAGGCCCAGCGCCTTGCTGTAGGCGGCGTTGCCGTCGGCCATCATGCGCACGGTGCCGGTGGCCTTCTGGTCGCGGCCCCACGCGCCCATGACGAACGCGTCATTGACCGAGATGCACCAGATTTCATCGACACCCTTGGCCTTCAGGTCGGCGGCGTGCTTGACGTAGCCTGGCACATGCTGTGCCGAGCAAGTCGGGGTGTAGGCGCCCGGCAGGCCGAAGATCGCGATCTTCTTGCCCTTGACCAAGTCCTGCACGTTGAACGTGTTCGGGCCGAGCGAGCAGCCTTCGGTTTCGGTTTCGACGAATTCGGACAGGGTGCCTTCCGGCAGGGTATCGCCAATCTTGATGGTCATGTGTGACTCCTTTTGTTTGGGTATTGAACGTAAAAAAGCCGCGACAAGCGCGGCTTTTCCCGGCATAGAACGCACAGTATGCCTGAACCCAGGCCATCCTGCACGATCGTGCAGAATGGCCTAATCGACTCTTAGTCGGCCTGCTTGCGCAGGAAGGCTGGAATATCGTACGTCTCCATGCCGTTTTTTTCCATCGCGCGTACTTGCTCGGAAGCCGACTCGCGACGCCATACCGCCGGCGCCTTCATGCCGTCGAAGGCGGGCGCGCCACCGCCGCCCATGCCGCTGGTCGCACCCATCGACACGCCGGCCGACGCCGCGCCGCCCATCGCGCCCGAAGGCATCATCGGGCTGTTGTGGGTACCGGTGCGCAGCAGCTGCTGCGGCACCAGTTGCACGTGCTTCTTGCCCTTGCCCAGGCCAGTCGCCACCACGGTCACGCGGATCTCGTCGCCCATCGTGTCGTCGTAGGCGATACCTTGGGCGATCGAAGCGTCCGGCGCCGCGAACGCGCGCACCGCCGCCATGACTTCCTTGATCTCTTTACCCTTCAGGCCACGGCTTGCGGTCACGTTGACCAGCACACCGCGCGCGCCCGACAGGTCGACGCCGTCCAGCAGCGGCGAAGCCACCGCCTGTTCGGCCGCGATGCGCGCGCGGTCGATGCCCGACGCGGTCGCGGTGCCCATCATGGCCTTGCCCTGCTCGCCCATGATCGTTTTCACGTCGTTGAAGTCGACGTTGATGTGGCCCGGCACGTTGATGATCTCGGCGATACCGGCGACGGCGTTGTTCAGCACATCGTCGGCGTGCTGCAGCCATTCGATCAGCGATTCATCTTCGTAGATCTCTTCGAGCTTCTCGTTCAGGATCACGATCAGCGAGTCGACGTGCTCCGACAACTGCTCCAGGCCTTCGTCGGCGATGTCCATGCACTTCTGGCCTTCGTGCGAGAACGGCTTCGATACCACCGCCACGGTCAGCGCGCCCAGCGACTTGGCCACTTCGGCCACGATCGGTGCGGCGCCGGTGCCGGTGCCGCCGCCCATGCCGGCGGCGATGAACACCATGTGCGCGCCGCGCAGCGCGTCCTCGATGCGCGAGCGCGATTCCTCGGCCAGCTTGCGGCCGACGTCCGGCTTCATGCCCGCACCCAGGCCGGTCTCGCCGATCTGGATGACGTTGTGCGCGCGCGAGGTGGACAGCGCCTGCGCGTCGGTGTTTGCGGCGATGAACTCTACGCCGGACATGCCTTTAACGATCATGTGTTGAACTGCATTGCCACCTGCTCCGCCGACGCCGACGACCTTGATGACGGTGCCCAAAGCTGCGTTATCGACCATATCAAACTCCATGATGTGCTCCCTATCAGAATGCGGTTTCCAAGCGCCAGTCCTCATATTTGTAGGAGAACTGGGGATTGAAAACTGCTGTTTCAATTTAAAAAAAAGTTTAGTGAAAAAACCACCCGTGTTTTTGCTGCAAATTCGCTGCGTATCTTTTACTCGTGCTGCCTTAAAAATTACCTAAGAACCATTCCTTCATGCGCTGCCACACTGCCTTCACCGACCCATCCTGCCGCGTGACGATGTGACCACGCAGGTACTGCTTTTTCGCTTCCAACAACAGGCCAAGCACGGTCGCGTAGCGCGGGCTGCGCACCACGTCGGCCAACTGGCCCCGATAGTCCGGCGTGCCAAGGCGCGCCGGCTTGAGGAATATGTCCTCCGCCATTTCGACCATGCCCGGCATGATCGCCGTGCCGCCGGTGAGCACGATGCCCGACGAGAGCACGCCCTCGTAGCCGGATTCGCGCACCACCTGGTGCACCATCGCGAACAGCTCCTCGACGCGCGGCTCGATCACCGCCGCCAGCGCCTGGCGCGACAGGTTGCGCGGACCACGGTCGCCCAAGCCCGGCACCTCCAGGCTCTCGCCCGGATCGGCCAGCACCTGCTTGGCCACGCCGTAGCGGATCTTGATCTCTTCGGCTTCCGAAGTCGGCGTGCGCAGCGCCATCGCGATGTCGTTGGTGATCTGGTCGCCGGCGATCGGAATCACGGCGGTGTGGCGGATCGCGCCGTCGGAGAACACCGCCACGTCGGTGGTGCCGCCGCCGATATCGATCAGCACAACGCCGAGTTCTTTTTCGTCCGGCGTCAGCACCGCGTCGGCCGATGCCATCGGCTGCAAAATCAGGTCCGACACTTCCAGTCCGCAGCGGCGCACGCACTTGACGATGTTCTGCACCGCCGACACGGCGCCGGTGACGATATGGACTTTCACTTCAAGGCGGATGCCGCTCATGCCGATAGGCTCGCGCACATCTTCCTGGCTGTCGACGATGAATTCCTGCGGCACCGTATGCAGCAACTGCTGGTCGGTCGGAATGTTAACCGCCTTTGCCGTTTCGATGACGCGCGCCACGTCGGTCGCTGTCACTTCCTTTTCCTTGATCGCCACCATGCCGCTCGAATTGAAGCTGCGGATATGGCTGCCCGCGATGCCCGCGTAGACATTGCGGATCTTGCAGTCGGCCATCAGCTCCGCTTCTTCCAGTGCGCGCTGGATCGATTCGACGGTCGCTTCGATGTTGACCACTACGCCCTTCTTCAGGCCTCTCGATTCGTGCTGACCCAGCCCGATCACCTCGTGGCGTCCATCGCCCATCACCTCGGCCACCACGGCCACCACTTTCGAGGTGCCGATGTCGAGACCGACGATCAGGTTTTTAGCGTCTTTTGTCATGTCTGTTGCTACCTAGTGTTGGGGTTTAACGCTTATCGTTTTTTTTGCTGCCGCTTTTGGCTTGGCGCCCTCTTTCGGAATCTTCAATCCCGTCGCGCTCAGGGCCAAACCGTTCTGGTACCGCATATCGATCGTCTCTATATCGGGCAAGTGCTCCACCAGCTGCGGATAAATTCCCGTCAACCGGTCCACCCTTTCCTTCAACGTGGTGCTGGTCTGCTCGCGCCCCAGCGCCACGCTCATGCCGTTATCGAGCCGCACCGTCCACGCATAACGGCTCGACAACGACAGCGCCTGCGGCACCAGCTTGAGCGGCGCGAACCAGTTACGCAGCTCGGCGAACCGCGACATCACTTCCTTCTCGCTGCCATCCGGCCCGTCGAACGACGGCAGCTCATGGTCCTCCTCCGCCTCGGCCAGGTTGGCGGTGAACACATCGCCCTTGACCGACAGCAGCCGGCCGTCCTCGCCCCACGTGCCCAGCGCCTCATGCTCCTCCAGCGCCACGATCAACTGGTCCGGCCACTCGCGGCGCACGGTTGCGCGGCGTACCCAGGGTACCGATTCGAACGCCTGGCGCACCGCGTCCAGGTTCGTCGTGAAGAAGTTGCCCTTGATGCGGCCCAGCGCGTTGTTCCGCAAGGTCAGGTGGTTCACATGCTGTAACTCGTCATGCCCGATGCTCTCGATACGAATCGTGCGCAGGTTGAACGCCGGGCGCTGCGCCACCCACCACACGCCGGCGGCGATGCATGCCAACAGCACCAGGGCGAAAATGCCGTTGGCGGTTGCATTCAAGGCTTTAGCGTCTTGCCACATCTGATACTTATCCCTTCATCTTCAAACGGGCCGTGCGCAAAATCTCCACGCACAGCTCTTCATAGCTGATGCCCGTCGCGCGCGCCGCCATCGGCACCAGCGAGTGCGTCGTCATGCCCGGCGAAGTGTTCACCTCCAGCAGGAACGGCTTCTGATCGCGCTCGCGCAGCAGCACGTCGACCCGTCCCCAGCCCTCGCAACCGAGCGCGCGGTATGCTTCCACCGCGATGCGCTGCATCTCGGCGGCCAGCGCGTCCGGCAGCACTGCGGGACAAACGTATTTGACGTCGTCGGTGAAGTACTTGTTCTGGTAGTCGTAGTTACCGGCCGGCGCGATGATCTCGACGATCGGCAGCGGGCGCGCGTCGGCGCCGCCGCCCAGCATCGCGACCGTGAACTCGCGGCCGGTGACGAATTCCTCCGCCAGCACCGAGTCGTCCAGCGCGGCGGCGATGTCGTAGGCGGCCTTGAATTCCCCGGCGGCGTTGACCTTGGTGATGCCGATGGTCGAGCCCTCGTGCGGCGGCTTGACGATCAGCGGCAGTCCCAAACCGGCGGCGATCTTGTCCAGATCCGATTTCGCGTCGAGCACCGCGTAGTTCGGCGTCGGCAGGCCGGCGGCCAGCCACACGATCTTGGTGGTGATCTTGTCCATGCCCACCGAGCTGGCCATCACGCCGCTGCCGGTGTACGGAATGCCCAGCAGTTCCAGTGCGCCCTGCAGGCTGCCGTCCTCGCCGTAGCGGCCGTGCAGCGCGATGAACACGCGGTCGAATTTTTCCGCCGCCAGTTCGGCCAGCGTGCGTTCGCCGGTGTCGAAGCCGTGGGCGTCGACGCCCTTGCTTTGCAGCGCGGCCAGCACGCCGGTGCCGGACATCAGGGACACTTCGCGCTCGGCGGAGCGACCGCCGAACAGCACGCCGACCTTGCCGAAAGTTTTTACATCAATAGGAGTAAGCTGGTTCACGATCAGACCTTTGGATAATTAGTCAGTTTCGCCGGGACGCCGCTGATCGAGCCTGCGCCCATGGTCATGACGACGTCGCCGTCGCGCACCACGTTCATGATGGTTTCCGGCATATCGCCGATCGCCTCTACAAAAATCGGTTCCGTCTTGCCGCGTGCGCGCAAGGCGTGCGCCAGCGCGCGGCCGTCGGCGGCCACGATAGGCGCTTCGCCGGCGGCGTAGACTTCGGCCAGCACCAGCACGTCGGGCGTGCCCAATACCTTGACGAAGTCCTCGAACAGGTCGCGCGTGCGGCTAAAGCGGTGCGGCTGGAAGGCCAGCACCAGGCGACGGCCCGGATAGGCGGCGCGCGCGGCGCCGGTGGTCACTTCCATCTCCAGCGGATGATGGCCGAAGTCGTCCACCAGCGTGAAGCTGCCGCCGCCGGGAATCGCAACCTCGCCATACTTGGTGAAGCGGCGCCCGACGCCGGCGAAACCGGCCAGGCCAGCCTGGGTGGCGCTGTCCTCGATGCCGATCTCGCGGGCGATGGCGATCGCCGAGCAGGCGTTCTGCACGTTGTGCATGCCCGGCTGGTTCAGCACCACGTCCAGGTCCGGATAACCTTCCTGGATCACGGTGAAGTGCATCTCCACGCCGACGGCGCGGGCGTTCACGGCGCGCACTTCGGCGTCCTCGTGGAAGCCATAGGTGGTGACCGGCTTGGTCACATGCGGAATGATCGAGCGCACGTTGGCGTCATCGATGCACAGCATGGCGCGGCCGTAGAACGGCAGGCGGTGCGTGAAGTGGACGAAGGCCTGCTTGAGCTTTTCGAAATCGTGCTCGTAGGTTTCCATGTGGTCGGCGTCGATGTTCGTGATCACTTCGATCATCGGCGTCAGGTTCAGGAACGACGCATCCGATTCATCGGCTTCCGCCACCAGATACTCGCCGCTGCCCAGTTTGGCGTTGGCGCCGGCGGAAGTCAGGCGTCCGCCGATGACGAAGGTCGGATCCAGGCCGCCCTGCGCCAGCACCGACGCCACCAGGCTGGTGGTGGTGGTCTTGCCGTGCGTGCCGGCGATGGCGATGCCGCGTTTGAGGCGCATCAACTCGCCCAGCATCACCGCGCGCGGGACGATCGGGATCTTGCGGCTGCGCGCCGCGACGATTTCAGGATTGTCCTGTTGTACAGCGGTCGAGGTCACGACGGCGTCGGCGTCGCCGATGTTTTCGGTCGCGTGGCCCTGGAACACTTTCGCGCCCATGTCCGCCAGGCGCTGGGTGACAGCGTTGCTGCCCAGGTCCGAGCCGGAGACGGTGTAGCCGAGCGTGAGCAGCACTTCGGCGATGCCGCTCATGCCGCTGCCGCCGATGCCGACGAAGTGTATGTTCTGTACTTTATGCTTCACTGCTTAACCTTTTGCCTGTTTCAGTTGTAATGCTGATTGTTCCAATACCTGCGCGATCGATTCGTTCGCATCGCGTTTGCCGACCTTGTGCGCCGCCGTCGCCATCGTCAGGCAGGCGTTGCGGGTCAGCGTTTCCAGCAGCGTCGCCACACTTTGCGCGCTCATTTCCGTCTGCGGCATGTGGATCGCCGCGTTCTGCTTCGCCATCCACTGCGCGTTGTCGCGCTGGTGGCTGGTGGTCGACGCCACCAGCGGCACCAGCACGCTGGCCACGCCGGCGGCGGTCAATTCCGACACGGTGATCGCGCCGGCGCGGCAAATCACCACGTCGGCGGCGCTGTACGCGCCGGCCATGTCGTCGATGAAGTCGACCACGTTGGCCTGCACGCCGGCCTGCGCGTACGACGCGCGCAGCGCATCGATGTTCTTCTTGCCCGACTGGTGCGTCACCAGCGGACGTTGATCGGCCGGGATCAGCGCCAGCGCCGCCGGCAGGTTGTCGTTGAGCGCCTTGGCGCCCAAGCTGCCGCCCACCACCAGGATGCGTAACGGACCTTCACGGCCGGCGAAGCGCTGCGCCGGCGCCGGCATGTCCAGAATCTCCTTGCGCACCGGGTTACCGGTGACGACAGCCTTGTCGGCGGCCTTGCCGAAATCGGCCGGGAAGCCGAAGCACACGCGGTCCGCGAACGGCACCAGAGTCTTGTTCGACAACAGCAGCGCGGCGTCTGCGTTGACCAGCACCAGCGGCACGCCGCCCATGCGCGCCATCAAGCCGCCCGGCACCGTCACGTAGCCGCCCATGCCCAGCACCACGTCCGGCCTGCGGCTGCCGATGTAGCCGCGGCAGGCGATGAACGCCTTGACCATCTTCAGCGCACCGCCGAGCGAGTGCTTCAAACCCTTGCCGCGCATGCCGGTGAAGTCGATGCTGTCCATCGCGATGCCGTGTTTCGGCACCAGTTCCTGCTCCATGCCGGTGGAGGTACCCAGCCAGGTCACCTCCCAGCCGCGCGCGCGCATCGTCTGCGCGATGGCCAGGCCGGGGAAAATGTGGCCGCCGGTGCCGGCCGCCATGATCATCAGCTTCTTCATATTCCCCGTCATAGTCTGCCACCACGCATCAGGACCCGATTCTCGTAATCGATCCTGAGCAGGATCGCGAGTCCGACGCAGTTAATCACAACACCCGTGCCGCCATAGCTCATCAGCGGCAGGGTCAGGCCCTTGGTCGGCAGCAGGCCAAGGTTCACGCCCATGTTAATAAACGTCTGCACACCGATCCAGATGCCGATGCCCTTGGCCGTCAGGCCGGCGAAGGTCTGGTCGATGGCGATCGCCTGGCGGCCGATATCGAAGGCGCGCTTCACGATCCAGTAGAAGCAGCCGATCACCACCAGCACGCCCACCAGACCCAGTTCCTCGCCGATCACCGCCATCAGGAAGTCGGTATGCGCCTCCGGCAGGTAGTGCAGCTTCTCGACGCTGCCGCCCAGGCCCACGCCGAAGATCTCGCCGCGACCGAAGGCGATCAATGAGTGGGTCAACTGGTAAGCCTTGTTCAAGGCGTTGTCCTCTTCCCACGGATTCAGGTAGGCGAAGTAGCGCTCGCGGCGGAACTTCGACAGCGCAATGATGGAGCCGAAGATCGCCACCAGCATGACGCCGATGCCGCCGAACCAGATGACGTTGATCCCGCCCAGGAACAGGATGCCCATGGCGATGCAGACGATCACGCCGAAGGCGCCCAGGTCGGGTTCCAGCAGCAGCAAGAGGCCGACAAAGCCGACCGCCGCCGCCATCGGCATGAAACCCTTGGTCAGCTTGTGCATGTATTCCTGCTTGCGCACCGTGTAGTCGGCGGCGTACAGCACCGCCACGACCTTCATCAATTCCGACGGCTGAAGCTTGATCACCACCAGCGACAACCAGCGGCGGCTGCCGTTGACGACGGAGCCGAGACCAGGAATCAGCACCATCACCAGCAGCACCAGGGTGGCGATGAACAGATAGGGCGCGGCCTTCTGCAACGTCGATATGCGGGTGCGGAACACGAACAGGCCGATGATCAGCGAGACGACGACGAACATCGCCTGCCGCTGCAGGAAGTAGGTGTTCTGCCAGCGGATGTAGTTGGCGAACTTGGGCGAATCCGGCAGCGAGATCGAGGCCGAATACACCATCACCATCCCCAGCAGCATCAGCAACAGGGTGACCCAGACCAGCGGCTGGTCGTACTCCATCATCTTGGATTGCCGCGCGCGGCTATCTATCGACGGTACCGTCGATTTCGCGCCAAAACGGAACGGCATCTGGAGCGCCATCAGATCTCCTGTCCGTTGTCGAGGGCGATATCGCGCACGGTGTCGATAAACACCTGGGCGCGATGCGCGTAGTTCTTGAACATGTCCATGCTGGCGCAGGCCGGCGACAGCAGCACGGCATCGCCGCCCTTGGCCAGTTCGCTGGCGCGCTTGACGGCCAGCGGCAGGTCGGTGCCGCAATCAATCAATTCATAAGTCAACTGCGCGCCCGAAGCTTCCAGCGCGGCGCGCAGCAGCGGCGCGTCGCGGCCGATCAGCAGCACGGCGCGCGCGTAGCGCGACACCGGCTCTGCCAGCGGCCCGAAGTCCTGGCCCTTGCCATCGCCGCCCATGATCACCAGCAGGCGCTGGTCGGCGCCGGTGAAGGCCTTGCCCAGGCCATTGAGCGCGGCCACGGTGGCGCCGACGTTGGTGCCCTTGCTGTCGTCGTAGTACTCGATCTCGTTGATCGCGCCGACCAGTTCCACACGGTGCGGCTGGCCGCGATACTCGCGCAGGCCGTGCAGCAGCGGCGCCAAAGGCAGGTCGATGGCGCGGCACAGCGCCAGCGCGGCCAGCGCGTTGGCGGCGTTGTGCACGCCGCGAATCTGCAACGCGTCGGCGGGCATCAGGTTCTTGACCATGCATTCGACCGGTGGCGGCGGCGGATCGTTCTTCTTGCGTTTTTTCGGCTCGGCTTCTTCTTCCGACGGAATCGCCGTCGCCAGCCACAACACGCCACGCTCGTTGTTCAGACCGAAATCGTCGCGCAAAACCGGCGCGTCGGTGCCGAAGGTGACGTTCTGACCGGTGGCGCTGGCCATGCGCATCACGGTGGCGTCCTCCCGATTGAGCACGCGCACGGTATCCGCCGCGAAGATGCGGTGCTTGGCGGCGGCGTAGGACGGCATGTCGCCGTGCCAGTCCAGATGGTCCTGGGTTACGTTAAGCACCGTGGCGGCATCCGCCTCCAGCGTGAAGGTGGTTTGCAGCTGGAAGCTGGACAGCTCCAGGACCCAAATCTCCGGTAACGCGTCTTCGTCGATCACCTGGCGCAGCACGTCCAGCGCCGCCGGGCTGATATTGCCGGCCACGCGCACGCTCTTGCCCGCTCGCTCGCACAGCTGGCCGACCAGGGTGGTGACGGTGGTCTTGCCGTTGGTGCCGGTGATGGCGATGATCTTCGGCGCGTAGGCGCGTTCTTTCTCCAGCGATTCCAGCGCCTGCGCGAACAGTTCGATCTCGCCCCAGACGGGAATGCCGGCGGCGCTTGCGGCCGGGCCGATCTCGGCCAGCTCGCGATACGGCGCCAGGCCAGGACTGACGGCGACGAAATCCACGCCCTCCAGTAGCGAGGCAGTGAACGAACCGGCGACGAATTCGACGTCGGCGATCGCCTCCTTCAGTGCTGGCAAACGCTCCGGCGACTCACGGGTATCGGCAACGCGCACGCGCGCGCCGCTGCGGGCGAGCCACAGCGCCATCGCCAGGCCCGATTCTCCGAGCCCCAGTACCAGTGCGTTTTTGCCTTCGTAGATCATCAGCGCAGTTTCAAAGTAGAGAGTCCAACCAGCACCAGCATCATCGTGATAATCCAGAAGCGCACGACGACCTGGGTCTCTTTCCAGCCTTTTTGTTCAAAGTGGTGGTGCAAGGGCGCCATCAGGAACACGCGGCGGCCGACGCCGAAACGCTTCTTGGTGTACTTGAACCAGCCCACCTGCATAATCACCGACACCGTCTCGGCGACGAAGATACCGCCCATGATGAACAATACGATTTCCTGGCGCACGATCACGGCGATGGTGCCCAGCGCGCCGCCCAGGGCCAGCGCGCCGACGTCGCCCATGAACACTTGCGCCGGGTGCGTGTTAAACCACAGGAAGGCCAGGCCCGCGCCGGCCAGCGCGCCGCAGAAGATAATCAGTTCGCCCGCGCCGGGAATGTGCGGAATGAACAGGTACTTCGAATACGTCGCGCTGCCTGTCAGGTAAGCGAACAGGCCAAGCGCCGAACCGACCATAATCGTCGGCATGATCGCCAGGCCGTCCAGGCCATCGGTGAAGTTAACGGCGTTGCTGGTGCCGACGATGACACAATATGTCAACGCGATGAAACCCCACACGCCCAGCGGATAGCTGATGGTCTTCACGAAGGGGACGATCAAGTCGGCCTTCGGCGGCAGATCCATCGAAAAGCCCGACTGCACCCAGGCGAAGAACAGTTCGAACACCTTGCCGGCATTGGGCGCCGACACCGAGAAAGCCAGGTACAGCGCGGCGGCCAGGCCGACCAGCGACTGCCAGAAGTATTTCTCCGCCGAGCGCATGCCCTCCGGGTCTTGGCGCACCACCTTGCGATAGTCGTCGACCCAACCGACCGCGCCGAAGCCCAAGGTGACGACCAGCACCGGCCAGATCAAACGGTTCGACAGGTCGCACCACAGCAAGGTCGAGACGCCGATGGCGATCAGGATCAACAAGCCGCCCATGGTCGGCGTACCGTGTTTTTTCAGGTGGGTCTGCGGACCGTCGGTGCGTACGGCCTGGCCGTACTTCATCGCGGTCAGCATGCGGATCACGGCCGGACCGGCGCACAGGCCGATCAACAAGGCGGTGGCGGCGGCGAACACCGCGCGGAAGGTGATGAAGTTGAAGACCCGCAGGGGGCCGATCTCGTCCTGGAAAAACTGTGCGAGCCAGAGCAGCATGATTAGTGACTTTCCTTGTTAGCTTGTTGCGATCCAATCAAATGCTGCACGACCCGTTCCATTTTCATGAAACGGGAGCCCTTGATTAATACGGTTGCATTCGGTGCGACGGCTGCCTCCACGGCAGCCAGCAAGTCGCCGAACTGTTCAAAATGGCGAATGGCGTCCCCCTTCATGTGGGAAGCCAGTTCGCCGGTGGCCAGCACCTGTTCGATGCCTTTACTGTGCGCGTAAGCGCCTATCTCTTCGTGGAACTCGCGGCCCTGCGTGCCGACTTCGCCCATGTCGCCCAGCACCAGCACGCGCGGCGCGGCCGCTTTCGACAGCACGTCGATGGCGGCGCGCACCGAATCCGGGTTGGCGTTGTAGGTGTCGTCGATGACGACGGCGCCGTTGGTGGCGGCCTTCTTTTGCAGACGGCCGCTGACCGGCGCGAAGGTGTCGAGCCCCAGCTTGATCTTGTCCAGCGCGATGCCGGCGGCATACGTGCATGCCACCGCGGCCAGCGCGTTGCGCACATTGTGTTCACCCGCCGCCTGGAGATTGACGAAGAACTGCTCCGGTTCCTCGCCTTCGGCCAAGCGGATGGTGATGAACATCTCGCTACCGAAATCACCGGCGCGGAACGTGCAGCTCACTTCAGCGTCCTTGGTCAGGCCGAAACGGATCATGCGGCGACCGGCCGACAGTTCTTCCCAGATCGGTGTGAACTCGTCGCCATGCGGGAACACCGCCACGCCGTCGGCGGGCAGGCCGGCCAGCACGGCGCCGTTCTCGCGCGCCACCGCTTCGACCGTGTGCATGAATTCCTGGTGTTCGCGCTGGGCGTTGTTGACCATGGCGATGGTCGGCTCGGCGATGGCGACCAGGCGGCCGATTTCGCCCGGATGGTTCATGCCCATCTCGATGACGGCCGACTGCTGCTTCGCTTCCATGCGGAACAGCGTCAGCGGCACGCCGATTTCGTTATTCAGGTTGCCGCGCGTGGCCAGGCGGCCTTCGTCGCCGTGGGCGGCGGCCAGGATCGCCGCGATCATTTCCTTGACCGTGGTCTTGCCGTTGCTGCCGGTGACGCCGATGACAGGCATGGCGAACTGGCGGCGCCAGTGGTTGGCGATCTGCCCCAGTGCCGTCAAAGTATTTGGCACCACGATCGCAGGCAGTGAAAAACCTTCCGGCACTTCCTCGACTACGACTGCGGCGACGCCCTTCTCCGCGACCTGCGCGAGGAAGTTGTGGGCGTCGAATACTTCGCCGCGCAAGGCCACGAACAAAGAACCTGCGGAGACATTGCGGCTATCGGTCGACACGCCCGCAAATACAACTTCACCCGAATCGGCGGCGGCATTGACCAGCCGCGCGCCCGGGAGGGAAGGCAGAATCTGTGCGAGTGCTGCACGCATCAATTCGTCCTCATCATGGTTAACCGGGCCGACAACGCCAGCTGCGCGTGATCGACATCGGAGAATGGCAGTTTCTTGCCCTTGATTTCCTGGTACGGCTCATGGCCTTTGCCGGCCAACAGAATCACATCCGGCTTGGCGGCGTGCTTGATCGCCGACAGGATCGCGGCGGCGCGGTCGTCCAGCGTCTGCACCGTCGACGCCGGATTGTTCCGGTCCATGCCGGCGACGATCTGCTCGATGATCGAATGCGGGTCTTCGCTGCGCGGATTGTCGCTGGTGACCAGCACATGGTCGGCCATCTGCGCGATCTTGCCCATCTGCGGACGCTTGCCCGGATCGCGGTCGCCGCCGCAGCCGAACACGCACCACAGCTGGCCGCCACGGTCGCTCGCCACGGCGCGCAGCGCCACCAGGGTTTTCTCCAGCGCGTCCGGGGTGTGCGCGTAGTCGATGACGATCATCGGCGCGTCCTGGCCGCCCACCTGCTGCATGCGGCCCGGTGCCGGCCGCAGCGCCTCGACCGCCTCGATGGCGGCGCGCAGGCCCAGGCCCTTGGCCAGCATCGCGCCCATCACGCCCAGCGCGTTGCTGATGTTGAAGTGGCCGACCAGCTTCGTTTTGATCAGCGCCACGCCCAGCGCCGACTCCAGGTGGAATTCGGTGCCGGCGCTGCGGGTGCTGCGGAACTGGCTGGCGCGCAGCATCAGCACGCCGTCGATGTCAGGCTGCGTGGCGGCGTCGCGCAGGGTATAGCCGATCAGCGGAATGACGCCTGAAAGTGCGCCCGCCAATGGCGCCTTCGATTTCAGATGCGCGATCAGGCGCAGGCCCATCGGATCGTCCAGGTTGACGACGGCCGTCTTCAGGCCTGGCCAGTCGAACAGTTTGGTCTTGGCCGCTTCGTACGCCGCCATGTCGCCGTGGTAGTCCAGGTGGTCGCGGGTCAGGTTGGTGAACAGCGCGACGTCGAAATGCATACCCGCCAGGCGGCCCTGTTCCAGACCGATCGACGACGCTTCGATCGCCAGCGACTTGGCGCCCTGGTCGCGCAGGTCGGCCAGGGTGCGCGCCAGCAGCACCGCGTCCGGCGTCGTGTAGCCGGTGACGTCGTATTCGACTTCGCCGCGCGCGCGGAACACGCCCACGCCGAGGGTGCCGATGACGGCGGCCGGTTCGGCCCCGCGCGACAAGGCCTGCCCCAGCCACACCGCGCTGGAGGTCTTGCCGTTGGTGCCGGTGACGGCGACGGTGAACATCGCCTCATCCGGCTGCTGGTAATAAGCGTGGGCGATCAGGCCCGCATGCTGTTTCAGATTGTCGACGGTGATATACGGCACGCTCCAGCTGTCGTTCCAGGTGAAGCCGGCCGGGTCCACCACGACCAGTGCCGCGCCCTGCTCGATGGCGCCGTCGATGAAGCCACGGCCGTCGACGGCGTTGGCTGCATCGGCTGCAAAAGCAAAAAACACATCGCCCAGCTTGATGCGGCGCGAGTCCGACGCAAGCTGCGCGCCAGGCGCCAGCTTGCGGATCGCCGCCGCGATGGCCGCGAAATCGGCCGATGGATCGAAGTTAAAAGTCGTCACATGTTCCCCTGTGCTGCGGACTCTGGAATGATGATATGGGTCAGGTCGGAATCCGGCGCCACGTTCTTGGCGCGCAGGGCCTGCGCCGCCAGGGCGGAAAACACCGGACCGGCGACGTCGCCGCCGTATTTGAGCGGGCCGCTTGGTTCGTCGATCATGACGGCGATAATGAAGCGCGGGTCCGACATCGGCGCCATGCCGACGAAGTTGCCGATGTATTTGGTATGCGAGTAGCGCCCGCCGATGAATTTTTGCGCGGTACCGGTCTTGCCGCCCACGCGGTAGCCCGGCACCTGCGCCTTGACGGCGGAGCCGCCCGGCAGCGTGACCATTTCCAGCATCTCGCGCATTTCCGCCGCGGTTTTCGGGCTGATGACCTGGGTGCCGTGCGGCGCCTCGTGCACCTTCTGGAACGACAGCGGAATGATGTCGCCGTCGCGCGCCAGCACCAGGTAGGCGCGCGCCAACTGGATCAGCGACACCGAGACACCCTGGCCGAAGCTCATGTTGGCGTGTTCGATCGGACGCCATGATTTATAGGGCCTCAAGCGGCCGGCGACGGCGCCCGGGAAGCCCCATTTGGGCTGCTGCCCGAAACCGAGCTTGGTGTACATCTCCCACAGATCCTGTGGCGTCATCAACATGGCGATCTTGGTGGTGCCGATGTTGGACGACTTCTGGATGACGGTCTGGACATCGATCGTGTGGTTGGCGTGGGTATCGTGGATCACGCGGTCGGCGATCACCATGGCGCCGTTACCGGTGTCGAACATGGTGTGCGGCGTGATTTTTTTCGCTTCCAGCGCCATCACCACCGGGAACGGCTTCATCGACGATCCCGGCTCGAAGGTGTCGGTCATCACGCGGTTGCGCAGCTGTTCGCCGGTCAGCTTGGAGCGGTCGTTCGGATTGTAGGTCGGGTAGTTGGCCAGCGCCAGCACCTCGCCGGTGTGGACGTCCAGCACCACCGCGGCGCCGGCCTTGGCGTTGAACTTCTCGACCGCTTCCTTGATCTGGGTGAAGGCGATGTACTGGATCTTGCTGTCGATCGACAGCGTCAGGTCCTTGCCGTCGTGCGGCTCGCGGATCGACTCGATATCCTCGACGATGTGGCCCAGGCGGTCCTTGATCACGCGGCGGCTGC
Source organism: Oxalobacteraceae bacterium OTU3CINTB1 (assembly GCA_024123955.1). Classification (NCBI taxonomy): domain Bacteria; kingdom Pseudomonadati; phylum Pseudomonadota; class Betaproteobacteria; order Burkholderiales; family Oxalobacteraceae; species Oxalobacteraceae bacterium OTU3CINTB1. The sequence goes on from CP099652.1 coordinate 6,117,447, forward strand.
CCGGCTGGCCGACCAGCGTTTTCTGCTGCGCCAGTTCCATCGATTCCTGGCCCACGTCTTCGACGTTGGTGAAGCCCACCACGTGGGTCGTCACTTCGCCCTGCGGATAGAAGCGCTTGTATTCTTTACGGGTCTGCACGCCCTCGATGCCCAGCTTGACGATCTTGTCGGCCACGTCCTGCTCGACCTGGCGCTTCAGATAGACGAAGCCACGGTCCGAATCGAGTTTTTTCTGAAGCTCGGCATTGCTCATGCCGAGCAGCTGCGCCAGTTGTTTCAGCTTGTCGGCCGGTGCGTTCTGCACGTCGTCCGGGATCGCCCAGATGGCCTTGACCGGCACCGACGACGCCAGCACCTGGCCATCGCGGTCGGTGATTTTGCCGCGCGTGGCCGGCAAGTCCAGCGTGCGCGCGTAGCGGATCTCGCCCTGCTTTTGCAGGAACTGGGTCGACACGCCCTGCAGCCACGCGGCGCGGGCGGCCAGCGCGAAGAAGGCGAAGAACAGCACGAACAGCACCACGCGCGAACGCCACACCGGCAGGCGCACCGCCAGTACGGGGTTCTTCGAGAACGGCACGCCCTTGGAGCGTGCCACGCGCGAGGTGTTCACGTTGGAGCCGCGGCTCATTTCGATCCTTCCGGCGTCAGGTACTGCGTGCGCGCGGCCGTCAGCGGCGTCATGGTCAGGTCGCGGCGCGCGATCTCCTCGATGCGCGCGTGCTTGCCCAGGGTCGACTGGTCGAGCTGCAGCTGCGCCCACTCGATATCGAGCTGGCGCGCCTTCGACTGCGAGCGTTCCAGTTCGATGAACAGGTGGCGCGCCTGGTACTGGGCGTTGACGACCGACAGGCCGCAGCCCACCAGCAGCGCCGCCAGCACCAGGTTGATCTTGCCGCTCATTGCGCCTCCGCCGGAATGGGAAGGCGGCGCGCCACCCGCATCACCGCCGAGCGGGAACGCGGATTGGCGTCGACTTCGGCGTCGGACGGTTTCATCTTGAACAGCAGCTTGAGCTCCGGCTGCGGCAAATCGACCGCGCGGATCGGCAGGCGCCGGTCCGGCTGTTCGACATTGGCCTTGGACGCGAAGAAGCGCTTGACCATGCGGTCTTCCAGCGAATGGAAGCTGATGATCGCGATGATGCCGCCCGGCGCCAGACTGGCGTAGGCCTGGTTTAAACCGACCTCGAGGTCTTCAAGCTCTTTATTGATGAAAATCCGGATAGCTTGAAATGTGCGGGTTGCCGGATCCTTGCCCTTTTCCCGAGTCTTGACCGCGCCTGCCACGATGCCGGCAAGCTGTCGTGTGGTTGAAATTGGTTCGACTGCCCGGCGAGCAACAATCGCCTTTGCAATCTGAAAAGCAAACCGTTCTTCCCCATATTCTTTGATCACCTTTTCCAGTGTCTGTTCGGTTTCTGTGGCGAGCCACGCCGCCGCCGACATGCCGCGCGTGGTATCCATGCGCATGTCGAGCGGACCATCGTTACGGAAGCTGAAGCCGCGCGCGGCGTCGTCCACCTGCGGCGACGAGATGCCCAGGTCGAGCAGGATGCCGTCGACCTGGCCCACGCCGCGTTCGGCCAGCGCCGCCGTCATCGTGGCGAAGCTGTCGTGGACGATCGTGAAGCGCGGATCGTCGATTTGTTCGGCGGTGGCGATGGCCTGCAAGTCCTTGTCGAAGGCGATCAGGCGCGCGTTGGCGCCCAGCTTCGACAGGATCAGGCGCGAATGGCCGCCGCGGCCGAAGGTGCCGTCGACGTAGACGCCGTCGGCGCGCGCGCCGTCCAGCGCGAGGGCGTCGACCGCTTCGTCAAGCAGCACCGTGCGATGCTGAAATTCAGGCACCGATGTGGATGTCATCACGGGACCTTAGAAAGAGAAATTGGCGAGTACATCGGGGGTGCCGGCTTCAATCGCCTGCTGCTCTTTTTCCGCCTGCTTGGCGGCATCCCAGATTTCGAAGTGGGAGCCCATGCCCATCATCATGACTTCGCGCTCCAGGCCGACGGCGGCCCGCAGCTCCGGCGAAATCAGGATGCGGCCGGCCGTGTCCATTTCGACGTCGGTGGCGTAACCGAGGAATATCCGTTGCCACGCGCGTGCCTGCATCGGCCACTGGGCAATCTGTTGACGGTGTTGTTCCCACACCGGGCGGGGGAACAACATGACGCAGCCATCGGGGTGGCGGGTCAGGGTGAGGCGGCCTTCGCATTGGATCGAGAGCGCGTCACGATGCTTGGCGGGGATAGACATCCTGCCTTTTGCATCGAGATTGATTGCGGACGCGCCTTGAAACACGGGATTACCTTTTGACCTCAGTATGGTTAGCGGAGCATGAACGGCGACTTTCCAGTTTCATCTCCCCCGCCGCTAAGTCAGGACAAATTTCCCACAAAAAGACACTTTTTCACACAGATGCCCACTTTAGAGGATGGGAGAATAGCGGTCAAGCGCTTTCAGGCAAACGAAACAGGGATTTTAGTAATGAAATTAAGGACTTAGCGCAATTCCTTGAAGCCAGCTAGAAATAAAATAACTCGACAAATTAAGTACTTATGGAAGACTGTGAATGTGCTACCTCATCTACACACATGTGTATGCATGCACTAAAGCGGTGAAAATGAATTCCCAAAATAATTGAAATATTTACATATAGTTGCAAAGCGCCAACATTGACGTATCACATTGACAACTGGTCAATAGATCGCCCAACGGCGCTGAAAGTCGCGTGGTTTGATAGGGGAATGGTCGGATGTCGCGCCAGCAGCGCGATAACGGGGAGTATGAAACCTTGTAATAACTGCAGCTTCGTTTTTGCTAGTCAACAGCGGCCGGACCGTCGATATATTTTCGACAAGCAATTTGTATAGACAATTTTTTGACTGCCGCACTGCACCAAAAACGTCATTATACGCCTGAGCCAGGAGACAATTCCAGCGCGAATTGCCGAAAAAACTGTCAACTTTCGTAACAAAAGCATAATTTATATTACTTACAGCTCAGGCCGCCCAACCCCTGGAGCGATCGACGGCGCGCGCCCAGCCTTCCATCAGCGCACTGCGCCGGTCGGCGCCCATGACGGGGTCGAAGCGGCGTTCGCAGGTCCACTGGGCGGCGACCTCCTCGCGGGTTTGCCAGAAGCCCACCGCCAGGCCGGCCAGGTGGGCGGCGCCCAGCGCCGTGGTCTCGGTCACGCGCGGACGCACCACCGGCACGCCCAGCAAATCGGCCTGGAACTGCATCAGCAGGTCGTTGCGGGCGGCCCCGCCGTCGGCGCGCACCTCGGTCAGCGGAATGTCCCGGCTCGACGCCGCCACATCCTTCTGCATGGCGGCCATCAGCTCCGCGCTTTGATAGGCGATCGCCTCCAGCGCCGCGCGGGCGATGTGGGCGCGGTTGCTGCCCCGGCTCAGCCCCACCAGCGCGCCGCGCGCGTACGGGTCCCAGTGCGGCGCCCCCAGGCCGACGAAGGCCGGCACCATGAACACGCCGCCGCTGTCGGGCACACTGGCGGCCAGCGGCTCGACGTCGGACGATTTCTCGATGATGCCAAGGCCGTCGCGCAGCCACTGCACCGTAGCGCCGCCCATGAAGACGCTGCCCTCCATCAGATACTCGGTGGCGCCGTCGACCCGCCAGCCGACGGTGGTCAGCAGGCGGTTGTGCGACACCACCGGATGCTCGCCCAGCTGCATCAGCATGAAGCATCCGGTGCCATAGGTATTCTTGGCCATGCCCGGCGCGTGGCAGGCTTGGCCGAAGGTGGCGGCCTGCTGGTCGCCGGCGATGCCGGCCACCGCGATCGGCGCGCCGAACAGCGAGGCCTTGGTCATGCCGACTTCCTCGCTGGACGACACCACCTGCGGCAGCATCGACGCCGGAATATCGAACAGCTGCAGCAAATCCTGGTCCCAGCGCATCAGGTGGATATTAAACAGCAGCGTGCGCGAGGCGTTGCTCACGTCCGTCACGTGGCGCCCCGTCAGCTTGTACACCAGCCAGCTGTCGACGGTGCCGAACGCCAGCCCGCCCTGGCGCGCCCGGTCGCGCGCGCCGGGCACGTGGTCGAGCAGCCATTTCAGTTTGGTGGCGGAGAAGTAGGAATCGAGTTCGAGGCCGGTAATGCCGGCGATGCGACCGGCCTTGCCGTCGGCGCGCAGCGCGTCGCAGGTATCCGCGGTGCGGCGGTCCTGCCAGACGATGGCCGGCGCGATCGGCTCGCCCGTCTTGCGGTCCCACACCAGGGTGGTCTCGCGCTGGTTGGCGATGCCGATGGCGAGGATCTGGCGGCTTTCGACCTGATTGTCGTGCAAGACCTTGCGGGCGACGGCCAACTGGCTGTTCCAGATGTCGTTGGGGTCGTGCTCGACCCAGCCGGGCTGCGGGAAATGCTGGGGATATTCGGCCGCCGCGCTGCCGCAGATCTGTCCCTGGTGGTCGAACAGGATGGCGCGCGAACTGGTGGTGCCTTGATCCAAGGCCAGTATGTATGTTTTCATCGGCACGTCCCCAGGTCGACGCGGTATGCGCGTCGGTCCCGCGGCAGCCGCGAATGTCTATATTAGTTGAAGCAAGCCGATAGGCCGGATTTTGTTACGGCGCGGGCGAACCCGCGCTATGACAGCCATTCCTCTAGGCGCTGGATTACTCCAGCGCTCAAGCTTCCTACCCGCACGCTCCGCGAGCAGCATCATCGCGTGCCTATTTGGAATTGCACCAGGTGGAGGTTACCGCGTTTCACCGTAACTTAATACGCTCGTCTCTGTGGCCCTATTCCTCGCCTTATACCTTGGGCTTGCGCTTGCGGCTTTCAGCGGACGGCCGTTAACCGTCACCCCGCTCTATGGAGTCCGGACCTTCCTCCCGCCAGGCATTACGCGCTGGCCAGCGGCTGTCTGGCTTGCTTCAGGCGGTATTGTACCAGCCGGGCCGCCGATTCTATAATTTGATGTCGCCATTTGAAAAGCGCCGCCCCCTGCCCGGCCGTAGAATCATGCTACCTATCCCCCTTGAGGCCAGAACATGACGCACCCAACCCGCACCGGCGGCCAGATCCTGGTCGACGCCCTGAAGATCCACGGCGTCGACACCGCTTTCGGCGTACCCGGCGAAAGCTACCTGGACGTGCTCGACGCGCTGCATGACTCCGACATCCGCTTCATCATCAACCGCCAGGAGGGCGGCGCCGCCTTCATGGCCGACGCCTACGGCAAGATGACGGGCAAGCCGGGTATCTGCTTCGTCACGCGCGGCCCGGGCGCGACCAACGCCTCGATCGGCGTGCACACCGCCTACCAGGATTCGACGCCGATGATCCTGTTCATCGGCCAGGTCGGCAACGACTTCATCGACCGCGAAGCCTTCCAGGAGATCGACTACCGCCGCATGTATGGCCAAATGGCCAAATGGGTGGCGCAGATCGACCGCGCCGAGCGCATTCCCGAATACCTCGCGCGCGCCTTCCAGGTTGCCACCAGCGGCCGTCCGGGCCCGGTGGTGCTGGCGCTGCCCGAGGACATGCTGATCGATACGGCCGCGGTGGCCGATACGCGCGCGTATCAGGCGGTGCAAGCCTCGCCGTCGGCGGCGCAGATCGACGTGCTGCGCGCCATGCTCGCCAGCGCCAAAAAGCCGCTGGTCCTGCTGGGCGGCGGCGGCTGGAACGCGCAAGCCTGCGCCGACCTGCAGCGCTTCGCCGAAGCCAACCACCTGCCGGTGGGCTGCGCCTTCCGCTTCCAGGATTTGCTCGACAACGCCCACCCCAACTATGTCGGCGATGTCGGCATCGGCATCAACCCGAAACTGGCGGCGCGCGTGCGCGAGGCCGACGTGATCCTCGCCATCGGCCCGCGCCTGGGCGAGATGACCACCGGCGGCTACGCGCTGATTTCCGCGCCGGTGCCGGCGCAGCGCCTGATCCACGTCCACGCCGACGCGCAAGAACTGGGCAGCGTCTACCAGGCGGAATTGATGATCAACAGCGGCATGCCGCAGATCGCGGCCATGCTGGCGGCGATGGCGCCGGTCGACGCCGGCGCATGGAGCGACTCCGTGGCCGAGGCCAAGGCGGATCTGGCGGCATGGCAGCAGCAGCCGGCGATTTTCCAGGACGGCCAGGCGCCGCTGGACTTGTGGCAGGTGGTGCAGCAGATCGACAAGATCGCGCCGCACGACACCATCATCACCAACGGCGCCGGCAATTACGCCACCTGGGCGCACCGTTTCCACAGCTACGGCGGCATGCGCACGCAATTGGCGCCGACCAGCGGCGCGATGGGCTACAGCGTGCCGGCCGGCGTGGCCGCCAAGATCATCGACCCGAAACGCACGGTGATCACCTTCGCCGGCGACGGCGAATACATGATGAACGGCCAGGAGCTGGCCACGGCGGTGCAGTACAAGGCGGGGGTGGTGATCATCGTCTTCAACAACGGCATGTTCGGCACCATCCGCATGCACCAGGAGCGCGACTATCCGGGACGCGTATCGGGCACGGAGCTGCACAATCCCGATTTTGCCGCGCTGGCGGTGGCGTATGGCGCGCATGGGGAAGTGGTCGACAAGACGGCCGATTTCGGCCCGGCGCTGGAGCGCGCGCTGGCGCATGCCAACGGCCGCAGCCTGCCGGCGCTGATCGAGTTGCGCTACGACGGCAACCTGATCACGCCCGGCGCCACGCTGGAAACGATCCGCAAGAACGCCGAAGCGGCCAAGAAAACTTGACTGGACGAGGAGATACGTAGGGCGGATTAGGCGGCACGCCGTAATCCGCCAAGCGCCGGCGACGGCTCATGGCGGATTACGCTGCGCTAATCCGCCCTACGTGTCTCCACGAATCGCATGCATCGCTATGCTTAAGAAGGCGCCTGGTTCGACGGCGCCTCTTCCACCTTCTCTTTGTCCTTCTTCGCCTGCGGACAAACCTTGCAGGTGCCGGCCTTGCGTCCGAAATCGGTCACCAGCGGCAACCGCATCGGCACCGCCTCGTCGCCGCAATAGCCGCCATCGAGCACCAGGGTCCTGCCGCCGTCGGCGATCTTGCCGCTGATGGTGCGCTCCTCCTCGTCGGGCGGGCGCACGGTGAAATACATCTGCCGCCCACGCGGATCGATATTGACGTCGCTGGCCACCACCGGCCAGCTCAAGCCGCCCGCCGTGTACTCGTACAGCACCGTATCGACTTCCGCGAAGCGCTGCAAGGTGATGCGCTGGCCGCCGAATTCGCCGCTCTCGGCGTTGATGCACAAATCGGAAAACACCACCATGCCGTAACGCGGCAGGCCGGCATTGGCGGACGGCTTGCGCGCCGCCTTGGGCGCGGCCAGCACGGCGCACGAGGCGATCAGCATGGCGCCGGCGAATACGGCGCGTCGTTTCATCATCATGGTCGTCGTCATCAATAAAACCACTTTCAGAAAAGAACAACGGCTGCACCAGGCAGCCGTTGTTGATACTAACTCTGAATGAACAGATTAGAAGCTGTGTTTCACGCCGATGTTGAAGGCTTTGTCGCCCGAACCAACTTCGGTGTTGTTGCCAACGGTGTAAGCTGCGCCGTTTTTGTTTTTGATCTTAGCGTACGCCAGGTAAGCGCTGGTGCGCTTCGACAGGTTGTACGAGTAGCCAACGCCCCACTGGCTAGCGTCGTTGTTAGCGGCTTCTTTATCGTTTTTACGGATGTACGAAGCCATGACAACGCCGTTACCGGCTGGAACGGTTACGCCGACCAGTGCGTCAGCGCTGTCTTGCGACGCGACTGGAGCAACGGTGTAGCCGAATGGGTTGGTGGTGTTAGCCAGAGGCGCGCTGTTCTGGCCCTTGTCTTGACCGTAGGCTGCGAAAACTTTAACAACTTTGAAGTCGTAGTTCGCGGCGATCAGGCTGTTGTGGCCGATGCTGTTGGTTTTAACGGTAGCGGTGTCGTTGTTACGGTTGTTGTAAGCGGCAGCGATGTTCAGCGGACCGTTGGTGTAACCGATCGACGCGCCCAGTTGACGCTGTGCAGCCGAATCGCCAGCGGTTTCGCCCAGGCTGTACGAAGCAGCAGCCGAGAAACCGTACAGCGATGGGGTTTTGTACACAACGCCGTTGTCGGCGCGGGTCATGTTGCCGGCAACCGGGAACAGGTTTTTAGCGGTACCAGCGTAGCCCATTGCGAACGGGTCAGCCACGTCGCGCAGGGTTTCGTAGTAAGGGGTGTACTGACGACCGATGGTCAGGGTACCGGCGGTCTTCGAGCTCAGGCCAACATAGGCTTCGCGGTTGAACAGGCGGTTGTTGGCGTTGTCCAGCGAACCGTCGTCGATTTTAACGCCGGCTTCCAGCTTGAAGATTGCGCTCAGACCGCTGCCCAGGTCTTCGGTGCCTTTGAAGCCGATACGCGAAGCCGAAGCCACGCCGCTTTGTACTGCAGTCTTGTTACCAGCAGCACCGCCACGCTCGGAGGTCAGGCCGGCATCGACGATACCGTACATGGTGACGTTCGATTGCGCCATAGCTACGTTGCTCAGGGCGCCCAGGATGGCGATGGAGATCAGGGATTTTTTCATTACATGTTTCCTTCAGTTGTGTTGCTGTAAAAAGGTATAGCTAGTAGTGCGGCTAAATACGGTGCTTATCGGCGTCACCAGCAGGCGCCGTATGTGCGTGAGGGCAAACTCCCCAGCTGCCACTGTGCGGTCCCATCAGGCGGAACGCGCTCACTTAAGTTGCGGCCGATTTAATCGACGCTCGCAGGTTCGCGGTGCGCAAACGCACCGGAGGCGGCACTATACTGATGCTTGACGACTCCATCAAGTGCAAAAACGTTCATAGTGCAACGTCCCTGTCCTTGTCAGATTTTCAAAACACCCGTATTTTAACGCATCGCAATATTTCATGCCGAGCAAGCGAACTAGCCCAGTTTTTCCGCACGATGAACTTCATGCAGCAACCCGTTTTGCGGGCCGCCCTAGTGACAAATGCAAGATCAATGCATGCGTACTACATCGTTGTCGGACCAAGTAAAAATAGCCACTTTGCTATTTCTGGCGCTATTTTATACTGAAGCCCCTGCGCGAACCTGCGCACTCCATGGTAATAAGCTAACAACCAGCGACATTGTTTGGCTTGGAAATACAGCAAAATAGCCTTCAAACCAACGATGATCGTAGTGTTACAGGAGTAAACTAGTCATAAATTCTGTCCGCAGGGCAACTATTGCGGTGCATCAGGAATTTGTAAGAAATTGCTACGTGTTGCACAGAAACGACACATCACGCACCAATTCGACACGTTATCGCCCCAAAGCGGGGCGATCGTGCTTGCGCCAGCGCTCTTTTATGCATGAGCAAAACTCATATCCGGCGCCGTAGTGGACGGCGCGACTAGCGGGACGCCGAGCGTTTTAGATAGCGCATCAGCGCGCCCAGCACCGGCAGCTTCTCGTACAACTCCTCGGCCGCGTCCCAGTAATCCCGGTGTAGCGCAACTTTGCCATCGGCATCGAACCGCACATGCGTGGCGCCGCGAATGACCTGCGGCTGTTCCGGCCAGCGCACGAAGCGGAATTGCATTTCCCACGTCAAAAACGCCTGGTCGCCCCGGCCCATATGCTCGATGACGACAAAACGCGGTTCGCGCAGGCGCACGAACATATGCTCGAAGACCTTGACGATGGCCGCATGGCCGCGAATCTCATTGAACGGATCCTTGAACAATGCATCGGCCGCGTAAACCTCCGCGATCCCCGACACCGCCGCCGGCGTCAGCGTCTCGTAAAACACGATCAGGCGGCGCAAAGCCGCTTGCATATCGCTCATAAGCGCGTCACCCTGGCGATCAGCCAGAAGTAAAGTCGATACGGCAGCAGCCGGGCGAAGCGCAGCGTATTGGTGAACTTGCGCGGAAAGTGAATATGGAACGCCCCCCGCTCGACACCGCGCACCAGTTCCCGCGCGGCGTCGGCCGGCTGCATCAGTCCCGGCATCGGAAAATCATTCCCCTTGGTCAGCGGCGTATCGACGAAACCCGGATTGATCAGATGCACGGCGATGCCCTTCGGGTGCAGATCGAAGTACAGCGACTCGGCCAGATTGATCAGCGCCGCCTTGGTCGGACCGTAGACCAGCGCCTTCGGCAAGCCGCTATAGCCGGCCACGGAGCTGACAATGCCGATGCCGCCGCTGCGCTGCCGGATCAGCATCGGCAACACCGGCGCCAGGCAATTGAACACGCCGCGCAGATTCAGATCGATCAGCTGATTCGCTTTTTCCAGATCGAAGCTGTCGGCGCGCATTTCGTTATACCCGCCGGCCACCAGCAGCACCAGGTCGATGCGCGGCCAGCTGGCCAGGATCTCGTCGCGCGCGCGCGCCACGCTGGCGTGATTGGTGACATCCAGCGCCACCGCGAGGGTCCTGGGCATGGCATCGGCATCGGCGGCCGCCAGCTCGTCCAGCGCATCCTGTCGGCGCGCGGACAACGCCACGTGCGCGCCCTTCGCCAACAGCAGCCGTGCCGTGGCGGCGCCGATGCCGGTGGAAGCGCCGACGATCCACACATATTGATCGGCCCAGTCGTCGATGACATGGTTCATCGCCATCACCGCACCTGCTCGGAACGGCGGTTGAACACCACCGTCAGGCTGCCCAGGCCGACATTGAACTTGCTCATTTGCGCCCGGTTGAGCATCACGCGGTCGTCGATCAGATACATCCAGTCGTCGAAGTCGACGTTATAAACCTTGTCGCCGACCGGCAGCGCCAGCACGTACTGCAAGCGCATCGCGTTACCCGACACCTCCACCTTCGCCTCGCCCACGACATCGGGCGCGGTGCCGATGTAGCGGCCCTCGGCGGTCTTGCGCAAGGTCCAGACCCGCCGTTGCTTGGTGCCGTCCGAATAGACGAATTCCTCGTCGAGCGTGCCGACGTCGCCGCTCCAGCTGCAGCGCATCAGCACCGTGAAGCGTTTCTCCACCGTGCCGGCGCGGTTCTGGAACATGCCGTGGACGTCGAGCGTGCCGTTGAAGTAGCGCTGGATATCAAGCTTGGGCGCCTCCTGCGCGTAGTGGTCCGGCTGCACCGGCAGCGAGCAGCCGTTCAGCAAAAACGCGCAGGTGATCGCGGCGGCGGCGCAAAGGCGGGTAATTTTCATTGTGTGGTCTCCAGTTCAGCAATCGCGTAGCGGCGCGCGCCACAACAGCGCGGCCGCAATCAGTTTTAAACAGCAAGGCAGCAACGCATAGGCGAATGACAGCGCGCCCAGGCCCTGCCCCGTGCCAGGCGTGTAGCCCAGTAATTCGAGCGCCGGCAAGGCGACACCGGCCGCCAGCGCCAGGGTCATTTGCACGCCCCAGTTCCATACGCCGAAATACGCCGCCTCGCGCCGGCCGCTGTCGCCGGCGCCGGCGATGACGCCGGCCAGCAACGCAGGCGGCAACGCCAGGTCGGCGCCCAGCGCCAGGCCGGAAATGGCGCAGATGACGCCAAACGAAACGACATCGCCGGGCCCCAGCCAATACGCCCAGACGAAGACGGCGGCCGTCAGCAGCATGCTGGCGACCCAGGCCCGCGCCTCGCCAAGGCGCCGCGCAGCCACCGGCCACGCCGCCATCGAAGCGGCCGCGCTGGCGAAGTACAGCAACAGGAACAGGCCGGCGTTGGAACCGAGCTTGAGGCGGTCCTCGGCGAAGAACAGGAACAGCGTGGCGGGTATCGAGGCGGCGACGCCGTTCACCATCAGCACCAGGAACAGCGCGCGGAAACGGCGCTGCCGGAACGGCGCGGACAGCTCGGCAAAGCGCAAGGGAGCTACCGCTGCCGCGTCCCGCATGGCCCGGGGTGGCTGGGGAGCCCTATATAACAGACAAACGGCGCCCGCCAGCAGCGTGGCGGCAAAGGCATAGCTCAACGCGTCGTAATCGAAGACGGCGGGCAGCACGGCAGCCATCATCACGCCGAACAGACCGCAGCTCTCGCGCACCGCCGCCAGCTTCGAGCGCTCGCCCGGCAGCTGGGTCAATGCGGCGCCCCAGCTTTGATGGGCGATGGTGGCGAGGCTGAAGCCGGTGTACACCAGCATCAGCGACAGCAGGAACCAGCATAGCGCCGGCACGCCGGTCAGCGCCGGAGGGTGGAACAGCATGGCGTAGCCGGCAATCAGCAGCGGCAGCGCGATCAGCACCGCGCGCCGATAGGCGCCGCCCGCCCGCGTGATCCACCAGCCCAGCAGCGGATCGATGAACGCCGCGACCGTGCGCGCCGCCAGCAGCGCGGCGCCGATGACGGCCAGCGTCAACGCGCCGCGCTGCGCGTAAAACTGCGGCACATACACATATATAGGCAGCGCCAGCATCGCCAGCGGCAGGCCGAACAAACCGTAATACAGCATCGCCATCAACGACAGCGATGGCGCACGCGTGGCGGCGGCAACGACGGCGGGCGCGGAATCGCGATTCACGGTTTCGGCGCGGCGTCGCGCAGCAGCGCCTCGCGCAGCTTGGGCGCGGTGGTGGCGGAATCGAGCCAGATGCCGAAGAAGGCCTGGGCGAAGGCCGGATCGGCCACCGTCGCCAGCGGCTTGCCGTCGCGGTAGAAGCGCACGCCCTCACCGGGCAGGAATAGACCGCTCAAGCGGCTGCCTTCCTTCACGTCCGGGAAGATCGCCTGCATCTTTTCCAGCCATGCGGCACGCTGCGCCGCGCTGCCCGCGCCTGTCTTCTCCATCTGCGCGGCGCTGGCCTCGGCGATCCTGCGGCCGTCCAGCGCACGCGCGTAGCGCAGATCCAGCACGTAGGGCGCGGCGTCCTTTGCCGCTGGCCGGTATCCCTGGGGGCCGACCCACAATTCGGCAGTGTAGATCGATAGCCCGAAATAGGTGAACACGCCCTGCCCCGCCAGCCGCGCGGCGCCCAGCTCACGCTCGACGTGGGCCGGCGCTTCCGCCGCACGGGCGGACGGCCCGGCCGCCAGCATCAGCGCGCACAGCGCCGCCATGGCAAAACACCGGGCCCGCGACGCCGTGGGCACCCTCAATCCTTCACCAGCGTGAACTGCATCACGTCGGTGTTCCCGGCGCGGAAGGCGGCTTCGCAATAGGCCAGGTAAAACTCCCAGGTCAGCATGAAGCGCTGGTCGAAGCCCTGCGCTTCCACCTCCGCGCGGCGGGCCAGGAAGCTGGCGCGCCACTGCCGCAGCGTATCGGCGTAATCGATGCCGAAGCAGAATTCGTCCACCACCCGCAAACCATGCAGGCCCGCCTGGCGCCGGAACTCCGACGGCGACGGCAGCATCCCGCCGGGGAAAATGTACTGCTGAATGAAGTCGGTCCCTTTGCGATAACGGTCGAACAAACCGTCGTCGATGGTGATGGTCTGGATGCAGGCGCGCCCGCCCTGCTTCAGATTGCGCGCCACGCAGGCAAAGTAGCTGGGCCAATAGCTCTCGCCGACCGCCTCGAACATCTCGATCGAGGCGATGGCGTCGAACTGGCCGTCGCAGTCACGGTAATCGCACAAGCGCAAATCGGCCGACGCGGCCAGTCCGGCCCCGGCCAGCCGCTGCCTTGCGTACCCCAGCTGCTCGGTCGACAAGGTCAGTCCGGTGACGTGCGCCCGCGCCTCGCGCGCGGCCGTCTCGGCGAAACCGCCCCAGCCACAACCGATTTCCAGCACGCGCGCGCCCGGCCCCAGGTTCAAGGCGCCGACGATGCGACGGTATTTGGCCAGCTGCGCGGTGGCCAGGTCGCCGCCGTCGCCGTCGCGGAAGATCGCGCTCGAATACGTCATCGTCGGGTCCAACCATAGCTGATAGAACGCGTTGCCGATATCGTAGTGGGCGTGGATGTTCTTGCGGCTGCCGGCGCGCGAATTGCGGTTCATCAGGTGCTTGATCCGGTACAGCAGGCTGCCCCACCAGCTGCCATAGACCAGCTGCTCGAACTCGTCGCGGTTGCGTATCAACAGTTCGATCAAGCCGCTCAGGTTATCGGTCTTCCAGTCGCCGTCGATGAACGCCTCGGCGAAGCCGATATCGCCGGAGCGCATGGCGGCGCCGCACAGATTCCAGTTCTTCAGCTCCAGCGCGATCGGAAAGGAGCCGTCGCCGAACACCTCGAAGCCGCCGTCTGGCCGCTGCAGCAACAGCGCGCCGTGCTTCAGGCGCCGCAGCATCTTGAGGATCACACGGGCGGCCGCCGGGATGGCGCCACCATGCGCGGGCGCCTGGATGGACAAGGGCGCCGGCAATGGCGCCGACAGCGGCGCGGCCGCGGTGGCGAGGGATTCTGTACTCATCGTGATACTTTCTGTTGAGGCGGTAGTGGTTTTGAAAAGAATGGCACGCGCTTGAGCCAAAGCCTGGCGGCCTGCCAATGGATGCGGACGATCACACCGATGGTCATCAGCGGATACGTGAAGAAGGCGCGCGCCGTATGGCGGTTGTCCAGCGGACCGGCGCGGCCGGACAGGCTGGTTTCGATCAGCGGTCCGGCCTCGTCGTCGTGATCGATGCTGGCCAGCGTGTGGTCCTGGCCGGCGCAAGGGCCGGAGGCACGCCGGCCCCAAAAAAAGCGGAAGCGGTAGCCGCCCCGCACATCGCAAAACGGCGAGACGTGGAAGATCTTGCGCGCCGCCAGTTCCTCGCCTGCGCCGATGGCGCCGCCGTTCTCCAGCAGGTAGCAATGGCGCTCGCCGAAGGTGTTGTGCACGTCGGCGACGATGGCGCGCAGCGTGCCGTCGCGGCGATGGCAGAACCAGAACGAGACGGGATTGAACACGTAGCCCAGCACGCGCGGCATGGTTTGCAGCCAGACCTCGCCGTCCGCATCGTGCACGCCCTCCGCCGCCAGCAGTCCATCGATCCACTGCAGCAAGGGCTGGCGGCCGTCGCCATGGTCGGCGTCATGGAACGACAGCAGATTAAAACGGTTGCGCGCGAACAGGCGGCAGCCGAAATCATGTTGGCCCAGCGTCCGCAGCGGCAAGCGCACGAAGTACATCCCGTACTGAAAACCATGGCGCACCGGCCGCAAACGCTGGTGCCGCACCTGGCCGAAGCAAAGCTGCGGCGCGGCCGGGGCTGTCGACAGGTCAGGCGGCATGGGAGCCAAAGGTGAGCTGCTGCGCGCGGGCGGCAATGGCCGACGCCACCGACAATCCCGATTTGAGGCCGTCCTCATGGAAGCCGTAACCGGTCCAGGCGCCGGCGAACCACACGCGGTTGCGACCCTGGATGCGCGGCAGCCGCCGTTGCGCCTCGACCGCCGCCGCGTCGAACACCGGGTGGGCGTAATCGAATTCGCGCAGCACTTTTCGCGGATCCGGCGGCGTCAGGGGATTGAGCGAGACGATCACCGGCTGCTCGAAGGGCAACGGCTGCAGTTTGTTCAACAGGTAGTGCACGCAAACGCGCGCTGGCCCGCCGCCCGCCTGACCATCGCCGCTGCCCTGGTAGTTCCACGCCGACCAGGCCTTGCGGTTCTCCGGCAGGCAGCTGGTGTCGGTGTGCAGCACGGCGCGATTGGCCTGGTAGCCCACCGCCGAGAGCACGCCGCGCTCCTCGTCGCTGGCGTCGGTCAGCAGCGCCAGCGACTGGTCGCTGTGCGTGGCCAGCACCACTTCGTCGAACAGCGCATTGCCCTGGGCCGAGCGCAGCGCCACACCGTGCGCGGTGCGCGCGATCGCCGTCACCGGCGTATTCAAATGCCGCTCGGGGATGCCGGCCAGCAGGCGCTCGACATACTGGCGCGAGCCGCCGCGCACCGTGCGCCATTGCGGCCGGTCGTTCACCTGCAGCAGCCCGTGGTTGTGGCAAAACTGGACGAAACTGGCCAGCGGGAAGGCGAGCATCTGCTCGGACGGGCACGACCAGATGCACGCCGCCATCGGCAATAAGTACCAACTGCAAAACTGTGCGCTGTAACCCTGCGCATCAAGGTATGATCCAAGGGAAATCTGCGGCGTCGATTGCGGCATTTGCGCCAGCGCCGTGGCGGCTTTGTTAAAACGCAGTATGTCGCGCAGCATGCGCAGGAAAGCCGGACGCAACAAGTTGCTTCGCTGACAAAAAACCTGGTCCAGATTGCCGCCGGCCCACTCCAGCAGACGGCCGCCGACCGGCAATTTGATGGAAAAGCCCATGTCGCTGGCGGCGGTGTCGACTTGCAGCTCGGCGAACAGCGCGGTCAGATGAGGATAGGTACGGTGATTGAAAACGAGGAAACCGGTGTCGACACCATGGGTTTCACCATCAAAAGTCACATCCACGGTATTACTATGGCCGCCGAAATACCCGCCGGCCTCGTACAGCACCGCCTCGTGACCAGCTTGCACCAGACGATAAGCGCAGGAGAGCCCGGAAATTCCGCTGCCAACAACAGCTATTTTCATTATTTTCCACCGTTACAAAATATTTTGTCCAGGACAACTCATGGGCAAAGGCGATAATCAGTTAATTAGTTCTCAATGTCAACTGCATGTCGTGGACAAGCTCTTTAGTACTGCTTATACGCACGCAGATGAGCTTTGGATGTGGAAACTTTTGAGGCAAAACGAAGGTAAAATGCAGGTCGCGCCGGATCAGAACCGCTTCCAGCGCCGTGCACCCCGACCCTGTGCCAACACTCGCGACTGTCGAACGACGGCAGACGCTTAAGATTCTCTAATGACAACTACTGTTTCTTCACAACCAGTTCCGAGCACGATCAGCGACGTCGAGCGAGACACCGGCGTTGCCAAGGAAACCCTGCGGGTATGGGAACGTCGCTACGACTTTCCCCAGCCGCTGCGCGACCCCAACGGCGAGCGCGTCTACCCGATCGAACAGGTGCAAAAGCTGCGTCTGGTCAAGCGCTTGATCGACCTCGGCTTCCGTCCGGGCAAGGTGATCCAGTTCAGCGCCGAGGAATTGCAGACCTTGACCGGCCAGGCCACCGGCGGCGTCAACGGCCCGTCGCTGCCGCCGCCCGAGCTGCAGCGCTATCTCGACTTGTGCAAAACCCATCAGATGGAAGCGCTGCGCCGCCAGTTGTCGCAGGCCTTGCTGATGATGGGCTTGAAAAGTTTCGTCATCGACCTGGTCGCCCCGCTGACCACCCTGGTCGGCGACGCCTGGGCCAGCGGCCAGCTGGCCACGTTCGAGGAACACTTGTATACGGAGTCGCTGACGGTGGTGATGCGCAGCGCCATCTTCGCCATGCCGCAGGCGGCCGCCAGCAACCTGGGCGCGCCGCGCATCATGCTGACCACCCTGCCGCAGGAGCGCCACGGGCTGGGCTTGCTGATGGCCGAGGCCATGTGCGTGGCCGAAGGGGCCCACTGCATCTCGCTGGGCGTGCAAACGCCGCTGCTCGACATCGTCGAGGCGGCACGGGTGCAGCGGGTCGACATCATCGCGCTGTCGTTCTCGGCGGCGATGAATCCGCGCCAGGCGCTCGACGGCCTGGCCGAGCTGCATACCCGCCTCAACGGCAGCGTCGAACTGTGGGCCGGCGGCGGCAACGCCGCGCTCAAACGGCGCCGTCCGTCTTATGTGCGGGTGTTCGCGCTGGCAGACATCAGCGCCGCCATCACCGAATGGCGCATGCGCAACGCCAACGTCGCCACAGGCTGAAAAAGTTGTCATTCCGGTAGCGGCCCACGGCCGCACGGCCGCGCTCTGGTAAAATAGCCGCATTTCCCCGTGTCCGGCGCTGCCGGGCATCAGCTTGAAGCGCCCCCAACCACATATCCATGTTTAGTTTCTTCAAGAAAAAACCTGTCGCCCCCGAGGCGCCAGAGGTCCAGATCCCCGCGCCGGCGTCCGTTGGTAGCGCTATTTCCAGCCCTGCCCCCAGCACCACTTCCGCCGTCGACGCTTATTTACCCGAGCCGCTGATGCCGATCGAGGAGCCGGCGCAGAAGCAGTCCTGGATGACGCGCCTGAAGGCCGGCCTGTCCAAAACCTCCAATAACCTGTCGCTGCTGTTCGTCGGCGCCAAGATCGACGACGACCTGTACGACGAGCTCGAAGCGGCGCTGCTGATGTCCGACGCCGGCGTCGACGCCACCGAATACCTGCTCGACGCCCTCAAGCAAAAGGTCAAGGACGACAAGCTGCTCGACGCCGCCGCCGTCAAGACCGCGCTCAAGCAGCTGATGGTCGAGTTGCTGACCCCGCTTCAGCGTCCGTTCGAGCTGGGCCGCCACCAGCCGATGGTGATGATGATCGCCGGCGTCAACGGCGCCGGCAAGACCACCACCATCGGCAAACTGGCCAAGCACATGCAATCGAACGGCCAGTCGGTGCTGCTGGCCGCCGGCGACACCTTCCGCGCGGCCGCCCGCGAGCAATTGATGGTCTGGGGCCAGCGCAACAACATCACCGTGATCTCGCAAGCGTCGGGCGACCCGGCGGCCGTCTCGTTTGACGCCGTGCAGTCCGGCAAGGCGCGCGGCCTCGACGTGGTCATGATCGACACCGCCGGCCGTCTGCCGACCCAGTTGCACCTGATGGAAGAGTTGAAGAAGGTCCAGCGCGTCATCGGCAAGGGCATGGACGGCGCACCGCACGAAACGCTGCTGGTTATCGACGGCAATACCGGGCAAAATGCGTTGGCGCAAGTGAAAGCTTTCGACGACGCCCTGAAGCTGACCGGCCTGGTGATCACCAAACTGGACGGCACGGCCAAGGGCGGCGTGCTGGCGGCGATCGCCCGCGTGCGTCCGGTACCGGTGTATTTCATCGGCATCGGCGAAAAAATCGAAGACCTGCAGCCGTTCGTGGCCGCCGAGTTCGTCGACGCCTTGCTGCCGTAGTTTGCCACCGCGGTTGCCACGATAGTTGCCCACATAATTGCTCGGATAACCCCCCATTACATGATCGAATTCCGGAACGTCTCGAAACAATACTCCCCCGACGCGATGGCGCTGCGCGACATCTCGCTCACGGTAGAAAAAGGCGAACTGGTGTTTCTTGCCGGCCCTTCGGGCGCCGGCAAATCCACGCTGTTGAAGATGATCGCCGCCATCGAGCGGCCCACCGCCGGCCACGTCATCGTCAACGGCCAGGACATCGCCCGCATCAAGCCGGCCGCCGTGCCGTTTCTGCGCCGCAATCTCGGACTGATCTTCCAGCAACAACGCCTGCTCAACGATCGCACCATCCTCGCCAACGTGATGTTGCCGCTGCTGGTGACGGGCGCCTCGCACCATCAGGCCGAGCAACGCGCCCGCGCCGCCCTCGACAAGGTCGGCCTGGCCGACCGCGCCAGCTCGCACCCGCTGGCCCTGTCCGGCGGCGAGCAGCAGCGCGTGTCGATCGCGCGCGCCATCGTCAACCGGCCGCAGGTGATCCTGGCCGATGAACCGACCGCCAACCTCGACCGTGCCAGCGCCAACAAGGTGCTCGACGCGCTCAAGGCCTTCCACTCGGTCGGCGTCACCTGCCTGATTTCCAGCCACGACGAGCAAATGCTCGACGCCGCCGCGCGCATCATCCATCTCAACCAGGGTCAACTGGAGGTGGCGGCATGACGTACTGGTTCCGCCAACACCGTTACGCGCTGTCCGCCGCGCTGGTGCATCTGCGCCGCTCGCCGGGCAGTTTCCTGTTCAATATTATTGTCGTGGCGATCGCACTGGCGCTGCCCTTCACGGGCGTGACGCTGCTCGACAACGTGCGCCCCATGTCGGAGCAATTGTCGGTCGATCCGGAAATCAGCGTCTTCGTCAAGCAGGACACGCCGCGCGACCAGGCCGAGGCGCTGGCCGTGCAGTTGCGCCAGACCTTGCCGGACAAGCAAGCCAAGATCATCTTCACCTCGCGTGAAAAAGCGCTCGAAGGCATGAAGGAAAAGAGCGGCCTGGCCGACGTGCTGACCACGCTCGGCGAAAACCCGCTGCCGGACAGCTATGTGCTCAAGCTCGACGCCTTCCGCCTGGCCCAGTCCGGCGGCGACGTCGACCAGTTGGCCGAGCAGATCCGCGCGCTGCCGGGCGTCGACACGGTGCAGGTTGACTCGGCCTGGGTCAGGCGGCTGGCCGCGCTGCTGAATATCCTGCATCTGGGACTGCTGTTGCTGGCGGTTACCCTTGGCACCGTGGTGGTGGCCGTCATCTTCAACACCATCCGCCTCCAGGTGATGACGCAGCGCGAGGAAATCCTGGTATCCAAGCTGATCGGCGCGACCGACAGCTTCATCCACCGGCCCTTCTATTACACCGGAGCGCTGCTGGGCCTGTGCGCCGGCGGACTGGCGCTGGGCGCGGTGGCGCTGGCGCTGCGCCCGTTGAACGTCGCGATTGCCGAATTCGCAAGATTGTACGCCTCCGAATTCCAGCTCACGCCGCTGCAACCGGTGATGATGGCTTTTCTGCTGGCCCTCTCGGCCGGCCTGGGCCTGATCGCCGCGCTGCTGTCGGTGCAGCGTCACCTGTCCCGCCTGAATTAATTGCTGAGTTAATTCTGTCCGCCTTTCCGTGCGCCCGCGCACGGAAACGGCCGCCGCACCCGCCTACCATTGATACATCTCCCCCCGATCTCCCATTAAGTCAGGCCTAAGCTCCATGGCGCATGCTGTGTTTATCAAAAGCCATTGTTCAGACCTACCCGATAGTATTTTCCCTATCGTGGCGATAAAAATAAGGTGATTGGCACTCAATCGAGGAGAGTGCTAATATATGAAAACTGCAGAGTTCATAACACTCCGCAGAAATGGTAATTAAGCAATATTTTCTGTCTTTGTGGCCCTCTGGGCACTACAAGACTTGGCAATTTCGAGCGAAGGAATGAAAATGACTATGATGTCCGCACCTGCCGCGTTGGTCCCCACCAACAAGGGCGCTTTAGGACTCGGGTTCACTGGCAACCTGGGGAACCTGGACGCCTATATTTCCGCCGTTAATCGCCTGCCGATGTTGACGCACGACGATGAAATCTCGCTCGCCAAGCGCCTCAAGGACAATAACGACCTTGGCGCCGCGCAAGAGCTGGTGTTGTCGCACCTGCGTCTGGTGGTGTCGATCGCCCGTGGCTATCTTGGCTATGGCTTGCCGCACGCCGACCTGATTCAGGAAGGCAATATCGGCCTGATGAAAGCCGTCAAGCGTTTCGACCCGGACCAGGGCGTACGCCTGGTGTCGTACGCGATGCACTGGATCAAAGCCGAGATGCACGAGTACATCCTGAAAAACTGGCGTCTGGTCAAAGTGGCGACGACGAAGGCGCAGCGCAAGCTGTTCTTCAACCTGCGCAGCCACAAGACTGGCCTGGACGCGATGAGCCCAACGCAGATCGACAACCTGGCCAAGCTGCTGGACGTCAAACGCGAAGAAGTGATCGAGATGGAAACGCGTTTGAGCGGTCGCGACATCGCGCTGGAATCGCCGAACGACGACGAGGACGACAAGTTCGCCCCGATCGCCTACCTGTCGTCCGAGCAGAGCGAGCCGACCCGCGTGCTGGAAGCGGAGCAAGTCACCCGTCTGCAATCGGAAGGCCTGGAGCAGGCGCTGGGCAAGCTGGATCCACGTTCGCGCCGCATCGTCGAAGCGCGCTGGCTGGCCAACGACGACGGCTCCGGCGCCACCTTGCACACGCTGGCGGACGAGTTCGGCGTATCGGCAGAGCGCATCCGCCAGATCGAATCGGCCGCGCTGAAAAAAATGAAAGGCTCGCTGGCCGCCTACGTGTAAAACGTCGAGGTCGGAGCAAAAAAAAGCCGCGCAGTGCGAACTGCGCGGTTTTTTTATGTGCACTCAGCGAACCATCAAGCCATCTGCTCTGACCAAACGCCGGCGAAATAAACGAAGTCTCCA
Organism: Oxalobacteraceae bacterium OTU3CINTB1; assembly: GCA_024123955.1. Taxonomy (NCBI): domain Bacteria; kingdom Pseudomonadati; phylum Pseudomonadota; class Betaproteobacteria; order Burkholderiales; family Oxalobacteraceae; species Oxalobacteraceae bacterium OTU3CINTB1. The sequence goes on from CP099652.1 coordinate 6,139,224, forward strand.
AAGTCGAGCTTTGTCGCATCCAAATGAAGCTCCTCGCACATATGCGGCAATTCTGCGGTGAATCTTATGAATGAGGCTTCGATTGCATCGGCACCCAGCAAAGGGCGGCCGCTACTTTGACAGTTATTGAGCCACCCGCGAACTTTCGACATCACATTCGTGACGCATTCAGCGTGTGCAGATATGTCTTGACCAGCGATGTCCGACAAGAACTGCTGATATCGGTATTGATCGCGATCAAAGATCAGTATTTTCTTCCTCGCTAACTGCCGACTCCCAAATGCCCGCGCGCCCAAATCGAGACCTAATTCGAACGGCATGTTGAAGCGGGGCAGCCCAGAAGTCACATCAGCTTCAGTGCGAGAAATATCGTGGATGCCAAGACGGCTTTCTTTGATAAGTCGTTTGATCTTATCGAGCCTGACCTCACCAGAGTCGTTCTCTTCGATTGCTGAACGAGCGGAAAAACCACATGATAGGACGCTGAATACAATGGCCCGCAGCAGAGGCTGATATCCGTCATCGAACGGGCAGTTGATAAAGACACTCTTCTCAAATACTGGCGGCCTTGGCATCTAACAGGCTCTAGTTGCGCTTTTCTGATCGTTTAACAGCGTTAAGAACAGCCTCACGCATTAAATTCTTATCGCGACTGGTCTTAACATCCGGCTCGCGAATAATCTGGCCGGTCGCGGTGTGAATAATCAACTCGCCCAACTGGGGCGATTTTCGCGCAGCGGAGATTGCCTCCCACTTAGTATCGTATGTGTCGATAATACCCAGAGGACTAGGTGATTTGGAAAGCGCCCACTTTCCACCTTGATGTATAACATGCACCTTGCTTTTCATCATTCCCTCCCCCCGACGCGGGTGATACGCCAGCGTACTCCGACTACGCACATCGCGAAATAGGCTAAACCGCCGACGCCAGAGCCTTGGTCAACAACTCCGCCACCAACTGATTCATATCAAGGCTACGTTCCGTGGCCTGCGCATTCAGCTGGGCCACCAAATCGCTATTCAGCTTCACCGCAAAGGGCACCAGGCCCAGTGCCTGATCGCGCCGGCGCTGCTCGCGCTTGTCGACCACCTCGGCCACTTTGCCAAAGGTCGCCGCGCTCGGCCCGGCCATCTTGCCCATCAATTTTTTGGCATCACTCTTCGCCAGGCCAGTTTTTTTCATGTCTCTAATCCAAAAATAATTCAGAGCAGACATTCTACGCAGCTTATCCACCCCGCGTGGCCTTTATTGCGAAAACCACGGCGGCATGCGGTTCGTGCGCCGCCAAAATGATACTTTTGCTAAGCTAATGGCCACTTTGCATTCAAGAGGTCGCACATGAACATGATGAAGACACTACTGCGGCAGCTGATCGTCCTGCCCTTGCTATTTGGCGTCATGGCCATGCTGTACGCCTGCGGTACCGCTAACGGCCGCGCCGGCGCCACCGTCAATAAACCGTTCGACGCCACCTACGTGCTGCAACCAGGCGCGAGCGCCGTCATCAGCCAGGCCGCCAGCCAGGGCATCGCCGGCGGCGCCACCGCGCCCACCGTCAAGCTGGAGCGCGTCAACGACAGCCGCTGCCGCGTCGGCGCCGTCTGCGTATGGGCCGGCTACATCAGCTACAGCTTCACACTGACCAAGGCCGATGGCACGACCAGCAACTTCGTGCTGTCGGACAGCATGCCCAACGGCAAACCCAGTATCACCCAGGACGGCTTGACCTTCGCGCTGGCCGGCGTCGAGCCGCAAGCGGTGCCCGCCAAAAATGAACCAGCGCCGGATTATCGGGTAAGCTTGAGAGTGAGCAACACGCCACCCTCAGACCCGACACCGCGCCCCTCATGACACCTCACACCCGCCCCGCCCGCACCGTCCTCCTCTACTCGATTATCGTCACCCTGGTCCTGCCGTCCGCGGCATGGACCAAAACCCCGGTCGCCACCGGCACCGGCGGCGCCGTCGCCACCATCAGCGAGCCGGCGTCGAAAGCCGCGCTGTCCATTCTCAACCAGGGCGGCAACGCCATCGACGCCGCCGTCGCGGCGGCCGCCACCCTGGGCGTGACCGATCCATTCAGCTGCGGCATCGGCGGCGGCGGCTTCATGGTCATCTACCTGGCCAAGGACAAGCGCGTCATCACCATCGACCACCGCGAGACCGCGCCGGCCGGCTTCACGCCCACCGTGTTCCAGGAAAACGGCGCGCCGATGAAATTCGAAACGGTGCGCGACAGCGGCATGTCCGTCGGCGTGCCCGGCACGGTGCGCGGCTGGCACGAGGCGCTGGACCGCTACGGCTCGATGTCGTTCAAGCAGGTGCTGGCGCCGGCCATCGCGGTCGCCACCAACGGCTTCCCCATCAGCGACAATTTCTCGCGCATGGCGGGCGAGAACAAAACCAAATTCGGCATGTTCCCCGCCACCGCCGCGCTGTACTTGAAAAATGGCGAGGCCGTCGCGGCCGGCGGCACCCTGCGCAATCCCGACCTGGCCAAGGCATATCGCGAACTGGCCGCCGGCGGCGTCAAGGCTTTCTACTCGGGCAAAATGGCGCGCGCCGTGGTCGACGCGGTCAACCGCCCGGCCACCGCGCCGGGCGTGCAGGTCCGGGGCGGCAACATGACGCTGGCCGACCTGGCCAACTACGAAGCGCGCCTGCGGCAGCCGGTGCACAGCACCTATCGCGGCTACGACATTTACGGCATGCCGCTGCCCGGCTCCGGCGGCATCGCCATCGCCGAGGCGCTCAACATCCTCGAAGGCTACGACCTGAAGGCGATGCCGCGCGCGCAGGCCGAACACCTGTATCTGGAGGCGAGCCGCCTGGCCTTCGCCGACCGCAACGCTTATCTGGCCGATCCGGAGTATGTCGACGCGCCGGTCACCGGCTTGCTGAGCAAAGACTACGCCGCGCTGCGCCGCCGGCAGATCGATCCGGCGCAGGCGCGCAGACCGGCGGCGGCCGGCGATCCGTACGCTTTCCAGTCCGACCAGAGCGTGCCGCTGCGGCCCATGACGTCGGTCAAGCTGCTGAAGGAAAGCGCGCACACCACACACCTGACGGTGTCGGACAAGGACGGCAATATCGTCGCCTACACCTACACCATCGAAGACTGGGGCGGCAGCGGCATCGTGGTGCCGGGCTACGGCTTCCTGCTCAATAACGAGATGACCGATTTCGATTTCTCCGGCCCGCGCCCCAACGTGCCGGAGGCGGGCAAGCGTCCGCGCAGCAGCATGTCGCCGACCCTGGCGTTCAAGAACGGCAAGCCGGCGTTCTCCATCGGCAGTCCGGGTGGCGCGACCATCATCACCACCGTGCTGCAAACGATCGTCAACCACATCGACTTCGGGATGACGATGCCCGACGCGCTGAACGCGCCGCGCCTGTCCGAGCGCAACGGCGAAGCGACCGATGTGGAGCCTGGCTTTCCTGGCAGCGCGCAGGCGACCGCGCTGGAAAAGAGCGGTCAACGCTGGAGCGCCGCGCCGGAAGAAATCGGCGCCGCCAACGCGCTGGTCTTCAATCCCGACGGCACCGTCACTGCCGTCAGCGAAGGCCGGCGGCACGGCGTCGGCAGCGCGCTTGTGAAGAAAAAACCACACTAAGCCCGGATTAATTTTTTCACCACATGATGGCGTCTCCCCCACCCCACACCAATCGGAGACGTGATGAACAAATGGCTGCGCGCGAATAAAGGCTTTCTGTTGTTCCTGATGCTGTTCGGGATCTTCCGCACCGCCGTCGCGGACTGGAATCCGATCCCTTCCGCATCGATGCGCCCCAACCTGCTCGAGGGCGACGTCGTCTTCGTCAACCGCCTGGCCTACAACGTCAAGGTGCCGCTGACCGACATCGTGCTCGGCGCCACCGGCGAACCGCAACGCGGCGACATCGTCACCTTCTCCTCGCCCAAGAACGGCACGCGGCTGATCAAGCGGATCGTCGCCCTGCCGGGCGACCGCGTCGAGATGCGCAACGAGCGCCTGGTCATCAACGGCAAGCCGGCCGACTATGCGCCGATCGGCACCGCCACCGAAACCCTCGCAGGCATCGGCGACATCGACGCGGTGCGCCTTGGCGAATCGCTGGGCGGCGACAGCCGCAGCCACGCGATCCAGATCCTGCCGCAGGTGATGGCGCGGCGCGACTTCGCAGCCGTCACCGTGCCGCCCGGCCAGTACATGATGTTGGGCGATAACCGCGACAACAGCGAGGACTCGCGCTACATCGGCCTGGTGCCGCGCGCGCTGCTGATCGGCCGCGCCGAGCGCGTGCTGGCTTCCGCCGACATCAAAGGCAACTGGCTACCGCGCACCGAACGCTTTGGCATGAGCTTATACAAGGCGCCATAGCGGGCTATCTTCGCCGCCGCGACCGATGTTATGATGAATGTCAATTCCTTAACATTGCGGACTGCTTGCCGTGGCCGCGAAGAACCCATGATCGAATTCCAGGGCCTGTCCAAAACCTACGGCGGCTTCGACGCCGTCAAGCCGCTGTCGATGACCGTCCGGCGCGGCGAAGTGTTCGGCTTCCTTGGTCCCAACGGCGCCGGCAAGACCACCACCATCCGCATGATGATGGGCATCCTGGTGCCGAGCGGCGGCAAGGTGCTCATCGACGGCCTCGATTGCCACGCCGACGCGACCGAAGTTAAACGCCGCGTGGGCTACCTGCCCGACACGCCGATCTTCTACGACTACCTGCGCGGGCGCGAGATCCTGCAATTCGTCGGCGAGATGCACGGCTATTCGCGCGCCGAGGCGGCCGGGCGCAGCGCGCGCCTGATCGCCGAATTCGGCCTGCAGGAAGCCGGCGAGGACTACGCCGTCAACTACTCGCTGGGCATGAAGAAGCGCCTCGGCCTGGCCTGCGCGCTGATCCACGAACCGGCGGTGCTGATCCTCGATGAACCGATCAACGGCCTCGATCCGCGCGCCTCGCGCGAAGTGCAGGAGCGCCTGCTGGCGGCCGCCGCGCAAGGCGTCACCATCTTCGTCTCCACCCACCTGCTGGACATGGCCGAGAAGCTGTGCGACCGGGTCGGCATCATCCATCGCGGCGAGCTGGCGGCCACCGGCACGCTCGACGAGATTCGCGCCAAGGCCGCCACCAGCGGGTCGCTCGAAGACGTCTTCCTGAAGATCACCGACGAAGCCGGCGCAGAGACTCCGCAATGATGCGGCAACCGACGGCGGCGCGCGCCATTTGGCTGATGGCGAAAATGCGCCTGACGCGCCAGGCTAACCAGATCATGGCCAGCGCCATGTTCAGCCGCTTCAAAAAGAAGAAAGCGCGCGACGGCATCGCCGCCAAGCGCGGCAACATGTGGATACTGACGCTGGTGGTGGCGTTGCTGTTTTCGTTCTCGTTCGGCAGCTTGGCGCGCACGGTGATCGTCAACATGCAGTGCCGGCTGGTCGAGGCCAGCGCCTGCCAAAGCGTGGATAAGCAGGGGCGGCGGCATGTGGACGTCGAGATCGCGGCCGACGAACTGCACGCGGCGCCGTTCGATCCCATGCTGCTCAACGGGCTGACGATGGAGCTGACCATCCTGTTCGCGGTCGCCGTGCTGCTCCCGCTGGGCAGCAAGGAAATGGCGCAGCCGGACTGGGATCTCGAATGGCTGGTGACTTTGCCGATCAAGCGCTCCACCTTGTTGTGGGGACGGCTGCTCGAACGCAGCGCCAGCAACAGCGCCGGCATCGTCGCCCTCACCGCGCCGTATGTGATGATCGCCTGGTACTCCGGCTTCAAGTGGGCCGCGCTGCCGATCGCGCTGCTGGCCACCGCGCTGCTGCTGCCGCTGGCGGCGCTGCTGCATACGCTGGCCGACACCGGCCTGCGCATGTGGCTCCCGGCGTCGCAGCTGCGCAATCTGCAGGCGGTTGCCTCGCTGTTCAATATGCCCCTGATTTATCTGGTCATGGCGCTCGGCATGCCGCGTGCCGACGGCTTCGCGATGGAATGGGCGGGGGCATTCCCGTCGTGGATGATCTGGACGCCGCCAGGCGTGGCGCTTCAGGCGATACAGGCGCAGACGTTGGCGCAGTTCGCATCCGCCGCCGCGCTGCTGCTGGCGCAACTGGCCGTATTGTTGTGGAGCGGCGTGGCGCTGATGCGCTACCAGCTGCGCAACGGCGTGGTCGGTTCCAGTTCGCGCGAAAGCACGCGGGGCAAGCCCGTCGCCGTCAAGGCGCCAGCCGGCGCGCTGTCCGCGGTCGGCTCGCTGCTGTCGACGATCCAGCGCCGCGAGCTGCGTCTACTGAGCCGCGACCGCAACTTCCTGGTGCAAACGCTGCTGCTGCCGGTCATCATCGTCGGTAGCCAGGTGGTGTTCAACGGTACGCTGAAGAGCATGGGAGAAATCGGCCAGCACCACACCCTTGCCGCCGCGATCGCGTTCGGCATCGGCGTCTATGTGCTGATGCTGTCGGCCTTTCAGACGCTGAACAACGAAGGCCACGTCCTTTGGCTGCTATACACGGTGCCGCGCCCGATGGAGAGCGTCTTGAAGGAAAAGGCCAAGCTGTGGGGCGTGCTGGCGCTGACCTACCCGCTGATTGTGCTGGTCTTCACCGCCATGCATACCGACGTGTGGGACTGGCGCGCGCTGGTCCTGGCGTTGACGGTGCTCGCCGGTATCCCGATCTACTCGATGATCGCCGTCTCGCTCGGCGTCTTCGCCTGCGACCCGACGGCGGTGGAAGTGCGCACCCGCGTGCGGCCGACCTATGCCTATCTGTACATGCTGCTGGCGAGCTTTTACACCTGGTCGATCTACAGCGACAACTGGGCGCAAAAACTGATCACGATGGTGCTGACGGCGTCCTTCGCGCTGGCCCTGTGGCAGAAGGCGCGCGACGCCCTGCCCTACCTGCTCGATCCGGCCGCAGCGCCGCCGGCACGCGTATCGACCTCGGACGGCTTGATCGCCGCCACCGCTTTCTTCATCATGCAGGGCATCCTGGTGCTGGTGCTCGCCGATGACGCCAAGGCGCCGGGGCTGGATATCATCACGCTGGCCTTCGGTTTGTCCGGCCTGGTGGTCTATGCGCTGGTGCGGCTGATTTACTGGCGCAGCAAAACGGCAAACGTGCCGGTCATCTGGCGCGGCATCCGGCTCGGCGCATCGCTGCGGGATGCGGCAATCGCCATTGCCGTCAGCTGCGCCGTCGCTTTTGCATATCTTTACGCGCTCAAGCACTCGTCGCTGGCGGCGCATCTGCCGGCATTGCCGCAGGCCGCCGACACGCGCCTGTGGCTGTTCGCGCTCACCGTGCTGGCGGCGCCGCTGTGCGAGGAGTTCATCTTCCGTGGTTTGATTTTCGGCGGCCTGCGCCGCTCGATGCCGGCCGCGCAGGCGATCGTCATCAGCGCCGCCGTTTTCGCGGCGGTGCATCCGGCGTTATCGCTGTTGCCGGTGTTTGTGGTGGGATTGTGCACGGCTTGGGTGTATGAGCGCAGCAAGACGCTGCTGGCGCCGATGCTGGTGCACGCGGCTTACAATGCCGCGATGGTTGCGATCCAGTTGTAAATCCGGGCGAAAGCGGTGGTGGCAGGAATTGACTGTTTAATGGCATTTCGCCAGACTTCCCATCTTCGATAATTCCTGACCAACCACCGTCAGGGACTGTCATGCGCACTTTGTTTGTACTCATCCTGCTGATTGGCCGAGTGGCCGTCGCCGGGGAAATCGCCCCCTACCAAAACCGCTTCGACCGCGCCAAACCGGTCGTCGCCGTCATCGCCGAAAACCACGGCACCGAATTGACCGACTTCGTCATCCCCTACGGCGTCATCGCCCGTTCCGGTTCCGCCGAATTGGTCGCGGTGGCCACGCAGGCCGGCCCGGTGAGGATGCTTCCCGCGCTGAAGATCAATCCACAGGCGACGATCGAAGAATTCGACACCCGCTTCCCGGACGGCGCGGACTATCTGATCGTGCCGGCCGTCGCGAAGTCCAGCGATCATGTTTTGCTGGCGTGGGTCGCGGCGCAAGGCGCCAAGGGTGCCACCGTGGTCAGTATCTGCGACGGCGCGCTGGTGGTGGCCAACAGCGGCTTGTTCAAGGGACGGCGCGCCACCGGGCACTGGGCCACGGAATCCTACCGCAAGGAGCACTACCCGGATACGCAATGGATCAACAACGTCCGCTACGTGGCCGACGGCAAAATGGTTTCCAGCGCCGGCGTCAGCGCCGCCTTGCCCACCGCGCTGGCACTGGTCGAAGCGATCGCCGGGCGTGAGCGGGCCGGCGACGTGGCGCGCCAGGTCGCCGGCGGCGACTGGAGCACGGCGCACGACAGCGACATGTTCAAGCCGCGCCTCGGCGCCAACCTGGGCGCCTACATCACCGGCTACACCAATCAGTGGTTCCATCCGGTCGACCAGCTAGGCCTGCCGGTGGCGGCGGGCGTCGATGAAATCGCGCTGGCCTATACCGCCGATGCCTGGTCGCGCAGCAAGCGTAGCCGCGTGTACGCGGTCGCGGCGAGCACGGAGGACGGGGCGGCGCTGCTTACCCTGCACGGCTTGACGCTGCAGCCCGACGGCGAAGGTATCGACGGCTTGCGGATGCTGCCGCCCCTGTCGATCGCCACCCCGCCCGGCAGATCGCTGGACGAGTCGCTGGACGCAATCGCCACGCGATATGGATCAAACACCGCCAAGCTGGTCGCCCTTGAATTCGAATACGCCCGCGCGACCGCCCCCTAGCCGCGCAAGCACGATAAACTGGCAGGTATGAACATGACCATCTCAAGACAAACACTGCGCGTCGTGCTGCTGGCCTACGACGACATGAACCTGCTTGACCTGTGCGGCCCCCTGCAGGCGCTGGCGACCGCCAGCAAGCGCCATCCGGGCGATGGACCCGCCCTGTACGAAACCCTCGTCGCTTCCGCCGACGGAGGCCTGATCACCACCAGCGCCGGATTGCCGGTGGCGACGGTGTCCATCGCCACGCTCGACGGCGTCGCCATCGACACCCTGATCGTCCCCGGCGGCTGCAAAGGCCAGGAATTCAACGCTTCGCCGGCGCTGGTGAACTGGATCGCGCGGCGGGCGCCGCTGGTGCGGCGGCTTTGCTCCGTCTGCACCGGCGCGTTTTTGCTGGCCGCCGCCGGCCAGCTCGAAGGCCGGCGCGCGGCGACGCATTGGGAATGGGTGGACCGCTTGCGCGAGCGCCATCCGGGCGTCGACGTCGACGCCGACAAGATTTTCGTCAAGGATGGTTCGATATGGACCTCGGCCGGCGTCAGCGCCGGCATCGACCTGACGCTGGCGCTGATCGAGGAGGATTACGGCCACCAGATCGCCATCGAAACGGCGCGCCAGCTGGTCGTGTTCATGAAACGCACCGGCGGACAATCGCAATTCAGCGTGCCGCTGGCGGCGCAGTCGCATGAGGGCGGACGTTTCGACGCGCTGCACGCCTGGGTCGCCGCTCACCTGCGCGAGACCTTGACGGTGGAACGCCTCGCCGAGCAAGCCGGCATGTCGGCGCGCACCTTTGCGCGGACCTACGCCGCCCAGCTGGGACGCACGCCGGCAAAGATGGTGGAAGCGATGCGGCTGGAAGCCGCCTGCCGCGCGCTGGAGAAAACCGCGCTGCCTTTGAAGGCGATCGCGGCCAACACGGGCTATGTGGAAGAGCAGAATTTGCGCCGCGTGTTCCAGCGCCAGCTGGGTGTGAGTCCCGGCCAATACCGCGACCGTTTTTCAGCCTGCGCCGTTTAACAATGCTGCCAAGGTACTCCGTCCCCCGTGAAACGCTGGCTAACTGTCCAAATACGGCGCCAGTATCTGTTCGGCCCATTCCATGAAAACGCCTACCCTGCGCGTCAGGTTCTGACGATGTGCCACCACAAACGACACCGGCAGCGGCTCCGGCCGCAGCTCCGGCAGCACCTCCACCAATTCGCCGCGCGCCAGATACTCCGTCAGGCTCGAGAATACGGCCTGGATCAATCCCAGCCCGGCCAGCCCCGCCGCGTGGTAGGTCTGCACGCTGTTGACGCTCACGGAGCCGGCCAGCGCCAGCGTTTCGTAGCCGCCGCCATCGGCCTGCGGATACTCCCATCCAAATGGCCGGCTTCCCAAAGTCGGCGCGTAGTGGACCATGCGATGGCCTTGGGCCAGCAGATCATGTAGCGTGCGGGGTACGCCCTGGCGTCGAAGGTAGTCCGGGCTGGCGACATTCACCATGCGCAGTGCCCCGATCCGGCGCGCCACCAGGGTCTCATCGACAATGGGGCCGATGCGTATCGCGCAGTCCATCCCTTCCTGAATCAAATCGATACGCCGGTCTGTGCTCGATATCTCCAGCTGGACGTGCGGATAGGCGGCCATGAACGAAGGAAGCGAGGGCACGATGGTGCCTCGGGCTAATTCTGTCGGCAAGTCGACGCGCAGGCGTCCGCGCATCGTCGCATCGCTTGCCGCGAACATCGCGTCCAGTTCCTCGGCGTCTGCCAGCAATGCCCGCGCACGGGTGTAGAACATGCGCCCGTCCTCGGTGAGCTGGACGCTGCGCGTCGACCGGTGCAACAGCCGCACCCCCACCGACGCCTCGATACGACGAACGACGTTCGACGCCCTGCCCTTTTGAATGCCCAGGCTTTGCGCCGCGTTGGTGAAGCTGGCCATTTCCGCGATGCGCACGAAAATGGCGAGGGACTCGAGATCCTGCATTGTTTCTTTTTGGAGTAACGATGGGTTTTGATTGACATACTTTATCGCAAAAGTCGACACGGGCATAGTCAAGTCTTCGGGAGCGGACGGCCGCTCCCATGCAAACTGGAGGCGTTATGCGCTACAACCAACTTGGCAGTACGGGACTGTTCGTGTCGGAGCTGTGCCTAGGCACGATGACCTTCGGTCCGGCCGGACAGCAAGGGCTTTACCACGATATCGCGGGCATGGACCAGACGACGGCCGACGCCATCGTCGAACGCTGCCTGAGGGCCGGCGTGAACTTCTTCGACACCGCCGACGTGTACACCCATGGCCAGTCCGAGCGCATGCTGGGGCGTGCGTTCAAAAACCTTGGGGTGGCGCGCAAGGACGTGGTCATCGCCACCAAGGTGTTCAACCCGTCGGGCAGCGGACCGAATGATCGCGGCGCCTCGCGCGCCCACATCATGGATGCTGTCGAAGCAAGCCTGGAGCGTTTGCAGATCGATTACATCGATCTCTATCAAGTCCACGCGAACGATCCGGTGACCCCGTTGGAGGAGACGCTGCGCGCGTTCGATGATCTCGTCTCGCGCGGCCTGGTGCGCTACATCGGCGCCTCGAACTGGCCGGCCTGGCGTCTGGCGAAAGCCCAAGGCATAGCCCAGCAGCGGGGCTTTGCGCGCTTTGAGACATTGCAGGCCTACTACTCCATCGCGGGCCGCGACCTGGAGCGGGAGATCGCTCCCATGCTGGTCGAAGAAAAAGTGGGCCTGATGGTCTGGTCGCCGCTCGCTGGCGGGCTGCTGTCCGGTAAATTCGGCCCCGGGGCAGCGAGCCAAGGACGACGCGCGACCTTCGACTTTCCGCCCGTCGACAGGGATCGTGCCTGGGCGTGCGTGGCTGCGATGCGTCCCATCGCGGAAAAACACGGCGCGAGCGTGGCCGCCGTGGCGCTGGCCTACGTGCTGACCAAACCCTTCGTCACGTCCGTCATCACCGGCGCCAAGGGGCTCGACCAGCTGGAACAGAACCTGGCCGCCGTCGAACTTCAGCTCGACGAAGACGACCTTGCGGCGCTCGATGCCGCCGGGGCGCTGCCGCCGGAGTATCCGGGGTGGATGCTTGAGCGCACCGCTCCCACCCGAATGCCCGCAGGTTCGCAGCAAACGCCGGGCGGCTCGGCCGGTGGAGGCGCGCTATGAGAACGTTTGCGTTGCGTACCTGGCTAAGCTGGGGTCTTGTCGCCTTTTTCGTATTTGCAGGCGTGCTGAATATCGTGGCGCCGGTGTCGCTGCAAGAAGACTATGCGCGATGGGGCTATCCAACCTGGTTCCATTTCGCCACCGGCGCGCTCGAGCTGACGAGCGCCTTGCTGCAAAGCCGCCGCACCACATCGTGGGCGGGCCTCACCCTCGGCATGCTGATCATGGCGTCGGCCGTCGCCACCCTCTCCCTGCACCGCGAGTGGACACACGCAGTGTTCCCCGCGCTGATCCTGGCCGCCCTGACCTTCACGCTGATCGCGCGATCCAGGCGGCTCAAAACCGGTGCCATGGCCAATGGCACATCACCATCACACTAAGGGCTCTATCATGAACGTTACCTCCCCGGCTTTACAAGGCGTCGTCATCTTCCATTCCGGCTACGGCCACACAAAACGGATGGCGGACGCCGTCGCGCAGGGCGCGCAGGCAAGTCTGCTGCAAATCGGTGCCGACGGCAGCTTGCCCGACGAGGACTGGGCCGCCATCGAGACGGCGCACTTCATCATCCTTGGATCGCCGACCTATATGGGAGGACCAAGCTGGCAGTTCAAGAAATTCGCCGACGACTCTTCCAAGCCGTGGTTCGCGGACCAATGGAAGGACAAGATTTTCGGCGGATTCACCAACAGCGCCAGCGTCAATGGCGACAAGCTGGCGACACTGCAGTATTTCACGCTGCTCGCCGCGCAGCACCGTGGCCTTTGGGTCGGCGTCGGCGTGAAGTCGTCCAATACCAAAGCGTCCCAACGGGACGACATCAATCGCATGGGATCTTTTTTGGGCCCGATGGCGCAAACGCCGGCCGATGCCACGCCCGAAGAGATGTCCCCGGGAGACCTGGAGACCGCGCGGCAGTATGGCGCGCGCGTCGCTGAAATCGCCGGCCTGTTCCTGTCGGCGTCGTCGGCGCAGATCGCATAACCGCCGGCGTTGAGCGGCGGTCGATACGCAAGGCCGTCTCCGGGCTTGCGTGTCCGATCAGTCCTGGTAGCGCGGACCGACGGCGGCGAAGCCACCGCCCTGATACACGGTCGCCAGATCGTCCGCCGCCGGGTACACGCCGGTGTCCGGGAACTTGTCGGAGAACTGCACCGAGCTATCCTTCGGCACATAGCCCAGGTGCGCGGCCTTGCTGTTGTCCCACCAGCTGGCCGGGTTGGCCGAGGCGCCGAACAAAATCGTATGGCCCACGCGCGGCGTGAACAGCGAGCAGCGCAGCGCCTCTTCCAGATCGTCGTAGCTCAACCAGGTCACCAGCATGCGCGGGTTGGCCGGCTCGGGGAACGATGAACCGATGCGCAGGCAGACCGTTTCCAGGCCGGTGCGGTCGTAGTAGTAGCGCGACAGCGACTCGCCGAAGCACTTGCTGACGCCATAGAAGCTGTCCGGGCGGGTCGGGCTGTCGGCGTCGATGTAATCGGTCCACTTGTAGTAGCCGATGGTGTGGTTAGAGCTGGCGAAGATGATGCGCTTGGTGCCCTGCTTGTGCGCCGCCTCGTACAGGTTGTAGGTGCCGAGGATATTCGCCTGCATGATGTTTTCAAACGTGTTCTCGGTCGAGATGCCGCCGAAGTGCAATACCGCCTCCACGCCCTCCAGCAGCTTCATGACGGCTGCCTTGTCGGCCAGGTCGCACTGGATGATTTCCTCGCCCTCGCGCGCTTCGCCCATGTCGGCGATATCGGACAGCACCACCACATCGGCCCAAGGCTTGATGCGCTCGCGCAGGACTTTACCCAGGCCGCCGGCGGCGCCGGTCAGCAGCAATCGTTTGAATGGCTTGCTCATTGTTGTTTGTCTCTCGTTCGGTTTTTATTGAAAAGTGATCGTTGAGGGTAAAGCGCGGACGCCAATCAGGCGTCAGGTCACCGGCGCCGGGTTGAACAGCACAAGCGCGTTATGCAGCTTCCACTTCTCGGCCCAGGTTTCGCGGCCGCTGGCCACGTCCAGCACCAGCTGGAACATCTCCCAGCCGACATCGGCGATGGTGGCCTCGCCGCTGGCGATGCGGCCGGCGTTGATGTCCATCAGATCGTGCCAGCGGTTGGCCAGGTCGTTGCGGGTGGCGACCTTGATCACCGGGACTTCCGCCAGGCCGTACGGGGTGCCCCGGCCGGTGGTGAAAATATGGACGTTCATGCCGGCGGCCAGCTGCAAGGTGCCGCAAATGAAATCGCTGGCCGGCGTGGCGGCGTAGATCAAGCCTTTTTGCGTCAGCTTCTCGCCCGGCGACAGCACGCCGGAAATGGCGCTGCTGCCGGATTTGACGATCGAACCCATGGCCTTCTCGACGATGTTGGACAGGCCGCCCTTCTTGTTGCCGGGCGTGGTGTTGGCGCTGCGGTCAACGCCGCCGCGCTGCAGGTAGTTGTCGTACCAGGCCATCTCGCGGATCATCGCGTCGGCCACTTCCGGCGTCGCCGCGCGCGACGTCAACTGGTCGATGCCGTCGCGTACCTCGGTGGTTTCGGAGAACATCACGGTGGCGCCGGCACGCACCAGCAAATCGGTGGCGAAACCGACTGCCGGATTGGCGGTCACGCCGGAGAAGGCGTCGCTGCCGCCGCACTGCACACCGACCACCAGCTCGGAGGCCGGCACGGTCTCGCGCTGGCGCTTGTTCAGGTTGACCAGGTTGGCCTCGGCCTGCTTCATGATCGAGTCGATCATCGACATGAAGCCGACGTGCTGCGCGTCCTGCAGGCACACCAGCGCCGGCTCGGTGCCGCCGCCGTTCTGGATCGGGATCGAACCCTTAGGGAACAGGCGCGTCGGCTGCAGCTTTTCGCAACCGAGGCTGACGACCATGGCCTGTCCGCCGAAGTTCGGATTGAGGGTGATATTGCGCAAGGTGCGGATCGGAATCATCGCACCCGGCGCGTCGATCGCCACGCCGCAGCCGTAGGTATGCTCCAGGCCCACCACGTCGTCGACGTTCGGATACTTGGGCAGCAGTTCTTCCTTGATGCGCTTGACGGCGAATTCCACCACGCCCGATACGCATTGCACGGTGGTGGTGATGGCCAGGATGTTGCGCGTGCCGACGCTGCCGTCCGGATTGCGGAAGCCCTGGAAGGTGTAGCCCTCAAGCGGTTCGGCCGGTGGCTGCAAACGGGTCGAAATCGGCAGGTTGACCAGTTCGCGCGCGTCCGGCATCTGCACATTCTGCTCGTTGAGCCAACTGCCGGCCGGCAGGTCGTCGGCGGCGAAGCCGATGGTGACGTTGTAGCGGATCACGGCCTCGCCCTTGGCGACGTCGCGCAGCGCGACCTTGTGGCCTTGCGGGACCGCTTCCAGCAAGGTCAAGCCGCTGTCGAACACCGCGCCGGCGGGCAGGCCGCCGTCGTTGACAACAATGGCGACGTTATCGTTGTCGTGCATGAGGATGTAGCGCGGCGTGGCGGCGCTAGTCGGTGGCATCATTCTGGCTTCCTTTCCGGGAGTCTCTGCCCGGCTAACGTTGTTTTTTGGTAGCATAAATTGGTCAGACCAATTTGCATATTGGCCGGCCAGCGTTCTGTGTGTATCCGGGGCGCCACAACCTTACAGCCCTGATTCTACCGTGTTTTTAGAGGTTCTTCATCTGGAAAACACGGTCGGAAAGCGGTTACCTGACGAATTTAGTATGACAGCTAAAAATAAATTTGGCTAGTCCACGTTGCCCTTTTGGTCAGACCACCTTAGAATGGCCTGACCAGATGGCCATATCAAAAACGCCACGACCATAACATTAAGAGACAAGAACGATGCTGAAGAGAACTTTAGCGGCCAATGACGGCACCACTCCGGAGACGCGCTTATACCGTCTCGTGGCCGACCGTATCCAAGAGCTGATCCGCGACGAACACATCGCCCCCGGCGAGCGCCTGCCGTCGGAACGCGACCTGGCCACCAAGCTCAGTGTCAGCCGCGCCTCGCTGCGCGAAGCGCTGATCGCGCTGGAACTGGGCGGCGTGATCGAGGTGCGCGGCGGCTCCGGCGTCTACGTCAGCGAGCGCCCCACCCCGGCCGACCTGCCGGAAGCCGGGCCCGGTCCGTTCGAAGTACTGTCCGCGCGCCGCCTGATCGAATCGGAAATCGCCGCCATCGCCGCCCGCGTCGCCACCGACAGCGCCATCGACGCCATCCTCAAGGCGGTCGTCGAGATGGAACAGAACCACTCCAATTATTCAAGCAACGAAGCGGCCGACCGCAACTTCCATATCGCTATCGCGCGCGCCACCGGCAATAGCGCGCTGGTGGGATCCCTCGATTACCTGTGGGACCAGCGCGGCCGCCTGTGGCACAAGCTCAAAGAACACTTCCAGACCGAGGAACTGCGCCAGGAAACGCTGAAGGACCACCGCCGCATCCTGGAGGCGATCGCCGCCCACGATCCGGCGGCCGCGCGCAAGGCCATGCGCGCCCACCTGGAACGCGTCACGCGCACCTTCTCGCGCGGTTGACCACCAAAGATTTGCAGTACCCGCAGTAAAGCAGGAGCGGCCTCGAAGCCGCCCGCTAAAAAAAGTAATCAAGTTATTGACCGTTTGCGACCCCGGACTGTGCCTGCACAGCGACCCTCGTCTCAACGGCACGGAGTACGCGAGGTGCTCCACACACGTTCAATGCCGCCTCGGCGGTTAAGCGTTTAACTTTATTCAAAAAACGAAGGAGACTAGAATGTACAAGCCCGAGCAACCGGTCCAAAGCCGCTCCGCACAACCAAGGCTGATGTTGTCGGCCATTACCCTGGCCGTGCTGACGCTGGCCAACCAGACCGCCGCGCTGGCGCAGGAAGCCGAGGCGCCGATGCAGCGCGTCGAGGTGACCGGTTCGAGCATCAAACGCCTGGCCACCGAGGCCTCGCTGCCGGTCAGCACCGTCAAAGCCGAAGACCTGGTCAAGCAGGGCATGACCACGCTGGCCGACCTGATGATGGCGCTGCCGCAATCGGCGTCGCTGGCGCCGTCCAACGCCGGCTCGGGCACCAACATCAATCTGCGCGGCCTGGGCGTGAACCGCACCCTGGTGCTGTTGAACGGCCGTCGCCTGGCCAACGAGGCGATCGCCGACGGCTACGCCAACCTGGATGTGATTCCAATGAGCGCGATCGCGCGCGTCGAGATCCTGCGCGACGGCGCCTCGTCGATCTACGGCTCCGACGCCATCGGCGGCGTGGTCAACTTCATCACCCGCACGCAGTACGAGGGCCTGGAAGCGACCTTGCAGCACGTGGAAGTGGGCCGTCGCGGCGGCGGCGAAGAGGAACGCGGTACCCTGACTTGGGGTAAGGGCAATCTGGAACGCGACGGCTGGAGCGTTTGGGGCACGGTCGACGCGCACAAGCGCTCGGCCCTGGCGGCGAGCGACCGCGCCAGTCTGAGCTCCCCGGAGCTGCTGACCAGCATCGGCCGTTCGCCATCGCTGGGCACCGGCGGCAACGCCACCCCGGCCAACTTCACCACCGCCACCAACCGCACCGCGCGCAATCCGTACGCCGCCACTGGCTGCGTGGCCCCGTACTCGCTGCCGGGCCGCTCCAACACCTGCGTGCTGGACGCGAACGCCTACGGCAACGCGCTGTACGAAAACCAGCAGGTGACGTTCTACGCCCGCGCCTCGAAGAAGCTCGGCGAAGACCACGTGGTCTCGATCGACTACTCGCGCGGCGAAGAGCACATCATCGGCACCCGCAATCCGACCAACGCGCTGGCCGTCAACGGCGTCCAGCCGCAACTGCCGTCGACCAGCAAATGGTATCCGGGTAACAGCGGCGGCGTGCCGGCGATGTCTGGCTTGAATGGCGCCACCCTGATCCCCACCTGGGCCGTCGCCGACTATGGCGCCGCAGCCACCAAGGACGTGCAGCTGAACCAGCGCGTGGCCATCACCGCCGAAGGCACCATCAAGGGCTGGGACTACAAGACCGGTCTGGTGGTCGGCATCTCCAATCGCGACAACTACTACGACAACGGCTACTTCACCGGCCAGGGTCTGCTCGACGGCCTGCGCAACGGCCAGCTCAATCCATTCGGCCTGCAGGACGCCGCCGGCCGCGCCTACCTGGAAAGCATCAACGTCGACGGCCAGAAGAACCGCGAATCGAAGAGCACCTACAAGGGCGTCGATTTCACCGCCAGCCGCGCCGTAATGGAACTGGGCGGCGGCGACCTGGCGCTGGCCGTCGGCACGAGCTTCAGCCGCGACACCAACGAGGACACGCGCCTCGACATCGTGCGCCAGGTGACCTACGCCAACGCCAGCCCGTCGCACGGCGAAGGTGGCCGCAACGTCGCCGCGCTGTTCGCCGAGCTGGATATGCCGTTCACCAAAAAACTGAATGTCAACGTCGCCGTACGCGACGACCATTTCAGCGACTTCGGCAACACCATCAATCCGAAGGTCAGCTTCCGCTACGAGGCGACCAAGCAGCTGATGTTCCGCGGCTCGGCCAACACCGGCTTCCGCGCTCCAACGCTGTTCGACCGCTACGGCTACCGCCTGCCCGGCGCCACCGGCCTGACCTCGGCGCGCTGGGACGACCCGGTGCTGTGCCCGGGCGGCCGCCCGGGCGTGGCCGGCAGCGGGACCGCGCTGCCGGGCTACGTCTCGGCTAACGTCTGCAACGTGCAGTTGCCGAAGCAGACCGGCAGCAACGCCGACGTCCAGCCGGAAAAATCGAAGGGCTTCACCTTCGGTACCGTGTTCGAGCCGACCGCCACCTCGATGGTGTCGATCGACTACTGGAACATCCGCATGACCGACATGCTGGCGAACTTGCCGGAACAGGTCTACTTCCTCGACCCGACCAAGTACGCGTCGGACTTCGTGCGCAATCCGGACGGCACCATCAACTTCATCCGTAACACCATCATGAACCTGGGTGGCCAGAAGGCGGCCGGTATCGACGTCTCGGCGTCGTATGCTTTCCCGCGCAGCTCCTTCGGCGACTTCAAGGTATCGATCGACGGCACCTACCTGACGCAGTTCGACAATCAGCTCGACAACGGCAGCCCGTACGTGTCGAACGTCGGCCGCTTCGGCCTGGCGTCGAACGGTACAACCAGCAGCTTCCCGATCATCACCTATCGCTGGAAGCACGTGGCCAAGTTGAACTGGGCGCTGGGCAACTGGAACAGCACCCTGACGCAGAACTACAATTCGAAGTACGAAGACCAGAACCTGGTGGCGCAGCAGTACTGGCGCGACATCAACTCGTACAAGAACTGGCAGTGGACAACCACCTATACCGGCTTCAAAAACCTGTCGCTCACCGCCGGCATCACCAATCTGTTCGATGCCAAGCCGCCGGTCACCAACAGCAGCCAGTATAGCAATGGTTATCTGAGCAGCGCCGCCAGCCCGATCGGCCGCGCCTTCAACTTCCGCGCCACCTACAAGTTCTATTAATAGACCCTGATGATGTCGATGGATGCTTGATCAACGGCGCCGGACCGCAGCGATTGCGGCCGGCGCCTTTTTTTATTCGAGAACCCTATGAAACTCCCGTTCAGCTTTCTCGCCGCCGTCGCCTTGTCGATGTGCGCCCATGCCGCCCACGCCGCCGACGCCGCGCCGCCGGTGGTTAAACCGGTGCGCTTCATCCTCGTCGGCGATTCGACGATGGCCAACAACAGCGGCTACGGCGACGCCTTCTGCGCCCGCGTGCAACGTTCGAACACCTGCATCAACCTGGCCCGGGGCGGTCGCAGCTCCGGCAGCTTCCGCGCCGAGGGCCGCTGGGACGAGGTCGAGGGACTGCTGCGCGGCAGCGCCGCCTATCGCGCCACCTATGTGCTGATCCAGTTCGGCCATAACGACCAGCCGGGAAAACCCGGCCGCTCGACCGATCTCAAAACCGAATTCCCGGTCAATATGGCCCGCTACGCGCAGGAAGTGAAAGCGCTTGGCGGCGTTCCCGTGCTGGTCACGCCGCTGACGCGCCGTACCTTCAAGGAGAACGTCCTGGAAAACAATCTGCAGCCATGGGCCGACGTGATCCGCGCCACCGCCGCCGCCCAGCGCGTGCCGCTGCTGGACCTGAACGCCGACAGCTACGCCGCCGTGCAGGCGATGGGCCAGGACGAAGCCGACACGCTGGCGATGGCCCCGCGTCCGGAGAAAACCGCCGAAGCCGCACCGGCGCCGGCCGCCGGCAAGGTGGAAGTCGCCGGCGCCGCCAAATCCGCCTTCGACCGCACCCACGTCGGCCCGAAAGGCGCCGCGTTTTTCTCCAACATGGTGGTGGAGGAGATGAAGCGCGCCGTGCCGGAAAGCGCGGGCATGTTCAAGCGCGAGGGCGAACAGTGAAGCTGGCGCATTCGGTTTTTGCCGCCGCAGCGCTGATGGTTGCCAGCGGCGCGTGGGCGGGGCAGTCGCAGGCCGTGGCCTCGAGCACCCGCCCACAACTGAGCGCCGCGCAAGCCAGACAATTCGCTTACGGCGAAGTGCTCAAGTACGTCGGCGCCGCCGGCAAGGAAATCGTCGATCCCTGGGACCCGCTGGCCGACCCGCTGGCCAAGGGCGCCGCGTTCACGCCCAACTACATCGTCGACCAGGCCGCGAAGGCGGACGGCGTGAAAACGTTCAACACCATCCAGCAGGCGGTCAACCGCGCGGTGCTCGATAGCGCCGCGTATCCGGCCAGGCGCCTGTACATGCTGGTCAAACCCGGGACCTATCAGGAGCTGGTCTACGTCCCCGCCAGCACCGCGCCGCTGACGATGTATGGCGACGGCAAGGACCCCGTCGCCGCCACCGTCACCGCCAAGCTGGATGCCTCGATCACCGGCGCCGCCTACGCCGCGCAATACGGCGCGCAGTTCGCCAAAGCGGCGCCGGACGCGCAGGCGATGTACGCGACGATCAAGGACCGCGCGGTCATCGGCACCTTCGGCACCGCCACCGTCTGGGTACAAAACAACGGCTTCCAGGCGCGCAACCTGACATTCGAAAACGGCTACAACAAGGACATCGGCAATGCCAGGGCGGAATCGCTCCCGAACGTCAACAACGTGCACCACCAGGCCCTGGCGTTGCAGGTGGACGGCGCGGACAAGGCGCAATTCGAGAACATCCGCCTGATCGGCTTCCAGGACACGCTGTACCTCAAGTCGCCGCGCATCGGCAGCACTTCGCGCAGCTTCTTCAACAAGTCCTATATCGAAGGCGACGTCGATTTCATTTTCGGCGACAGCACCGCCTACTTTTACCAAACCGAGATCAAATCGATCGGCGACCGTGGCCTGTCGTATGTCGCGGCGCCGGACACGCATTTGAAAACCAAATACGGCTTCGTCTTCGACAACTGCCGCTTCACGCACGACGGCTCGGCCAACGCGCGGCGAGGCACGTTCTACCTGCTGCGCCAGTGGTTCCACAGCTCCCGCTGCACGCCGTACGCACCGGTGCCGACCGAGGGCTACGCCTGTCTCCTGGGCGACACCAACGGCTATCAGGCGCCGACCGGCACCGTTGCCCGCGTATCCCTGGAGGCGGTCGGCAAGATGGTCGTGCTCAATTCCCGCATAGGCGCCCATATCAACCGCGGCAAGCCTTGGTCGGACTGGAACAAGCCAGGTGCCCTGTCTTACCGTCCGGCGCAATACAACTCGGACGACTACTGGAACAATTTGATCAAGGCCGGCATCGACCCGGTCAGGGATCTCGGCTACACCGCAAAACCTACTCCCGCCGATATCTTCATCGGTGAATTCAACAATCAGGACGAATAAGGAACACAGCATGTCTATCAATACCCAGCGCCGCAGTTTGATGAAAGCCCTGCCGGCCGCCGGCCTGACGCTCGGCCTTCCCGTTACCGCCAGTGCCGCCACCGCGCCCGATCCATGGCTGCAGGCGCAAGCGATCGTCGACCACGTCTCCAGGCCGCTCAAGTTCCGCAAACAGGATTTCGACATCACCGCCTACGGCGCCAGGACCTGCAAGCTGTCCAAGGTCAAGGCCTGGATCTCGTTCGAGGAACAGGACACCATCGACACCCCGGTGGCCGGATCGCCCGACTGCTACGCCGCCATCCGCGACGCCATCAAGGCCTGTAGCGACGCCGGCGGCGGCCGCGTCGTCATCCCGGCCGGCGACTGGTACTGCGCCGGCCCGATCGTGCTGCTGTCGAACGTGAACGTGCACCTGAGCGCCAAGGCCCACGTCTACTTCAGCCACAAGCCGGAGGACTACGCCAAGTACGGCGACATCGATTGCGGCAAGCATGGCAAGCTGTCGATCTCGCGCTGGCAGAGCAACGACGTGCTGAATTATTCTTCGATGATCTACGCCTACAACCAGCACAACATCGCGCTGACCGGCGACGACTGGACCAGCACCCTGGACGGCCAGGGCGGCGTGCCGTTCAACGACGAAGGTGACTGCTGGTGGACCTGGAAGGGCAAGCAAAAAACCATCAACTCCATTGGCCAGGGCACCACGCCCAACTTCAAGGCCGGCAAAATGTCGGAGAATACGGAGAACCCGCTCAACGCCATGTCGCTGGCGACGGTCGCGCCGAACCTGACCGAGGCCGAGCGCCTGCTGATCCAGGGTGAAGGCCAGCGGTGGCGCGCCGACGCGCAGTATCTGCCGGCGTTGTCCGAAGCGGGCGTGCCGCTGTCGAAGCGCGTGTTCGGCGTCGGCCACTATCTGCGTCCGCCGATGATCCAGCTGATCGGCTGCACCAACGTGCTGCTGCAGGGTTATCACGTGACGCGCACGCCGTTCTGGATGCACCACCCGGTCCACTGCCGCAATTTCGTCATCCGCAAGGTGCACTGCGAAAGCCATGGCCCCAACAGCGACGGCTTCGATCCGGAGGCCTGCGACCACGTGCTGGTCGATGGCTGCACCTTCGACACAGGCGACGACTGCATCGCCATCAAGGCCGGCAAGGACCTGGACACGCAATTCGGCCCGTCGCAGAATATCGTGATCCAGAACTGCATCATGCACAGCGGCCATGGCGGCGTGACCCTGGGCAGCGAGATGGCCGGCGGCATCCAGAACGTGTTCGCTCAAAAGCTGGTGTTCGAAAACGCCAACTGGAAGACCAACCCGCTCAACACCGCGATCCGCATGAAGACCAACATGAATCGCGGCGGCTACCTGCGCAATTTCTACGTGCGCGATTGCACTGTACCGAATGGCGTGCAGCTGTCGCCATCGTTCTACGCGTCGCTGCCAGGGTCGCCGATCCAGTCGAAGACCGTGGCAACGGCGGCCGGCGCCATCGTCACCTTCGATTGCGACTACACGCCGATCAGCGACAACGTGCGTACCCGCCCGCCGGTGGTGTCGAACATCCATATCTCCAACATCAAGGTCGGCAACGTGACCAAGGATGGCAAGACCGCGTCGTGCTTCCAGGCGATCGTGATACTGGGACCTGTAGCGTCGGACTACAACGGTCCGGGCCCGATGCCGCCGGTGGTGCCGGTGACCGACGTGACCATCACCGACTGCGATTTCGGCGCCCCGGTCAACGCCGCGCAGCCTTGGTTCCTGTACAACGTCAAAGGCCTGACCTTGAAAAACGTCACCATCGGCGGCAAGGTCCACAACACCACGCTCAACGCCTGAGGATAGCCATGGCAATCGACCGGCGCGCTGTACTAAGGAGGCTGCCGGCGCTGCTGGCCGCCATGACGTTGCCGGCCGCCGTGGCGCCCGCCCTGGCGCTGGAAGTGGCGCCACTGGCCTTACCGGCCAGCGGCGCGCGCAACGTCAATCCGGATACCCATCTGGTGCTGCGTTTCGCGCAGCCACCGATGCTCGGCAAGTCCGGCCGCATCCGCATTTACGATGCGGCGGACGACCGGCTTGTCGATACGCTGGACCTTGCCATTCCGGCCGGTCCGACCGAACGCACCAAGCTGCCGGCCGCGCCATATCTGGCAACGCCCTACCCTTATCCGGACGGGCCGCGCCGCACCAATGCCAATACCAGGGCGGGGATGCCTTCGGCCGGCGCCGAGCCCACGCCGGACAGCTACCAGTTGACCATCATCGGGGGCTTTACGGACGGCTTCCACTTCCATCCCGTGATCGTCAGGGGGAACACTGCGACCATCTACCCGCATCACAATCTGCTTGACTACGGCAAGCGCTATTACGTGCAGATCGATCCGGGCGTGATCGTCGGCTTCAAGGGCATCAGCGGAAAGAAGGCATGGGGTTTTAGCACCAAGGCCATGCCGCCCCGCGCGGACATCGAACGCGTGACGGTCAACGCCGATGGCAGCGGCGATTTCAATACCGTGCAAGGCGCGCTGGACTTCGTTCCGGACCATCCCGCGCGGCGCACCACGATCTTCGTGCACAACGGCGACTACGAGGAGATCGTCTATTTCCGGCGCAAGTCGAACCTGACAATCGAGGGCGAGCATCGCAGCAAGGTGCGGGTCCACTATGCCAACAACGAGGTATTTAATCCGCATCCGGCCAATATCAGCACCAACGAAGCGCCCGGCACTTTTCCGTCCCGCCGCGCGGCCTTCGCCGCCGACAACGTCAAAGGCGTCCATCTGAAGAACATGACGCTGCAGACGACATTGGAGGGGCAGGCGGAAGGCTTGCTGATCACGGGTGAGGAAAACATGGTCAGCGATGTCACCGTCATCGGCTCCGGCGACGCGTTGCAGGTCAACGGCAGCACCTATCTGAAGGGTGTGAAGATCATCGGCCACGGCGATACCATCCTCGGACGCGGACCGGCGTTCTTCCGCCGCTGCGAGATCGAATCGCGTGGGCCGTTTATGTGGATACGCAATACGTCCGCCAACCACGGAAATGTGTTCGTCGATTGCCGCTTCAGCGCCATTGGCGATGGCCAGCCGCACCTTGCGCGCTCTCCTGTCAACAAGGGCAAGGGTTATCCGTATGCGGAGGCGGTTCTGATCAATGCCACGTTGAGCGGCGTCAGTCCGCAAGGCTGGGGCGAGCTAGGCGGCGACGCTTCCAACGTACGCTTCTGGGAGTACAACAGCCGCAATGTCGATGGCACGCCGGTCGATGTCAGCAAGCGCCATCCGGCCTCGCGCCAACTGACGAGGGAGCGGGATGCGGAGCTGATAAATAACTACAGCACGCCGTCGTGGGTGTTGGGCGGCTGGGCGCCGCCAACAACAGACGGGCCCGTGTCCGAATGACAGACTTGACCCCGATCTGACCGTGCAGAACCGTACCGACACACTGCAAGGTTGGTGTGTAACATCAAGCTAGTTTTTCAACTTTGTTTGATGGACACATGGAGAATTATATGAAAATCGGAATCATTGGTGCAGGTAATATCGGCAGCGCCCTTGCCATGCAGCTGACCAAGCTTGGTCACTCGGTACACATCGCCAACTCGCGCGGGCCAGAAACATTGAATGACGTCGCGCAAAAAACCGGAGCGCAGCCTGTCACGATCCAGGAAGCCGCCAGTTATGGCGAAATTCTCGTGGTCACCATTCCTCTCAAAAACATTCCTGATTTACCAAAGGACCTGTTTACCGGTGTTGCAGCCGGCGTGCCGATTATTGACACGAGTAACTATTACCCTATCCTTCGCGACGGCCGTATTCCGGAGCTGGAAACCGGTGAGCTCACCGAAAGCGAATGGGTGCAGCAGCACTTGGGCCGTAAGGTGGTGAAGGTGTTTAACAATATCCACGCCGAACACATCCCAACCAAGGGTCTGCCCAAAGGCACGGCAGGCCGTGTTGCACTGCCGGTCGCCAGCGACGACGCCGCGGCCAAGCAAAAAGTCATGGCGCTGGTCGAGGAACTGGGCTTTGACGCCGTCGATGACGGCAGCCTGCACGAGTCGTGGCGTCAGCAACCGGGTACGCCAGCCTACGGCGCCGATCTGACCGCCGACAAACTGACTGAGCTTTTCAACAAGCTGGGGCCAAAGCGCACCGAAGCGCAACACGCTGAGTACCTGGCCAATCACGCCAAACTGGAACGTGAGATGGCTGCAAAGGGCTCGAACTAAAGTAACTTGCCGCTGTGCTCACACGGCGAATTGAAAAAGGGCAGACGCTATAAGGCGTCTGCCCTTTTATCATGATGCGAACGGCGTTTCCGCCAGCCCTTTGACGCCGGGCCGCAGCAGCAGCACCGCCCCGCCCCACTCCGCGTCCTCCGGCTTGCCGGACGGGATGGACGTGACGATCATCGTGTCCAGATCCTTGCCGCCGAAGGAGCACATCGACGGCTTCTTCATCGGCACCTCGAGGCGGCGATCGAGCTTGCCGTCCGGGGTGAAACGCAGCAGGCAGCCGCCGTCGTTGCCGGCGACCCAGTAGCAGCCGTCGGCGTCGACCGCAGCGCCGTCCGGGCGACCGACTTCCTTCGTCAAATCGGCAAACACGCGCTGGTTCGACGGCACGCCGTCGGCGATATCGTAGTCGAATGCCCACACCATGCGCCGCAGCGGATGCGAATCCGACAGGTACATCGTGCGTCCGTCCGCCGAAAACGCGGTGCCGTTCTGCGTCAGCAGCTCCACCACCAGCGGCGCCGAAATACCATGCACCGCATCGTAGCGGAACAGCTTTCCGACCGGACGATTGGCCGACATGTCCATGAACATGGTGCCGGCCACGAAGCGCCCCTGACGGTCGCAGCGACCGTCGTTGAAGCGCTTGCCCTCGCCGAGTGCCCCCGACTCCACCGACGGTGTCGCCACCTTGGTTGCGACGGCGGCGGGTCCTTCGCCCAGATCGAGCTTGAACACGCCCGTCTCCATGCCGGCGATCAGGCCACCACCGGCCCTGGTCGCGACACAGCCGGCCATTTCATCCAGGGTCCAGAAACGCGTGGCGCCGGACGCGAGGTCCAGGCGCCAGACACGCTTGGCGGGGATATCGGTCCAGTAAAAGGCCGATTCCGCCGCATTCCACGTTGGGCTTTCGCCCACCGCGCATTGGATGTCGCTTACGCGTTCCATACCAGGTCACCGTTGACGATGCGCGGCAGCTTTTGCGGATTTTCGTCAGCCAGCGACTCAGGCAACAGGTAGGAAGGCACGTCCTGGTAGCAAACAGGGCGCAGGAAGCGGTCGATGGCGCCGGCGCCAACCGACGTCGAACGGCTGTCCGAGGTCGATGGGAACGGGCCGCCGTGCACCATGGCGTGCGAAACTTCCACGCCGGTGCCAAAGCCGTTGAACAGGATGCGGCCCACTTTGCGTTCCAGCACCGGCATCAGGCGCGCGGCCAGTTGACGGTCGTCGGCGGTGGCGTGGACGGCGGCGGTCAGTTGACCTTCGACGTGTTCGGCCACGGCCAGCAGTTCGGCTTCGTCGTTGGCGACCACCAGCAGCGAGGTTGGTCCGAAGATTTCGCCTTCCAGCGCTGGATTGCCCAGGAAGGTTTTAGCATCGACCTGGTACAGGAAGGCTTGCGCGGCGCATGGCGCTTCGGTGGTCAGGCCGGCGGCTTCTTGCGAAACACCTTCGATGCTTGCCAGGCCCTTGACGCCGTTGACGTAGGCTTTGTGGATGCCCGGGGTCAGCATGGTGGCGGCAGGCTTGGCGCCCAGCGAGCCGGCGGCGGCGGCGACGAAGGCTTGCAGCTTGTCGCTTTTCAGGCCGATCAGCAGGCCAGGGTTGGTGCAGAACTGGCCCGCGCCCATCGTCAGCGAGTCGGCGAAAGCTTGCGGCAGTTTGACGTTGTCCAGCGCGCCCGGCAGCAGGAACACAGGATTGATCGAGCTCATTTCAGCGTACACAGGGATCGGTTCCTTGCGTTCGGCGGCGGTTTTCATCAGGGCGATACCGCCGGCGCGCGAGCCGGTGAAGCCTACCGCCTTGATGGCCGGGTGGCTCACCAAAGCCTGGCCGATGGTCTGGCCGGAGCCGATCAGCATCGAGAACACGCCTTCCGGCATGCCGCATTCTTCAGCGGCCTTGGCGACGGCTTTGCCGACCAGTTCCGAGGTGCCCAGGTGGGCCGAGTGGGCCTTGACGACGACCGGGCAACCGGCAGCCAGTGCCGAGGCGGTGTCGCCGCCGGCCACCGAGAACGCCAGCGGGAAGTTCGAGGCGCCGAACACGGCGACCGGGCCCAGGCCGATTTTGCGCAGGCGCAGGTCGCTGCGCGGCGGGGTGCGTTCCGGCAGCGCGCTGTCGAGCGTGGCCGACTGGAAGCGGCCGTCGCGCACGACTTTGGCGAACAAACGCAGTTGATTGCAGGTGCGACCGCGCTCGCCTTCCAGACGGGCTTGCGGCAGGCCGGTTTCCGTCATCGCGCGCTCGATCAGCGTCGGACCCAGATCCATGATGCGGTCGGCGATGGTTTCGAGGAACTTGGCGCGCGCTTCCAGGCCGGTGGCGCGGTAGACGTCGAACGCGGCATCGGCCAGTTCGCAGGCGCGCGCCAGGTCGGCGGCGCCGGCCAAGCCGAACGCCGGTTCGATTTCAACGTTGCGCGATGGATCGATCGCCTTCATCGTGCCTTCTTTACCCACAACGGCGCTGCGGCCAATGATCATTTCGCCAGCTACTTGCATATCGACTCCTTAGATGTGTGAAAAGCGCGGACCAGCCGCGCTTTATGTTGTATGACGTTGTATGACGCTAGCTTACCGGATTATTGCGCGCCTTGCTTGCGAATCAGCTTGTCGAGCATGTCGCATTCTTCGGCGGTCAGGTCGGTCAGCGGTGCGCGCACCGGACCGCCGTCGTGGCCGACCAGGCGGGCGCCGGCCTTGACGATGCTGACGGCGTAGCCGGCCTTGCGGTTGCGGATCTCCAGGTACGGCAGGAAGAACTCGTCCAGCATGCGGTTTTGTTCGGCGTGGTTGTCCGAGGCGACCGCGTGGTAGAAGTCCATCGCCAGCTTCGGCATGAAGTTGAACACCGCCGACGAGTATACCGGAGTGCCGAGCGCCTTGTAGGCCGCCGCGTACACTTCGGCCGTTGGCAGGCCGCCCAGGTAGCTGAAACGGTCGCCCATCTTGCGCCAGATCGAGACCATCAGTTCGATGTCGCCGACGCCGTCCTTGAAGCCGATCAGGTTAGGGCAACGGTCGGCCAGCTTGGCCAGCGAATCGGCGGTCAGACGGCAGTTGGCGCGGTTGTACACCACAACGCCCAGCTTGGTGGCCTTGCAGACTTCGGCGACGTGCTCGATCAGGCCGTCCTGAGACGCTTCGGTCAGGTAGTGCGGCAGCAGCAGCAGGCCGGCGGCGCCAACGCGCTCGGCTTCCTTGGCGTAGGCGGCGGCGACGCGGGTCGGACCGCCGACACCGGCCAGGATCGGCACTTGGCCGGCGCAGGTATCGACGGCGGTCTTGATGATGTCGGTGTATTCGTTCGGGGTCAGCGAGAAGAACTCGCCGGTGCCGCCGGCGGCGAACAGCGCGGTCGCGCCGTACGGTGCCAGCCATTCCAGGCGCTCGATATAGGTCGACTTACGGAAGTTGCCTTCGGCATCGAAGTCGGTGATCGGGAACGACAGCAGGCCAGAGGAAAGGATTTTTTTCAGGTCATTCGGTTGCATAAGGTCTCCAATAATCGACGTCTATTGTGTGAAGGGGAAGTTCGACGGGCTTCCCGTCGCGTGTTGTATGACATCGTACAACCATATTCGGAAGGGAGCAAGCGATTTAGCGAAAACTCGCCGATCGCCGGCACTAGCGTTGCTCCCGTGGCGCCGGAGCCGGCCGTAACACCGGCCGCAACAGCGGCCGGAGCCGGGCAAAGGCCACGCCCCCCCCCCTTCGCCCCTCAGCCGTTCTTGGCGGCGATATCCTCTTGCGCGCGGCGCAGGCGCTCGCGGCTGTTGCTCAGGTGGGTGCGCATGGCGGCGCGGGCCGCCTCGGCATCCTTGCGCAGGATGGCGTTGTAAATATCGTCATGCTCGCGGTTGACGCGCTCCTGGTACACCACCGGATCGTCGTGCGCCAGCGACGCCGAATCGACGCGCGTGCGCGGGATGATGGTGTTGCCCAGGTCGCTCAGGATATCGACGAAATACCGGTTGCCGGTGGCCTGGGCGATCAGCTGATGGAATTTGACGTCCGACTCGACCGAGCCGGGACGGGTTTGCGACTCCTGGATGCGCCTGAGCACCACGCCCATTTCCTGCATCTGCTCTTCGCTGCGGCGGCTGGCCGCCAGCCACGCGGCCTCGGTTTCCAGGCTGATGCGCAGTTCCAGGATGGCCAGCACGTCGCCCAGGGTGCGGATGGTGTCGGACGAGATGCGCAGGTTGGCCGGTTGCGGTTCCAGCACAAAGGTGCCGATGCCGTGGCGGGTTTGCACCAGTCCGGCCGCCTGCAGGTGGGAGATGGCCTCCCGCACCACCGTGCGGCTGACGCCGTGCATTTCCATGATCACCGATTCGGTCGGCAGTTTCTCGCCCGGTTTCAGGGTGCCGGCCTGGATGCTGTGGGTGAAGCTCTCCACCACGCCTTGGGCGAGGTTGCGGTGCTTCTTCTTGGGCAAGGGCGCCGGCGCGGCGGGCGATGGGACTGCTGCGGTTTGACTCATGGCTGATGGCTTGTTGTATGACGACTATTCGGCATTATCGCCTATGAGGGTCGTGCGATGTGCATATTGCCAGAGTTTCGACAAAAATGATGGCCTGTACATCGTTTTCGCCACAGGGTGTGGGCGGCCCTCCCCTACACCAGCAGCGCCGCGCTCATGGAGGAGGCCTCTTCCGCCGATTCGGACAGCATCTGCTCCAGCGCCGCGTTATCGTCGATGAAGCCGGCCAGGCCGGCGTGCTCCTGCATGGGCGAGAATGGCGACGCCACCGGCGCCAGCCCCTTGGCGATCAGCAAGGTATCGCGCAGGCCCAGCGGCGGCGGCGTCAAGGTTGCCCCGCGCAGCGAGACGATGGCCAGGCTCACCGGTTCGGGGATCGCCATCTTCTTCATCATCTCGCGGGTGATGATTTCGTGCGCGGCGCCCATCCAGTCGGCCGGATCGTCCAGCAGGCCGGGAATCTCATCGGCGCGCGACAGCAGGTAAAAGCCGCCGGCCTCGTGCACGATGCCGGCGAACATCGCCGTGTCGGCGTCGGTGGCGGTCAGCTTGCGGGCGATGACGTGGGACAGCGCCGCCACGTGGGCCGTGTGGCGCCACAGCTGTTCGGCCTTGGCGCGCAGGCCGGGGTCGCGGATGCGGCTGCCGAACTGGCGCACCACCATCGCCGCCGCCATCGTGTACAGGTGGCGGTAGCCCACCCGCGCCACGGCCGAGCGCACGCTGGTGACCGGCACGCCGCCACGGTTGAACACCACCGCATTGGCCAGCGCCACGGTGCGCGCCGCCAGCAACGGCTCGGCCAGCACCTTGCGGATCACGTCTTCGGTGTCGCAATCGGGATCGGCCAGCGCAAATTGCAGCCGCAACGCGGCGTTGACGCTGGTAGGAAAGACCAACTCGCCGCGTGAGGCTTGCGTAACAATCTGCGAGATGTCTTTTAGTTTTTCCATAGCAAGATTATAGCGTTAAAGGTCACGCCGCTTTGTAACAACTTGTGCGCCTGAGTCCGCTTTGAGGAACATCGCGTCCAGCATGGCCAGCAAACTGACCAGCGCCACCAGCAAAAACGCCAGCCGGTACTCGATGGCCGGCCAGTCGGCGATGCCCAGCCGCTGTGCGCTCCAGTGGCCCAGCCGCACCCCGCCCGCCCCCATCGCGATGCCGAGGCCCACCGCCACCTGGAACGAGGTGCTGAACAAGGTATTGGCGGCGGCCATGCGCTGCTGCGGCACGTCGGCGAAGGCCAGCGTGTTCAGGGCGCTGAACTGCATCGAGCGCGTCAGCCCGCCGACGAACAGCACGGCGGCGATCAGCCACACCGGCGTGGCAGGCGACAGCAGCGCGCACGCCGCCAGCGAGGCGACATTGGCCAAGCCGTTCACCAGCAGCACAGGCTTGAAGCCGAAGCGCCGCAGGATGGGCGTGGTGGCCGGCTTCATCATCAGGTTGCCGGCGAAGACGGCCACCACCAGCAGCCCGGACTGGAAGGCGTCCAGTCCGAAGCCGAGCTGGAACATCAGCGGCAGCAGGAACGGCACGGCGCCGATCGCCATGCGGAACAGCGAGCCTCCGACCAGGGTAATGGCGAAGGTCGGAATGGCGAACGCACCCAGGTCGATCAGCGGATGGGCGGCGCGGCGCAGGTGCCAGACCATCGCCGCCAGCATGACGGCGCCGGCGGTCATGCAGGAGAGCGCCTCGAACCAGTCCGGGTTGGCGCCGCCGACCGACTCGGCGCCCCATGTCAGCAACAGCACGCCGCCCGCGCTCAGCACGAAGCCGGGCCAATCGAAGGGGCGCCGGGTCTCCGCGCGCTGCTCGGGAATCAGCCACAAGGCCAGCGCCAGCGCGATCACGCCGAGCGGGAGATTGAGATAGAAGATCCAGCGCCACGACAGGTAGCTGGCGATGAAGCCCCCCACCGGCGGCCCCAGCACCGGCGCCACCAGCGCCGGCCAGGTCAGGGTGGCAATCACGCCGATCAGCTTTTCCTTGGGGGTGTTCTTGAGCACCAGCAGGCGTCCGACCGGCACCATCATCGCCCCGCCCACGCCTTGCAGCACGCGCAGACAGACAAATTCGGTCACGCTGTCGGCCATGCCGCACAGCACCGAAGCCAAGGTGAAGATCGTCAGCGCCGCCGCGAAGACGCGGCGCGCGCCCAGCCGCTCGGCCACCCAGCCGCTGATCGGGATGAACACGCCCAAGGTCAGCAGGTAGGCGCTGACCCCGATGTTCAGCGCCAGCGGCGCCACGCCGAACGATTTGGCGATGTCCGGCAGCGCGGTGGTGATGATGGTGCCGTCCAGGTTCTCCATGAAGAAGGCGCCGGCCACCAGCAGCGCGATCCATTTGCCGGCCGCCGGCTGTGCGGCGTGCCCGCTCACGCGCAGGCCTTGGAGAATCGGCGGGAAGTAAGCATGGAATAAACGGGCGTTGTTTGCGGTACACAAATTATACGCACCGCGCCTTCTTTTAATGACAACTGTGCGTAACACACGGCATGTTGCTCTACACTTAAAACGTCAACACGACCGAGCATATGGTCGGTTTTGATAGCCACTATAAAAAATCTGGAGACAAGAATATGAAACGAACCGCCGCATCCGCAGCATGCCTGTCCGCGCTCGCCTTCCTTGCCATGGGGCACGCTCTCGCGCAATCGTCCGTCACCCTCTACGGTACCCTTGATGTCGGCGTCGACCGCATCGAAAAAGGCGAAGGCAACGTCCAGGGCACCTTGTTCGGACTGCGCGGCACGACGCCGATTCCGAACGCGATCGCCTCGCCGGCCAGCACCTCGGTGCGGGTCAGCCCGTCGCACACGCGGCAGAGTAACTTTGGCATGCGCGGCGTCGAGGACCTGGGCGGCGGCTATCGCGGCCTGTTCGTGCTCGAAGGCGGCCTCACGCTCGACAACGGCGGCGTCGCCAACGACGGCCGCATCTTCGGCCGCCAGGCCTACGTCGGCCTGACCACGCCGGTCGGCGAAGTCAAACTCGGCCGCCAGGCCAGCCCGATGCTGATCGCCTATTACCTGGTCACGCCGGAAGCGATCGGCAGCACCGACCTGTTCAGCGCAGGCCTGGCCGTGAACACCTTGCAAACATTCCAGGACAACCAGGTCAGCTATGCCGTCAAACAGGGGCCATGGACGGCGATCGCCTCGTTCTCGACCAACGCCGGCGTCGGCAGCGGCGTCAGCGCCGCGCGCTCCGTCGCCACCGCCAGCACGCCGGTGGCCACCGCCGCCACCGGACAAATCGTCGGCGGCCTGACCGCCGGCGCTGAAACCACCGACGACCGCGGCCGCGCCGTCGGCGCCATGCTGGCCTGGCGCGGCGAGAGCCTGACCGCGCTCGCCTCCTACCACCGCAACGATTTCGGCGGCGTGCCGCTGGGCGTGGTCTCGGGCACCAACCTGGTGCCGCTGTTTACCGTCGAGAATTATCGCGCCTACATGGCGTCGTTCAAGTACATCTTCGCCGGCACCGGCACCACCGTCGCCTTTGTCGGCCATCAGGGCAAGTTCAACCTGGGCGGCAACACCGATCCGACCGTCAACACCTGGGGCGCGACGATCAAACAGGCCATCGGCCAGGTCGACGTCAGCGCGCACCTGCTCGACACGCGCTTCACCAACTACACGCGCGGACGCGAGCGCGGCCTGATGTTCGGCCTGGACTACAACTTCTCCAAGCGCACCGCGCTCTACACCCGTGTCGGCGGCGTCAAGGACAAGCGCGGCAACATCGTCCGTGGCGCCATCACGCCACTGCCGATCGCCGGCGGTCCGGGCGCGCTGCTGCTGCCGCTGGGTTCGCAGGAAGTGCCGCTGTTCGCCGGCGCCGGCCAGAACCTCGACGCCAAGACCACCATCGTCAGCCTCGGCATCCGCCACGCGTTTTAAACGTAAAAAAACGGAGCACCGCCGGTACGGTGCTCCGCTTCAACTGCGGGTACAACTCATTATCGGGACGCATGCGCCCCAATTCATTACAGGTGCGCGGCGATCTGCGGCAGCAGGTCGTCGAAGGTACGGCCGTTGCCGTTTTCGCCGATCGCGTGCATCTTCCACTCACCGTTGTGACGGTACACCTTGGCCATGATCTGCGCCGAGTGCGGACCCTGCACGGACAAATTGAAACGCGCCACTTCCTTGCCGTTGGACGCATCCAGCAGGCGGCAGTACGCGTTCTCGACCTGGGCGAAAGTCTGGCCGGTGAAGCTGTTGACGGTGAACACCAGGCTCTTGACGTTGGCCGGCACGGCGTTCAGGTCGACGTTGATCTGCTCGTCGTCGCCGTCGCCGGCGCCGGTGCGGTTGTCGCCCGTGTGGACGATGCTGCCGTCCTTGCTCTTCAACTGGCGGAACCAGATCACGTCCACCGGGCGCTGGCCTTCATCGAACATGACGACGGAGGCGTCCAGGTCGACCGCCTCGGTCTTGGCGCCGAAGCCCAGGAAACCTTTGCTCTTGATGGCATCCCAGCCCAGGCCCATGGTGACCTTACCCAGTGTGCCGCCGCCTTCTTTTTCCAGAGAGATCTTCTGGCCTTTGCTCAAATTGACTGACATTGTGTGCTCCTTAGTTGGTTTAATTGGCGATCATAGATTACTGCGACCCGGGGCGCTGGGCCCAAGCCCGGAACGCCGCGCCGTTGCGCGAGCACACCAGGATCTTTCCGGTTCCGGAAAAGCGCAGCACCATGCCTTCGCCGCTGGTCTGGCTGTTGACCAGATTGCTCAAAAAGCCGCTGTTGCCGCCGGTGGTGACGGAGATTTCATAGCGCAGCCTGTTATCCCACGCCACCACGTGCGAATTGTCGATGACCACATCGTTGCCGGGCGTGACCTCCAGTTCCGAGATCGAGCCGAAGCCCGACACCGCCACCTGGCCGCTGCCGGCGGTTTCGGTGATGAAGAAACCGCCGCTCTGGGCGAACAAGGCGTTGCCCAGGCTTTGCGTGCGCACCTTCAGTTCCACGTTGGACGTGGCGGCGACAAAGGCGCCGTCGCTCAGCATGTACTGCACCTGGCCGACGTCGAGCACCTGCATGGCGCCCGGCAAGGTTGGCGCCAGCAGGCAATCGCCGCCGCCGCGCACCGCTTCGATGTGTTGCTGGAAGAAGGACTCACCGTTGGCGAAGCGCCGCATGATGGCCGCACCGATGCCGCCGGTGACCTTGCCCTTCAAATCGAGCGTCGCCTCCATCATGACCATCGCATCCGATTCGCAGTAGATCTTCTCTCCCTGCGCCAGTGTTACGTGCAGAAACGGGTCGACATCACCGGTGACCGAAAATTTTGGCATGACTGAGTCCTTTCCAGTTAAAAATCAGTTGAATTAAACGCCCACGCCGAACGAGGCGGCGAGCGGGCCGAGACCGCCTTTGAAGCCCTGGCCGACGGCCTTGAACTTCCAATCGGTACCGTTACGATACACCTCGCCGAACACCATCGCCGATTCGGTCGAACCGTCTTCGGACAGGTCGTAGCGGGCGATCTCGGCGTTGCCGCTGGCGTTGACCGTCCGGATGTACGCCTTCTGCACCATGCCGAAGTTTTGCTTGCGGGCGTCGCCGTCGTGGATCGTCACGCAGATGGCGATGCGCTCGACATCGGCCGGCACCTTGGTCAGGTCGATGGTGACGGTTTCGTCGTCGCCGTCGCCGGCGCCGGTGCGGTTGTCGCCCGAGTGGGTGACAGCGCCGTCGGACGATTTCAGGTTGTTATAGAAAATGAAGTCGTTGTCGGCGCGGACCTTGCCGTCGACCTTCAACAGGAAGGCCGAGCCGTCCAGGTCGAAGGCGCTGCCATCGGTGGCGCGCGCGTCCCAGCCGAGGCCGACGACGATTTGCGACAGGCCCGGGGCTTCCTTGCTCAGATTAACGTTACCGCCTTTTTGCAGACTGATTGCCATAATGTGATACTCCTTAAAGAAACCGGACTTGGGTACTGCAGGCGGCGGGTCGTGTCCGTATTTAACGACCCGCCGTGTTCTGTTACAACTCTAACTTTGTTTGACTACAACCTCGTTACGCCGGGATCGCCGCGGTGGCCGCTTCCTTGCGGCGGTGGCGCACCGACGACCAGACCGAGGCGGCGATGAAGGCGATACCAATCAGACCGGTGAAGATTTCCGGCACGTGGAACTTCATACTTGCCAGCATGATCGCCGCCAGGATACCGATCGCATAGTGCGCGCCGTGCTCCAGGAAGACGAACTGGTCCAGCGTGCCCTTCTTGACCAGGTACACCGTCATCGAGCGCACGAACATCGCGCCAATGGCCAGGCCCAGCATGATGATCACGACGTCGGTCGTGATGGCGAACGCGCCGATCACGCCGTCGAAGCTGAACGAAGCATCGAGCACTTCCAGGTACAGGAAACCACCGATACCGCCCTTCTTGACCATGTCGCCGACATCGCTGCCGCCCGACTCTTCCTTCTCCAGCAGGCCGCTGATCGCGTCGACGCCGACGTACACCAGGATGCCCCACAGGCCGGAAATCAGGACCACCAGCTTTTGCGCCTCGGTCACCAGGCCCATACAGGCCATCAGCACGCCCAGCGAAATCATCACCGAGATCGACGAGACCTTGCCCAGCGAGCCGAGCTTCTTCTCGAAGTTACCCAGCCAGTGCACTTCCTTGTCCTCGTCCAGCAGGAAGTTCAGGAACACCAGCAGCAGGAACATGCCGCCGAATGCCGCCACTTCCGCGTGGTGATTGGTCAGGTGCATCGAATACGTCTTGGGATCGTTCAGCGCCAGGGTCCACACATCCATAATGCCGATGTCGGCCGCGACGGCGACGATGACCAGCGGGAACAGCAACCGCATACCGAACACGGCGATGATGATGCCCAGGCCCAGGAACAGCTTTTGCCAGAACTCGTCCCAATCCTTCAGTACGGAGGCGTTGACCACCGCGTTATCGAACGACAGCGACACTTCCATCGCCGCCAGAATCAGTGCGACACCGAAAGCGGACAAGGCGCCAGGCCATCCGTTCAGCGTGTATCCCCACCAGCCAGCCGCCGCAAGGCAAATGAAGCTGACCAGGAAGGAAATTCTAAAGTGCTTCATTGATTTTTTCCCCAGTTATAAGTTGATGTAGCGCAGTGTATAGGCGTGCGGACAATTTAAAAATAGAAGATAATTGAAGTATTACTTCGCAAAAACAGAAGATCGGTACAATGAAGACCAGTGGATTGAATTTCCGGCACCTGTATTTTTTCTGGATGGTGGCCAAGGAGGGCGGCGTCACGCGAGCGGCCGAGCGCCTGGGGCTGGCGGTGCAGACCATCAGCATGCAATTGGCGTCGCTGGAGCAATCGGTCGGCAAGCAATTGCTCGAACCGCAGGGACGGCGCCTGGTGCCGACCGAGGCCGGCAGGCTCGCGCTGAGCTACTGCGACCAGATCTTCCTGCTGGGCGAACAATTGCAGGACGCGCTCGACGAGGCCGAGGCCGGCAAGATGCGGCTGACCGTCGGCATCTCCGACTCGCTGCCCAAGCTGATCGCCTTCCGCCTGCTGCAAGCGACCCAGGAAATGGGCAAGCAGGTGCGGCTGGTATGCATGGAGGCCGAATTCGAGGATTTGCTGGCGGACTTGGCGCTGGGCAAGCTCGACGTCGTGCTGACGGACCGCACCGTGCACGCCGGCGGCAGCCTCAAGGTGTTTAGCCACCTGCTCGGTGAAAGCGACATGAAGCTGTTCGGCGTGCCGCGTCTGGCGGAAAAATACCGCCCCAACTTCCCCGCCA
Organism: Oxalobacteraceae bacterium OTU3CINTB1; assembly: GCA_024123955.1. Lineage (NCBI taxonomy): Bacteria > Pseudomonadati > Pseudomonadota > Betaproteobacteria > Burkholderiales > Oxalobacteraceae > Oxalobacteraceae bacterium OTU3CINTB1. The sequence continues at coordinate 6,177,426 of CP099652.1, forward strand.
GCCTGAACCACGCGCCGTTGCTCGTGCCCACGCGCAACAACGCGCTGCGCGGACGCATCGACGCCTGGCTGGTGCAGCACGAGGTGCGGCCTGAAATCGTCGGCGAGTTCGAGGACAACGCCATGCTTAACACGTTCGGGCGCAATGGCATGGGTTTGTTCTTCGCCACGTCGGCACTGGCGCAGGATATCGAGGAGCAATTCGGCGCCGTGCTGGTGGGCGACGCGCCGGAGCTGCGCGAGCATTTCTACGCCATCTCCAACGCCCGCAAGATCAAGCATCCCGCAGTGGAGGCGATCCTGTCGGCGGTGCACGGGGGACCATTCGCGGTGGCAAGCTGACAGGCGTTATCGAATCGGTTACAGTTTATCGATGACTGATTAAACCGGAGGACGCGATGTTGAAAGGAAGTTGCTTATGCGGCGGCGTTGCCTACCGCGCGGAGGGGCCGGTTTTCCACGCCAGCCACTGCTACTGCACCATGTGCCAGAAACAGCACGGCGCGGCGGCCGGCACCTACGCCAACGTCGGCACCGCCGGCTTCGCCTTCGAGCGCGGCGCCGACCTGGTGACGGAATACGCCTCGTCGGACGAAGGCCGGCGCGGCTTTTGCAGCGTCTGCGGTTCCACCTTATTCTGGCGCAGCACGCAAAGCCCGGACCGCATCGCCCTCACGCTGGGAACCATGGAACCGGAATACGACGGCGCGGTCGAGCGCGAACTGTTCGTCGATACCAAGCCGCGCTGGCTGCCGACCAGATGAGCCACTCGCCGACGATCAGCCTCAAAAGGCTGAGACACATCGCTGACGGCATGGCAAGTTCTTTCATCCATCGCAATAACGATGTGGGCGGCCAGTGGGCGCTTGGATTGCTGTATCGCGACGCGCCGGCGGACCACCGCGTGCAACTAAACCTGCTTGAGCACACCACAAGTCCGCCAACCAATATCGCACACTTAGTCGCACGCAATTATGGAGAATTCCTGCGGCGCGCGGCGATCAAAAAGGATATGCCGCTGGCGTCGCTGGAGGAAGCCAAGGTCGAGTTGATCTTCAACGCCGACCTGCGAATGCCAGGCGTGGGATGGGCGGCTATCGGCGAGCCATTCGTCTGCACGATCACGCTGACATTGAAAGACGGCCGGACGGCCGCCAAGCAAGCCGTGGGCCGCTGCCAGCGTTACGAAAAAGGCCGCTTCGACGGACGCACCCCAGGCAATGATTCGATCCTCGAGTCGTTGCTGAGTCACGAATCAACGGATTCACGTAGGGCGGATTAGCCGGCACGGCGTAATCCGCCGCGCTCCGCCAACGCCGCATGCGGTTGCACCGAACTTCCGCCAAACACCGCATGCTGCCGCAACGACGGCGTAAACAAGCTATACAACATCGCCTGATCCGGCGCACTGACGGCATCGAGCGCCGCGAGACGCTGCGGCGACAAAACCGACGCCAACGCCCCGACGTTATCGACCAACTGCTCCACCCGGCTCACGCCCAGCAATGTCGACGCCACACCCGCCCTGCCCGTCACCCAAGCCAGCGCCACCTTCGCCGGGCTCAGCCCCGTCTCCCGCGCCACCGACTTGACCATGTCGACGATCGCCCAATTGCGCTCAGTGAAAAGCGTATCTCCAAACGGATTCGACCCGTCCAGACGCTTGTCGCCTTCCGGCCGCGCCTCGTCCGCCTGGGCCGCCTCGCGCGGCAATCCGCCCGCCCTCGGCGCCGCCCCTTCCACGGCCGTGCGGTCGTACTTCCCCGTCAGCAAGCCGAACGCCAGCGGACTCCACGGCACGATGCCCATGCCGAATTCCGCCGCCAGCGGCACGAACTCGTCCTCGATACCGCGATTGGCCAGCGAATAAAAATACTGCAACGCGATCGGCCCCGGCAGGCCCCTGACGGCGGCCAACGTGGCCAGCTTGGCGATATACCAGGCCGGCGTGTTGGAAATACCCCAATAGCGGATCTTGCCCGAGCGAACCAGTGCCGCCATCGTCTCCAGCAACTCCTCCGCCGGCGTGACCGAATCCCACACGTGTATCCAGAACATATCGACATACTCGGTACGCAGGCGCTTGAGCGACGCCTCCAGCGCCGCGCGGAGATGCTTGGCGCCGTTGCCGCCGGCGTGGGGTCCCTGTCCATCCGCGAATCCCGCCTTGGTCGCCAGCACGATCCGCTCGCGCAACGCGCCATCGGCGATGAAGGCACCCAGCATCTCCTCGCTGCGCCCGCTGGAATACACGTCGGCGGTATCGATGAAGTTGCCGCCCGCCTCCACGTAGGCGTTGAACACAGCACGCGATTCGCCTTCGCCCGAACCCCAGCGGGCGGTGCCGAACGTCATGGTACCGAGACAGAACGGGCTGACGACGAGGCCGGAACGTCCAAGGGTGCGATAGTCGGTCAAGGGCATGGCTTTACTTTCCGAGTGATTGATAGGAAAATCATAGCCGAGATACAAAGTCGGCACAACACATTTCCTAGTGATCACTCAATTATTATGAACGAGACGCACCGCAAGAAGGGACGACCGCTGTCCTTTGACCGTGACCAGGCGCTGCAAAAGGCCATGCTGCTGTTTTGGCGGCATGGCTACGAGGCGACCTCCCTCAACGATCTGACGGCCGCGCTGGAGGTCAAGCCATCGAGCATTTACTCGGCGTTCGGCGACAAGAAGGGCCTGTTTCTTGACGCGGTCTCCTTGTATATGTCCGGCCCGGTGACGGCCTTTAGCATCATCGACGATGCGCCCACGGCGCGTGACGCGGCGCGCGAACTGCTCAACGTCTCGGCGGTCGGCTACACCGGAGCGAATACCCCGCCCGGCTGCCTGCTGGCCAGTTCGGCGATCAGTTGCTCCGATGCCGCCAACGACGTGAAGGAAGAGCTGGCCGCGATCCGGCGCGACATCGAAGCGCGCCTGCGCGACAAGATCGATTGGTCGGTCGGCCATGGCCATTTGCCCGCTGACACCGACGCCGACGCGCTGGCCGGCCTGACGATGGGCGTCATTCAGGGCATGTCCACCCTCGCGCGGGACGGCGCGGCGCGGGGCAAATTGTTAAAGGTGGCCGAGACCGCGATGCGGGCGTGGCCGTGAAAGAAGCGCTGCGGCTTCTCATTAGCGAGCGCGCAAGTCGCCGGCGCGCTGTTACAGCGCATGCTGGATGTGGAGTGGCACAGGGGAAAATTCTATTTAAGCGGCGCCGAGGGAACGTGATACGATTTTCGAATGATAAATATCAGACAAGCCACCCTCCTCGACATTCCAGCGATGTCGACCATTCGTTTAAGCGTCAAGGAAAACATACTGTCCGATCCGAGCCGGGTAACCGGGCAGATGTATCGGGACTATCTGGAACTGCTGGGGCGCGGCTGGGTCGCGGAAGTGGACGGCGCCGTGGTCGGCTTTTCCTACGCCGACAAGACCGACGCATCGATCTGGGCTTTGTTTGTCTCGCAGGACCACGAAGGCAGGGGAATCGCCAAGCGCTTGCTGCAGGAAGCCGTCGATTGGCTGTTCGCGCTCGGTCACGATAGCGTTCATTTGAGCACGTCGAAAGACACGCGGGCCGACAGATTCTATACAGGCCAGGGATGGACTCGAAGCGTGTTGAACGATCGCGATGCGGGGTTCCGTCTTACACGCACGGCGACGACATTTTCACGTAGCTAAGTGCCGTTGTAGTGTCGATTCTCCATGCCGGTAACGGTGAATCCGCTTCACTCATAAAATTGTCGCGCGTTTAAATTTGACTCCGCCACATGCAGCGACAGTCGTCCAGACACGATTCGCCATCGGCATGCCGGCGGCAGGATCGGACATGTTTTTCACGGCCGGAGGGCCTCGATTATTTTTGCCGCCTCGGGCGCCACGGTATCGCTGCGCCGGCTCATCACCATCGGGACGCCGCTCGGCCCTATGCAAGTGAGAGTGGGACCTGCCGCCTCGTAACGGCAGGAAATGGCAATACGCGCCATTTCCGCCGCCTGCTGTCCGCCAGGCAGGAACGGCTTGGCCGTGATCGTATCGCCATCGGCCGTCGCGCGCAGCGGAAAGCCGATGATCGCGCGCGGAGCCGCCTTTCCGTCATCGCTACCGTCGATCCGTGAGGCGGGCGGCGTCGAGCCCTGCATCGCACCGAATCCGTCCGCCAATAAAAGCAATTCAGTTTGCCCTGTCTCACCGGCGTACAGGGATTCCGCCGTCCCCCAGGTGCCCGTCAAATACCGGGGCAGCGCATTGGCCCCGTGGGAGAGCAAAGGCCAAGACATGCAGAGCGCCAGCAGACTGAATCTCGACAGGGTCGTGGTCGCATGTGTTTTCATTTCTAGTTTTTCAGCAGCAGTTTGCCGTAGGTGGTATCCGTCCGTTTCCCTTTTGCTTCCGGGTCCACGGCAAAGCGGCAGCTTTGAACAAATTCCGCAGCGGCATTCAGCACTTCCGGCGACAGCCCGGTTGCCTCCGCCTTTACGTTCCAAGGCGTTCCATCAGGTTTCACTAACATGCGCAGCAGGATGCCGTTGGCATCGCTGGGCGATTTATCCAGACTTTTAAACGTCTGGAACTGTTCGGATGCTGGACAGCTCCCCTCCACCATCGACGGGTGCAGCATCGATTCGCCGTTCAACCGCCACACAAATTGCGTCGGCTTGGCGGGAGCTTCCGCCTCCGACTTCGCGAACACGCAACGGGACAGTCCGATCAAGGAGGCCTTATCCAGAATACGCCAGCCAGAACTTTTCTCGACCTTCGCCGACACGGGCTTGCCATCCGGTCCCACGACAAAACTCAACGTGGTCGTGCCTTCGAGCTCATAGCGACGCGCTTCCTGCGGCCACTCTGGTTTGGCGCAGCTAGCCGTTGGTGCGGCGTCACTTCGCACCGACACCAGCAGCAGCGCCGCCGTAAAAAGCACCTGTTGCCATGTTCCTGTGATGCGCATGCCGTCTCCGATTTATCGAGTTTTATGAAACTGCGATAAGAATATCATCTCGACGAATAGGAAAGTACGCACATTCTCACAGGTGGCGGGGATGATCGCCCTCGCGGCCAGCCCGATTTTCGATTGATCAACGGCAATTTGCGCCCCATCTCCTCGCAGTCGTTTAAGATGCATGTTTTAACTACGTCGCCCGCCGCCCGGCCCCTATGCAAAACGTTATGCTTGTCGTGCTCGCCCTGTTCCTGGTCGCGCTCAATGGATTCTTTGTGGCGGCCGAATTCGGCATCGTCACGCTGCGCAAGACGCGCGTTCGCGCCATCGCCAAGACCCAGGGACTACGCGGTCGCATCCTCGGCAAAGTGCACGGCCAGCTCGACGCCTACCTGTCGGCCTGCCAGCTCGGCATCACCCTGGCCTCGCTCGGTCTCGGCTGGGTCGGCGAACCGGCCTTCGCCAGCCTGCTCGAACCGTTCCTGGCAGCCATCGGCATCGACTCACCCAAGCTCATCCACAGCATCGCCTTCGTGTTCGCCTTCGGCGTGATCTCCTTCCTGCACATCGTCGTCGGCGAGCTGGCGCCGAAATCGCTCGCGATCCGCATGCCGGAGGCGATCGGCCTGTGGTGCGCGCCGCTGCTGTACGCTTTCTATTGGGCCATGTATCCGTTCATCTGGGTGCTCAACGGCAGCGCCAACCTGGTGCTGCGGCTGGCCGGCCTGGCCGGCAAGGGCGGTCACGAGAGCCACTATTCGGTCGAGGAACTGAAGATGATCCTGCGCACCAGCCAGCCTGGTGAGAAGTACAACAAGGACGAACGCAACATCCTGGCCCATTCGCTCGATTTCAGCGATCTGGCCGTGTCGGACCTGATGCGCCCGATCAACGAGGTGATCAGCCTGCACGCGGGCCGCTCGCTGGCCGACAACCTGCAGACCATGCTGCGCAACCGCTTCAGCCGCTATCCCTACTACGACAAGGACGGCGAGACCGTGCTGGGCGTGGTGCACCTGAAGGATTTGTTCTTCGCCCAGCAATCGGGCAAGCCGATCACCGACCTGACGCCGTTCCTGCGGCCGGTGGAGACGATTTCGGCGCGCACGCCGGCGCTGGAGCAGTTCCGCCGCTTCCGCGACGGCGCCCCGCACTTCGCGCTGATCGGCGAAAAGGGCAAGCGCCCGCTGGGCTTCATCACGCTCGATAACCTGCTCGGCGCCATGGTCGGCGAGATCCACGACGAGTTCCGCCTCAACGAGAACGACTGGCTCAAGCAGCCCGACGGCACCTTGATCGGCAAGGCCAGCCTGCCGATCTTCTCGCTCGAACGCACCCTGGGCATCGATATCGAGAACGAGGAATTGGGCATGGACGAGGTGGAATCGGTCGGCGGCCTGATCATGCTGAAGCTGGGCGACATCCCGAAGCAGGGACAGCGCATCAGCTTCCGCCACTTCGATATCGTCGCGAAGAAAATGAACGGCCCGCGCATCCTGCTGGTGAAGGTCATTCCGAAGGATGACACCGAGGATAACGCCGACCTGGATTAAGGGTTGGGTGGGCTTGGCGGAGTGACCGGGCTGGGGTATGCAGGATCGGTTACTGTTGGACTCTGACTGGCAGACGTATTACTCACGCCCGCCCTCCTCTCAGCGCCCTGCTGAAGCTCCGCGCTGAACCGGTATCCAAGCAAAAGTGCGCCGAGCACGAAAATCGACACTAGATTGACGATCAGATTGCCCGAAACGTCGCGCACCCAACCAATAATAGTTCGTTTTGCACGGAGCGTTTCGCTGATCCCCGCCAGTTTTTCTTGGAGGTCCACATTGCCGGATTCGATTCTCCGGTACAGCACACCTTGGCGAGTGCTGGCCTCAACACTATCGACCAGCTCGTCGAGACCGGCGTTAATGAAAAACCTCATCAGTGTCTCGCCACGCGCCCGATACACCGAGATGGATGTATCCAGCGACGCGATAGCATTGAAACTATCCAGTTCTTCCTTCGTGAGCTCACGGCCGCCGAAGGACTTACAGAACTCAATCTTTTGCTGTTTGTAGATGATGTACGCGAACACGCCGATCGCGTCGCTCGGGTCCGCAGTCAATCGCTGATATACGGAACTGTAGGTCACGGCCGCTAACCCTATTTTTCAGAATCAGCCGTCATCAGAGCGGTGCGGAACGCCTCGTTCAGCTTTTCGCGGGAAATTCCAATCTCACGCAGCACTTTCGCGGCTACCGGCGAGGCAGGAACGCGGGGCAAATCAGCCGATGCGAGAGGCGCAGTGGAATAGCGCGCGATCCGAGCATTAATCGCCGCCACGTCGGCATGGGAAAATATAGGTTTCGCGCTCATATTGTCCACCTCGTTAGAACAATTAAACCGCCATCGAACGTCTGCGAACAAAAATTATATACCCACGATATCGAGTACACAGTTCAAACCAAGCGCGCTCGCATTGAGGTAAAACAAACCGGCTCTGGTAGCAATCGGCACGCCGCAGGACATTGTCAGTGACACGATCCACTGTTAATCTTGAAGGCATTGAATCTGCCGGAGAACTCGTGAAAACCTACCGTGGAAGCTGTCATTGCGGTGCCGTGCGCTTTGAAGCGGACATCGATCTGAGCAAAGGAACCTTGCGCTGCAATTGCTCGATCTGCATCAAGGTGCGGTTCTGGCCGGCCATCATCGAGACAGCAGCGTTTCGGCTTCTCTCCGGCGAAGCCGACCTCACCACTTATCAATTCCTGACCAAGCGAGACAAGCATTTGTTTTGCCGCCATTGCGGCGTGCGCTCATTCGGGATCGGCAGCTCGCCGCGCTGGGGCGAGTTTTATGCCGTCAATGTGACCTGCCTCGACGATGTCACGCCCGAAGAACTGATCAACGCGCCGATCACCTATCTGGACGGCCGCAACGACAATTGGGAGACCCCACCGGACGAGGTGAGGCACTTGTAGCCGCAGCGCGAACGACAGGCCGAATCAAACCGGCTGGCCGGTCCAGTTCTTCAGCAAGCCCAGTCCCACCGCCAGCAACGTCGGCCCGATAAACAGGCCGACAAAACCGAACGCCAGCACCCCGCCCATCACGCCCAGCAGCACCAGCACGAACGGCAGGCTGCTGCCCCGGCTGATCAGCAACGGCTTGACGACGTTATCCACCCCGCTGATCAGGAACACGCCCCATACCAGCATGAAGACGCCCCACGCCACGCTGCCCTCGTTGAACAGCCACAACGCCGCGCCGCCCCAGATCAGCGGCGGCCCCACAGGTATCAACGAGAACAGGAAGGTCGCCACCGACAGCAGCGCCACGGCCGGCACGCCGGCGATCAGGAAGCCGATCGCCGCCACCACCGACTGCGCCAGCGCCGTGCCCAGCAGCCCGTACATGACGCCGCGCACCGTGCGGCTGACGGTGTCGGACACCGACAGGCTCTGCTCGGCGCCGATCAATTTGTTCATCGCGTTCGACAGCGTGACGATGATGTTCTGGCCATCCCGGTACAGGAAGAAGCTCACGAACACGGCCAGGCTGACCTGCGCCACGCCGCTGCCCAGCACCATGCCGCCGCCCAGCAGGAAGTGGCGCGCCGGCTCCAGCATGCCCTTGGCGGTGTTGACGAGCTCGTCGCGGCTGCCCAGCAGCTTGCGCAGATACGTGTCGATGATGTCGCCGACGATGGGGATATCCTTGAGCCATGCCGGCGGCGACAAGGCGCCCGTGTCGAGGTCGCCCTTGAAGTGGTCGTAGAATTCGGACGCGTTGTCGGCGATGTTCCAGGTGACCAGGGTCAGCGGCACGACGATCAGCAACGTCAGCCCGACGCTCATGATGATGGCGGCCAGCCAGCGCCGCCCATTCACGCGGTCAAGCAGGCGCAGATACAGCGGCCAGCTGGAGATGGCGATGGCGCACGCGAACAGGATCGCGGCCAGGAACGGCCTCAGCACGAACAGGCAGCCGATCACCAGCAGGATGATGGCGGCGAGCCGGGTGAAAGGCTGGAAGCGCTGGCCCACGCCGTCCCCGCTCATTGCAGCAGTTGTTTGATGTCGTGCACGATCGGCGCCGGACCCTGGTTATGCCGCACCAGCAGGCGCACCTTGCCGTTGCGGTCGAAGATGTAGCTGGCGGCGGTGTGGTCGATCGAATAGCTGCCCGGCGTCTTGCCCTCCACCTTGGCGTAGAACACCTTGAATTCCTTGGCGGTGGCGGCGGTTTGCTCTGGCGTGCCGTACAGGCCGACGAAGCGCTTGTCGAACGCCGGCACGTACTGCGACAACAACTCCTTGGTATCGCGCTCGGGGTCGACGGTGACGAACAGCACCTGCACCTGCCCGGCCTGCGGACCCAGTTCCTTCATGACGGCGGACATCTCCGCCATGGTGGTCGGGCAGACGTCCGGGCACTGGGTGAAGCCGAAGAACATCACCACCACCTTGCCCTTGTAGTCGGCCAGGGTGCGCGGCTTGCCGGTGTGGTCGGTCAGCGCGAAGTCGCGCGCGAAGGTGGCGCCGGTGATGTCGACGTTTTTGAACGTCGGCGCCGGCGCGGTTTTCTCGCCGCAGCCGGCCAACATCAAGGAAACGGCCAGCAGGCCCAGGGCGAGGATTTTCTTCATAGTTTGATGTAGTGGTCCACCAGCAGCGCCGCGAACAGCAGCGACAAATAAATGATCGACCAGGTGAAGGCCTTGCGGGCTACCTGATCGGTGTAGTGACGGTAGATTTTCCACGCGTGGTGCAGGAACACGGCGTTGAGGATGACGGCCGAGACCAGATAAATCAGCCCGCTCATGTGCACCGCGAACGGCAGCAAGGTGGTGGCGGCCAGCGCGATCGAATACAGCCAGACGTGGAACTGCGTGAACTGCATGCCGTGCGTGACGGGCAGCATCGGCAGGCCGGATTTTGCGTAGTCGTCGCGGCGGTACAGCGCCAGCGCCCAGAAATGCGGCGGCGTCCAGACGAAGATGATCAGCACCAGCAGCCACGCTTCCATCGGCACCTCGTTGGCGATGGCGGCCCAGCCCAGCGCAGGCGGCATGGCGCCCGACAGCCCGCCGATGACGATGTTCTGCGGCGTGGAAGGCTTCAGAATCATCGTGTAGATGATGGCGTAGCCGATGAAGGTGACAAAGGTCAGCCACATCGTCAGCGGATTGACCATGGTGTAAAGAATCCACATGCCGGCGCCGCCAATGATGGTAGCAAACACCACCGTCTGCATGACCGTGATGTCGCCCAGCGCCATCGGACGGCGCGCGGTGCGGGCCATGCGGGCGTCGATCTCGCGCTCGGCCAGGCAGTTGACGGCGAAGGCGGCGCCCGTCAGCAGCCAGATGCCGATGGTGGCGGCCACCACCACGCGCCAGTCCGGCAGCCCCTCGGTGGCGAGGAACATGCCGATGACGGCGCAGAACACCGCCATCTGGGTGACGCGCGGCTTGGTCAGCGCCCAATATTGCGAGGCGCGGCTGGGTGGTTTGGAAATGGCGGTGTGAGTGGTCATCAGGTGTGCTTATCGTTGCCGGACCGGCAAGATCTGCGGGAAAGCCGAGCCTGAAGCTGCTTTTTTGGCAAGATCGTACTGGTACTTAGCCTTGTAGTTTAACATGGTAAGCAGCAGGACCAGCATGGCCGCCCCGGCGTTGTGCAGCACGGCGATGGTCAGCGGGAAGCTCAGGTAAATGGTGGCGACGCCGCTGGCGATCTGCACCGCCAGCATGACGGCGATGCCGCGCGCGGTCTTGTGCAGCGCCGGGTGGTCCCAGGCGCGCCAGGCCGTGTAGCCCGCCACCAGCGCCACCAGGAAGCCCATGTTCCGGTGCACCCAGTGGATCGCCGTCAGCGCCGAGAATGGCAGATAGTGGCCGGCGGCGGTCTTGCCCAGCTCGCGCCACAGGGTGAAGCCGTGCTCGAAGTCCATCTCCGGCACCAGCTTGCCGCCGCACAGCGGGAAATCGGTGCAGGCCAGGGTCGCGTAGTTGGTGCTGACCCAGCCGCCCAGCGCGATCTGCACCAGCAGGATCATCGCCGAAGCGCCCGCCAGCAGGCGGATGTTGCGCATCGCCGGCGGCGAGGCCGTCACCGTACGCACCGGCGAGATCAGCTGGTTCTGGCGGCCGCCGTACCACACCAGCAGCGCCAGCAATCCCATGCCCAGCAGCAGGTGGATGGTGACGATCACCGGTTGCAGCTTCAGGGTGACGGTCCAGGCGCCGAACGCGCCCTGCAGGCAGACGAAGAAGAACAGGAAGGTCGGCATCGCCGGCGCGTACTCGACGCGGGTGCGCTGGGACTTGATCCAGCGGTACCACGCCTGCGCCATCATCGCCACGATCAGCACGCCGATCGCCATTGCCAGGTAGCGGTGGATCATCTCGATCCAGGCCTTGACCACGGTCACCGGGCCGGTCGGGCGCAGGGTTTCCTCGGCAACGATCTGGGCGTGCGCCAGGAAGGGGTTGGCGGCGCCGTAGCAGCCCGGCCAGTCCGGGCAGCCCAGGCCGGAATCGGTCAGGCGGGTGAAGGCGCCGAACACGATCAGGTCGAACGTCAGGAACACGCTGACCCACACCAGCTTGCGGTACTTGCTGGCGTCGGACGAGGTGTAGACCAGCGACAGCGGCAGCAGCGCGACCAGCAACGCCGTGACCGCCATTTGGATCAGGGTCATGTGCATGATGGCTATCCGATCGCCGAAGCTTTAAGCAGTTTGTACAGGTCCTTGTGAACCTTGCGCACTTTTTCGGTGTCGCTGGAGACGGCGCCTTTCGGGAAGCGCATCATCAGGTTGCCCAGCGGATCGATCAGGTAGACGTGGTCGGCGACCTTGTCGGCCGGTGCGGACTTGTCCAGCGGCAGCCACTTGTCGACCACGGCCGCCGGCGCGCGCAGCATGCGGGTGCCGTCGTTGACGCGCATCAGCACCGTATCGAGCGGTTCGCGGTCGGTGATCATCCACACGCGCTCGATGCGCTCCATCTCCTTGCCTTGCATGGTGCGCAGCTGGCGCATCGCGAACAGCTGGTCCTGGCATTCCTGCAAGCACTCGGACGGGCCCACCTTGAGCATGATCCACTTGCCTTTGTAGTTGTCCAGGGTGGCCGGCTTGCCGTCCAGGGTGGTGCTGGCCATCGGCGGAATCGGATGCAGGCGCGGATCGATCAGGGTGCCGTAGTTGGTCACGCCGCCCTTGGGCTTGACCACGTAATACATGAAATACGAAGCGATCAGCGGCGCGGCGCACACGGCCAGCACGGCCATCAGCTTCCAGCGGCCACGGGAGGTTTGATTATTTGGCGGGTTTTGCACGTCTGAATCCGTTCACAACAAAGAAGACAACGGCCATCGCCGCCAGCGCGTACCACTGGAAGGCGTAGCCCTGATGTTTTTCGACACTCATCGCCGGCAGCGCCCAATCGCGCGCCATGCCGGCATCGTCGCCGCCCGGCTTGGCCGGCGCCGTCTGCTGCAGCACGAACGGCTGCATCGTCAGCCCGCTCTGCTCGGCCACGTGCAATGGATCGGCGTTCTGCACGATCGCGTTCGGCGCCAGCGGCGGCGCCGTACCCAGCTGCATCACGCGGCCCGGGTTCAGGCGCGCCACACCTTCCAGCGTCACCTCGCCCGTCGGCGTGATGTAGGCCGGCAGTTTGTCGTGCTGCGCCGAATCGCGCGGCAGCCAGCCGCGCTGGACCAGCACATGCATGCCCGATCCGGCGATCTTAAACGGCATCAGCACGTAAAAGCCGGAGCGTCCCTGATAGGGCCGATTATCCAGATACAGCGGCCAGTCGGCGACGAACCGGCCAGTCGCAGTCACGCGGCGGAATTCGACGGCGCCGGCGTCGAGCGGCTTACCGTCGAGCAGCAGCGGCCCGGCGAGGTTACCTTGAGCAAGTTTATCCTGTGCGGAGATTTTTTGCGCGGCGCGGCGTTCCTGCCAGTTGCCCAGCTGAATGCCGAGCGTCACCAGCAGCACGGTCGCCACGAAAGGGATCAATTTAAAGCGGAAGCTAATAGGCATTACAATGGAGCCTCAATCATTTCACCGCCCGGTCCTGTCATGAAAATTGCTGTCGCCATCGCGTTCATCCTGATACTGGGCAGCCTGGGATCGGCCTTGTTTTTCCTGATGCGCGACAAGGGCAAAAGCAACAACACCGTCAACGCGCTCGCGCTGCGGGTCGGGCTATCGATCGCCCTGTTCCTGCTGATCCTGCTCTTCTACAAGCTCGGCTACATCCACCCTACCGGCATCCGCACCTAAACTCCGGGGTCAGGTCCACCATTTCTACACGAACCCAACCTTGGGGCGGAATTTTCACGACTTACAGTCCAGACCGTGTAGAAAAAGTGGACCTGACCCCGGAGTTGCAGTTAAAAAAATAGCCGCAGCGGGCGTTCCCGTCTGCGGCTTTTTGCGCCGCGACGAACCCGTCGCGGCATTATAACGCTGCGCCCTTACAGCCAGTACACGACAACGTACAAACCGAGCCAGACCACGTCGACAAAGTGCCAGTACCAGGCCGCGCCTTCGAACCCGAAGTGGTTGTCCGGCGTGAAGTGGCCCTTCAGCACCCGGTACAGCACCACCGACAGCATGATCGCGCCCATCGTGACGTGGAAACCGTGGAAGCCGGTCAGCATGAAGAACGTCGAGCCGTAGATGCCCGAGGTCAGCTTGAGGTTCAGTTCCGAGTACGCGTGCATGTATTCGTACGCCTGGAAACCCATGAAGATGGCGCCCAGCAGCACGGTTGCGAACAGCCAGATCGCCGTCTGCGCGCGATGCCCGGCGCGCAACGCGTGGTGCGAAATCGTCAACGTCAGGCCCGAGGTCAGCAGCAACGCAGTGTTGATGGTCGGAATCGGGAACGGGCCCATCGTGCTGAAGGTTTCCACCGTGCCGGCCGGGCCGGTGTTGCCCCAGTGCGCGGCGAAGTCAGGCCAGATGAACTTGTGGTCGAGGTCGCCCAGCCACGGCATCGTGATCGTGCGCGCGTAGAACAGCGCGCCGAAAAAGGCGGCAAAAAACATCACTTCCGAGAAGATGAACCAGGCCATCGACCAGCGGTACGAGTAGTCGATGCGCTGGCTGTATTGCCCGGCTTCGGATTCCTTGATGGCGTCGCCGAACCAGAAATACAGCACGGTGATGATCGCCGCCAGGCCAATAAAGTTGACCGGCATGCCCCACGATGCGTCGTTCACCCAGCCGGAGGCGCCGACCATCGTGATCAACAGCGACAGACCGGCGAACAGCGGCCATCTGGACGGCCCCGGCACAAAGTAGTACGGCGCCGTGGCGTTGTGCGAACCGGCGTGTGAACCGACCTGTGAACTCATCTTCATCTCCCTAAATCATTTATTCGAGGATGCTACTTTTATTGTGCCACTACTAATTTGACTATCGTGATCAACAGGCCGATGAAAACGGCCACGCCAATCAGGGCGGCGATGACGATGTGCAGCGGATTCAGCTTTGCCGAATCGGTATCGAAATCGCTCTTCCTGCGCAGGCCGAAAAACGACCAGAACACCGCCCGCAACGAGTACAGGAACGACGCGCTTTCCTTTTTATCGGACGGCATTTTGAGCGCCCCCGTTCACCGCGGCGGTCTTGGCCGCAGTTTTATCCATCCCGCCCACCTCGAAGAAGGTGTACGACAACGTGATCGTCTTCACGTCCTTCGGCAGCGCCGGGTCGATGAAGAACACCACCGGCATCTGCCGCGCCTCGTTCGGTTTCAAAGCCTGCTGCTTGAAGCAGAAGCATTCGACCTTTTTAAAATGCTGCATCGCGTTTTGCGGCGCGTAGCTTGGTATCGCCTGCGCCGCGACATCGCGGTTCTGCGTGTTGACCACCTCGTACATCACCGTCGCCAGCTCGCCCGGGTGCACCGTCATGTTCGTCACCGTGGGGCGGAAGCGGTACGGTCCCTGCGCGTTGGCGTCGAACTCGATGACAACGTTGCGGGTCTTGTCGACCTGCGTGTTCTTGTCGAACTCGACCGTGCCATCCTTTTGCGTCAGCACGTTCAGCCCCAGCGCTTCGCAGATCTGTCGGTAGAACGGATTGAGCGCGTAGGCGAAGCCGAACATCACCACGGCGATGACGATCAGCTTGCCCAGCAGGGTGCGGTTCAAGCCGCTGGTTTCTTTATCTGTGCTCAACGCTTAACTCAACCACATCCGCTTGACGAACACGGAAAGGAAAAAGAACAGCGCCAGCCCGGCCAGGATCCAGCCGGTGCGCGCGTTGTTCGGCTTCTTATGTTCTGACATGATCTTAATCCAACCGCGTTACTTGAACTGCGGCGGGGTTTCAAAGGTGTGGAACGGCGCCGGCGACGGCACGGTCCACTCCAGCCCTTCGGCGCCATCCCACGGCTTCGCTTCGGCTTTCTTGCCGCCGCGAATGGTCGGGATGATGACGCCGAACAGGAAGAACACCTGCGACAGCCCGAAACCGAAGGCGCCGATGGTGGCGATCATGTTGTAGTCGGTGAACTGCGCCGAGTAGTCGACATAACGGCGCGGCATGCCGGCCAGCCCCAGGAAGTGCATCGGGAAGAAGGTGACGTTGAAGGTGATCAGCGACAGCCAGAAGTGCGCCTTGCCCATCGTCTCGTTGTACATGTGGCCGGTCCACTTCGGCGACCAGTAGTAGAAACCGGCGAACAGCGCGAACAGCGAGCCGGCCACCAGCACGTAGTGGAAGTGCGCCACCACATAGTAGGTGTCCTGCAACTGGATGTCGATCGGGGTCACGGCCAGGATCAGGCCGGTGAAGCCGCCGATGGTGAACACGAAGATGAAGCCCACCGCGAACAGCATCGGGGTTTCAAACGTCATCGAGCCCTTCCACATCGTGGCGATCCAGTTGAACACTTTCACGCCGGTCGGCACCGCGATCAGCATGGTGGCGTACATGAAGAACAGCTGCGACGTCACCGGCATGCCGGTAGTAAACATGTGGTGGGCCCAGACGATGAACGACAGGATCGCGATCGACGCGGTGGCGTACACCATCGACGCGTAGCCGAACAGCTGCTTGCGGGCGAACGCCGGCAGGATCTGCGAGACGATGCCGAACGCCGGCAGAATCATGATGTACACCTCGGGGTGGCCGAAGAACCAGAAGATGTGCTGGTACATGACCGGGTCGCCGCCGGCGGCCGCGTTGAAGAAGGTGGTGCCGAAGTGGCGGTCGGTCAGGGTCATGGTGATGGCGCCGGCCAGCACAGGCATGACGGCGATCAGCAGGTAGGCGGTGATCAGCCAAGTCCAGCAGAACATCGGCATTTTCATCAAGGTCATGCCGGGCGCGCGCATGTTGAGGATGGTGACGATGATGTTGATCGAGCCCATGATCGACGAGGCGCCCATCAGGTGCATCGCGAAGATGGCCATGTCCATGCCCGGTCCCATCTGGGTCGACAGCGGCGCGTACAGGGTCCAGCCGGCGGCGGTGGCGCCGCCCGGGACCAGAAACGAGGTCGCCAGCAGCAGCGCGGCCGGCGGCAGCAGCCAGAACGAGAAGTTGTTCATGCGCGCGAACGCCATGTCCGAGGCGCCGATCTGCAGCGGGATCATCCAGTTGGCGAAGCCGACGAAGGCCGGCATGATGGCGCCGAACACCATCACCAGGCCGTGCATCGTGGTCAGCTGGTTGAAGAATTCAGGCTGGAAGAATTGCAGGCCCGGCTTGAACAGCTCGCTGCGTATCATCAGCGCCAACACGCCGCCCGACAGCAGCATGACAAACGAGAACCACAGGTAAAGCGTGCCGATGTCTTTGTGGTTGGTGGCGAACAACCAGCGCGACAGCCCGTGCGGGTGGTCGTGAGCGTGATCGTGTGCGTGATCGTGTGCGTGATCCAAGGTGCTTGTGCTCATTTGTAACGCTCCTGATTACTTACGTGCAGCCATGACTTCGGCCGGTTGAACGATGTTTTCGGCGGCCTTGTTCGACCAGCTGTTACGGGTGTAGGTGATGACGGCGGCGATGTCGGTATCCGACAATTGCTTCCAGGCCGGCATCTCGGCCGGGTATTTGCCGCTCTTCTGGCCGTTCAGCAGCACATGGATCTGATCGGCTCTCGGGCCGTTGACCACGGCCGAGCCGTCCAGCGGCGCGAAGGCGTTCGGCACGCCCTTGCCGGTGGCCTGGTGGCAGACCACGCAGTTGGCGGTGTAGACCTTCTCGCCGCGGGTTTTCAGTTCATCGATGGTCCAGGTCTTGGTCGGATCGTCGGCCAGCGCGGCCATTTCTTTTTTCTTGCCGTCGACCCAGGTCTTGTACTCGGCGTCGGTGACGACCTTGACCACGATCGGCATGAACGCGTGTTCCTTGCCGCACAGCTCGGAGCAATAGCCGCGGTAGGTGCCGGTGTGGTCGGCCTTGAACCAAGTGTCGCGCACGAAGCCGGGGATGGCGTCCTGCTTGACGCCGAAGGCCGGGATCGACCAGGCGTGGATCACGTCGTTGGCGGTGGTGACGATGCGGATCTTCTTGTTGACCGGCACCACCACTTCGTTGTCGACTTCCATCAGGTAGTTGTCGCCGCGCGCCTCGGTCGGCGCGAAGCCTGGCGCGCCCACTTGCGCGCGCGGGGTTTTCAGGTTCGACAGGAAGGAAATGCCCTCGCCGTCGCCCTTCAGGTAGTCGTAGCCCCACTTCCACTGCATGCCGGTGGCCTTGATGGTGATGTCGGCGTTGGAGGTGTCCTTCATGCCGACCACGGTGCGGGTGGCGGGCAGCGCCATGCCGATGACGATCAGGAACGGCACCACCGTCCACGCGATTTCAACGGCGGTCGATTCGTGGAAGGTGGCCGGCTTGTGGCCGACCGACTTGCGGTGCTTGAAGATGGAGTAGAACATCACGCCGAACACGGCGACGAAGATGACCAGGCAGACCACCATCATCCAGGTGTGCAAGTCGTAGATTTGGGAAGCGATCTGGGTCGCGGGCGGTTGCAGGTTCACCTGCCCGGGCACGGGGCCGCCGGTGCCGCCGGTCGCCGGACCATAGGTGCCTGCCGCCGTCTCCGCCGCCCACGCTGGGATACTGGCTGCCGTCATCGTCAGCCCGAGCATCAACGATTGAAGTCGCTTCGCATGTGTCATGTTTTCCCCAACCACCCAAGAAATTAAAAAATATTTTTTTAACGACTCCGGATTTCGGTGAACTGAACCGGCGCCGCTCCTTAAACAACTTCAGGCCCCATGCCAGCCACGTTTGAAAAACTTCTTCAACGCGGCCCCGGCGGGACCTTGAGACTTTTATTGTCGTCCCTACATACTGCCTAGGGACAACATAAAAGCCTGATTCTGCTTAATTCAACTGCTTGTTCTTGTTCGTTCTGACTGCTTTCGCCTCGCGTCGGTGGGTGATAGCTGGCGACGTGACATGCTGGCAAAATTAGTCGATGATTATATATAACAACAACGGCGCACATCAACAAATAATCCATTTTGCAACTCTTCCGTGCCTCTCAGCGCACTCAGCTTTACCACAGTGCGAAATGTTAAACAAAAGGTGAAACAGCCGCAAACCCGCTACTGGCGCGGCTTGCGGGGCAGATCGAAGCGAATGATGGCTTCACCTTTGGAAGTCACTTTTGGCGCCGGCCGGAAGGCGTGCCCGTAAATCACCTCGAACGTCAGCCCCAGCTTGCCGTCCGGACGGCGGGTCTTTTCCAGCGCGTCCAGCATGCGTTGCCAGGCGTGTTTGCCCATCAGTCCCCTGCTCACCGTTCCCAGAGGATTTCCGCCCAGCGCGCGCACATCGGCCAGCATCGCGCGCGGGGTGTCGTAGGTCACGGTGATCACTTCCATGTCCAGCACCGGCGTTGAAAAACCGACCTCCACCAGCTGGTCGCCGAAGTCGTGCATATCGACGAACGGCAGCGCGTGCTGGGCCAGATCGGCCTCGGCGAACGCCGCCCGCAACTCGCAGAAGGTATCGGGACCGAAGCAGGAAAACATCAGCAGACTGTTTACACGCAGCACGCGGCGCCATTCGGCGAACACGCGATCCGGCTGGGGATGCCAATGCAGGGCCAGGTTAGACCACACGAGGTCAACGGAGTTCGGCGCCAGCGGCAATTCGGCGAAATCCCCGCACATCAGGTCGACGCCTGTCTTGGACGGCAACAGCTTGCTCAGCAGCTGGTTCAGCGACGATTGCCTGGCCGACTGGCCTTGCGCGGCGCGCAACTGCGCCTCGGCCGAATCGAGGCCGACGATTTGGGCGGCTGGGTAGGATTTCTGCAACAGCGGCAGGTCGGCGCCGGCGCCACAGCCGGCGTCGAGCACGCGCTGCGGCGCGATCTTGATCAGTTCCAATCGGTCGAACATGCGCGACGACACTTCGCGGCGCAGGAAATCGGCCGGTGCGATGCGTTCAGGGCGGGAAAATAGCGCGCGCACACGCTCCAGATCGATAGGCGCACTCAGTTTGGGCGGATTTGCGGGCACATGCATCGTGGGGTGGTCTGTAATGCGATAATGTCGGCAGTGTACATGGTTGAACGCGAATGCGACGCGGATGGCGCGCGTTTTTTGCCTGGAGCGTGGCATGCGAGGCAAGCTGAACGAAGAAACAACGGACGCCGACCGGGGCGCCAGGGCCGGCCCTGCCGGCGGATTGTTGCGGCGCACCAGCGCCGGAGTCTTGCGATCGCTGCTGCCGACATCGTGCGCGCTGTGCGGCCTCGGCAGCGACGAAGCGCTGTGTCCGGATTGCGCGGCGCAATTTTTCGGCGCCAATGTCGCGCTCGCGCGCTGCGTTTGCTGCGCCAATCCGTTGCCCGGCGCGGTGGTGCAGCCGGATGCGCAACCCCAGCCAGGCAGGCGACCACGCGCCGTGCCCGATCGTCGGCTGTGCGGCCTGTGCGCCACGCATCCGCCCGCCTTCGACGTCACCTTGACGGCGGCCGACTACGCGATGCCGGTCGACCAAATGGTGTTGCAACTGAAATTCGGCCACCGGCTGGCGCTGGCCGTGCTGTTTGCCCGCCTGCTGCGCGACGCCGTGTTGCAGCAGCCCGGCTTCGTGCTGCCGGCGCTGATCTGCCCGGTGCCCTTGGGACCGCGCCGGCTGGCCGAGCGCGGCTACAACCAGGCGCTGGAAATCGCCCGGCCGCTGGCGCGCAGCCTCGGCGTCGCGCTGCATCCGCGCCTGACGGCCCGGGTGCGCGACACGACGGCGCAAAGCAGCGTCGCGCCGGAGCAACGCCAGCGCAACATCGCCGGCGCGTTCGCGGTGCCGGACCCGGCGCTGGTGCGCGGCAGGCATATCGGCATCGTCGACGACGTCATGACCAGCGGCGGCACCCTGGACGAACTGGCGGCCACCCTGAAGCGCCACGGCGCCGCGCGCGTGAGCAACCTGGTGTTCGCGCGCACGCCGCCACATTGAATTGCGCATTGAATATTAAAGGTTTGAGGAGAACATTTTGTTTCACGTAGTGCTGGTCCATCCCGAAATTCCGCCGAACACCGGCAACGTCATCCGTTTGTGCGCCAACACCGGCGCGCAGCTGCACCTGATCGAACCGCTGGGCTTCCCGCTGGAGGATTCCAAGATGAAGCGAGCCGGGCTGGATTACCACGAATACGCGAAGATGAAGGTGCACGCCGACTGGCAAGCGTTTTTGGCGGACCTGCAGCCGGATCCGGCGCGCATGTTCGCGATGACCACGCACGGCTCGTCGCCGTTCGCGCAGGCCAGCTTCCAGCCGGGCGACGTGTTCGTGTTCGGTTCCGAGACCAGCGGCCTGCCACCGGCGCTGCGCGAGAATTTCCCACCGGCCCAGCGCATCAGGTTGCCGATGCGTCCGGACAACCGCAGCCTCAACCTGTCGAACACGGTGGCCGTGGTGGTCTTCGAAGCCTGGCGCCAGAACGGCTACGACGGCGGCGCCTGAAATACATTATCGACGTTTGCGCCTGGCGACATAGCGCGCCAGCGCCAGCGCGCCGGTGCCGATAGCGCTGACGATCACCGTCGAGGCGGCAAACAGCGCCGGCGGATTGCGCATGCCGAGCACATCGGCCGTGAAGGCCAGCGCCACCGCCGCCATCAGCTGCGCCGGCAGCATGAACCGCAGCTGCCGGAACGCGACCGGATCGCCGCGCTGCCACAGCCGCCACGCCACATACGTCACCGGCCCCCACAGCACGCCGATGAACACCAGCACCGCGACGGCGATCAGCAGCAGCCTCATGCCGGACGCTGCGCGCGCACCTTGGTCAACAATTTGGTGGTCGAGCGGTCATGCTCGAAATCGATCGCGATCGCCTGCCCGCCGTACGCCAGCACCGCCTTACCCTCCGGAATGGCATCCATCTGATAATCGCCGCCCTTGGCGTAGATCTCGGGCCGTGCCTGCTGCACCACCTCCAGCGCCGTGTCCTCGTCGAAATCCACCACCAGGCTGACCGACTCCAGCGCGGCCAGCACCGCCATGCGGTCGGCGCAGTTGTTCAGCGGCCGGTCGTCGCCCTTGCCCAGCCGCTTGACCGACGCGTCGGTGTTGGCGGCGACCACCAGCGACGCCCCCAGCGCGCGCGCCTGCGCCAGATACGTGACGTGGCCCCGGTGCAGGATATCGAATACGCCGTTGGTCAGCACCACCGGTTTGGGCAGCGCGGCCACGCGCGCGGCCAGTTGTTCACGGGTGCAGAGCTTGTCTTCAAATTGGGGCATGTAAGTCTTCTCGATGTGATTACTTGGGTTCTTCGCGGTCCGAATGTCGTGGACATAACACCCTTCTTTCTCCGGCTTGGTCCGCCAAGGTGCATTATATCGACACCATTCCGCTACAATGACCTTTCTTGCCCCACAATTATTGCATCTGTACATTGCCTGTGTTCAAATAGATTCATGACTCTGACCGAACTGAAATACATAGTAGCCGTTGCGCGAGCGAAACATTTCGGACACGCCGCCGAGGCTTGCTACGTTGCGCAGCCGACGCTGTCGGTCGCCATCAAAAAACTCGAAGACGAGCTGGGCGTGGTGCTGTTCGAACGGGGCGGCGCCGAGATCTCGGTCACCCCGCTGGGCGCGCAAATCGTGGCCCAGGCCGAACGCGTGCTGGAGCAGACCGCCGCGATCAAGGAACTGGCCAAACAGAACAAAGACCCGCTGGCCGGCCCGCTGCGCCTGGGCGTGATCTACACCATCGGCCCATACCTGCTGCCGCCGCTGGTCAAGGGCATGATCGACAAAGTGCCGCAAATGCCGTTGATTTTGCAGGAAAATTTCACCGTGCGGCTGCTGGAGATGCTGCGCCAGGGCGAGCTCGACGCGGCCATCATGGCGCTGCCGCTGCCCGACCACGGCATGGCGATGCAGGCACTGTACGACGAGCCGTTCGTGGTCGCCATGCCGGCCCAGCACCCGTGGACCAAACGCAAGACCATCCCCGCCGACGACCTCAAGACCGAAAACATGCTGTTGCTCGGTAACGGACACTGCTTCCGCGACCAGGTGCTGGAAGTGTGCCCGGAAATGGCGCGCTTCTCGGCGCCCGGCAACGGCATGCAGCGCACCTTCGAAGGCTCGTCGCTGGAAACCATCCGTCACATGGTCGCCAGCGGCATCGGCCTGACCGTGTTGCCGCGCGCCTCGGTGCCGGACATGAACACCACCGAAGGCATGCTGCAGTTCCGCAACTTCGACGCGCCGCAGCCATCGCGCCGCGTCGTCATCGTCTGGCGCAAGAGCTTCACCCGCAAGGCGGCCATCGACGCCGTCTGCGAAGTCGTCGCCTCCTGCAACCTGCCGGGCATCACCACCCTCTGCGAGGAATAAAGCGGCCGGCCCAGGCCGTCCCGCTCGAAAGATTTGCGATAATGCCAGTCTTTCCCTTCAAGCGACGCAATCGATGAACAAGCTGCAGCTGTATTTCCGCCTGGTCAGACTGGACAAACCCATCGGCACCTTGCTGCTGCTGTGGCCGACGCTATGCGCGCTGTGGCTGGCCTCCGGCGGCATACCGGACTGGAAACTGATCGTGATCTTCTCGCTTGGCACACTGCTGATGCGCTCGGCCGGCTGCGCGATCAACGACTACGCCGACCAGGACTTCGACAAGCACGTCAAACGCACCGCGCAGCGTCCCATCACCAGCGGGCGCATCAGCGGCAAGGAAGCGCTGGCCATCGCCGCCGGGCTGGCGATTGTCTCGTTCTGCCTGATCCTGCCGCTCAACACGCTGACCAAGCAGTTATCGGTGGCGGCGGTCATCATCGCCGGCACCTATCCCTATTTCAAGCGCTTCTTTGCACTCCCGCAAGCCTACCTGGGCATCGCCTTCGGCTTCGGCATTCCGATGGCGTTCGCCGCGGTCCAGGCCACCGTGCCGCCGCTGGCCTGGGTGCTACTGCTGGGCAACGTGTTCTGGGCGCTGGCCTATGACACCGAATACGCGATGGTCGACCGCGACGACGACCTGAAGATCGGCATCAAGACCTCGGCCATCACCTTCGGCCGCTACGACGTCGCCGCCGTCATGCTGTGCTACGGCGTGCATCTGGCGCTGCTGCTGGTGTGCGGGCTGCAGATGGGATTGGGGTTGTGGTTCCTCGCCGGCCTGGCGGTGGCCACCGGCATCGCGCTGTATCACTACACCTTGATCCGCGCACGGGAGCGCGACGCGTGTTTTTACGCTTTCCGCCATAATAACTGGCTGGGTGCAGCGGTGTTTGCGGGTATTGCCGTCGATTACGCGCTGCGCTGAAACGATAGCCCCGGCGCGATGGCGCGCGCTACTGGCGCCCGCACCGGCTATCCCCTTTCAACAAGCGACAGACAGGAGGTCATCACCATGGATCAAACTCATCAGAACGGCAACGGCGTCTCCAACGGACAGGCCGCCAGCGGCGCGGCACGCGACAAATTGATGGACGGCTTGAAGACCGCCATCGGCGAAGCGGAACACTATCTCAGCGATGCCGGCGAACAAGTCGGCGACAAGGCCTCCGAGGTCCGCGCCCGCTTCGAGGACACGTTGCGCACCGCCAGGACCGACCTGCGCAAACTCGAGGACAGCGTCATCGCCCGCAGCCACGAGGTGGCGCAAGTGGCCGACGTGTATGTGCGCGACAACCCGTGGAAAGCGGTCGGCGTGGGCGCGGCCGTCGGCGTGCTGCTCGGCATCCTGGTGTCGCGCCGCTAAAACGCGGCCCGGCCGTTCGGGCGCGGCTTGATTAAACGCGACACCGTTGTCCGGGCGCGACCTTAGTTGGCCGCGCCCAGCTCGTCGCCCATTTCCTTGCCGCGCGCGGCGGCGGCCTTCACCGCCTTGACGATGGCCGCCTTCACGCCGCCCTGCTCCATGCTGGTCAGCGCCGCGTAGGTGGTGCCGCCCTTGGACGTCACCCGCTCGCGCAGCAGCGACACCGGCTCGGTCGACTGGTTGGCCAGCTGCGCGGCGCCGGCAAAGGTCGCCAGCGCCAGCTGCGTGCCCTGCTCCGCGCTCAGGCCCATTTCCTCGGCCGCCTGCTGCATCGCTTCGATAAAGTAAAACACATAGGCAGGGCCGCTGCCGGAAACCGCCGTCACCGCGTCGATCTTGGCCTCGTCGTCCAGCCACACGGTCGGACCGACCGCGCGCAGGATGTCGTCGGCAGCCTGCTTTTGCGCGTCGCTGACGCCGGCGGCCGCAAACATGCCGGTGATGCCCATGCCGATCAGCGCCGGCGTGTTCGGCATGCAACGCACGATGGCGCCGTAGCCGCCCAGCCAGCGCGACAGGTCGGCGCTGCGGATGCCCGCCGCCACCGACACGATCAAGGTCTGCCTGGCCTGGTCCAGCAGCGGCAGCAACTGCGCCGCCACTTCGCGCATGCTCTGCGGCTTGACCGCCAGCACGATCACGTCGGCCGCGCCCAGCGTGGCGTCCGCGGCGCCGGCGGTGGTCACGCCGTATTGCTGCTTCAGTTTTTCCAGCGAGGCCGGATTCGGATCGACCACATGGATGTTCGCGCCGGCGGTCAGCTTGCCGGCCAGGCCGGCGATCAACGTGGAGGCCATGTTGCCGCCGCCAATAAATGCAATCTTCATATCAAGCCTTGTAAGTTCGTGCTCCAAAAATGGCGCTGCCGACGCGCACGATGGTCGCGCCCTCGAAGATCGCCGCGCGCATGTCGGCCGACATGCCCATCGACAGCGTATCGAGCGCCAGGCCGTCGGCGCGCAGCTGCTCGTACAACTCACGCAAGCGCGCGAACGCGGCGCGCTGCGGGTCGAATTCCACGGCCGGCTCGGGGATCGCCATCAGGCCGCGCAACGTCAGATTCGGCAACGCCGCGACCTTGTGGGCCAGCGCCGCCACCTCCTCCGGGGCGGCGCCACTCTTGCTGGCCTCGCCGCTGATATTCACTTGCAAACAGATTTGCAGCGGCGCCATGCCGGCCGGCCGCTGCTCGGACAGGCGCTGCGCGACCTTCTCGCGCTCGACCGTGTGCACCCAATCGAAATGTTCGGCGATGGGCCGCGTCTTGTTGCTCTGGATCGGGCCGATGAAATGCCACTCCAGCGTGGTGGCTGCAACCTGGGGCTGCGCGCTGAGCGCCGCGATCTTGTCGAGCGCTTCCTGCAGATAATTTTCGCCGAAGGCCCGCTGGCCGGCCTGCACCGCCTCCAGCACGGCTTCCGGACCGAACGTCTTGGACACGGCCAGCAGTTGCACCGTGTCCGGCGCGCGGCCGGAT
Organism: Oxalobacteraceae bacterium OTU3CINTB1; assembly: GCA_024123955.1. Lineage (NCBI taxonomy): Bacteria > Pseudomonadati > Pseudomonadota > Betaproteobacteria > Burkholderiales > Oxalobacteraceae > Oxalobacteraceae bacterium OTU3CINTB1. The sequence goes on from CP099652.1 coordinate 6,203,126, forward strand.
TCTTGAGCGGCGGCAACGATAGTCGCGGTGATTGCTTGCAAGTTTTGGGGGATCGGGGACATAATCATCGAGTAAAAGACAGCGGTAAGCGTCATCACACCAACGCCAGGCAGGGATTATAAATGGACATATCCGAACTTCTCGCATTCTCCGTCAAGAACAAGGCCTCGGATTTGCACCTGTCGGCCGGGCTGCCGCCGATGATACGGGTGCACGGCGACGTGCGGCGCATCAACCTGCCGCCGCTCGAGCACAAGGAAGTGCACGGCATGATCTACGACATCATGAACGACGGCCAGCGCAAGGCGTATGAGGAGATGCTGGAGGTCGACTTCTCGTTCGCGATCCCGGGGCTGGCGCGCTTTCGCGTCAACGCCTACAACCAGGAGCGCGGCGCCTCGGCGGTGCTGCGCACGATCCCGTCGAAGATCCTCAGCCTCGAGGAGCTCAACGCGCCCAAGATCTTCGCCGAGTTCGCGTTGAAACCGCGCGGCCTGGTGCTGGTGACCGGCCCGACCGGCTCGGGCAAGTCGACGACGTTGGCGGCAATGGTCAACCACCTCAACGAAAACGAATACGGCCACATCCTCACGATCGAGGACCCGATCGAATTCGTGCACGAATCGAAGAAATGCCTGATCAACCAGCGCGAGGTCGGGCCGCACACGCTGTCGTTCAACAACGCGCTGCGCTCGGCGCTGCGGGAAGACCCGGACGCGATCCTGGTCGGCGAGCTGCGCGACCTCGAAACGATCCGCCTGGCGCTGTCGGCGGCCGAGACGGGGCATTTGGTGTTCGGCACCCTGCACACCTCGTCGGCGGCCAAGACGATCGACCGCATCGTCGATGTCTTCCCGGCCGACGAAAAGGAAATGGTGCGCGCGATGCTATCGGAATCGCTGCAGGCGGTGATCTCGCAAACGCTGCTCAAGACCAAGGACGGCGCCGGCCGGGTGGCCGCGCACGAGATCATGGTCGCCACGCCGGCGATCCGCAACCTGATCCGCGAATCGAAGATCGCCCAGATGTACTCGGCGATCCAGACCGGCAGCAACGTCGGCATGCAAACCTTGGACCAGAACCTCACGGACTTGGTGCGGCGCAACGTCATCTCCGCCGCCGCCGCCCGCAGCGCCGCCAAAACCCCGGACAACTTCCCCGGTTAAAACACGGGGGTCAAGTCTGTCATTCGGACACGGGCTCTACAAAACATCGGGGTCAGTGCCGACATTCGGACACGAACTCAGCCACGCCGCCGTTGAGCTCCTGTCCGAATGTCGGCACTGACCCCGGAGTTGAAGTTGAGCTTGTGTCCGAATGTCGGCACTGACCCCGGAGTTGAAGTTGAGCTTGTGTCCGAATGTCGGCACTGACCCCGCTTTTGAAGGAATCTTATGGAACGCGACCAGGCCTCCAAATTCATGTTCGATCTGCTGAGGTTGATGACCAGCAAAAAAGGCTCGGACCTGTTCATCACCGCCGGCTTTCCGCCGGCGATCAAGATCGACGGCAAGATGACGCCCGTGTCGTCCCAGGTGCTGACCGCCGCCCATACCGTCGACCTGGCCCGCTCCATCATGAACGATAAGCAGACCGCGTCGTTCGAGCTGACCAAGGAGGCCAACTTCGCCATCAGCCCCGGCGACCTGGGCCGCTTCCGGGTGTCGGCGTTCGTGCAGATGAGTTCGGTCGGCATGGTGCTGCGGACCATCACCAGCGAGATTCCCCAGCTCGACGACCTCGGCCTGCCCGAGGTGCTCAAGGACGTCGTCATGGCCAAGCGCGGCCTGGTGATCATGGTCGGCGCCACCGGTTCCGGCAAGTCGACCACCCTGGCGGCCATGGTCAACCACCGCAACGAGAACAGCTACGGCCACATCATCACCATCGAGGACCCGGTCGAGTACGTCCATCCGCACAAGAACTGCGTCATGACCCAGCGCGAGGTCGGCGTCGACACCGACGACTGGGCCGTCGCGCTGAAAAACACGCTGCGCCAGGCGCCCGACGTGATCCAGATCGGCGAGATCCGCGACCGCGAGACCATGGACCACGCGATCGCCTTCGCCGAGACCGGCCACCTGTGCCTGGCCACCCTGCACGCCAACAGCGCCAACCAGGCGCTCGACCGCATCATCAACTTCTTCCCCGAGGAACGCCGCCAGCAGCTGCTGATGGACCTGTCGCTCAACCTCAAGGGCATGATTTCGCAGCGCCTGGTCCCGCGCAAGGAGGCCAAGGGCCGCGCGGTGGCGATCGAGATCATGCTCAACTCGCCGTTGATCTCGGACCTGATCTTCAAGGGCCAGGTCCACGAGATCAAGGAGCTGATGAAGAAGTCGCGCGAGCTGGGCATGCAGACCTTCGATCAGTCGCTGTTCGATTTGCACGAAGCGGATATCATCACGTACGAGGACGCGCTGCGCAACGCCGATTCCGTCAACGACCTGCGGCTGGCCATCAAGCTCGAAGGCAAGGCCGCGAAAAACCGCGACCTGTCCGCCGGCACCGAACACCTGGGCATCATCTAATAGAAGGCATCGCCATGAGCACCATCTTCGACATCTCCGCCGACAGCCTGACGGGCGCGCCCGTCGACCTGCGCCAGTACCAGGGCCAGGTTCTGCTGATCGTCAACACCGCCAGCAAGTGCGGCTTCACGCCGCAGTACAAGGGGCTCGAGCAGGTCTACCAGCAGTTCAAGGACAAGGGCGTGACGGTGCTCGGCTTCCCCTGCAACCAGTTCGGCTCACAGGAGCCGGGACAGGCCGACGAGATCGGCGCCTTCTGCGAGAAAAACTACGGCGTCACCTTCCCGCTGTTCGCCAAGATCGACGTCAACGGCGAGCGCGCCCACCCGCTGTTCGTCAAGCTCAAGAAGGACGCCCCCGGCATCCTCGGCACCGAGGCGATCAAGTGGAACTTCACCAAGTTCCTGATCCGCAAGGACGGCACCGTCTTCAACCGCTATGCCCCCGCCACCAAGCCGGAAGAGCTGATCGCCGACATCGAAAAACTGCTGGCAGAATAATATCGTTGTCTAGTACACCACGTAAATTCTGCGATCCCTTCTTCAAAAAACGTGCCTTAGGTTAACTTTTCGGTAATAATGGCCCTTGGCCCCATCGAATCAAGTCCCTATGTCCGTGTTTGGAAAATTATTGTCGCCTTGGCTGCGGATGGGAATGTATTCCCGGCTGTTCGTGCCCATTTTCATCATCATCGCCATGGTGGTGGGCGTGCGCTACACCTTGCTGTTTCAGGGGGAGACCGCCAACGCCAACGCGCGCTATCAAAAGGACGCCAGCGACATCGGCATCTATCTGCACAAGGCGCTGCTGCCTTCGGTGACAGTGCCGGACCGCGCAGCCATCGACAGCGCGCTGGCCGACGCCCTGCTGCTCAGTCCCGACCTGGCCGCCGCCCGCCTCGACTTCGCCGGTGGCCATCTGGAGGCGCTGCGCCAGCCGCCGCCACGCTCCGACGTCCCCGCATGGTTCTCCAGGCTGCATCCACTGGAGCCGATCCGCCGCCACATCTACATTGGCACCGCCAGCCTGGTGCTGGAATTCGATCCGACCTTGCCGGTGGCGAGGGTGTGGGAGTCGGTCTGGAAGCAGATGGTCATCACCGCCCTCAATGTCACCGTGATCTACACGCTGCTGGGCATTATCATCTTCGCCAACAAGCGTATGCTCAAGCGCCTCAACGACGTCACCCGGCGCTTCCAGGGCGGCGAGCATGACGTGCGCCTGCCGGTGCGCGGCACCCTGGAGGCGCGCATGCTGGCGGTTACCTTCAACAACATGGCGCAGCGCGTGCAGGCGCTGGTGGGCAAGCTGCAAACCAGCGAGAGGGAATTGAGCGAACAGCTCCAACGCACGCTGGCCGCGCAGGACCAGTTGCAGGCGCAAAAGGAGCGCATCGAGGTGACCCTGGCGTCGATCGGCGACGCCGTCATCACCACCGACCTGACGGGCAAGATCGAATCCATCAACGAGGTCGCCCAGCGCCTCACCGGCTGGTCCGAGCCGCTCGCGCGCGGCATGGAGCTGCACCAGGTGTTCGTCCTGGCGAATAACTTCGGCCAGCACTCGCTGCTCAAGGCGATGTCGGCGATTTACGACGGCGGCGACGTGGTCAAGGTCGGCAACCAGAGCCTGCGCCATCGCGGAGGCGAGACATTCACGGTGGAGTACACGGCCAATGGCATCCGCGCCGCCCACGGCGAGGTGCAAGGCTCGGTGCTGGTGTTCCGCGACGTGACCGAACGCCGTCAGTTGATGCAGCAGATCTCCTGGCAAAGCAACCACGATGTCCTCACCGGACTGCCCAACCGCGCGGCGCTGGCGGCACGCTTCGAAAACGAGGTCGCGCGCGCGCGCGAGCAGGACTACCTGCTGGCCGTGTGCCTGTTCGACCTGGACCACTTCCAGCAGGTCAACGACACGCTGGGCCACGCCGTCGGCGACGAGGTGCTCAAGCAGGTCGCCAGCCGCCTGCACGATTTCGCCGGCCAGCGCCACTACGCCGCGCGCCTGGGCGGCGATGAATTCGTCCTGCTGCTGCCGGAGATGCATTCCCGCGCGGCCGTGGAGGTGGCGATGGATCGGCTGATGTCGGCGCTGTCGCGCGACTACCTGGGCGAAGGCCAGGCGGTGGCGATGTCGGCCAGCGCCGGCATCGCCGTCTACACCGGCAACGAAGTGAGCGCCGACAGCCTGCTGCGCCACGCCGACCAGGCGCTGTACCAGGCCAAGATCATGGGCCGCAACCGCTTTCACTTCTTCGACGCGGACCTCGACGAGCAGGTACGCACGCACCACAACCGCCGCACCGAGGTGCGCTCGGCCCTGCGCGCAGGCGAGCTGCGGCTGTACTATCAGCCCAAACTGGACATGCGCAAGGGCCGCATCGTCGGCATGGAGGCGCTGCTGCGATGGCAGCATCCATCGCGCGGCGTGGTCGGCCCGATGGAGTTCCTGCCCATCGTCGAACACAGCGACGTGATCGTCGACATCGGCGAATGGGTGCTGCGCGAGGCCTTGCGCCAGTTGCAGCAATGGCGCGCCTTCGATCCGGCCTGGGTCATCAGCGTCAACATCGCCGCGCGCCATTTCCAGCGCGGCGATTTCGTCGCCCGGCTCACCGCCATCCTGTCCGAGTTCCCGGATGTGCCGCCGCACATGCTGGAGCTGGAGATCCTGGAATCGTCGGCGCTGAGCGATATCAACCACGTGCGCGGCATCATGCTCGACTGCCAGGCGCTGGGCATCAGCTTCGCGCTGGACGATTTCGGCACCGGCTATTCGTCGATGTCCTACCTCAAACGGTTGCCGGCGGATTTGCTGAAGATCGATCAAAGCTTCGTGCGCAACATGCTGGTCGACCGCGACGATCTGCACCTGGTCAGCGCGGTCATCGGCCTGGCCAGGTCGTTCGGCCTGGGCGTGATCGCCGAGGGCGTCGAGACGGTCGAACACGGGGCGATGCTGATGCGGCTGGGCTGCGACCTGGTGCAGGGCTACGGGATCGCGCGGCCGATGCCGGCGGAAGAGGTGCTGGCGTGGGTCGACGGCTTCGACCTGGCGCCGATGTGGCAGGCCGCCGCCGCATTGCCGCCCATCGTCAGCCTGCATAGCGACGAGCCGGCCGGCGGCACCGCGCAGATACCGCTGTTCGCGGGGTAGGCTAACGCTGGTGGCGGCTCAGCGCCGCTTCGGCGCCGCCAATGCCCGATCGATCAATTCGATCCAATGCAGCACCGGCGTCTGCGTCCCCGATTGCAAATGCGCGGTGCAGCCGACGTTCGCCGAGACGATGGTGGTCGCCCAGGTGTCGGCCAGATTCGCCAGCTTGCGATCGCGCAGCTGTAACGACAACTCCGGCTGCAGCAGCGAATACGTGCCCGCCGAGCCGCAACACAAATGACTCTCCGCGCACAAGGTCACGTCGACGCCGACCGCGCGCAGCACGCCCTCCACCTTGCCGCGTATCTGCTGCCCATGCTGCAAAGTACACGGCGGATGATAAGCCACACGCTCCTCGATGACGGCGCCAAGCCGCTCCAGCCCCTCCTCGAACTCCGGCATCACTTCGCTCAGATCGCGCGTCATCATCGAGATGCGCGCCGCCTTGCCGACATAATCGCTGTCGTGCGCCAGCAGATGTCCGTAATCCTTGACCGTCGAACCGCAGCCGGACGCCGTCATGACGATCGCCTCCACCGCGCCGCTTTCGACATACGGCCACCACGCGTCGATATTGCGGCGCATGTCGTCCCGCGCCGCCTCGTGATCGTTCAAGTGGTGCCGCACCGCTCCGCAGCAGCCGGCCTTGGGGGCGACAATCAACTGCACGCCCACCGCATCGAGCACCCGCGCGGTGGCGGCGTTGATGTTGGGCGCCATGGCCGGCTGCGCGCAGCCTTCCAGCACCAGCATCTTGCGCCCATGCTCGCGCGTCGGCCAGGCCCCGGCGCTCTTCATGGCCGGGATCTTGTCCTGCATCGCGGGCGACAGCAGCGGACGGAAAAGCTGCCCGGCGCGCAAGGCCGCCGTGAAGACCGACTTGCGCGGCAAGCCCTCCTTCAATACCTTGCGCTTCAGCCGCTCCATCAGCGGACGCTCGACGCGCTCCTCCACCACCTTGCGGCCGATGTCGATCAAGCGCCCATACTGCACGCCCGACGGACACGTCGTTTCACAGTTGCGGCAAGTCAGGCAGCGGTCCAGGTGCGTTTGCGTCTTGGCGGTGACCGGCGCACCCTCCAGCACCTGCTTGATCAGATAGATGCGCCCGCGCGGCCCGTCCAGCTCATCGCCCAGCAACTGGTAGGTGGGACAGGTCGCGGTGCAAAAACCGCAGTGGACGCACGAGCGCAGGATGGCGTCGGCCTCTTCGCCTTCGCGGGTATTCTTGATGAAATCGGCCAGATTGGTTTGCATAGGATTCTTGTCAATACATGCGGCCGGGATTGAAGATCCCGGCCGGATCGAAGGACTGCTTCAGCCGGTCATGAATCTTTGCCACCGCCGGTGCCAGGGGATGAAAGACGCCAAGCTGCTTGTCGCCGCCACGGAATAGCGTCGCGTGCCCGCCCGCCGCCGCCACCGCGCTACGAATACCGGCCTCCTGCGCGGGGTCGCAATCGCCCACCTTGAGCCAGCGCTGGGCGCCGCCCCACTCGATCAACTGCTCGCCGCGCAGGATGATGGCGCTGGCCGCCGGCGGCACCGACAGGCGCCACAAGGCGCCGCCGTTGAAGTAGTCGTGCGTCTGGTCGCGCAGCGATGTCCAGAACGCGACGCCGTCGTCCAGCGCTTCGCCGCCCAGCCTTTGCCGCGCCGCGTCCACCGCAGCTCCCGCGCCGGACAAGCGCACCCAAAGCGCGCCCCGATGCCAGCAACTGGCAGATATCGGCAGCGGCTGGCCCGCCCACTCGTTCAACCGCGTCAACGCGTCGATCTCGCTCATGTCGAACCGCAGGCTGGTTTCGCTCACCGGCAACGGCAGCACCTTGAGCGACACCTCAAGTATCAAACCCAGGGTGCCGAGCGATCCTGCCAGCAGGCGCGAGACGTCATAACCGGCGACGTTTTTCATGACCTGGCCGCCGAAGCGCAGTCCCTCGCCGCCGCCATCCATCAACACCGCGCCCAGCACGAAGTCGCGCACGGCGCCGGCGCTGGCGCGGCGCGGCCCGGACAAGGCGCTGGCGACCACGCCGCCTATCGTCGAGTCGGCCCCGAAGCGCGGTGGCTCGAACGCCAGCATTTGATTGTGCCGCGCCAGCAGCGCCTCGATCTCGGCCAGCGGCGTGCCGCAGCGCGCGGTGATCACCAACTCGGTCGGCTCGTACGACACGATGCCGGAATAGGCGCGCGTGTCGAGCACGTCGCCGTCCAACACCTGGCCGTACCAGTCCTTGGTGCCGCCGCCGCGCAGGCGCAAGGGCTTTCCGGCAGCCGTCGCCGCGCGGATGCGGTCACCAAGCTGCGCGGCGATGTCTGTGTATGTATCCTTCAATGCGTCGGACATGTGGCTCCGTTCAAAAACGCGGCAGATGGGCGAACGGCAGCACGCCGCCGGTGACGCGCATCTTGCCGAATTCGGCGCAGCGGTTCAGGGTCGGTATCGCCTTGTCGGGATTGAGCAGGCCGGCCGGGTCGAACGCGCGCTTGACAGAAAAGAACGCCGCCAGCTCGGACGGCGCGAACTGCACGCACATCGAATCGATCTTCTCGATGCCCACGCCATGCTCGCCGGTGATGGTGCCGCCCACCGCCACACACAGCGCCAGGATCTCGGCGCCGAAGGCTTCGGCGCGCTCGAATTCGTCGGGGACGTTGGCGTTGAACAGGATCAGCGGGTGCAGGTTGCCGTCGCCGGCGTGGAAGACATTGGCGCAACGCAGGCCGTATCTGGTTTCCATTTGCGCGATGCCGGTCAGGACCTCGCCCAGGCGCTTGCGCGGTATCGTGCCGTCCATGCAGTAGTAGTCAGGCGAGATGCGGCCGGCGGCCGGAAAGGCGTTCTTTCGGCCGGACCAGAACTTCAGGCGCTCCGCCTCCGACTGCGACACGGCGATCGCGCTGGCGCCTGCTGTCTGCAGCACGGCGGACATACGGGCGATCTCCTCCTCCACCTCCTCGGCGGTGCCGTCGGCCTCGCACAGCAAAATCGCGGCGGCGTCGGTGTCGTAGCCCGCCTGGACAAACGGTTCGACCATCCGCGACGAGGTTTGGTCCATCATCTCCAGCCCCGCCGGGATAATACCGGCCGCTATCAGCGCGGCCACCGCCTCGCAGCCGGCCACCACCTCGTTGAACGAGGCCATGATCACGCGCGCCGTCGCCGGCTTGGGCACCAGCTTGACCGTCACCTCGGTCACGATGCCGAGCATGCCCTCCGAGCCAATGAAAACCGACAGCAGGTCGAGTCCCGGCGCATCCAGCGCTTCGCCGCCCAGTTCCACCACGTCGCCGTCGATGGTCACCATGCGCACGCGCAGCACGTTGTGGACGGTGAGGCCGTACTTCAGACAGTGCACGCCGCCCGAGTTCTCCGCCACGTTGCCGCCGATGGTGCAGGCGATCTGCGACGACGGATCGGGCGCGTAGTACAAGCGGTGCTGCGCCGCCGCCTCTGAGATGGCGAGGTTGCGCACGCCCGGCTGGACCACCGCCGTGCGCGAGTACGCATCCATGCTCACGATGCGGTTCAGGCGCGCGGTCGACAGCACCACGCCATCGGCGATCGGCATGGCGCCGCCGGACAGGCCGGTGCCGGCGCCGCGCGGCACGATCGGCACGTTCAACTCGCGGCACACACGCAGCACGGCGACGATCTGCGCCTCGCTGTCAGGCAGCGCCACGATCATCGGCAACTGGCGGTAGGCGGCCAGGCCGTCGCACTCGTAAGGCCGGGTATCCTCCGGCGCGGACAAGATGGCGCTCGACGGCAGCACCTGCCGCAGCGCACCGGCGACCTGCTCGCGGCGGGCGGCGATATCGGCTAGTACTTCCGCTTCGGGTATGACAGTGTTCATGGGACCTGCGCCTGAAAACACGAGTGAGCCTCGATTGTAAGCACAAACGTCCCGCCAGGCGATATCTTTGACCGATGTGCGGCGTATAATCTCCCGGCCGTCGCTATATCAACCCATTGGAATAGTATGGAATACAATTTTGAAAAAGAGTGGCTGCTGGCACTGGAGCGGCGCTTCAACATGCAGGCGACGGAAATCGCCCATATCACGCTGAGCGGTCGTCCCCGCATGCTGATCTTCTATTTCGCCGACTTCCCGGCGGCGGGCATGCTGACGGCCGTCACCGCCGGCCTGTCCAATGCCGGCCACCCTGATTGGGTGCACGGCAAGCCGGAGCTGAGCTTTACGCTGAAGACCACCGATCGGGGCTGGGGCAAGGGCGCCGCCTACCTCGCGCAGGAGTTCTTCGGCAAGCGCGCGTTCGCGTACCAGTCGTCGTTCGCCCTGCATATGCCTATGTCGGGCGACAGCGCGATGAACGCCTGCTTCGTCTACCGTCCGCAGTTCATGGACAAGGACCAGGTCAAGTTCGAACTTCAAGACCGCACCATCTACCTGGCCGGCCTGTTCCCGATGTATGACGAGGAAATCGCCATGTACGAGTCCAAGGGCCTCGAGGCATTCTGGAACACGCCCGGCTTCCACCCCTACGATCCCACCCGCGCCAGTATCGCCGGCAAATAATCCACACCAGGAGCCACACATGGGCAACCGACTCTCAAAGATCGCCACCCGCACCGGCGACGGCGGCACCACCGGCCTTGGCGACGGCAGCCGCACCGACAAGGACAGCATACGGATACATTCGATCGGCGAAGTCGACGAACTGAATTCGCACATCGGCCTGCTGCTGTGCGAGGACATGCCGGCCGACCTGCGCGAGGAGCTGGTGACGATCCAGCACGACCTGTTCGATCTGGGCGGCGAATTGTGCATCCCCGGCTACCAGATGATCACCGAGGCGCATGTCGAGCGGCTCGACACGCTGCTTGCCAAATACAACGCGACACTGCCGGCGCTGACGGAATTCATCCTGCCGGCCGGTTCGCGCGCGGCCTCGCAGGCGCACGTGTGCCGCACCGTGTGCCGCCGCGCCGAACGCGCCATCGTCACCCTGGGTAAAACGGAAACCATCCACGAACATCCGCGCCAATACGTCAATCGATTGTCGGACCTGATGTTCGTGCTGTCGCGGGTGCTGAACCGCTTCGGCGGCGGTAGCGATGTGCTGTGGCAGCACGAACGCCGCAGCAAACCCGCAAATCCAGGCGGGGTCTGACCCAACAGGGTCAGACCCCATGGTGGCGGCGCGCGCCTGCCGTTGAAGGATTCCGGGTCGCGGGTTGCGAATTGACGTAGCCGGGCAGCCGCGCGATGTGCGCCGCAAGATGATCGAGCAGCAAGCGCGCGCGCAGCGGCTGGTAGCGGCGCGAGGGCGACAGCAGGTGCAGCGGCTGCGGCTGGCCCTCCCACTCCGGGAGCACGCGCACCAGCGCCCCGCTGTCGAGCAAATCCTGCACCAGCCATAGCGGACACAGTCCGATGCCGCCGCCGGCCGCCAGGCTTTCGCGAATCGCCAGCGCGTGGTTGACGCGGTAACGGGCGCGCGTGACCACGCTTTCAACCTTGTCGCCACTGTGCAGCGTCAGCATGTCGGCATCGGCCAGCCAGGCGAAGCGGATGTAGTCGAAGTCCGCCAGCTCCGCAGGAAGGCGCGGATGGCCGCGCAGGCGCAGATAGAACGGCGCCGCCACCAGATGCCTCGGCGAGACGCCGGCCAGGCGCGCTACCGCGTCCGGCGGCAATTCACGGCCCTGGCGCAGCGCGATGTCGACGCCCTCCTTCACCAGATCGACCATGCGATCGTCCAGTATCAGTTCGATGTCGACCTGCGGATACTGCTCCAGAAAGGACGCCAGCATGGCGTTCAGCCGGAACTGGCCGAAGGCCGCCGGCGCGTTGACGCGTATCAGCCCGGCCGGCGTGTCGGTCTGGCCGCGCGCCTCGGCCACCGCCTCCTGGTATTCCGCCAGCACGCCCAGCGCACGCCGATAGAAGCGGGTTCCCTGCGGCGTTGGTTGCAGGCTGGTGGTGCTGCGCTCGAGCAGACGCACGCCCAGTTCGCGTTCCAGCGCCGCCATCAATTTGCTGACGGTGGGCTGGGTGGTGCGCTCTTCGCGCGCGACCGCCGACAGGCTGCCCAATTCGACGGCGCGCACGAAGCAGCGTAATGATCGGATGGTATCCATGGCTGGTTTATTCGATATTTGAATGAAGTATAGTCCGATTACGCGTCTTCTCGTGATATTCGGAATGACCTATCGTGCGGTTTTACAGGAGCCCACGATGAAAACCTTGAACCATCTCGCACTTGCCGCCGCACTGACACTGGCGGCGCCTTTGTACGCGGCCGAACGAACGGGAGGCTGGACCACCAGTTGGTACGCCAGCCCGCAAGCCACATGGGGAGCGGATTTTCCGCTGCCGACCGCCGTACCTGCCACGCTGGAGCGGCAAACCGTGCGCGAAACGGTGCGCATCAGCGTCGGCGGAGCGCGCGTACGCATCGTCTTGTCGAACCGCTATGGCGACGCGCCGATCATCATTGGAGAAGCACGCATCGCCCGCGCCGGCGACACAGCCGGTACCGCGCGGGAGCTGACTTTTGGCGGCAAGCGCGCAGCCACCATTCCGGCCGGGGCGCCCCTGGTCAGCGATCCTGTCGATATGCGCGTCGGCACCTTGGAAAAGCTGGCGGTCAGCGTCTACCTGCCGCAGGCAACGCCGTTGAAGACCTTCCACTGGGGCGCGCAGCAAACCGGCCATATCGTCGACGGCAACGCTACCGGAACGGAAACGCCCAAGGATGCGCAAGCGATGCATGGCCGCGCGCTGCTCAGCGCCATCCTGGTCGAAGCGCCAAATGGCAAAGGCATAGTGGTCGCGCTGGGCGACTCCATCACCGATGGCAACGGCTCGACACCGGACCGCGACCGCCGCTGGCCGGATTATCTGGCCGCCCGTTTAAGCGCGGACGGCGTCGCCGTGGTCAACGCCGGCATCTCCGGTGCGCGGTTGCTGGGCGATCGCATGGGCGTCAACGCCGCAGCACGTTTCGAGCAGGATGTACTGAGCCAGCCAGGCGTGAAGACCGTCGTGATTCTGTTGGGGATCAATGACATCGGCTGGCCGCAAAGCGCCTTCGCGCCCGACGAGCCGCCGATGCGGGCGGAGCGTATGATCGCCGTGTATCGGCAGTTGATCGCGCAGGCGCGCGTGCGCGGGGTGCGCATCGTCGGCGCCACGTTGCTGCCGTTCGAGGGCGCGCTGCGCGGCACGCCGTTGGAGGGCTATTTCACGCCGGCGAAGGATGCGGTACGGCGCGAAGTCAATCAGTGGATACGGGAAAGCGGAGAGTTCGACGCGGTGGTCGATTTTGACAAGGCGCTGCGCGATCCGGCGCGGCCGGCGCGCATGCTGCCGCGTTACGACAGTGGCGATCACCTGCATCCCGGCGATGCGGGATACGAGGCGATGGCCAAAGAGGTGGCGACGGGTGGATTACCGTAAGCGGATCAACCGTTGTTGACCACCAGGCGCGGCTCGTCGCCGGCGCTGTCGAAACGCTTCTTGATCGACGCGGTGATGCCGGCGCCATCCAGGCCCACGCTGGCGAGCAGCTTGACCGGATCGCCGTGGTCGATGAATTTGTCCGGCAAGCCTATCATCAGCACCTGCTTGACGATGCCTTCGGCGGCCAGCGCCTCGGCCACCGCCGAACCTGCGCCGCCCATGATCGAGCCCTCTTCCACCGTCACCAGGTAATCGTGATCGGCGGCCAGCTGCTTGACCAGCTCCACATCCAGCGGCTTGATGAAGCGCATGTTGGCGACGGTCGCGTCGAGCGTATCGCCCGCAGTCATCGACGGTGAAACCATGGAACCGAACGCCAGGATCGCGATCTTCTGGCCCTTGCGCTTGATCTCGCCCTTGCCGATGTCGATCGTCGTCAGCTCCGGCTTGATGGCCGCGCCGATGCCGGCGCCGCGCGGATAGCGGATCGCCGCCGGTCCCTTGTACTGGTAGCCGGTGGTGAGCATCTGGCGGCATTCGTTTTCGTCCGACGCGGCCATGACCACCATGTTCGGGATGCAGCGCAGATACGCCAGATCGTAATTACCGGCGTGCGTGGCGCCATCGGCGCCGACCAGGCCCGCGCGGTCCAGCGCGAACGTCACGTCCAGGTTTTGCAGCGCGACGTCATGAATCAATTGATCGTAGGCGCGTTGCAGGAAGGTCGAGTAAATCGCCACCACCGGCTTCATGTCCTCGCACGCCAGGCCGGCGGCGAAGGTCACCGCGTGCTGCTCGGCGATGCCGACGTCGAAGTAGCGGTCCGGGTATTCCTGCTCGAAGCGCACCATGCCCGAACCCTCGCGCATGGCCGGCGTGATGCCGACCAGCTTCTGGTCGGCGGCCGCCATGTCGCACAGCCAGTTGCCGAACACCTCGGTGTAGGTCATCTTGCCGGGCGCGGTGGCCGGCTTGATGCCCTCGGCCGGATTGAACTTGCCCGGGCCGTGGTACAGGGTCGGCTCGGCCTCGGCCAGCTTGTAGCCCTGGCCCTTCTTGGTCACCACGTGCAGGAACTGCGGTCCCTTGAGCTGCTTGATGTTTTGCAGCGTCGGGATCAGCGAATCCAGATCGTGGCCGTCGATCGGGCCGATGTAGTTAAAGCCGAATTCCTCGAACATCGTGGCCGGCACCACCATGCCCTTGGCATGTTCTTCCAGGCGCTTGGCCAGTTCCAGCACCGGACCTGGCAGCACCGACTTGCCGACATTCTTGGCGGCGGCGTAGAACTGCCCCGACATCAGGCGCGCCAGGTAGCGGTTCAAGGCGCCGACCGGCGGCGAGATCGACATGTCGTTGTCGTTGAGGATGACCAGCAGGTTGATGTCGTCCTGCACGCCGGCGTTGTTCAGCGCTTCGAACGCCATGCCGGCGGTCATCGAGCCGTCGCCGATGACGGCGATCGCGTGGCGCTGCTCGCCCTTGATCTTGGCCGCCTGCGCCATGCCCAGCGCGGCCGAAATCGACGTCGACGAGTGCGCGGTGCCGAAGGTGTCGTACTCGCTCTCGTCGCGCTTGGGGAAGCCGGAGATGCCGTTCAGCTGGCGCAAGGTGTTCATGCGCTCGCGCCGGCCCGTCAGGATCTTGTGCGAATAGGTCTGATGGCCGACGTCCCAGACGATGCGGTCGTGCGGCGTGTTGAACACGTAGTGCAGCGCCACGGTCAGTTCGACGGTGCCGAGGTTGGACGACAAATGGCCGCCGGTCTTGGAGACCGAATCGAGCAGGTAGGCGCGCAGTTCGTGCGCCAGCGGCGTCAGTTGGGTGTACGCCAGTTTGCGCACATCGGCTGGTGAATCTATATTTTGTAGCAAGTTCATTTATGCCTTCCGCTGCACGATCAAATCCGCGAGTTCGCGTAACCGCAGAGCCTTGTCTCCGAACGGCGCGAGCGCTGCGTGCGCATCGAGCCGCAATGTTTGCGCCAGCGCGCGCGACGGTTCCAGACCCAGTATCGAGACGTAGGTCGGCTTGTTGTCGGCGGCGTCCTTGCCGGCGGTCTTACCCAGGGTAGCCGAATCGGCCGTGGCGTCGAGCACGTCGTCGACCACCTGGAATGCCAGCCCGATGGCGCGCGCGTAGGTGTTGAGCGCCGCCAGTTCGGCCGCGCCCAGATCCTTGCCGGCCAGCGCGCCAAGGATCACGGCGGCGCGCAGCAGCGCGCCGGTTTTCAGCTGGTGCATCTGCTCCAGCTGTTCCAAGGTCAGGCTCAGGCCCACGCTGTCCAGATCGATCGCCTGGCCGCCGCACATGCCGGCCGAGCCGGAGGCGTGCGCCAGCAGGCGCAGCATCGCCACCTGGCGGGACGGCGGCACGCCGGTCGCCTCGGACAGCACCAGGAAGGCCTGCGATTGCAGCGCGTCGCCAACCAGCAGCGCGGTCGCCTCGTCGTAGGCGACGTGCACGGTCGGCTTGCCGCGGCGCAGCGCGTCGTCGTCCATGCACGGCATGTCGTCGTGGACCAGAGAATAGGCGTGGATCATTTCGACGGCGGCCGCGGCGCGCGCCAAGGTGGCCGGGTCGGCGTCGAACAGCGCGCCGGCCGCGTACACCAGCAGCGGGCGCACGCGCTTGCCGCCGCCGAGCAGCGCGTAGCGCATGGCGTCGTGCAGCTTGGCCGGCACCGTCGTCGCGGTCGGGAGGAAACCGGATAAATCGTTTTCAGACCCGGCCTGCACGGTTTTCATCCAGTCGTCGAAGGCGCCGCTCATTGTTCGGCCTCGCCGGTCTCCGCGAACGGCTTGAGCATGTCGCCCTCCAGCACCTTGACCTGGGATTCCACTTTCTCGAGCTGGGCGGCGCAGAACTTGACCAGCTCCGAGCCGCGCGCGTAAGCGGCCACCGACGCTTCGAGCGGCAGCTGCCCTGCTTCCATTTGCGCGACCAGGGTAGCCAGCTCCGCCATCGCTTCTTCAAACGAGACGGGGGCGGCGGCGGTCGCGTCGGCGGTTAATTTCTTAGACATAGTCACTCAGGCTTCAAGGCAAACTTCAAGGCAAATTCCAGGCTAACTTGCGGTTAACAATACCCGCCAGCGCAGTGTAGCCCGTTATTTTAGAACAAACCACCTTCTCCGGTGGAACAATAGCGGCCGCACCGTTGGCGAACTATGGATTTTATCGCAATCGACCCCATATACATGATCTGCATGTGTTTGTTACAAGTTTTTGCACAGAAAACAAGCGCTAGCGTCTGTCGGCAGGGAATGAAACACGCTATAATCGCCGGTTCTGTCCGAAATACCATTTTCAACGAACTTGAATTCAGGTCTTTACGGATTCTGTCTCTCTTTGGTTTGATGTACATATTAAGGGGGGTTGGGATGTCCGATCTGGGTACCCACGCCAAGCTGGCGCGTCCACACGCGCAACTGCCGGTAAACGTCTACTTCGACGAAGCGCTGTTGCAGCGTGAAATGCAGCAATTATTCCAGGCCGGTCCGCGTTACGTCGGACACGAACTGATGGTGCCGAACGTCGGCGACTTTGCGACCCTTGTTTCCGAAAACGAAGGGCGTATGCTGGTGCGCAACGCAAACGGGCTCGAGCTGCTGTCCAACGTCTGCCGCCACCGCCAGGCGCTGATGTTCAACGGCCGTGGCAATGCCAACAACATCGTTTGCCCGCTGCACCGCTGGACCTACGACCTCAAGGGCGAGCTGATCGGCGCGCCGCACTTCGCCGAGACGCCGTGCCTGAACCTGCCCAAGACCCAGCTGCAAAGCTGGAACGGGCTGCTGTTCGAGCAGAACGGCTACAACGTCATGGACAAGCTCAAGAACCTGTCGGTGACGGGCGACCTGGATTTCTCCGGCTACATGTTCGATCATGCCGAAGTGCAGATCTGCAACTACAACTGGAAGACCTTCATCGAGGTCTATCTGGAGGACTACCACGTCGAACCGTTCCACCCGGGCCTGGGCGGCTTTGTCAGCTGCGATGACCTGCGCTGGGAATTCGGCCGCGACTACAGCGTGCAGACCGTGGGCGTGAACAAGGGCCTGCTCAAGTCGGGTTCCCAGATCTACAAGCGCTGGCAGGAGCAGGTGCTCAAGTTCCGTGGCGGCGAACCACCTCCATACGGCGCCATCTGGCTGACCCTGTACCCGAACATCATGGTCGAGTGGTATCCGCACGTGCTGATCGTCTCGACCCTGTGGCCGGACGGCCCGCAGCGCACCCGCAACGTGGTGGAGTTCTACTACCCCGAGGAAATCGTGCTGTTCGAGCGCGAGTTCATCGAGGCCGAACGCGCCGCCTACATGGAAACCGTGGCCGAGGACGACGAGATCGCCCTGCGCATGGACGCCGGCCGCAAGGCCCTGTTCGATCGCGGCACCAGCGACGCCGGTCCCTACCAGTCGCCGATGGAAGACGGCATGCAACACTTCCACGAGTGGTACCGCGCCAATATAGACATATAAAAACCGTTTCACGCAGATGTAAGGAATCAGATGCAGTCACTTTGGATGTTGTTCGCAAGCTTCATGTTCGCCATCATGGGGGTGTGCGTGAAGCTGGCCTCCGAAGAGTTCTCGACGTCTGAAATGGTCATGTACCGGGGCATCGTCGGCGTCATCGTGCTGGCGGTGATCATCCGCGCCCAGGGCGGCAGCTTCCGCACCACAATGCCGATGGCGCACTTCTGGCGCTGCCTGATCGGCGTCATCTCGCTGTGGCTGTGGTACTACTCGATCGCCAACCTGCCGCTGGCCACCGCCATGACGCTCAACTACCTGTCGCCGATCTGGATCGCCGTATGGCTGTTCGCGATGGGCTGGTGGCATGCCAAGAACCAGGTCAAATGGCCGCTGCTGGTGGCAGTGGCGATGAGTTTTGTCGGCGTCACCCTGCTGCTGCAACCGGCCTTCCACGCCAACCAGCTGGTGCCGGCGCTGATCGCGCTGTTCTCGAGCGTGCTGACGGCGATGGCCTATATGCAGGTGCGCAAGCTGGGCCTGGCCGGCGAACCGGAAAACCGCGTGGTGTTCTACTTCGCGGTGATGAACATCGTCGCCGGCGTGGCCGGCAATTTCCTTTTTGCCGGCGACAAACCGGCCGTGTGGCATCCGATCAACTCCATCCATGGCGCCCTGCTGTTACTGGGCATCGGCGTGTGCGCCACCAGCGCGCAGATCGCCATGACGCGCGCCTACCGCCTCGGCCAGACCTTGGTGGTCGCCAATCTGCAATACACCGGCATCGTCTTCTCCAGTATCTGGGGCGTGCTGGTGTTCGGCGACGTGTTCAGCTGGCATAGCTGGGCCGGCATTTCCATCATTCTGGCGTCGGGCGTGGCCGCGACGTTCTACAATACCCGCAACACCGAACGCGGTAAGGCCATCGCCAATACCGACCCCATCGCCAGTGAAGTCTAAGGAGTCCGGACCATGCACACCACGTTGATCAGCGCCGCCGACCTGTCCCAGCATCTGAACGATGACAAGTGGGTCATCCTCGATTGCCGGCACGACCTGATGAATCCGAACGCGGGGCGCGACGGCTTTGCCATCGGCCATATCCAGAACGCGCAGTTCGCCAATATCGACACCGACCTCTCCGGCGCCAAGGTGGGCGCGGACGGCAAGTTCCACGGCCGTCATCCGCTGCCGGACCGCGCCGCGCTGATCGCCACCCTGCGCGGCTGGGGCATCGACGACGACACGCAAGTGGTGGCCTACGACGCGCACGGCGGCATGTTCGCCGCGCGGCTGTGGTGGCTGCTGCGCTGGGTCGGCCATCCGGCGGTGGCGGTGCTCGACGGCGGCCTGGCCGCGTGGCAGTCGCAGGGCTTGCCGCTGGTGACGATGGTGGTCACGCGTTCGGGCGGCACGATCGGCGACAAGCCGTCGCTGATGCACACGGTCACGGTGGAGGATGTGGAGTCGAACCTGGTCACGCAGACGCGGGTGGTGGTCGATGCGCGCGCGGCGGACCGTTTCCGTGGCGAGAACGAGACCATCGACCCGGTCGGCGGCCATATTCCCGGCGCCAAGAACCGCTTCTTCAAGGATAATCTGACGCCGGATGGACGCTTCAAAAGCGCCGAGCAGTTGAAGCAGGAATTCTCACCGTTGTTCGCGGCGGCGCCGCAGGCGATCATGCAGTGTGGCTCTGGCGTGACGGCTTGCCACAATTTGCTGGCGTTGGAGGTCGCCGGGCTGCCGGGAGCGGCGCTATATCCCGGCTCGTGGAGCGAGTGGTGCTCAGACCCGGCGCGGCCTGTGGCGACTGGGGGCTAAGGCTTCCGATCCAGTATCCGCTTCAGCCCTTCCATCACTTCCTCGTTGGAGACCGTCCGACCTGCTGCAATGTCGTCGGCGGCAGCCAGATTCGTCTCGACGCTGTCCTCCGTATCTTCGAACCCGTAGAGCCACACGTCGGACCATATCGCCTCTAGACTTACGTCGGCGCGAGCGGCCAAACGCTCCAGCCGCGCCCGATCTGCTGCCGAGAGAGCAGCCAGTGCCACGGCCTGTTTAGATTTGGCGTCCATCTAAATTCCTCTTGCTGTGATTCGCGATCAAGTCCTTAATGTGCCTCATCACTTCCTCATTGGCGATGCCAGCATTGGACTTAAAATACTCGTCGGCCTCGATGTCGGCGAGAATTCCCTCCTCGACGTCGGCGAAACCGCAACGCCAGACATCTGTCCACAGATCATCAGCGCTCAGTTTCGCAATCGTCGCCAGGCGATCCAGGCGAGCGCGGTCGGTGGCCGAAAGGGCCGCTAACGCTTCCGTTTGTTTATTTTCTCTGGAGTTCATCCCGCCATGATACGCCGGGCGGCGCTGGCCGCAAGCGCTTCAGCGCAAGCGGGACGGGAGGATCAGTGGTTGCGGGTCAGGAACAGCACGATGGCAACGCCGGTGGCGATCAGCAGCACTTGCGGCACCGATTCGCGTAGGGTGGCGCGGCGTTGCATCTGCGGCATCAGGTCACTCACGGCGATGTAGATGAAACCTGACGAGGCGAACACCAGCACGTACGGAATCAGCTCGCTGGCGCGGTCCAGGGTGTAGTAGCCCAGCAGGCCGCCGGCGATCGCCAGCAAACTGCACAGCAAATTGTAGACATACGCCCGGGTGCGCGAGAAGCCGGCGTTGAGCAGCACGATGAAGTCGCCAATTTCCTGCGGGATTTCGTGGGCGATGATCGCCAGCGCCGTCACCAGGCCCAGCTCCGGGTTGGCCATAAAGGCGGCAGCGATCAAAATGCCGTCGGTGAAGTTGTGCATGCCGTCGCCGACCAGGATCATCCAGCCGGCCTTGCCCGCCTCATGCTTGTCGTGCCCGTGGTGGTGATGATGGCCGTCGCCCTCGTGGTGATGCGAGTGGCGCATGATGGCCAGCTTTTCCAGCAGGAAGAACGCCAGCAGGCCGGCCAGCAAGGTGGCGAACAGGCTGCGCGCGCTGGCGTGCGATTCGAACGCTTCCGGCAAGGCGTGCAGCAGCGAGGTCGACAGCATGATGCCGACCGACAGGCTGACCATGCGCTCGACGACCTTCGAGAGCAACGTAAACGAGAACACGGCAGCGGCCGAAATGCTGACGACACCGGCTAGTGTGGTCGCCAGTAATATGGAGATGAGTATGGGATCGATGTTATAGCCTCTTGTACCTGGAGCCGTGCCGCTGCGCAGGCCGGGGGCGTTATTTTACCGCCCGGCACGCTTTCCTGCTCATTTTTGGCTAAAAACAGTTAAAACGGCTTTATCGGCTCCGTCACACTCAGGCGACCCCGTTCTGCCTGAACCACGCCAGCATGCGTCCCCAGCCGTCCTTGGCGTCCGCTTCCACATAGCTGGGACGGTAGTCGGCGTGGAAGGCGTGGCCGGAATTGGGGTAGATGACGAAGGTCGATTTGTTCGGTCCCTTGGCCAGCATGGCCTGCATCGCCTTGATCGAATCCTGGGTGATGCCGGTATCTTTCTCGCCGTACAGGCCGAGTACGGGCACATTCAGCTTGGCCGCGATATCGATCGGATTGGTGGGCGTGTTGGCGTTGGAGGTGCCGACCAGGCGGCCGTACCAGGCCACGCCGGCCTTGATCGACGGATTGTGCGCCGCGTACATCCAGGTCACGCGCCCGCCCCAGCAGAAGCCGGTGATGGCGATCTTGTCGGGGTTGCCGCCATTGGCCTTGGCCCAGGCGACCAGCGCGTCCAGGTCGGCCATGACCTGGGTGTCCGGGGTTTTGGAGATGATGTCGCGTTGCAGGTCGGCGATCGAGGCCGATTTTTGCGGATCGCCCTGGCGCACGAACAGGTCCGGCGCCAGCGCCAGGTAGCCGAGCTTGGCGAAGCGGCGGGCGACGTCGGCGATGTGTTCGTGCACGCCGAAGATTTCGGAGATCACCATCACCACCGGCAGGTTGCTCTTGCCTTCCGGCTGGGCCCGGTAGACAGGGACGGTCTGGCCATCGACCGTCAGGGTGATGGTGCCGGCGGTCAGGCCGGTGGTGTCGGTTTTGATGACGTTTTGCGCCATCACCGGCATCGCGGCGGCGGCAAAACCGCTGCCCAGCGCCACTTTGAGGAAGTCGCGGCGGTCGACACCGTCCGACAGGCTGGTTTTTGTCAACAAACTCTCCGCGTCCCGCTTCAAATCATCCATGCGACTCCTCCGGTAATGTTAGACCCGGCACACCGGGGTCGTACCCCGTACGGGGTACGACCCCAGACTTGCGGGTCGGTTGTTGGCGAAGCGCGCTTTTAGTGCGCCTCGTCCCAGTTTTTGCCGACGCCGACTTCGGCCGTCAGCGGCACTTTCAGTTGCGCGACGCCGGCCATCAATTCCGGCAGCTTTTGCTTGACCAGCTCCAGCTCGGCATCCGGCACTTCCAGCACCAGTTCATCGTGCACCTGCATGATCATCTTGGTCTGCAACTTGTCGGTCTCGAGCCAGTTCTGCACAGCCACCATCGCCAGCTTGATCAGGTCGGCCGCCGTGCCTTGCATCGGCGCGTTGATCGCGGCCCGTTCGGCACCCTGGCGGCGCGGACCGTTCGGCGAATTGATCTCCGGCAGCCACAGGCGGCGTCCGAACACGGTCTCGACATAGCCGCGCGCCTTCGCCTGCAGGCGCGTGTCGTCCATATACTGTTTCACGCCGGAGAAGCGGGCGAAATAACGGTCGATGTAGCTTTGCGCGGCGGCGCGCTCGATGCCCAGGTTGGACGCCAGGCCGAACGCGCTCATCCCGTAGATCAGGCCGAAGTTGATGACCTTGGCATAGCGGCGCTGCTCGCTCGAGACCTCGTCCGGCGCCACGCCGAAGATCTCGGCGGCGGTGGCGCGGTGAATGTCCACGCCTTCGGCGAACGCGCGCAGCATGTTTTCGTCACCCGAAATATGCGCCATGATGCGCAGCTCGATCTGCGAATAGTCGGCCGAGACGATGTGGCTGCCCGGCGGGGCGATGAATGCCTCGCGGATGCGGCGGCCTTCCTTGGTGCGGATCGGAATATTCTGCAAGTTCGGATCGTTCGACGCCAGGCGCCCCGTCACCGCCACCGCCTGCGCGTAGTTGGTGTGCACGCGGCCCGTTTCCTTGTTGATGCCCTTCGGCAGCTTGTCGGTGTAGGTCGACTTCAGCTTCGACAGGCTGCGGTATTCCAGCAGCACCTTCGGCAGCGGATAGTCCTCGGCCAGCTTTTGCAGCACTTCCTCGTCGGTCGACGGCGCGCCGCTCGGGGTCTTTTTGACCACCGGCAGCTTCAATTTCTCGAAGAAAATCTCGCCGATCTGCTTTGGCGAACCCAGGTTGAACGGCTGCTCGGCCAGCTCGTGCGCCTTCGCTTCCAGCTCGACGATGCGCGCGCCCAGCTCGGCCGATTGCGTGTCGAGCAGCGCGGCGTCGATGTGCACGCCGTTGCGCTCGATCTTTTGCAGCACCACCGCCGTCGGCAGCTCGATGTTGCGGTAGATGTAGCTCAGGCGCTCGTCGTTCTCGACCTCGCCGATCATCGACAGGTGCAGGCGCAGCGTGATGTCGGCGTCCTCGGCCGCGTATTCGGTGGCGCGCTGGATGTCCACCTTGTCGAAGGTGATCATGCTGGCGCCCTTGCCGCAGACGTCGACGAACGGGATCGTCGTGTGGTTCAGGTGGCGCAGCGCCAGGCCGTCCATGTCGTGTGTGCGGTGCGATTCGAACACATACGATTGCAGCAAGGTATCGTGATGGATGCCGCGCAGGGATACGCCGTGGTTGGCGAAGATGTGGCTGTCGTATTTCAGGTTCTGGCCGACCTTGAGCTTGGTCTCGTCCTCCAGCCAGGGCTTGAGTTTTTCCAGCACGTGCTCGCGGGTCAACTGCTCCGGCACGCCGGGATAGGCGTGCGCGACCGGAATGTAGCAAGCCACGCCCGGCTGCACCGACAGCGAAATGCCGACCAGCTGCGCCGTCATCGGCTCCAGCGACGTGGTTTCGGTGTCGACGGCGGTCAGCTCGGCGGCGTTGATCAGCGCGATCCATTTGTCGAGCTGTTCGTCGGTAAACACGGTTTCATAGTTGACGTTAACCTTCGGCACTTCGCCAAACAGGTCGCCGTTGGCCGAGACCGCACCACCGGCCGCGACAGCCGCCGCAGCGGCCTTGCCCGCCGCGCCGATCGGGGCGGCCGGGGTCAGCGCGTTCAGTTCGCGCAGCAAGGTCTTGAAGCCGTACTGGCCGAAGAAGGTCAGCAAGGTTTCCGAGTCCTCGGGGCGCGCGATCAGCGATTCACTGATCGACATCATGTGCTCGGACAGGTTGCAATCGGTCTTGACGGTGATCAGTTCGCGGCCCTTCGGCAGCCACTCGAGCGCCTTGCGCAGGTTCTCGCCGACGGCGCCGGTGATCTTGTCGGCATTGGCCATGACGCCGTCCAGGCTGTCGTACTGCGTCAGCCACTTGAGCGCCGTCTTCGGTCCGCACTTGGCGACGCCTGGCACATTGTCGACCGTGTCGCCGATCAGGGTCAGGTAATCGATGATGCGGTTCGGCGGCACGCCGAACTTGGCCAGCACGCCGGCCTCGTCCATCTTCTCGTTGGTCATGGTGTTGATCAGCATGACTTGCGGATTGACCAGTTGCGCCAGGTCCTTGTCGCCGGTCGACACCACCACCTTCATGCCGGCCTTGGCCGCGTCCACCGACAAGGTGCCGATGACGTCGTCGGCCTCGACGCCGTCGACCATCAGGATCGGCCAGCCCATGGCCTTGACGGCGATGTGGATCGGTTCGATCTGCAGGCGCAGGTCGTCGGGCATCGGTGCGCGCGTGGCCTTATAGTCGGGATACATGTCGTCGCGGAACGTTTTACCCTTGGCGTCGAACACGCAGGCGATGTAGGCGGCCGGGTAATCGGCGCGCAGGCGACGCAGCATATTGACCATGCCGTGCATGGCGCCGGTCGGGTGGCCGTCCGGGCTGCGCAGGTCGGGCAGCGCGTGGAAGGCGCGGTAAAGGTAACTGGAACCGTCAACTAACAGCAGGGTATTTTGCATAGGAACTAAAGAGATGTGAGGGCAAAAGGGCGTGATTTGCCACGAATGCCGCATTATCGCAGGTTTTGGCCGACGTCCGCCTGCCGCGCCCGCATTTCAAGTATGACAATATCTTAAGGAAATTCCACATTCCGTGTGGGGAAATCCTCCGCAAATCAGCGCGAAATCGGCCACGGCGCACAGGGAAGCGTGTCTGTTTGTTACAATGGATCATACATAAAAATTCCACGGCTTTTTACCTACTAAGGCGATCCATCATGACGCGCACCTCACTCCTCTGGCCGGCACTCCTCCTGGCGCTCGGCGCCAACGCGTTCGCGCAGTCGACGCCGAGCCAGGCGCCGCCGAAACTGGAAAAACTGGAGGAAGTGGCCGACGATCCGATCACGGTGACGGCCAAGCCCGCGCCGGAGCGTCAGATCACCGAACGCCGCGACAACAGCGGCAACGTGGTGGAAGCAACCGTCAAAAGCGGTCCGAGCACCTACACCCTGAAACCGACCCATCCGGTGGGCAGTTCCCTGCCGGGCGACGCCATGTCCGGCGCCGCGCGCGGTCCGCAGTGGACCGTGATGACCTTCGGCGGCAAGAAAAAGAAAAATCCGGAAGACGAAGCGGCGGTCGAGGCCGACGCACCGCCACCGCCGCCAGCAGCGCCGGCCGCCAAGTAAACGCGGTAGTATCAAACAATTATTATTAAAGACGCGCCTGCCTCGGCAGGCATTCCGGACGTCCGCCACGGCGGGCGCCGATACAACGAACCTCATCAAGCTTGCACATGGCAGTGTTTACCCCGGTCACCCTGGACGATGTCACCCAGTGGATCACGCAATTCCCCCTCGGCAAGCCGCTGGCCCTCAAGGGCATCGCCTCCGGCATTGAGAACAGCAATTTCTTCTTGACCACGGAGCGCGGCGAGTTCGTGCTCACGATCTTTGAAAACTTATCGTTCGAGCAACTGCCTTTCTATCTGAACCTGATGCGCCACCTGGCCGATCGCGGCGTGGCCGTGCCGGCGCCGATCGCCACCGACAACGGCGAGCTGATCGTGCCGCTGCACGGCAAGCCGGCGTCCATCGTCACCAAGCTCGAGGGCAGCTCGCAGATGGCCCCGCAGCCGGTCCATTGCGCCGAAGTGGGCGCCATGCTGGCGCGCATGCATCTTGCCGGCCGAGACTATCCGCTGCAACAGCCGAATCTGCGCGGCCTGGACTGGTGGAACGCCACCACGCCGCAAGTGCTGCCCTTCCTGTCGGAAAGCAACGCCCACCTGCTCAAGGCCGAGATGCACTTCCAGGAGGCGTTCGCCGGCTGCGAAACCTACCGCACACTGCAAAGCGGCCCGGTGCACGCGGACCTGTTCCGCAACAACGTCATGTTCGACGGCGAGCGCCTGACCGGCTTCTTCGACTTTTACTTCGCCGGCTGCGACACCTGGCTGTTCGACGTCGCCGTCACCGTCAACGACTGGTGCATCGATCTCGACACCGGCGTGCTCGACACGGCCCGCGTGCGCGCGCTGCTCGACGCCTACCACGCCGTGCGTCCGTTCACCGAGGCCGAACAAACCGCCTGGCAGCCGATGCTGCGGGCGGCGGCGCTGCGCTTCTGGCTGTCGCGCCTGTACGATTACTACCTGCCGCGCGAAGCCGAAATGCTCACCCCGCACGATCCGACCCACTTTGAGCGCATCTTGCGCGAACGCATCGCCACGCTGGCGCCGAAACTTTTCTGATGAATAAATTCCCCGCGCGCGCCGGATGGCAATGGGTCAAGCAGGGCATGATGCTTTTCCGCAAGCAGCCCGGCGGCCTCATGGCGCTGTTCTTTTGCTGCATGTTCGTGTCGTTGTTCTCGATGATCGTGCCGATACTGGGGCAGATCGCGCCATTCATCCTGACGCCGCTGTTCTCGGTCGCGATCCTGGAAGGCTGCGCGCAGGTCGACCAGGGCAAGCGCGCCCTGCCGAATCTGCTGCTGAGCGGTTTCCGCAAGCCGGTGCGCAGTCCGTTGCTGACCGTGGGCGCGCTCAACCTGCTGTTGGTGGCGATCGCGCTGGGCGTGTTGTACGCCATGGCCGGCGAGACCGTCATGCTGGTCAGCAAGCGTCCACCGCAGATCGAGCAGGGCCAGTTAGACGGTTTGCTGGTCGCGGTGCTCATCGCATCGACGATCTACACGGTGGGCTGGATACTGATGTGCCTGACCGCGCCGCTGATCTACTGGCAACAGATGAAGTTGAACAAGGCGCTGTTTTTCAGCGTGGTTGCGGTGCTGCGTGGCTGGAAAGCCTTTCTGACGGCGGCGGTGACCTTATATCTGCTGAACTTCATCGCCTGCCAGATCGTCGTGCTGATCCTTGGCGCGTCGCAGCTGGCGATGGCGGGCATCTTCACGCTGTTCCTGATCACCATCGTGCTGACGCACTGCACGTTGTACATCGCCTACCGGCAAATCTTCGGCCCCACCGACCTCGCGGTCCCGGCCAAAGCCGACAGCCCGGAACCGTTGCTTTAACTCCAGGGTCAGGTCCACCATTTCTACACGGACGGGACCATACCGATTAAGCCGCGCGCAAAATCACGCTCTAAACCGCCATTTAAGGATCCACGGTTAAGCCCGTGTAGAAATGGTGGACCTGACCCCGGAGTTGCCCTACGTGGAACCGTGGCACCTCATCAATGGGCTAACCGCTCGAGCTTGGCGATGCTGAGGTCGAGCACCTTCATGCCGTTGCTGCCGAAGTTGATCTGGGCGCGGGCGTTGGCGCCGCTGCCTTCGATGTTGACGATCACGCCTTCGCCGAACTTGCCGTGCGCGACCGATTCGCCGATGCGCCAGCCCGCGCCCGGCGCCTTGCTGGCCATGTTTTGCGCGATCTTTTGCGCGATCGCGTTGTCGGAACCGGCCAGCGGCGCGACGTCGTCCCACGGCGTTTTCTTGTTGGCGAACCAGTGCGATTGCACCTTCGGCGACAGCCACTTGAGCGCGTCCTCCGGCAATTCGTCGAAGAAGCGCGATTTCATGTTGTAGCGTGTTTGTCCGTGCAGCATGCGCGTCTGCGCGAAGCACATGTACAGGCGCTGCCGCGCGCGCGTGATCGCCACGTACATCAGGCGCCGCTCCTCTTCCACGCCGCCATCCTCGCGCGAACTGGTTTCGTGCGGGAACAAGCCCTCCTCCAGCCCGGTGATGAAGACGTTGTTGAACTCGAGCCCCTTGGCCGAGTGCACCGTCATCATCTGCACCGCTTCCTGGCCGGCCGTGGCCTGGTTGTCGCCAGCCTCCAGCGAGGCGTGCGACAGGAACGCCGACAGCGGCGACATCACCGTCGCCAGCGGGGCGTCGGCGTCGAGGATTTCGAAGCCGTCTTCGTTGATCACCGGCAGGCCGGACTGCTCCTGCGAACGCGGTCCCAGGTGCGCCGGCGCGCCCTGGCCGAAGCCCTCCTCCGAGACGAATTGCGTGGCGGCGCTGACCATCTGCTCCAGGTTTTCGATGCGGTCGGCGCCCTCTTTTTCGGTCTGATAGTGCGCCAGCAGGCCGCTGGCCTCTAGCACCACGCGCACCAGTTCCGGCAGTGCCATCTGCTGCGTTTCGAAGCGCGCACCCTCGATCAGCTTGACGAAGCCGCCCAGCGACGAGCCGGCCTTGCCCATGACGTACGGTACGGCCGCGTACAGCGACACCCGGTGCTGGTCGGCCGCCGCCTGCAACGCTTCGATCGAGCGCAGGCCGATGCCGCGCGTGGGGAAGTTGACCACGCGCAGGAAGGCCGAATCGTTGTGCGGGTTGTCCATCAGTTGCAAATACGCGATCGCGTGCTTGACCTCGGCGCGCTGGAAGTAGCGCAGGCCGCCGTAGACGTGGTACGGAATGCCGGCCGAGAACAAGGCGTGCTCGATCACGCGCGATTGCGCGTTGGAGCGGTACAGCACGGCGATCTCGCTGCGCGAGGCGCCGTCGGCGATCAGGTTCTTGGTTTCTTCAATGATCCATTGCGCCTCGGCCAGGTCGGAGCTGGCTTCGTACACGCGCACCTGCTCGCCATGGCCGGCGTCGGTGCGCAAATTCTTCCCCAGGCGCTTGCTGTTGTTGGCGATCAGCACGTTGGCGGCGTCCAGGATGTGGCCGTGCGAGCGGTAGTTCTGCTCCAGCTTGATCAGGTTCTTGACGTGGAACTCGCGCTCGAAGGCGCTCATGTTGCCGACGTTGGCACCGCGGAAGGCGTAGATGCTCTGGTCGTCGTCGCCGACGGCGAACAGCACGCCGCCGCCCTGCTCGCCATGGCCGGCCAGCAGCTTGAGCCACTTGTATTGCAGATCGTTGGTGTCCTGGAACTCGTCGACCAGGATGTGCTGGAAGCGCTGCTGGTAATGCTGGCGCAGCGGCTGGTTGCGGCTGAGCAGTTCATAAGTGCGCAGCAACAGCTCGGCGAAGTCGACCACACCCTCGCGCTGGCACTGGTCGTCGTACATTTGGTACAGCTCGACCTTCTTGCGCTCGTCGGCGTTGTACGGGTCGATCTTGTCGGCGCGCAGACCCTGGTCCTTGGCGCCGTTGATGAAGTACATCACCTCTTTCGGCGGGAACTTCTCGTCGTCGATGTTGTTGGCCTTGATCAGGCGCTTGATCGCCGACAGCTGGTCCTGCGAGTCGAGAATTTGAAAGGTCTGCGGCAGCGCGGCATCGCGATGATGCGTGCGCAGCAGGCGGTTGCACAATCCGTGGAACGTGCCGATCCACATGCCCCGTGTATTAATCGGCATCATTGCCGACAAACGCGCCGTCATTTCCTTGGCGGCCTTGTTGGTGAAGGTCACGGCCAGGATGCCGGACGGCGACACCTGCCCGGTCTGGATCAGCCAGGCGATGCGGGTCGTCAGGACGCGGGTTTTGCCGGAGCCTGCGCCCGCCAGAATCAGGGCGCTTTGGGCCGGCAGGGTCACGGCAGCGAGTTGTTCGTCGTTAAGATTGTGAAGAAGATTTTGCATGCCGTGATTATACCGGCAGCGGCCTTTCGGGGTCGGTCCATGTGTGGCGTTGCGGCATCCGCCGGGATGCGCCGAAGCGGCCCGGCGGCGCACACCACGCCTACATCAAGCCCTGCGCCGGCACCGCCTTGCCGCTGCGGATGGCGTCCTGCACCAGCGCTTTGAAGTTGCGCTCGGCTTCGCGGCTGGCCTTGGCCTGCTCGCGGCCCAGTTCGCCCATGCGACGCCCCAGTTCGGCCATCGGTTTGCTGGCTTCGGCCATCTGCAGGTTGAGCGCTTTCATCGGCGCCTGGTTACGCTGCAGGCCGGCCATTTTCTCGGCCATGTCGCGCTGCAGTTGCGCCATTTCCCGTTGCGTCGGGGCCATTTCTCGGTGCAGCGCCGCCTCCAGCTCGCGCTGTTTGCGCAGGCTTTCCTTGCCCTGGTCGTGGCTCGACGGTCCGCTGGCGGCCACCATGCGCTCGGCGATCGCTTCCTGCTTCGCCGCCAGCGCTTCCATCTGGCGCTCCAGCCGCTGGCGCTCTTGCGCAACAGGGCCACTGTCGACGTCGCGGGTCACCGCGTCGATCCGCGCGGCCAGGCCGTCCATGACCTTGGCCTGCAGGTCCATCCGCTTGCCTTGCGCGTCCATTCGCTCGCCGAGCTCGTTGACGGGCTTCCACAGCTGCCGTACCTTGGCGAGGACGGCCGGGTCGTTGATCAGATAGGTTTTGCCGCCTTCGCGGTACCAGACGAAGTCGCCCTTGGCGCTCGAACGCAGTTCGGCGATGCGGCGCATGTCGTCGGACGAGCCGGAAACCTGAACTTGATCGATATCCCGGGTGACGATCGCGTAGGCATGGTCGCCGCTGTTGACAGACAGGTTGACCGCACTGTTGCCGAATGAGAAGGGCGCAGCCGGTGCGGCCGGTGCCGCCGGCGCGGCGGGAAGCGCTGGCGCTGCCGGGGCCGCTGGAATGGCAGGCAAGGCCGCCATCGCCGGCGCGGCGGGCAGCGCGGCCGCGGCGGGTGCGGCTGGCGCGGCCGGTGCCGCAGGCGCCACGCCAGGCACTCCGGCCACGCCGGGCACCTCCGGCGGTTCCGGTGGCAAAGCCGGCTCCGGCAATTCAGGCAGCGCCGGAAGTTCGGCCATGTCAGCGGCGGGCGCAGCGGCGGCAACCGCGCCAATGGCGGCAGGCAGCGTCGCCGGCGGCTGCGGGGCGGCCTGCACATAAAACACGGCCGTGGCCGCGAACAGGCCGATCAGGGGCACGGCCATTTTCCAGCTGACCGGTTCAACATCGGGACGCAGCAAGCGTTTGATACGAGACATGAGATTTCCTCCGTGAGCCGCGTGGGCTAGTTGTGTGGTATCGAACTGGAATTTATCCAGTTCGGACAAGGCCTTTGCCAGCATCTGCGGTTGACCGAGCATGGCGACTGCAAGGTCATCGGCGATTTGTTCTCGCTCTACACGGATACGGCGCGACAAGGCCCAAACACTAGGGTGATAGAACAGCACGATTTCCACCGCGCTTTGAATGAGGTTGATCAGATAGTCCCGGCGCTTGATGTGCGCCAGCTCGTGCGCCAGCAGCGCTTCGAGCAGGTCGGGCGCCATGCCGGTGATGAGCGAGGCCGGCACCAGCACGATGGGGCGCCAGCAGCCGGCCGTGATCGGGCTGTCGAGCAGGTCGGCCACGCCGAGGCGCACGTGTTGCGCAATCCCGAAGCGGCGCGCCATCTCGGACAGGCGGCGCTGCCAGTAGTGGTTGACGGTGTAGTGGTCGCTGCGGGTGCGCTCGGCAACCCACTTGAGGCCGATGGCCAGGCGCAACGACATCAGCGCGGCGCCGGCCAGCCACAGGCCGACCACCCAGGCCAGTTGGCCACGCAGGGTGGCTTCCCAGCCTGCCAGCGTGCCGTCGTCGATCAGGGCGGCGGTGGCGGCGGCGCCCGACCGGGCGGCGTCGGCGCCGGCAGAGAGGACGGGAATCAGTAACGCGGCGGCGCCGAGGCCGGCGCCGGCAGGCGAGACGGCATCGGCCGCCCTGACCTGCACGATGATGCTTGCCAGCGGCAGCGCCGCGCACAGCAGCAAGCCGGCGCAAGCGACCGCATAACGCGTCTGCGGACGCGCCTTGCGCAGCAAAAACAGCGCAATCGACACGCCCCAGCCGATCAGCAGCCCTTGCCAGATGAAGTGCAGCAGCGCCCAGCCGATGGCCGGCACCAGCACGGACAGCGCGCTAACCATGACGGCCTGCCCGCCGTGAATTGATGCCGATGCGTAGATTAGTCATGCCGCGCTCCCCGGTTGATGGATGTAGAATAAATTATCTAGAACGCCGTGTCTAGAAGTTTTTTTCTACATCCTTGCCGAAGCGGCGATCGCGTTTTAGTAGATCACGACGGAACGGATCGATTCGCCACTCTTCATCAGGTCGAAGCCTTCGTTGATGCGCTCGAGCGGCAAGCGATGGGTGATCAGGTCGTCGATATTGAGCTTGCCTTCCATGTACCAGTCGACGATCTTCGGCACGTCGGTGCGGCCACGGGCGCCGCCAAAGGCCGAACCCTTCCACACGCGTCCCGTCACCAGCTGGAACGGACGGGTGGAGATTTCCTGTCCGGCCGCCGCCACGCCGATGATGATCGACTGGCCCCAGCCCTTGTGGCAGCACTCGAGCGACTGGCGCATCGTGGTGGTGTTGCCGATGCACTCGAAGCTGTAGTCGGCGCCGCCGTCGGTCAGCTGGACGATGGAGTCGACGACGTTTTCCACCTCGCTCGGATTGATGAAATGGGTCATGCCGAACTTGCGCGCCATGTCCTGGCGGGCCGGATTGATGTCGACGCCGATGATCTTGTCGGCGCCGACCATGCGCGCCGCCTGGATCACGTTCAGGCCGATGCCGCCCAGGCCGAACACGACGACGTTGGCGCCCGCCTCCACCTTGGCGGTAAACAGCACCGCGCCGACGCCGGTGGTCACGCCGCAACCGATGTAGCACACTTTATCGAACGGGGCGCCCTCGCGGATCTTGGCCAGCGCGATTTCCGGCACCACGATGTAGTTGGAGAAGGTCGATGTGCCCATGTAGTGGTAGATCGGCTTGCCGTCGATGGAGAAGCGGCTGGTGGCGTCGGGCATCAGGCCGCGTCCCTGGGTCGAGCGGATCGACTGGCACAGGTTGGTCTTTTGCGACAGGCAGAATTTGCACTGGCGGCATTCCGGCGTGTACAGCGGAATGACGTGGTCGTCCTTCTTGAGCGACTTGACGCCGGGGCCGACGTCGACCACCACGCCGGCGCCCTCGTGGCCCAGGATGGCGGGGAAGATGCCTTCCGGATCGGCGCCCGACAAGGTGTAGTAATCGGTGTGGCAGATGCCGGTGGCCTTGATCTCGACCAGTACCTCGCCTTCGCGCGGTCCGCCCAGCTCCACTTCCTCGATCGTCAGCGGCTGGCCCGCTTGCCATGCAATGGCGGCTTTGGTTTTCATTGTTCGTCCTCTGGCTGTGTTGTTACGCGAATACGGGAGAGCGGAACGGCAAACCGTTCCGGTGATCCGTCATGATAACAAGCCGGGGGCCAAACAGGGATATTGGGCGTTCTTTAAAACCTATTGCGGCTCGACCGGCATCGCCGGGCCGATGGCCAGCAGGTCCGACACGGTGCGCCACAGCTGGCGCGGCGAGGTCCACGGCTTGGGCAGGAAGCTGCTGCCGGCCATGTGGCGTTCCGGATGGCGTGCCGAATACAGCAGCACGCGGGCGTCCTGCTGGTGCTGGTGCAAGCCGTGCAGCAGTGCGCCGCCGTCGCCGTCCTGCAGGTCGGGATCGATCACCACCAGCGCGAACTGCTCGCGGCGCAGCAGTTCCTGGGCGGCGGCCATCGTCGCCACGTGGGTCACCTGCGTTTCCGGCACCAGCAGGGTGGCCAGCACCAGCGCGGCGTCGGCGTCGCTGTCGATGTGCAGCACGCGCGGCGCGGCCGCGTAGATGGAAAAGCCGATCGCCGCGCCGTCGTGGTCGCTGAACGCACGCAAGGTGTCATTGGAAAAATCGTTGGTCATGGTGTTCTCCGCACAAGGCTGAAATCAATGCATGGCCGGCAGCGCTGGTGTGAAAGCTGTCGGGGAGCAGGTCGGCGGAGTTGGGCCGAGGGGTTGAGACGGTCGCGGGGAAATGGCGGCCGGAGCGGCGGCAGGCGAAGACGAGGCCCTGCGGCGCGGTGCTTTGTTGCTGATATTCGGTGTTGCTAGTTGATATTGTACAACAAAAATTCCACAAGGAAATAAAAAGGCAGGAAATTCCTGCCTTGATCTACAACAGTCACGCCGCTGTCTATTTTTTCAGACGTTGGTTAAACGCCGCGTGCAGGCCGTTTAACGTTTCCTCGGCGGCCAGCAGCTGGTCGGCCACCTCGTTGACCTTGCGCCGGTTGGAGCGGGCGTGGTCGCGCAGCACCTCGAAGGCGGTGTTGCGGTCGGTCTGGAATTTGCACATCAGCAGGCCGACGGCCAGGCTGGTTTCGCGGCCGGCGGCCAGCGCGGCGTTCAGATTGAGCTCGGTGCGGCGCAGCTGGCGGATCTCGTCGGCGCGCGCCAGGCCGGCGGCAAACGCCGGCATCAGGTGTTTTTCGTCGACCGGTTTGACCAGGAAGCCGACCGCGCCGTACGAGGCGGCCTGCTTGCCGGCGTCGGCGTCGCCGCGCCCGGACAGGAACATGAACGGCACCGAACTGGTCGCGTGCAGCTGCTTGGCCAGTTCCAGGCCGGTCATGCCGGGCATGTGGATGTCGAGCAGCGCCAGGTCCGGTTCGCGCTGGGCGATCACGGCCAGCGCTTGTTCGGCCGACGAGGCCTTGAGGATGTCGTAGCCGGCGTTGCCGAGTACTTCACCGAGAAAGTCGAGCAGCAGTTGGTCGTCGTCGACGATCAGGATCAGACGCTTGGGGCTAGGGGAAACTGGCATGTGGCGGCAACCTTGGGCTATGGCGAACGGCCCAATTATAAAGCGGAAAGACTCTTCCGCTGGAATGATTTGCGGGTGTTGTGTACGACAAACATCGAGGCGAAGTCGCCAACCGCGCCGCGCACGCTTTCAGCTTGATAGACGCTGCTGATGGCGGCGACCATGCCGGCGCCGCGCGCCACCAGCGGCGCGGCGTTCTCCGGCGTCATGCCGCCGATGACGACGGTCGGAATGGTAATCGTTTCGCGCGCCTGGTCGAGGATCTCCGGGCGCGTGGTGACCGCGTACTGTTTAACACGCGACGGGTAGAAGCCGCCGAAAGCGACATAGCTGGCGCCGACCCGCTGCGCCGCCAGCGCGCGCGGCAGGTCGCCGTAGCACGAGGCGCCGATGAGCTTGTCGGCGCCGAGCCGGCCGCGCACCTGCGCGACGTCGGCGTCGGTGCCGCCGAGGTGAACGCCGTCGGCGCCCGTTTGCAGGCACAGGTCGACGAAGTCGTTGACGATGAACGGCACGCCGTAGCGCCGGCACAGCGCCAGCAACGCGCCGGCCTGCTCCATGCGCAACGCGCTTGACGCTTCCTTGTGGCGGTATTGCAGCAGCGCGACGAGGTTGCCAATTCCGTCGTCACCGCCGATGCCGCGGCCGACGCCGGCGTCGAGCGCCTCTTCGCTCGCGGCCAGCAGCCGCGCGGTGTCGTCCCAGTTGGGGGTGACCAGATACAGTCCTTGCATGATGGGTTCTCCTGTTGATGATGCGTGGGTGGGGCTAGCGCAGCGGCATGCGCTGGCCGGCGGCGATGCCGTAGGCGTCGCGCAGCGCGGCGTTGCAGTAGTACTGGGCCTGGTCGAGCGCGCAGCCGGTCGGCATGCCCAGCGCCAGCTGGCCGGCGATGGCCGAGGCCAAGGTGCAACCGCTGCCGTGAAAGCCGCCGGCCAGGCGCTGCCAGCGCCATTGCTGCGTGGCCGGCGGCTCTTCCCCGGGCTCGGCGCCCGGTCCGAACCAGCGATTGACGATTTCCTCGCCATCGCCATGGCCGCCGGTGATGAGGACGTGGCGGCAGCCCAGCGCGCGCAGGGCCCGCGCCTGCGCACCGGGCGTGGTGGGCGTGGTGGGCGTGGTGGGCGTGGCCTGCGCGCTCAGCGCCAGCGCCTCCGGGCCGTTCGGCGTCAGCACCGTCACCAGCGGCAGCAACGGCGCCAGCGCCGCCACCGCGTCGCCGCGCGCGAGCGTGTCGCCATGGCCGCTGGCCAGCACCGGGTCGAGCACCACCGGCAGTTCCGGTTGCCGCGCGCGCAGTTCACGGATCACCTGCGCGATCGCCAGCGCGTTGGCGGCGCTGCCGGGAATGCCGATCTTGACGGCGGCCACCGCGATCTTTTGCGTCAGCGCGCGCGCCTGGCGCAGCACCAGCTCAGGTTCGACCGGCTGCACTTCATAGGCGCGGTCGTTGTCCTGCACCGTCAGCGCGGTGACCACGCACAGCGCGTGCGCGCCCTGCCCGGCCACCGCCTGCGCGTCGGCGACGATGCCGGCGCCGCCCGAGGGGTCCATGCCGGCAAACACCAGCACGCAGGGCCGCGCGGCCGGAACGCCGGCCGTCATGCCAGCCGGCCCGCCATCGGCGACGACGGCGAGGCGGCGAACCTGCGCGCGATGCGCCCGGCCAGCCATGCTTCGCGGCCGGCCTGCACGCCCAGCTTCATGGCGCGCGCCATGCGCACCGGGTCGCGCGCGCCGGCGATGGCGGTGTTCATCAACACGCCGTCGCAGCCCAGTTCCATGGCGATGGCGGCGTCCGAGGCCGTGCCGACGCCGGCGTCGACCAGCACCGGCACCTTGGCCTGGTCGATGATCAGCGACAGGTTCCACGGATTGAGGATGCCCATGCCCGAGCCGATCAGCGACGCCAGCGGCATCACGGCCACGCAGCCGATGTCCTCGAGCAGCTTGGCCTGGATCGGGTCGTCGCTGCAGTAGACCATGACGTCGAAGCCGTCCTTGACCAGGGCCTCGGCGGCGACCAGGGTCTCCGGCATGTGCGGGAACAGGGTCTTTTCGTCGCCCAGCACTTCGAGCTTGACCAGCTTGTGGCCGCCCAGCAGCTCGCGCGCCATCTGCAAGGTGTACACCGCGTCCCTGGCGTTGTAGCAGCCGGCCGTGTTGGGCAGGATGGTGTACTGCGACGGCGGCAGCACGTCCAGCAGGCTGGGCGCCTTGGGGTCCTGGCCGATGTTGACGCGCCGGATGGCCACGGTGATGATCTGCGCCCCGGCGGCGTCGGTCGCCTCGCGGGTCTGCTGCAGGTCCTTGTATTTGCCGCTGCCGACCAGCAGGCGCGAGGTGTATTGCTTGCCCGCGATCGTCAGGCAGTCTTGATTGCTCATGTCTTTTCCTTTCTTGTTAGCCGCCGCCGATGGCGCGCACGATGTCCACTTTGTCCTGCGGCTGCAGCACGCGCTGCGGCCATTGCTGGCGCGGCACCACCGTGCGGTTGACCGCCAGCGCCAGCGCCTGCCCGGTCAGGGACAGCGCGTCGACCAGCTGGTCCAGCGTCTGTTGCGGCGGCACCTGGTGGGGCGCGCCGTTCAGTTCTATCGCAATCGGCGCTATCGAAATGTTTGCGTCATCCATGCCGGCCTCACAGCTTGCGATACAGTTCGGCGCCGTTCTTGATGAACTCCACCGCCTTGACCTGCATGCCCTGTTCGATCGCCACGCCGTCGCTCATGCCGTTGGCGGCCGCGTACTCGCGCACCTCCTGCGTGATCTTCATCGAGCAGAAATGCGGGCCGCACATCGAACAGAAATGGGCCACCTTGGCCGAATCCTTGGGCAGGGTCTCGTCGTGGAATTCGCGCGCCTTGTCCGGATCGAGGCCGAGGTTGAACTGGTCGTCCCAGCGGAATTCGAAGCGCGCCTTCGATAAGGCGTTGTCGCGGATCTGCGCGCCCGGGTGGCCCTTGGCCAGGTCGGCGGCGTGGGCGGCGATCTTGTACGTGATGATGCCGTCCTTGACGTCGTTCTTGTCCGGCAGGCCAAGGTGCTCCTTGGGCGTGACGTAGCACAGCATGGCGGTGCCGTACCAGCCGATCTGCGCGGCGCCGATGCCGGAGGTGATGTGGTCGTAGCCGGGCGCGATGTCGGTCGTCAAAGGTCCCAGGGTGTAGAACGGCGCCTCGTGGCACTGCTCCAGTTGCAGGTCCATGTTCTCCTTGATCAGCTGCATCGGCACGTGGCCCGGGCCTTCGATCATCACCTGCACGTCGTGCTTCCAGGCGATTTGCGTCAGTTCGCCCAGGGTTTTGAGTTCGCCCAGCTGGGCCTCGTCGTTGGCGTCGTAGATCGAGCCGGGACGCAGGCCGTCTCCCAGCGAGAACGAGACGTCGTAGGCCTTCATGATTTCGCAGATCTCTTCGAAGTGCGTGTACAGGAACGATTCCTTGTGGTGCGCCAGGCACCATTTGGCCATGATCGAGCCGCCGCGCGAGACGATGCCGGTCAGGCGCTTGGCCGTCATCGGCACGTAGCGCAGCAGCACGCCGGCGTGGATGGTGAAGTAGTCGACGCCCTGCTCGGCCTGCTCGATGAGGGTATCGCGGTAGATTTCCCAGGTCAAGTCCTCGGCCTTGCCGTTGACCTTTTCCAGCGCCTGATAGATCGGCACCGTGCCGATCGGCACCGGGCTGTTGCGGATGATCCATTCGCGCGTTTCGTGGATATGCTTGCCGGTCGACAGGTCCATGACGTTGTCGCCGCCCCAGCGGATCGCCCACGTCATCTTTTCGACTTCCTCGCCGATCGACGAGGTCACGGCCGAATTGCCGATGTTGGCATTGATCTTGACGAGGAAATTGCGGCCGATGATCATCGGCTCGATCTCCGGGTGGTTGATGTTGGCCGGGATGATGGCGCGGCCGCGGGCGATTTCCTCGCGCACGAATTCGGCGGTGATCTCGGCCGGGATGGCCGCGCCGAACGATTGCCCCGGATGCTGGCGGCCCATCAGGTCGGCCAGGCGCTGGCCCATCGGGCCGGAGCCTTTGAGGTTGTCCAGGTATTCCTTGCGGCGCAGGTTTTCGCGGATCGCCACGAATTCCATCTCCGGCGTGACGATGCCCCGGCGCGCGTAGTGCATCTGGGTGACGTTGGCGCCGGCGCGCGCGCGACGCGGCTGGCGGTGCAGGTTGAAGCGCAATTCGGCCAGCGCCGGATCGGCCAGGCGCGCACGGCCGTACTCGGAGCTCGGGCCGGCCAGCGCCTCGGTGTCGCCGCGCTCGAGGATCCACGGCAAACGGGGCGTGGCGGCCAGGCCGGAGCGGATGTCGATCACCGCCTCCGGATCGGTGTACGGGCCGGAGGTGTCGTAGACGTAGACCGGCGGATTGGCCTCGAAGCCGAACGACGCGGGCGTGTCGGCCTGGGTGATTTCGCGCATCGGCACGCGGATGTCGGCGCGGCTGCCTTCGACGTAGATCTTGCGGGAATGGGGTAAAGGCTGGATCGCTGCCGCGTCCACGGTGGCGGTGGCGGACAGGAATTTGGGATTGGCGTTCATTTGGCTCCTCGGTTGGCTACAGGAGCCAGCAAAGGAGGTGGGACGGCGCCGCGCCCGCAGGTGGCGCGGCGC
The DNA here is from genome assembly GCA_024123955.1 of Oxalobacteraceae bacterium OTU3CINTB1. Taxonomy (NCBI): domain Bacteria; kingdom Pseudomonadati; phylum Pseudomonadota; class Betaproteobacteria; order Burkholderiales; family Oxalobacteraceae; species Oxalobacteraceae bacterium OTU3CINTB1. The sequence goes on from CP099652.1 coordinate 6,242,378, forward strand.
GGCGTTGTCCTAAGCTTCCCTTCGCTGGCATTATCCAGATCAGGTTCGGAGGGTATTTCTCACCCGCGCCTCGCATACAATGCATACATTGCATGGCGATTTGCAGGACCCCTAGCGTGTGCCGCCTTGCGGCAGCGCGGTGATTATAACAGAGCACCCGGCACGGCGGCCGGCAGCGCCGCCGCGTGGCGAAAATCCGACGCCCGACGCTTCCCCGTGCCGGGGCGGTCCGCGGCCGGGGGCGGCTGATGTATAGTCAACTTATGCCACAATGCAACTTTCATCGTCTCGTCGTCCCGTGCCTGCCCATGCTGCTGTCGCTGCTGTCGCTGCTGCCGGCGCCGGCGCGCGCGGACGGCGCCGAACCGGCGCGCTGGGCGGCGCTGACCCACACCGCGTTCAAGCACCACACCTTTGCCGAGACCGGCGCCGGCCTGGCGTTCGCCCAGGACCGCGCCGGCTTCGTGTGGATCGGCACCCAGACCGGGCTGGTGCGCTGGGACGGCAACCGCCCGCGCAAATTCGTCGCCGATCCGCTGCGCGCGGACGCCCTGCCCGACAACTACATCACCAGCCTGCTGGTCGACCAGGCCGGCCGGCTGTGGGTGGGCACCAGCTCGGGCGGCCTGGCGCGCTATGACGCCGCGCGCGAGCACTTCACCCGCTTGCCGCCCGGCCCGGCCGGCCTGGGCGACGCCCAGGTCACCGCGCTGGCCGACGACGGCGCCGGCGGCATATGGGTGGGCACCGGCGGCGGCCTCGATCATCTCGACGCGCGCGGCGCGCGCACGCGCGGCGCGCGGGCGCTGCCGGCGCGCGCGGTCGGCGCGCTGCTGCGCGACGGCGGCGGCACGCTGTGGATCGGCACGCGCGACGGCTTGCTGCGGCGCGCGCGCGGCGCGGCGGCGCCGGTGGCCGTGGCGCTCCCTGGGCACGGCGCCGGCGCCAACATCAGCGCCCTGATGCAGGACAGCGCGGGACGGATCTGGATCGGCACGCGCCGCGACGGCGCCTTCGTCATCGAGCCCGGCAGCGCCGTGGCGCGCGCCGTGCGCGAGGGCGGCCCGGCGCCGACGCTGGACCGGGAGCGCGTCACCGCCATCGTCGAGGCCGGGCTCGGCGAGGTCTGGCTGGGCACCGACGGCGCCAACGGCGGCATCGTGGCGGTCGATCCGCTGCGCGGCACCACGCGGCGCATCCGCCACCAGCCCGACACGCCCGACAGCCTGTACGAAAACGACGTCATGGCGCTGTTTCGCGAGCGCAGCGGCATCATCTTCGTCGGCGCCATGGGCGCGCTGAGCCAGCACGACCCGCTGCCGCGGGCGGTGACGACAATCCGCTCGACCGGCCAGGCCGCCACCGGCGGCGCCGCCGCCAAGCTCAGCGTGCCGAGCATGCTGGTCCACCCGGACGGCCGGCTGTGGCTGGGCGTGGTCGGCGGCGGCATCGACATCGTCGATCCGCAACGGGGTACCGTCGCCCGCCTGGCGCCGGCGCCGCCCGGCACGCCGGGCACGCTGCCGACCGGCCGGGTGCTGGCCATGGCGCCGGGGCGCGGCGGCAGCGTCTACCTCGGCACCGAGCAGGGCCTGTACCGTGCCGACGCCGACGGCGCCAACGTGCGCCGCCTGGCGCTGCCGGGGCGCCGGCCCGAGGCGTCGGTGTGGAGCCTGGCGCCGGTGGGCGACATGCTGTGGCTGGGCGGCCTGGACGGCCTGTGGGCGCTGTCGGTGGCCCCCGGCGGGCAGCTGGCGGTGCGGCGCCATGAGCAGCACAGCCTGGGCGACCCGCGCGTGACGGCTCTGCTGCCGGCCGGCGGCGGCGTCTGGGTCGGCACCCGGGGCGGCCTGGCGCGGGTGGCCGGCGACGGCGCCGTCGAGCGGGTGCCGACGGCGCTGGCCGAGGCCGACCGCATGGCGCCCGGCTATGTGTCGTCGATGCTGATCGACCGCCGCGGACGCCTGTGGCTGTCGCAGTTCGGCACCGGCGTCGCCATCCTCGAGCGCACCGACGCCGACGGCCGGCGCCGCTTCCGGCGGCTGGGCACGGCCAACGGGCTCGAAGACAGCGGCGCCAACATGCTGCTCGAGGACGCCGCCGGCGCCATCTGGGCCAGCACCGACGCCAACCTGGCGCGCATCGATGCGCGCAGCTTCGCCATCCGCACCTTCGGGCCGGCCGACGGCGTCCACATCCCCACCTACTGGACCGCCTCGGGCGCGCGCACGGCCGAAGACGAGCTCGTCTTCGGCGGGCTGTCGGGCGTGACGGTGCTGCGGCCCGGGCGCCTGGGCCGGTGGGACTACCAGGCGCCGGTGGTGGCCACCCGCATCCTGGTCAACGACCGCGAGGTGCCGGCCGGGCGCTACAACCCCGGCAACCCGGGCGACCCAGGCACCCCCGGCAACCCCGGCGCCAGGCCGGCGCCGATCGCCGTCCCGCCGGAGGCGCGCGGGCGCGGCTTCTCGCTCGAGTTCGCCGCGCTGGACTACTCGGCGCCCGAGCGCAACCGCTACGCCTACCGCCTGGCCGGCTTCGACCCGGACTGGATCAAGGCCGACGCCACGGCGCGCCGGGCCGCCTACACCAACCTGCCGCCGGGCGACTACGTGCTGCAACTGCGCGGCTCGAACCGCAACGGCGACTGGTCGGCGCCGCTCGAGGTGCCGGTGCGGGTGCTGCCGGCGTGGCACCAGCGCCCGCTCGCGCGCGGGGCCGCCGCCATGCTGGCGGCGGCGCTGCTGGCCGCGCTGGTGCAGGCGCGCACCGCCCTGCTGCGGCGCCGCCAGCGCGAGCTGGTGGCGATGGTCGACACCCGCACGGCCGAGCTGCGCGCGACCCAGTCGCAGCTCGAGCAGCTGGCCTACGGCGATCCGCTCACCGGCCTGGCCAACCGCCGCCTGTTCACCGACGAGCTGCGCCACCTGGTGGCGCGCGCGGCGCGCGGCGGCCCCGGCTTCACCTTGCTGCTGATCGACCTCGACCACTTCAAGCAGGTCAACGACACCCTGGGGCACGACGCCGGCGACGCCCTGCTGGTGGCCGCTGCGGCGCGGCTGCGGGCGGCCGTGCGCGAGGCCGACCGGCCGTTCCGCCTGGGCGGCGACGAGTTCGCCGTGCTGCTGGGCCAGACCATCGACCGCGCCACCATCGCGCCGGTGTGCCTGCGCATCCTCGAGAACCTGGCGCAGCCGCTGGCGCACGGCGCGGCCACGATGCGCGTGAGCGCCAGCGTCGGCGCCGCCGTGCACGAGGGCGGCGGTGGCGGCGGTGACGGCGGTGGCGGTGGTGACGGCGGTGGCGGTGGTGACGGCGGGGGCCAGGGCGGCACCCACGAAGAGCTCTACAAGCGCGCCGACGTGGCGCTGTACCGGGCCAAGGCGGCCGGGCGCGACACCTGGCGCCTGGCCGGCGACGATTGATTTTTTGACATGCCGGCGGCGGCGGCGTCCGCGTCCGCCGCCGCGTCCTTTATAATGGGCGTTTTCGCCTACGCTTTTTCGCGGCCGCGCGTTCACCAGATACACTACATACATCAGCCAAATCATGGAATTAGCCAAGTCTTTCGAGCCTGCCGACATTGAACAATTCTGGCGCACCGAGTGGGAAGCGCGCGGATACTACGCCGCCACCCTCGACGCCGGCAAACCGTCGTTCAGCATCCAGCTGCCGCCGCCGAACGTGACCGGCACCCTGCACATGGGCCATGCCTTCAACCAGACCATCATGGATGGCCTGACCCGCTACCACCGCATGCTGGGCCACAACACGGCCTGGATCCCCGGCACCGACCACGCCGGCATCGCCACCCAGATCGTCGTCGAGCGCCAGCTCGACGCGCAAAAGATCTCGCGCCACGACCTCGGCCGCGAAGCCTTCGTCAAGAAGGTCTGGGAATGGAAGGAGAAATCGGGCTCGACCATCACCGGCCAGATGCGCCGGCTGGGCGCCTCGCCCGACTGGCAGCGCGAATACTTCACGATGGACGAGACGCGCTCGCAGGTCGTCACCGACGTCTTCGTGCGCCTGCACGAGCAGGGCCTGATCTACCGCGGCAAGCGCCTGGTCAACTGGGACCCGGTGCTGGGCACGGCCGTCTCCGACCTCGAAGTGGTCTCCGAAGAGGAAGACGGCTCGATGTGGTACATCAAGTACCCGCTGGCCGACGGCAGCGGCTCGCTGACGGTGGCCACCACCCGTCCCGAGACCATGCTCGGCGACGTCGCCGTGGCGGTCGATCCGACCGACGAGCGCTACCAGGCGCTGGTGGGCAAGATGCTGGTGCTGCCGCTGGTCGGCCGCGAAATCCCCATCATCGCCGACGACTACGTCGACAAGGCCTTCGGCACCGGCTGCGTCAAGATCACGCCGGCGCACGATCTGAACGACTACGCGGTCGGCCAGCGCCACAAGCTGCCGATGCTGTCGATCATGACCCTGGAAGCGAAGATCAACGACGAGGCGCCCGAGGCCTATCGCGGCATGGACCGCTTTGTCGCGCGCAAGCAGATCGTCGCCGACCTCGACGCGCAGGGCTTGCTCGAGCAGGTCAAGCCGCACAAGCTGATGGTGCCGCGCGGCGACCGCACCGGCGTCATCATCGAACCGATGCTGACCGACCAGTGGTTCGTCGCCATGAGCCAGCCGGCGCCGGAAGGCACCTTCTTCCCGGGCAAATCGATCGCCGAGGTCGCGCTCGAGAAGGTCGCCAGCGGCGACATCAAGTTCGTGCCGGAAAACTGGAGCACCACCTACAACCAGTGGCTCAACAACATCCAGGACTGGTGCATCTCGCGCCAGCTGTGGTGGGGCCACCAGATCCCGGCCTGGTACGACGAGGCCGGCAACATCTTCGTCGCCAAGACCGAGGCCGAGGCGCTGGTCAAGCAGCAGGCGGCCGGCAGCAGCGGGCCGCTGCGCCGCGACAACGACGTGCTCGACACGTGGTTCTCGTCGGCGCTGGTGCCGTTCTCGACGCTCGGCTGGCCGGAAGAAACGCCGGACCTGAAAGCGTTCCTGCCGTCGTCGGTGCTGGTGACCGGTTTCGACATCATCTTCTTCTGGGTCGCGCGCATGGTGATGTTCACCCTGCACTTCACGGGAAAAGTGCCCTTTGAAACGGTGTACGTGCACGGCCTGGTGCGCGACTCGCAGGGCCAGAAGATGTCCAAGTCCAAGGGCAACACGCTCGACCCGATCGACCTGATCGACGGCATCGGCATCGACGCGCTGGTGGAAAAACGCACCACCGGGCTGATGAACCCGAAGGCGGCCGAGAAGATCGCCAAGGCCACGCGCAAGGAATTCCCGGAGGGCATCGCCGCCTACGGCACCGACGCGGTGCGCTTCACGATGGCCTCGTACGCCTCGCTGGGCCGCAACATCAACTTCGACCTCGGCCGCGCCGAAGGCTACCGCAACTTCTGCAACAAGCTGTGGAACGCCACCCGCTTCGTGCTGATGAACACGGAGGAGAAGGATTGCTCGGCAAGCCCAACCGATCTGTCGAACGCCGACAAGTGGATCATCTCGCTGCTGCAAAAGGCCGAGCTGGACGTGGCCAAGGGCTTTGCCGACTACCGCTTCGACAATATCGCCTCGACGATCTACAAATTCGTCTGGGACGAGTACTGCGACTGGTACCTGGAAGTGGCCAAGGTGCAGGTGCAAAACGGCACCGAAGGCCAGCAGCGCGCCACCCGCCACACCCTGCTGCGCGTGCTGGAAGTGGTGCTGCGCCTGGCCCATCCGGTGATCCCGTTCGTCACCGAGGCGCTGTGGCAGGCGGTCGCGCCGCTGGCCGGCAAAGCGGCGGCGGACAGCGGCGAATCGATCATGACGCAGCCGTACCCGATCGCCAACCCCGCCAACATCGACGAGGCGGCAGAGGCCTGGATGCAGCAACTCAAGACGCTGACCGACGCCACCCGCAACCTGCGCGGCGAAATGCAGCTGGCGCCGTCGCTGCGCGTGCCGCTGATCGTCGAGGCGGAGGCGGGTAATGCGGCCGACAAGGCGGCGATGGAAGGCTTTGCGCCGTACATCCAGTCGCTCGGCAAGCTGTCGGAAGTGCAGATCGTCGACGCGCTGCCGGAATCGCCGGCGGCCGTGTCCATCGTCGGCACCACCAAGCTGATGCTGAAGGTGGAGATCGACGTCAAGGCCGAGCGTGAGCGGCTGTCGAAGGAGATTGCGCGCGTCGAGGGCGAGATCAACAAGGCCAACGGCAAGCTGTCGAACGAAAGTTTCGTCGCCCGCGCGCCGGCCGAGGTGGTGGCGCAGGAGAAGGAACGCGTGGCCAACTTCTCGGCGACCCTGGACAAGATGCGCGAGCAATTCGCCAAATTGCCAGCCGCGTGACGTCGCAATGGGTTGGTTCGATTATTGCAGGATGATCGGACCAAGCCATCTGCAACCTAAAATAATTTTACATTATTGCAATTTCATGTTCTAATTAGCTACATTTTTGATACCTATAGACATGAAAAAATACCTTTTGGCACTTTTGAGCAGCCTGTTGATGTCCGTCTCCGCGCACGCCACCATGGTCACGTACAACTACACCGCGACCGTATATTTCATATATAACTACGATTACACAAAACCAGCCCCTCTAACGCCCGATTCCATCGCCTTGACCGACGGCGTCATCAGCGTCGGGAACGTCCTCCAGGGTCAGTTCAGTTACGACACTGCCACACCCCTCCATGCCAACCCGGATACCTACGGCGCGACGTACATCGGCGCTGCGCCGCGACTGGCAGCGACAGCGCAGTTCTCCAGGGGCGTGACATTCGCATCGGACACGGGCGCAGCCAAGGCCAATATCCAAATCTACGATAACCATGAATCTCTGCACGACTATCTGTGGCTGGACGCCTACTCTGGTACTGGCGCCGATCAGCGCGCCTTGACGTTCAATTTTGCCAGTGAGGACGAGGCGGTCATGGACGGCAAGAACATTCCGGACTCACTGAGTGGCTTTGATCGTCGCTTCATGTATTTCTCAGGAAAATTGAGCCCGACCTCCTTCTATGATGTATTGGCGAGAATCGACTCGCTGACGCCGATGGCCACTGCCGTGCCTGAGCCGGAGACCTATGCGATGCTGCTGGCAGGTATCGGCTTGGTCGGCTGGACCGCCCACAAAAGAAAGAAAGCGGTCGCAGCCATTTAATCAGGTCGCAAGCAAAGCGGCGTAGCGTTCGATATCGACGTTGCCGCCGCTGATGATGATACCCACCCGCTTGCCCTGCAGCTGATCTTTCGTCGCCCGCGCGGCCGCCAGCCCCAGGCAACCCGTCGGCTCAACCACGATCTTCATGCGCGCCGCGAAGAAGCGCATCTCGGCGCGCAGCTGCTCGTCGCCCACCGTCAAGATATCGTCCACATCGCGCTGGATGATCGGGAACGTCAGGTTGCCGAGGTGCTGCGTCTGCGCACCGTCGGCGATTGTCTTGGGCGTGTCGATGTGCACGATGGCGCCGCTGCGGAACGATTGCTGCCCGTCGTTGCCAGCCTCCGGCTCCACGCCAAAGAGCGTCGTCTTGGGCGACAACGCCCGCGTCGCCAGCGCCGAGCCACTGAGCAAACCACCACCACCCAGGCAGACGAACAAGTAATCCAGCTCGCCCACCTCCTCGAACAATTCCTTGGCGGCCGTGCCCTGCCCCGCGATCACGTCGGCGTGGTCGTACGGCGGAATCAACGTCAGTCCATGCCTGGCGGCCAGGTCGCGGCCGATCTGCTCGCGGTCCTCGGTGTAACGATCGTACAGCACCACTTGCGCGCCGTAGCCGCGCGTGGCGGCGATCTTCGACGGCGGCGCGTCGTGCGGCATGACGATGGTCGCGGGTATGCCCATCAACTGCGCCGACAGCGCGATGCCCTGTGCGTGGTTGCCCGACGAGAAAGCCACCACGCCGGCGCGGCGCTGCTGCGCATCGAACTTCGCCAGCGCGTTGTAGCTGCCGCGGAATTTGAACGCGCCCATGCGCTGCAAGTTCTCCGCCTTGAAAAACACCCGGGCGCCCAGTTCGGCGTCGGCCGTGCGCGAGGTCAGCACCGGCGTGCGGTGCGCGTGGCCGGCGATGCGCTCGGACGCGGCGACGACGTCGGCGTAGGTTGGAAGTAGTGCGCTCATCTTGCTCCTCTGTGGTTACCAGGGCCAGGCGATGCTGGTCCCGGTGCCGTTTGCCAAAGCGCGCTGATACAGCATGCGCGCCACTGTAAGATCCTGCAGGGCGATGCCCGTCATGTCGAAAATGGTGATGGCGTCGGTGGCGGCGCCTGTGCGCGCCGGCGCGCCGGCGGCCAGCAGCGCGCCCAGCTCCCCGGCCTGCGTGTCCATCGCCCATTGCAGCTCGCCGATGGCGCGCGCCTGGTCTAAATCGTCGGCCCACACGCGGGCCAGCGCCAGCAACCCTTCCGGCAGTTCGCGCTTGCCGCGCGTGTCGCTGCCGACGCAGTTCAGGTGCGTGCCGGGCTCGACCGCCCGCGTGGAAAACAACGGTCCAGCGCCACGCGTGGCGGTGATGACGATATCGCTTTCGGCGACGGCGGCATCGGGGCCGTCGCCAGCGGCGACGTCGCAGCGCGCGGCGAACAGCGCTTCAAAACGCCGATCGCGGCGGCCGTCCGATGTCAGGTATCGCACGCGCCGTATGCCGGGCATGACGCGCAGCGCGTAGTCGGTGTGCGCCGCGCCCTGCACGCCGGTGCCGAACACGCACAAGCTTTCGCTGTCGGGCCGCGCCAACGCCAGCAAGCCCAGGGCTCCCGCCGCCGCCGTGCGCGTGGTGGTGACGGCGTTGCCGTCGATCACGCATTGCGGCCGTCCCGTGGCCGGGTCGAACAGCATGATCGTCGCCTGATGGCCGTCGGCGCCGTGCGCGCGGTTGCCGGGCCAGAAACCGGCCGCCTTCATGCCGAGCGACTCCCGCTCCGCAACGCCGCCGGACTTGATGCCGAATACGCCGGCCGGCAGCGCCTCGCGCACCAGCGGGAAGATCTTGCCGGCGCCGCTGGCGTGCAGCAGGAAGGCGTCGCGCACGGCGTCGAGCACGTCGCCCGGCCGCAGCAGCGCGCCGGCCTGGTCGCGGTCCAACAAGAGCAGGCTGGCGTTATCTGGCATCGTTGTATACCGTGGCGCGTGAAACGTTCAAATAGGCGGCGACGATTTCCATCGCGCGCCGCACATCGCTCAATCCCGACTCCTTCAGTTCGCGCATCAGCGCCTTGCGCTCGTCGGCCTTGAGCGCGCGCGGCGTGGTCGCCAGCCGCGCCGCGAACTGGTCGATGCGCGCGCGGAGGGCGTCGGCGCCGGCCGGCTCCAGGGTCTCGCTGACCCCGGCGGCGGTGTCGACCTTGCCGAACTGCGTCAGCAGGCTGTTCAGACTGCGGAACACGGTCAGGTCCACATTCATGCACAGCGCCGCGATATAGCGTCCCTCGCTATCCTTGATGCCGATCGAGGTGCTCTTGGCCAGCCGGCCGTCGGCAAAGGTGTTGGGGTAGTTGGCGATCACCTGCGCGAAGTCCGGGTCGGCGGCGCGCGCCAGTCCCAGCTCGGTGGCCGGCGCGCCGACACTGCGCCCCGACAGGTTGTTGTGGATGGCGAGGATGGCATGCTCGGGATCGAGCAAATCGTGCAGCACGACCTCGCAAAACGGCGCCAGGGTCTGGCCCAGGCCGTCGGCGACCTGCCGCAGCTGCGCCAGCAGGTTTTGCTGTTCCGGTGTTTTTTTCATTTGCACATATTATCTCTTTTTAGATAATTTGTGTAATTCGATAGAAAATAGTACGACCGGTCATTTATTTGCTACACTCGTCAGACAAAAAACAACCGTTGGAGACCACCATGAAATTTGCCGCATTCGCCCTCACCGCGCTGCTGTCCATCGCCCCCGCCTTCTCCTTTGCCGCCGACACGCCGGTCGGGCTGTGGAAGAACATCGACGACGAGACCGGCAAGCCGAAGGCGCTGATCCGCATCACCGAGAACGAAGGCGCGTTCCAGGGCCAGATCGAAAAGCTGTACCGCGAACCGAACGAAGACCAGAATCCGAAATGCGACAAGTGCGACGGCGCGCGCAAGGACCAACCCATCGTCGGCATGGTGATCCTGTCGGGCCTGAAGAAGGATGGCGAAGAATTCAACGGCGGCGAGATCGTCGACCCGAAAAACGGCAAGGTCTACAAGGCCAAGATGCACATGACCGACGCCGGCAAGAAGCTCAACGTGCGCGGCTACATCGGCATGCCAATGCTGGGCCGCTCGCAAGTGTGGGTGCGCCAAGAGTAAGTCGCGCTCTTTGCTGCATTACTGCTGTATGCCCCTGCCGGTGGCGGTCCAGTAAATGCCGCCCATCAGGTGCGACAGGTATTGCGGATCTTTATACATCTCGCCATTGTGCCCCAGCGCGGTGACGAACACGCGGCCCTTCTCGACCTGGTGGTACCACGCCACCGGGTGGTCCTTGCCCATGCCTTTTGACACCTGCCCCGGCCAGATCTTGGTCGGGTCGTAGGTGCTCTCGTCGACGTTGAGCACCGGGTTGATCTTGATGTTGTACGGATTGTCGAACACATACCACTCGTCGCTCCAGATCCAGCGCGCAGGCAGGCCGAACGTCGCCGGGAATTTCTTGTCGACGACTTCGGCCACGCCGGTCTGCAGCATCGGATGGTTGCCCACCCGCCTGCCGATCAGCTTCTCGAACCACGGCCACGTATCGGGCGGAATGATCAGCGCGCGGTGCACCAGCATGGCGTTGCCGCCGTTGCGCATGTACTGCTCGAACTTCCTGCGGCGCGGCTCGCTGAGCTCCTCGCCCGGCGTGTTAAGGAACATCACCATCGCATATTGGCTCAAGTCGCCGTCGAACACTTCCGGCCGATGCGTATAGACCATCTCGAACGCGTGCAGTTTGGCCTGCTTCTCCAGGCTGTCGCGGGCGATCGGGATGTATTCGTAGTGGTATTTGCCGGGCATGGCCAGCACCAGGATTTTGTACTGGTCGTCGGCGCGCGCGCCGGCGGTGAACAACAACAAGCCAACCAGGGCCATGAAGGCCAATATGATTTTTTTCATTCCATGTCTCCACAAAGTTAGCGCTAACATCCGGGTCGGTCCAATATACACTTTTTCCCGCCAGTGGTGATACGATTCTCGTATGGCTTGCGCCCCGGCAAGCAACGGAAACGCGATGAGAATAGTATTGAATCTGATCGGCTGCATGGCGGTGGCGCTAGGCGTGCTGGGCATTTTTCTGCCGCTGCTGCCGACCACGCCCTTTTTGCTGCTGGCCTCGGCCTGCTTCGCGCGCGGCTCGAGCCGGCTGCACAACTGGCTGCAAACCAACCGCGTGTTCGGCAAATACCTGCGCGACTACGAGAACGGCAAAGGCATTCCCTTGCGCGGCAAGGTCTGGATACTCATTTTCATGTGGACGTCGATGGCTTATTCCATCTGGCGCGTTGGGACGCCGTGGATAGGGATCATGATCGCGATGACAGGATTGGGCGTGACGATTTATCTGATCCGCTTCGTTCCCAACATGTCACCGCTCGCCGGTGCTGACCTTCCAGCTCTTGGAACGGGCATGGCCGTTGATGACGCCGTCGAATGCGGCGGTATAGACGATGTTCGGCTTCCTCCGCGCGACCGGCACGATTGTTAGCGTGAACGGCCGGCTGGCCCAGTTCGGCCAAAGCCGCTGACACTCAATGTCTCAGGCGATTTGTGGAGCGGCCTTGAACGGGCATTGTTAAGTTGACTGGTAGTCCGACCAGCTGCTGCTGGCTTTTTGTATCGACCGCTAAATCCCAATTGCAAAATGTCCGACCGATACAAGCCATCAGCATTCCATCGTTTATATCATTCGCTTCCAAAACAGATACTTGAGTCAACTTACCTTCGGGCGAGATACGTAAGCCATATAAGATGGACGCGCCATTTGCCGGCCAGCCTTCCCTGTCGACATGGCGCTGAATGCATTTCCCCACCGCGCGATTATTCTCGTTTAATAAGCGCCTTATTTGTGCGCCAGTCTCGGGATAGGCATCGATTGAAAGCGTTTTGCCAGAACGAAAATTTCCTGTCGGATCGCTGGCCATATAACATGCCGCAGGTTCGTCAGCTAAGGCGGCACCAGCGCAAAAGGCCGCAACGGTAATAAACAAACGCATCAAAAATGCCTTAGAAAAAATAGAGAACTACAATTAAAAATATCTTTTCGGCCAACCCTTCGGCAAGACTCGGCTGTTTGCTGTGGGGAAATCCGAGTGCGCAGGATATCATACTGCCTAACCAAGAAATACATCCATTCCCACGGGGAGGCAACGCGTATGGACCTCTCGCGCGACGACGCAGGGGCCGTGCCCGTCGCCCCTTTTCCCGTCGGCGGCAGGGATGGCGGCCGCCGGCGCGCGCATGGGATATATTCTATATTTAGTGGAGGACTGGTATTGCCCCTTATGCCGCCCCCGGCGGGGTGGCGTATTTGCGCAGGTGCCGGTCCAGGCTGTTGGCGAAGCTCTGGCGGTCGCCCTGGCTGAAGGCGGCCGGGCCGCCGGTATCTACGCCGCTGCCGCGCAACTCGTCCATGAAGGCGCGCATGCTGAGCATTTGCGCGATGTTGTCGTTGGTATAGAACTCGCCGCGCGGATTGAGCGCGTACCCGCCCTTCTTCAACACGTCCGACGCCAGCGGGATGTCGCCGGTGACGACCAGGTCGCCCGGCGCCAGCAGCCGCACGATTTCCTGGTCGGCCACGTCGGCGCCGGACGGCACCTGCACCGACCGCACAAAGCGCGACGGCGGCACGCGCAGCAGCTGGTTGGCCACCAGGGTGACCTGCATCTGCATGCGCTCGGCCACGCGGTAAAGGATGTCCTTGATGACGGCGGGACAGGCGTCGGCGTCGACCCAGATCTGCATCACAGGTCCCACAGTTCACCGTTGGGATTGGTGCGCGGCGGCGTCACGCCGAAATGCTTGTACGCGGCCGGCGTGGCCACCCGTCCGCGCGGCGTGCGCTGCAGGAAGCCCTGCTGGATCAGGTACGGCTCGAGCACGTCCTCGATGGTGTCGGCGGCCTCGCCGATGGCCGCCGCCAGGTTGCCGATGCCGACCGGGCCGCCGCCGAATTTGTACAGCACCGCCTCGAGCAGCTTGCGGTCCATGACGTCGAAGCCGACGGTGTCGACGTCGAGCATGACGAGCGCGGCGTCGGCCACGGTCTTGGTGATGTCGCCGTTGGCCTTGACCTCGGCGTAATCGCGCACGCGGCGCAGCAGGCGGTTGGCGATGCGCGGCGTGCCGCGCGCGCGGCGGGCGATCTCGACGGCGCCGTCCGGCGCGATGTTGGCCTTGAGCAGCGCGGCGCTGCGCGTGACGATCTTGGTCAACTCCTCGGTGTTGTAGAACTCCAGGCGGGCGACGATGCCGAAGCGGTCGCGCAGCGGGTTGGTCAGCATGCCGGCGCGGGTGGTGGCGCCGACCAGCGTGAACGGCTGCAGGTCGAGCTTGACCGAGCGCGCGGCCGGACCCTCGCCGATCATGATGTCGATCTGGTAGTCCTCCAGCGCCGGGTACAGGATTTCCTCGACCACGGGCGACAGGCGGTGGATCTCGTCGATGAACAGCACGTCGTTCGCCTCGAGGTTGGTCAGGATGGCGGCCAGGTCGCCGGGGCGCTCGAGCACCGGGCCGGAGGTCTGGCGCAGGTTGACGCCCATCTCGCGCGCGATGATGTTGGCCAAGGTGGTTTTACCGAGGCCCGGCGGCCCGAACAGCAAGGTGTGGTCGAGCGCCTCCTTGCGGTTGCGCGCGGCCGCGATGAAGATCTCCAGCTGGTCGCGGATCTTGGCCTGCCCGACATATTCATCGAGATGCTTGGGGCGCAGCGCGCGCTCGATCGCCTCTTCATTGGGCGACGACGGCGCCGCGTCGATGATGCGCTGTTCGGTGAAGCTGTCGGTCTGGATGCTCATTGAGTGCTGGTTGCCTGGTTAAGTCTGGATTTACTGTACGGAACATCCGCCGGTTCCGGGGCGATCTATTGTCACCACCTGTGATTCTACCCTGCCTTCATCCCAGCGAATCAGCCTTTGGACAGCGCCTTTAAAGCTTGCTTGATGCCGTCCGAGACGCCGCTGCCGGCCGGCACGGTCTTGAGCGCGAGCAGCGCCTCCTTGTCCGAGTAGCCCAGCGCCAGCAGCGCGTTGAGGATGTCCGACTGCGAATCGGGCACCGCGTGGCCGCCGCCGGCGCCGATGTCCGCGCCCAGCTTGCCCTTCAATTCCAGCAGCAGGCGCTCGGCGGTCTTCTTGCCGATGCCGGGCACCTTGATCAGGCGCCCCGACTCCTGCAGCGTCACCGCCTGCGCCAGGTCGGAAATCGACATGCCCGACAGGATCGACAACGCCGTGCGCGCGCCGACGCCGGTGATCTTGATCAGCTGGCGGAACACGGCGCGCTCCTCGGCGTTGCCAAAGCCGAACAGCAAATGCGCATCCTCGCGAATCGCCTGGTGCGTGAACAGCACCACCTTTTCGCCGACGTGCGGCAGGTTGTAGAAGGTGCTCATCGGCACATCGACCTCGTAGCCGACACCGGCGCACTCGACCAGCAGTTGCGGCGGATTTTTTTCAAGCAAAATACCGGAGAGACGACCGATCATCGTGTTGTAGCCTTCTTAAATGAGGGGGAGTTAGCCGACCAGGCGGCCGTTTTTCATGCGCAGGCCGGCCAGCGGACCGCTCTTGGCGGTGCTGGTGCCCTTGCCGGCGCCGGCGATCAGGGTCAAGGTCTCGCGGCTATGGGCGTGGCAAATGGCGATGCCGAGCGCGTCGGCGGCGTCGGTGCCGGGCAGGCCGGGCAAGGACAACAGCCGCGCCACCATGTCCTGCACCTGCGCCTTGACCGCGCGGCCGGTGCCGACGACCGCCTGCTTGACCTGCGTGGGCGAATACTCGGCCACGCTGAGCTCGGCCGACACCAGCGCGCAAATGGCCGCGCCGCGCGCCTGGCCCAGCAGCAGGGTCGATTGCGGATTAACGTTGACAAACACCTGCTCGATGGCCGCGCACTCGGGCTGATAGATGCGGGCGACCTCGGCCACGCCATCGAGGATCACCTTCAAGCGCGCCGGCAAGCCGCCCTCGCCGCTTTTGATGGTGCCCGAAGCGACGTAATACAGCTTCGCGCCCTGCTTGCGAATAACGCCAAAGCCGGTCGTGCGCAAGCCGGGGTCGATGCCGAGAATTATCATTAATGGATTGTATGCAGTAAAGAAAGCGCCCGCAAGGTTGCGGGCGCTTTTATGTTCCGGCGGGGTCAAGTCTGTCATTCGGACACGACCCCATCCGCCCCACGGGGAGCGGCGGCTTAGTGACGGAAGTGGCGGATACCGGTGTAGACCATCACCACGCCGCGCTCGTTGGCCGCGTCGATCACTTCCTGGTCGCGCATCGAGCCGCCCGGATGAATCACGCAGGTCGCGCCGGCGTCGACCACCACGTCCAGGCCGTCGCGGAACGGGAAGAACGCATCCGATGCCACCACCGAACCGGTCAACGACAGGCCGGCGTTCTGCGCCTTGATCGAAGCGATGCGGGCCGAATCGATACGGCTCATCTGTCCGGCGCCCACGCCCAGGGTCATATTATTGCCGCAGAAGACGATCGCGTTCGACTTCACATACTTAGCCACGCGCCAGGCGAACATCATGTCCTGCAACTGCTGCGGCGTCGGCTGCAGCTTGCTGACAACCTTCAAGTCCGTCAGCAGCACATTTTTCGCATCGGCCGACTGCACCAGCAGCCCGCCGCCGACGCGCTTGAAGTCCATCGTGTTGACGCCGTTGCCCAACGGGATTTCCAGCAGACGCACATTCTGCTTGGCCGACAGGATCTGCTTGGCCTCGGCCGAATACGACGGCGCGATCAGCACCTCGACGAACAGCTTGGCCAGCTCGGTGGCGGCGGCCGCGTCGATCTCGACGTTGAAGGCGATGATGCCGCCGAAGGCCGACGTCGGATCGGTCTGCAGCGCGCGCTTGTAGGCGTCGGCGGCGTCGAAGCCGAGCGCCACGCCGCACGGATTGGCGTGCTTGACGATGACGCAGGCGGCGCTTTGCTGGAAGCTGCCCATGCTCTTGACGCATTCCCACGCCGCATCGGCGTCGGCGATGTTGTTGAACGACAGTTCCTTGCCCTGCAGCTGGCGGTAGTTGGCCAGCGCGCCGTCGGTGGCGGCGACGTCGCGGTAGAACGCGGCCGACTGGTGCGGATTCTCGCCGTAGCGCATGTCCTGCACTTTTTCAAACGCCACGTTCAAGGTGGTCGGATAGGCGTTGCGGCTGGCGTGCTGGCGGTCGGCGCCCAGGCTGGTCAGGTAGTTGGCGATGGCGCCGTCGTACTGCGCGGTGTGCGCATAGACCTTGGTGGCCAGCTTGAAACGGGTGTCGTAGCCGACAACGCCCGGCGCGTTGTCGGTGGTCTGCATTTCCGCCAGCACCACGCCGTAGTCCGACGGATCGCAGATGACGATGACGTCCTTGTGGTTCTTGGCCGCCGAGCGCAGCATGGCCGGGCCGCCGATGTCGATGTTCTCGATGGCGTCGTCCAGCGAGCAATCCTGCTTGGCGACGGTGGCCTGGAACGGATACAGGTTGACCACCACCATGTCGATGGTCGGAATGGCGTGTTCTTCCAGCTTGGCCACGTGCTCCGGGAAATCGCGGCGCGCCAGGATGCCGCCGTGCACCTTCGGATGCAAGGTCTTGACGCGGCCATCGAGCATCTCCGGGAAGCCGGTGTAGTCGGCGACCTCGGTCACGGCCACGCCGTTGTCGGCCAGCAGTTTGGCGGTGCCGCCGGTCGACAGGATCTTGACGCCCATGGTGGACAGCGCGCGGGCGAAGTCCAGCACACCGGTTTTGTCGGAGACGGAGATGAGAGCTTGTTTAATCATGGCTATGAAAGGCTAGGTGGGTTGATATCGGATTGCGGACCGGCCCAACGGCCGTTCCCAGCCGCCCATGCCGGAAAAATCGCCGCTGTTTACAGCAGGCCGTGTTCTTGCAGTTTCTTGCGCAGGGTGTTGCGGTTGATGCCCAGCATCTGCGCCGCGTGCGACTGGTTGCCGTCGGCGCGCGTCATGACCACTTCCAGTATCGGCTTTTCCACGGTCAGCACGACCATATCGTAGATATTCGATGCCTGCTGCTCGCCCAGGTCGTTGAAGTAATCTTCAAGGCTCTTCTGGACTACTTCCTGGATACTTTCTTTGCTCATTTTGATGTCGTTCGCTCAATAATCTGTTGACGCTGGTAAATCACTCCGGGACTCATGATCCAGGCGCTTACCCTTCTGATATAACTTTTTTAGTACTGGCTAGCTGTTCTTATGCGGCTTGCAAAACTTCAGGGAGGCGGTATTGTAACCGCTCGCCGTAAGTCCACTGGGATTCGAAGAACTGGTCGACGGCGATCAGTTGCTCGTCGGTGGACTCCAGCAGATTCATCTTCTGGCGGAATGCCTCGCCGCCCTCGAGGTCGCGCACATACCAGCCGATGTGTTTGCGCGCGGTGCGCACGCCCAGGTAGTCGCCGTAAAACGCGTAGTGGGCGCGCAGGTGTTCGTCCATCAGCGCGCGCACCTCGTCGACGTAGGGCGGCGGCAGATGGGTGCCGGTGCGCAGGAAATGCTCGATCTCGCGGAAGATCCACGGCCGGCCCTGCGCCGCGCGGCCGATCATGACGGCGTCGGCGCCGGTGTAATCGAGCACGAATTTGGCTTTTTCCGGCGTTGTGATGTCGCCGTTGGCGACCACGGGAATGGCCACCGACTGCTTGACCGCCGCGATCATGTCGTACTCGGCATCGCCGGTGTAGCCGTCGGCGCGCGTGCGGCCATGCAAAGTCAGCATGGCGATGCCCGCGTCCTCGGCAATGCGCGCGATCCGCAAGGCGTTCTTGTTTTCGCGGTTCCAGCCGGTGCGGAATTTCAAGGTGACCGGCACGTCGACCGCGCCGACCACCGCCTCGACGATCTCCCTGACCAGCGCCTCGTTCTGCAACAGGGCCGAGCCGCACCAGCTGTTGCACACCTTCTTGACCGGGCAGCCCATATTGATATCGATAATCTGGGCGCCGCGTTCCACGTTGAAGCGGGCGCAGTCGGCCAGGTCCTTGGGATCGGCGCCGGCGATCTGCACCGCCTTCGGCTCCATTTCGCCGGTATGGTCGGTGCGGCGCGAACTCTTTTCCGTCGCCCACAGGCGCGGATTGGAGGCCGCCATTTCGGACACCGCATACCCCGCCCCCAGCTGCTTGCACAGCTGGCGGAAAGGCCGATCCGTCACTCCCGCCATGGGAGCGACGAAAACGTTGTTGCGCAGTAAATGAGGGCCGATTTGCACTGGCGATACCTGATGGGGAAGAAGGAACCTTCTATTTTAACCGAAGGGGTGCTCAAATAATAAGCACTATTTTTTATGAAAACTGCAAATGTGCAGCCTGAACGTTATGAACGGTCAGATCACATCGTCCATTGCGGCCAAGCTCAGGTGCTCTACTTCGCCCCAGCTAGTTAGCGCTAACTTCCCCTCCGAGAAGGTAAAGCGGTTGATGCTGGCGTTCTTGACCTGGAAATCGCGCGGGCTGTCGAGCTGCATGCCGACCGCCTCGCGGTAGGCGCATTCGAGCACGCCGCCGTGGGCGACGATGGCGACGGTTTTGCCCGGATGACGCTCGGCCCATTCCCGAATGGCAGAGATGGCACGCGCGTAAAACTGGCGGAAACTCTCCGCCACGCGCTCTCCCGGCGGCATCACCGCGTCGATATCGCGCGCCTGCCACAGCGCGAAGTCGGCCGGGTATTTCTGCGCGACTTCGGTGTACAACATGCCCTCGAAAACGCCATAGCAGCGCTCGCGCAGCTTGGCGTCGGTCTGCACCTGGGCGCCGTGGTACTGGTCGGCCACGGCCTGGGCCGTCTGGCGGGCGCGCTGCAGGTCGCTCGAGACGATCACGTCGACCGACTCGGCGGCCAGCGCCTGCGCCAGCGCGCCGGCCTGGCGTTCGCCTTCGGCGTTGAGCGGGATGTCGATATGGCCTTGCAGGCGGCGCACGGCGTTCCAGGCCGTCTCGCCGTGGCGGATCAGCAAAATATTCGTGTTGTTCATGCGGTCTTTTTTCTGGGCTTGCGGGCCGGTTCGGCGGCCAAGGCCGGATTCAAGGTGTACGTACCGATCAGTTGCGCCTCATCGACGATATGGCCGTGGATGGCGTTGAGCACGTCGATGCAAGTGAAGCGCCCATCCAATGCCAGACGCGGCACATCGAGCGCATACATGCGAAAAATATAATGGTGGACGCGCTCATCGTTCCACGGCGGACAGGGGCCATCATACCCGTAATAGTCGCCGGCCATCGCCGGGTCGGCCGAAAACCACCGGGTATAGTCGTTGACGCCCTGCCGCAGGGCGGCGCCGTCCAGGCCCACGTCCGGACCGGGCTTGCCGCGCGCCACGACGCCGTCCGACAACGCGCCCTCGGCGATCTGGTGCAGGCCGACCGGGATATCGATCAGGCTCCAGTGGAAAAAATCGTCGCGCGGCATGCTCGCCGGCAAGGTGACGCCGGTGCGGTTGATGTCGGTGGCGTCGGTCGGCACGTCGCCGTCGATGCACAGCAACACCAGCGATTCGGTGCCGGCCGGCACGTCGGTCCAAGTCAGCTGGGGATTGCGGTTGCCCGACAACGCCAACTGGCCATCGGCGCCCATGGTGGCAAAGGCGCAGGCGGCTGGCATCGCGGCGCCGTCGCGAAAGCTCTCACTCGACAGTTTCATCTCTCGTCTCCCGGGCTGTTTTTATTTAGAGTTGGTTTGCAGCCAAAACGTTACAGGTCCGTCGTTGGTCAGCGTGACTTTCATGTCTGCACCAAACTGGCCCGTTTGCACCACAGTGTGCCGCAAACGCGCTTGCTCGACAAAATAATTGAACAGCCGTAAGCCCTCGGCCGGCGCGGCGGCCGGCGTGAACGAAGGACGGGTGCCCGACTTGGTATCGGCCGCCAGGGTGAACTGCGGCACCAGCAGCAAGCCGCCGGCCACGTCCGTCACGCTGCGGTTCATCTTGCCGGCGTCGTCCGAAAACACGCGGTAGCCCAGCATTTTGGCCAGCAAGGTATCGGCGTCCTTCTCGGTGTCGTTGCGTTCCGCACACACCAGCACCATCAAGCCGGCACCGATGGCGCCGATGGTGGCGCCTTCGACCACCACCTTGGCGTCGCTGACCCGTTGCAGCAGCGCGATCATGCGGACAGGGTCACGCGGGCGAACTTGCGCTTGCCCACTTGCAGCACGAACGTGCCGGCCTCGATCTTGACGGCCTTGTCGCTGATGACGGCGCCGTCCAGGCGCACGCCGCCCTGGTCGATCATGCGCATCGCTTCCGAGGTGGACGGGCACAGGCCTGCCATCTTCAGCAATTGCGGGATGCCGACCGGCGCGCCGGCCAGCGCGACTTCCGGCACATCGTCCGGAATGCCGCCCTTGGAGCGGTTGACGAAGTCGTTGAGCGCCTCGTCGGCCGCCGCCTGCGAGTGGAAACGGGCGACGATTTCCTGCGCCAGCGCCACTTTGGCGTCGCGCGGGTTGGCGCCGCCGTCGATCGTGGCCTTGAGCGCGGCGACGTCGGCGATCGAGCGGAACGACAGCAACTCATAGTATTTCCACATCATCACGTCGGAAATGCTCATGATCTTGGCGAACATGGTGTTGCCCGGCTCGGTGATGCCAATATAGTTGTTCTTCGACTTCGACATCTTGTCGACGCCGTCCAAACCTTCCAGCAGCGGCATGGTCAAAATGCACTGCGGTTCCTGGTCGTAGTCCTTCTGCAGTTCGCGGCCAACCAGCAAATTGAACTTCTGGTCGGTGCCGCCCAGCTCCAGATCGGACTTCAAAGCGACCGAATCATAGCCCTGCATCAAAGGATAGAGGAACTCATGGACCGCAATCGGTGTCCCACCCTTGAAACGCTTGCTAAAATCATCCCGTTCCATCATGCGGGCCACGGTGTAATGAGAGGCCAGCTTGATCAGGCCACGCGCGCCGAGCGGGTCGCACCACTCGGAGTTGTAGCGGATTTCAGTCTTGGCCGGATCGAGCACCAGCGAAGCCTGCTTAAAGTAGGTCATGGCGTTTTGCTCGACCTGCTCCTTGGTCAGCGGCGGGCGCGTCATGTTGCGGCCCGACGGGTCGCCGATCATCGACGTGAAGTCGCCGATGAGGAAAATGACTTGGTGGCCCAGATCTTGCAACTGACGCATCTTGTTCAGCACGACAGTGTGTCCCAAGTGCAAATCCGGTGCGGTCGGGTCCAGGCCCAGCTTGATGCGCAGCGGCACGCCGTTTTGCTCGGAACGCGCCAGCTTTTGTGCGAACTCGCTTTCGATCAGCAACTCGTCGACACCCCGTTTGGTGATGGCGAGCGCCTCTTGTACACGGTCGGTCAGGGGCAGCGCTTTAGAGGAGGCCGGCGGTGTGGAAGAAGGGATAGTCATATATTTTGTGCGTTTTTTTTCAAAAAAAGGTAGTCAGCGCCAGGAGTTTGTTATAATCCTCGATCCATCAATCTTGCCGTACGAAAACGAAACCCGACAATAATTAGAAGAAATAAAAGGTTCCTGAATAGTTCAAGCGGCAAATTTTAACTGATTGCATGAACCAAATACATAAATTCACGAGCTCACGCTTGTACAGTCTGATAGCTTCAACGCGCAAAGCGCGCATTGTCAGCGCCTCGGCACTGTTCCTCACAGTGTGTGCGTTCGGTGCCGCCGGCGTCGCGCCGCTGGCCCCGGATCCTGCCGATCTGCCGGTGAAATCCGTGCAGGAAGCCGTCACGATGCCGGATCTTGCGCCGCAGATCAACGCGCTTGAGGAACAATCGTCCAGCGAGCACTTCGTCCACGAAGAACGCATCCGCGCCGGCGACACCCTGGCCACCTTGCTCACCCGCCTGGGTGTGGAAGACGACGCCGCCGAAAATTTCATCAAAAAAGACAAGGTCGCCAAAGGCGTCATGCAGCTGAAGACGGGAAAACGCGTCCAGGCGCAGACCGACGATGAAGGCAATCTGCAATGGTTGCGCGCGGTCGTGGTCGACGGCAAGGATATCCCTGTCAAGAACATCAAGATTTCCCGCAAGAACGACCGCTTTGTCGCGGAAGAAGAGCCGGCCAAGCTGGAACGCCGCGTCGAGATGCATGCCCGCACCATCAACTCGACCCTGTTCGCAGCCACCGATTCGAACGAAGACGGCACCAAGCTGCCGGACACGATCGTCAAGCAAATCGTTGAGATGTTCTCGACCAGCATCGACTTCCGGGGCGACCTGAAGCGCGGCGACCATTTCAACGTGGTCTATGAGACGTTCTGGCAGGATGGGGAATTTGTTCGCGCGGGCCGCATCCTGGCGGGCGAATTCACCAACCGCGGCACGACGTATCAATCGGTGTGGTTTGAAGATCCGCAGACCAAGCAAGGCGGCGGCTATTACAGCTTCGACGGCAAGGCGCTGAAAAAGGCCTTCCTGAAGTCGCCGGTGGAATTCTCGCGGATTTCGTCGGGCTTCTCGATGCGCGTGCATCCGGTCTCGGGCGAGTGGAAAGCCCACAAGGGCATCGACTTCCCTGCGCCGACCGGTACGCCGATTCGCGCCTCTGGCGATGGCGTCGTCGATTTCGCCGGCACGCAAAACGGCTACGGCAATTTCGTCACCATCAAGCACTGGAACAATTATTCGACCGCTTACGCCCACATGAGCCGCTTTGCGCCTGGCGTCAAAAAAGGCACCAAGGTCAGCCAAGGCGACGTGATCGGTTATGTCGGCAGCACCGGCTGGTCGACCGGCGCCCACTTGCACTACGAGTTCCGCGTCGGTGGCGAAGCCAAGGACCCGAGCAAGCTCAACGTGACCGCGCAGGCGCCGTTGACGGCCGCCGAACTGTCGCGCTTCAAGCTCTACGCGGCGGACATGTCGCACCGCTTCGCGCTGCTGCAACCAGGTGGCTCGACCGGCACCCGCGTGGCCGCGAAATAAGCCGCACCGCTTTACTGCTCCATCCGAAACAGGCCGCCGCACCGGCCTGTTTTTTTTTCGTCTGTTTCTTTTGCCCTAGACACATAATGCTCCGCCCAGCACGCTTGTTCCGTGCGACACCACACGCAAGCTCAGGCAAAATAGCTTTTTCAGCTTGAGGAAACAACAATGACCCACTATATCGGTTTGATGTCCGGCACCAGCCTGGACGGCGTGGACGGAGCGCTGGCCGATTTCTCCGGCGCCGCCATCGACACGCTGGCGGCGGCCTACATCGCCTTTCCTCCGGCGCTGCGCGCCGAGCTGATGGCGCTGCAATCGTCCGGCGACAACGAGATCGAGCGCGAGGCGCTGGCCGCCAACCAGCTGGCGCAGTTCTACGCCCAGTGCGTCACGCAGCTGCTGGACGAAGCCGGCCGCGCGGCCGACACGGTGCGCGCTGTCGCGGTCCACGGCCAAACCATCCGCCACCGCCCCGAATCGGGCTTCACACGCCAGACCAACAACCCCGCCCTGCTGGCCGAGCTGTGCGGCATCGACGTCATCGCCGACTTCCGCAGCCGCGACATCGCCGCCGGCGGCCAGGGCGCGCCGCTGGTGCCGGCCTTTCACCAGGCGCTGTTCGGCAAGCCCGGCCAGGCCCGCGTGGTGGCCAACATCGGCGGCATTTCCAATATCAGCGTGCTGGACGGCGAAGGCGGCGTGATCGGCTTTGACACCGGCCCCGGCAATGTTTTGATGGATGCCTGGATAGGCCGCCACCTGGCCAAGGAATACGACGCCGACGGCGCCTGGGCCGCCAGCGGCAGGGAAATCCCCGAGTTGCTGCAGGAGTTGCTGCACGAGCCCTATTTCGCGCTGCCGGCGCCGAAAAGCACCGGCCGCGACCTGTTCCACCTGGAATGGCTCGACACCCGGCTGGCCGTCTACGGCGACGCCGCGCCGGAAGATGTGCAATCCACGCTGACCAAGCTGACGGCGGTCTCGCTGGCGCGGGCCATACAGGCCTACGGCGGCGGCGCGGACGCGGTGTATGTCTGTGGTGGCGGCGCCTACAACGGCGTGCTAATGAGCGAACTGGGCGCCGCGCTGGGCAACAATGTACTGGTGGCGTCGACGCAAGCCCTGGGCGTGGCGCCGAACCGGGTCGAAGCCCTGGCGTTCGCCTGGCTGGGCTACCGCTTCAGCGAGCGGCTTGCCGGCAATCTGCCGTCGGTGACCGGAGCCAAGGGTGAGCGGGTGCTAGGCGCGCTCTACCCCCGCTAACCATGCCGAGTTCGTAGGGCGGATTAGGCGGAACGCCGTAATCCGCCATCTATGCGCAACCCCTCGGGGGTCAAGTCTAACATTCGTACACGAACCCATGCGTAGAGACAGCAATACGCTTCAGCTCGTGTACGATTGTTAGACTTGACCCCGGGTGTGGAGCATTGAGGATGTAAACGACTACGGCGGACAACCGAAGTTGTCCGCCGCGTTGTACAGCCAGAACCAGTTTATACCGAGAACGAGGAGCCGCAGCCGCAGGTCGACGTCGCGGTCGGGTTCTTGATGACGAATTGCGCGCCTTCCAAGTCGTCCTTGTAGTCGATCTCGGCGCCCACCAGATACTGGTAGCTCATCGAGTCGATCAACAGCTGAACGCCGTTCTTGACCATGGTGGTGTCGTCTTCGTTGACGATTTCGTCGAACGTGAAGCC
Organism: Oxalobacteraceae bacterium OTU3CINTB1; assembly: GCA_024123955.1. Classification (NCBI taxonomy): domain Bacteria; kingdom Pseudomonadati; phylum Pseudomonadota; class Betaproteobacteria; order Burkholderiales; family Oxalobacteraceae; species Oxalobacteraceae bacterium OTU3CINTB1. Next base: position 6,267,200 of record CP099652.1, read on the forward strand.
GTACTGGAAGCCGGAACAGCCGCCACCCTGCACGAACACACGCAGTTTCAGGTCGGGATTACCCTCTTCCTCGATCAGTTGGGCAACCTTTTCAGCCGCGCTATCGGTGAAGATGATCGGCGACGGGATTACATCTACTAGTGATTCGGCGACAGCATTCATTTCAGACTCCTACGTGAAAACATTTAGGTCATTATAGACCGTTGGCGTTGTTTATGCTCCGGACCCCTCGAAAATGGGGAGTCTTGTGGCAAATATCAACGCCTGATTGAGGCTGGTATTACGGCAGCAACGCGATCTGCGTCAGGCCGGTCGATTCTTCCAGGCCGAACATCAGGTTCATACACTGCACGGCCTGGCCGGACGCGCCCTTGACCAGGTTGTCCTGCACCACCAGCACGATGACCGTGTTGCCGTTGTCAGGACGATGCAACGCCAGGCGCAGCACGTTGGCGCCGCGCGTCGAACGGGTCTCGGGATGCGAACCGAACGGCATGACGTCGACGAACGGCGAGTCCTTGTATTGCTCTTCGAACAATGCTTGCAGTTCCTCGTTGCTGACTTCCTTGGTCAGGCGGCCGTACAGCGTCGAATGCATGCCGCGTATCATCGGCACCAGATGCGGCGTGAACACCAGGCCGACCTTGTCGCCGGCGAACTTTTGCAGTTGCGCTACGGTTTCCGGGGTGTGACGGTGGCCCGACACGCCATAGGCCTTGAAGTTGTCGCTCGATTCGGAGAACAGGGTGCCGATCTCGGCCTTGCGGCCGGCGCCGGAGACGCCGGACTTGCAGTCGGCGATCAGCGAACCGGCGTCGATCACGCCGGCCTTGAGCAGCGGGTAGTAGCCCAGCTGCATCGTGGTCGGGTAGCAACCCGGATTGGCGACCAGGCGCGCGCCCTTGATGGCGTCCCGGTTCAGTTCAGCCAGGCCGTAGGCGGCTTCTTCCAGCAGATCCGGGCAGGTGTGCTCGATCTTGTACCATTTTTCAAAGACGGCCTTGTCCTTGATGCGGAAATCGGCCGCCAGGTCGATGACCTTGACGCCAGCCGCCAGCAATTCCGGCGCCTGCGCCATGGCGACACCGTGCGGGGTGGCGAAGAACACCACGTCGCACTGCTTGAGGTCGGCCTTGTCCGGCGAAGAGAAAGCGATGTCCACGCGCCCGCGCAGCGAAGGGAACATATCGGCAACCGGCAAGCCATCTTCCTTGCGCGACGTGATGGCCGTCAGCTGCACATCAGGGTGGACGGCCAACAGTCGCAGCAATTCCACTCCGGTGTAACCGGTGCCGCCGACGATGCCAACTTTGATCATGTTCGTTCCTTCGATGTATAAGTGCGTGGAGAAATGGAGTCCATTTTATCAGCCATGCGCGACAGGCGCATGACAGTACCGAATGGCAAAAAAGCAAAAAAGCCGCCCGACACAAGGCCGGCGGCTTTTTCGACAGCACGCCGCAAGCGGCGCGCCACAGCGTAAAAATTAACGCTTCGAGAATTGCTTTGCGCGACGTGCTTTGCGCAGACCAACTTTTTTACGTTCAACTTCACGTGCATCGCGGGTCACGAAGCCGGCGCGTGCCAGATCGCCCTTCAGCGCTGCATCGTAGTCGATCAGGGCGCGGGTGATGCCGTGACGCACAGCACCTGCCTGGCCGGACTCGCCGCCGCCGTGCACGTTGACTTTGATGTCAAAACGCTCGACGTTGCCGGTCAGTTCCAGTGGTTGACGAATAACCATCAGGCCGGTTTCGCGGGAGAAGTACTCAGCCGCTGGCTTGCCGTTAACGATGATTTGGCCAGTGCCAACTTTGATAAACACACGAGCTACTGCACTCTTGCGACGGCCGGTGCCGTAATTGTAGTTACCGATCATGTCAGTTCCTTAGATTTCGAGTGCTTTAGGTTGCTGGGCAGCGTGCGGGTGCGAACCTTCAGCGTACACTTTCAGCTTCTTGATCATTGCGTAGCCCAGTGGGCCCTTCGGCAACATACCCTTGACGGCTTTTTCCAGAGCACGGCCTGGGAAACGCTGTTGCATTTTCAGGAAGTTGGTCTCGTAGATGCCGCCTGGGTAGCCCGAGTGACGGTAGTAGGTCTTCTCGGTGGCTTTGGTGCCGGTCACGCGCAGTTTGCCTGCGTTGATGATGACGATGAAATCGCCGGTATCGACGTGAGGAGTAAATTCTGGCTTGTGTTTGCCGCGCAGTCGGAGTGCCACTTCGCTGGCAACACGTCCGAGGACTTTGTCCGTCGCGTCAATCACGAACCAATCGCGCTGGACTTCATGGCCCTTAGCGGAAAAAGTTTTCATGTTGACTTCCTAAATAGTAAAACACGCTCAAATGGTGGTTCCGCCATTGCTTCAGCGGACTCGGCCTTCTTATTTACTTTCCTGAGCGAACGGAAAGCCGACAAGTATAAGCGCGAATACGTGGCCGAGTCAAGCCGCGATCGACCTTGTCGACACCTGACGTCGCCGCGCCGCCTCCTTTACAATATGGACAACCATTTTTAACGGAGAACACGATGGAATGCAAAGTCAGCTGGAACGGCCCGTCGGGCATGAGTTTTTTGGCCCAGACCGGCTCCGGTCACCTGGTCAACATGGACGGCGCGCCCGAAGGCGGCGGTCACAACCTGGCGCCGCGTCCGATGGAAATGGTGCTGCTCGGCACCGGCGGTTGCACGGCGTATGACGTGGTACTGATTTTGAAGAGGGGCCGCGCGGACATCCGCGGCTGCGAATGCACCCTGAAGGCGGATCGCGCCGACGTCGATCCGAAGGTGTTTACCAAGATTAATTTCCACTTTGTCGTCACCGGCAAAGGGTTGAAGCCGGAGGCGGTGGAGCGCGCGATTTCCCTGTCGCATGACAAGTATTGTTCGGCGTCGATCATGCTGGGCAAGATGGCCGAGATCACGCATACCTTCGAGATCGTCGAGGCGCCCTGAGTCGGCGCCGCCGCAACGACGACGTCACAGCCCGTGCTGAACACGCTTCAGAGCATCGTGCAGCCGCCGGAAGGCATGGCGTTACAACAAGCCGTCAGCCGATCCGTAGCGCGGGTAGCAATATTGCGTCGATAACTTCAGTCAAAAAAGACAATTCGAACGGCCGCCGCTGCACCAACGTCCGGTAAGCGGCCATCGACGGAATGATCTGCGCAACAGTGTCGAGCCGGCTGTCTTGGGCGGCCTCGCCCCGCAGCATCGACCGCTGAATCAAAACCCGGTTGGCTGCCACCCACGGCGCCACCACCGCATCGTGCCCTGCTTCGGCCAGCGCAGGATGCTGCGACAGCATCGCGGCCATGCCCGCCATGGCACGCAATTTTTGTTCGGTGTCTTCCACCGACTGCGGCTGGAACAGCGCCAGTAAATCACCGCGCAAGCTACCGGTATCGGGCAGATTCTCGATATCGACCGCGCCGCGCTTCATGCGCGCCACCGCCTCCAGCACCATTTCCGCCTTTGACGGCCAGCGCCGATATACCGTCGCCTTGCCCGCCTTGGCGCGGACGGCGACCATGTCCATGGTCATTCGTTCATAACCCGCCTCGGCGAGGATCGCAATCGCCGCCTCGAGAATCGCTTCGTCCCGCGTATTGTCACGCGGCCGCCCGCCAGTGTCGCGCTGGGGCACAACCACCGATTGATCGACCGTTTCCGGCATGCGCGTCGCCGCCGGCGACATTTCCGCTTGTTTCAAAGTCATAATTTCGATACTATTCAGTTCCGGAACTAGTTGGTTCCGCATTATCCCATTTGAATAATTATCCGCAACCCCCAAAGGACTCTATTATGCGCTACCAGGTTTTAGGCCGGACCGGCCTCTTCGTATCCGAACTGTGCCTTGGCACCATGACGTTCGGCCAAGCCGGCGGGCAATACGCAGCCGCCAGTGGCGTGGACCAGCAAGAGGCCGACGCCATCATTGGACGGGGATTCGACGCCGGCATCAATTTCATCGACACCGCCAACGTCTACGCGCACGGCCAGTCCGAAGAAATGGTCGGGCGCTCCTTGAAGAACCTGGGCATTGCGCGCAACGACGTGGTCCTGGCGACAAAATTCGCGCATGCGACTGGCAGTGGCGTCAATGAAGGCGGCGGTTCCCGCGTACACATCATCGAAGCCGTCAAAGCCAGCCTGAAGCGTCTCGGCACCGATCACATCGATCTGTACCAAATGCACGGATTCGATCCCGCTACGCCGCTGGAAGAAACTTTGCGGGCACTTGACGACTTGGTGCGGCAAGGCCTCGTGCGCTACGTGGGGGTCTCGAACTGGGCGGCGTGGCAGGTCAGCCGGGCGCTGGGCGCTGCCGACCGGCTCCAGCTGTCGCGTTTCCAGTCGTATCAGTCGTACTACTCGCTGGTCGGACGCGACGCCGAACGGGACATCGTCCCCATGCTGGAGGCCGAAGGATTGGGGATGCTGGTGTACAGCCCGCTCGCGGGCGGTTACCTGACTGGAAAATACCGTGACGGCGCCACTGCCGGCCGCCGCGCCACGGTGCAGTTCCCGCCGGTCGACGAGCAGCGCGGCGCGCGCCTGCTGCCGGTAATTGACAGCATCGCCAAAAATCAGGGCATCTCGATGGAGGCGGTGGCGCTGGCCTGGCTGCGCCACCAACCGGTGGTCACGAGCATCACGCTTGGCGTCAAGACCGTGCCTCAGCTTGAGGCCAACTTGGCGGCAGTCGATGTCACGCTGCGCGCCGATGAATTGGAAGCATTGACACAAGCTTGCGCGCCAGCGCCGGAATACCCCGGCTGGATGATTGCCAACGACGCCGCCGCCCGAAAAAACTTAATGGCAACGGGGCGTCTCGCGGCGTCCGAAACTACGCGCGGCCAAGGTACAAATGGCGCCCCGGCGCGCGCATCGACGACAGGCGCGGCCTGATGTTCCATCTCGCCTTCGCGATTCCGGGTCTACTCGTCATCTGCCGCACCATCTGGCCGATGCCATGGGCAATGAGCGCCAAGATCGCTGCGGCGATTCTGATTCTCCTTCTGTCGCAGTACCATCTGTATAGCCGCATCTCATCGGGAAGCGTGTTCTCCGCGGAAATGCCGCGCGGCGCGATCATCGGCTTTAACTGGGCGTTCAGCGCCATCCTCATCCTGGCGCTGCTGCAGATATTAATCGATATGGCCGCGCTCTTGGTGCTGCTCGCGAACGGCAAGCCGGAGGCGCCGTCCGCAGGCGTGCGCTACGCGATCAGCGTTCTGTCCTTCGTGTTGGCAGCCATTGGCGTGCAAGCGGCCATCCGCGTACCGCCGTTGCGTGATGTCAAGATCGAAATCCCCAACCTTCCGCCGGCGTTTGAAGGCTACACGATCGTGCAATTGACCGACATGCACATCAGCCGCTTGTTCCCGGCGGCCTGGACGAGCGCCGTCGTGCGCGACACCAATGTGCTTCAGCCTGACCTGATCGTAATCACCGGTGATCTGATCGACGGCACGATCGCGCAGCGCGAAGCGGACGTCGCACCTTTGCGCGGTCTGCGCGCTGCCGACGGCGTGTTCGCCATTCCAGGCAATCACGAATACTTCTTCGATCCCGCCGCCTGGATGCGGCAATTCGCGACGTTGGGCATGACGACGCTTGAGAACAGCCATACGGTGATCGAGCGGCGGGACGGCAGCCTGGTGTTGGCAGGCATGACCGACCTGTCGGCAAGCGAGACCGGCTTTCCCGTGCCGGACCTGGAGCGAGCCTTGGCTGGAGCACCGCCGGCGGTCCCGATCATCCTGCTCGACCATCAACCGAAGAACGCGCGGGTTGCGGCCGCGCGCGGGGTGGCGCTGCAATTGTCAGGCCACACTCACGGCGGGCTGGTGGTGGGACTGGAGCGTATCTTTGCGCTGGCCAACGGAGGTTTCGTTTCGGGGAAATACGACGTTGACGCAATGACGCTGTACGTCAACAACGGCACCGCGCTGTGGGGCGGGTTGGCGCTGCGGCTGGGAAAACCCTCCGAACTCACGCGCGTGACATTGACAAGAAAACTGAAGGAATAAAAGTGACTGGAAATCGACGCATCCCCGCCTGTGCGCACCAAGCGGACGTCGCGCCAGCGGGGCCGTACAATGAACTCCTAATGGCGTTGAAGAACGCCTGCAACGCGCGCTGCCATGCGGCGCGGACCCTGCCGACGCACTGGTGCGAGCCATGCGCCACGCCGTGCTTGGACCAGGCAAACGTTTGCGCCCCCTGCTGCTGCTGACGATCGGCTACGAACTAGGGTGTTATCGGCCGGCGCTGATGGATTTGGCATGCGCCATTGAACTGGTGCACGCTGCGTCGCTGGTCCTCGACGATCTTCCCTGCATGGACGATGCAAAGTTGCGCCGGGGAGAACCATCCACCGGCGTTTTGGACAGGATGTCGCGATCCTCGCCTCCGTCTGCTTGCTGAGCCTAGCGTTCCACCTGATTGCAGAGGCCAACGCGGTGTCGCCGGCGGCGCGCGCGCGGTTGATCGGCATCTTGGCGGAAGCGGTCGGCGCGCAGGGTCTCGCCAAAGGGCAGTACCAGGATCTGTACGGGGGCGTATCGCGCACTGTTGCAGACATAACGGCAACCAATACGCTCAAAACCTCGGCATTGCTCGAGGCGGCTGTCGAGATGGCAGCGGTCGTCGCCAACGCTGACGGGGACGTAACGCAATCACTGCGCGATTTCGCCCGCGCCGCCGAGCAGGCGTTTCAAATCGGAGATGACTTTCTCGATCAACGAGACGCAGTGAGGACAATGCACCAACCAGGTAAAGACACCGGCAAAGACATCGACAAGGCCACGCTACTGAACAGTTTGGGAACCGAGAAGACCCGCCAGCGGATGACCGCCCTGATGCGCCAAGCGCACCGGCACTTGCGCACCGCGCTTGGACCACAAAGCCAAACCCGACGCATGCTCTCTGCGCTACTGCGCGGCGCCCGGCGCTAGCGTAAACACCGAACAGCCACGACAAAGTGGGCGCTGGCGACGACTAGAGGTAATACGCGGTGCTGGTCATGATCTTGCCCATCACCGACATCACCGCCTGCACCGGGGCCGGCGTTTGCGCCGCGCCCAGCGCCTGCGCGGCGGCGCCGTGTTCGATCTCGTCGATGCGCATCTGCTCGACGATCGCGCGCGACTTGGCGTCCTGCGGCGGCAGCTTGTCCAGATGGCTGGCCAGGTGCGCCTCCACCTGGCGCTCGGTCTCGACCACAAAACCCAGGCTGCGGGCGTCGCCCAGCACCGCAGCCACCGTGCCGAGCGCGTACGCGCCGGCGTAGAACAGCGGATTCAACACGCTGGTGTGCGAGCCCAGCTCGTTCAAGCGCTGCGCGGTCCACGCCAGATGGTCTTCCTCTTCCCTGCCCGCCTGCTCGAACTGGGCGCGCATGTCCGCCGTCTTGGCGAAGCGGCCCTGCGAGTTGTACAGCGCCTGCGCGCAGACCTCGCCCACGTGGTTGACGCGCATCAGGCCGGCGCTATGGCGCTGTTCCGCCTCGCTCAACTGGCCGTCGTCGGAGCGCAGGCCGGGATTCGGCCGCGACGCCGAGGCGACGCCGGCGATCACGCGCAGCGCCTTGTCGGCGTCGGCGATAAAACGGTCCAGAGGGGTGTGGTGGTAGGCGGCCATGGCGGTTAGTGGTTCGTCAAAACCACCATTATAGGGGCGCGATTTAATTCGCGTCCGTCTCTTCGCGCAGCTGCCGCTGGCGCTCGATGTAGTCGGCCACGGGGCCGCGCACGTCGATCTTCGAGATATCTTTGGCAACGCCGAGGTTCAGCCCCAGCAGGAAGGGAATGTTCTCGACCGGCACGTCGTTGCAATGCTCGGCGAAGGCCTTGAGGAAGCGCTTGGACTCGACCACCCGCACCACTTTCTCTCCGCTCATGTATTGCAGGATGCTGGTGATGCTGTGGCCCTTGCCGATCGTGTGATAGATGAAGCGGTTGAACTCGCGGTCCAGCACCTTGAAATCGAGCGTTTCCTTGGTCATCAAACCGGCCAGGTAATACAGTCCCAGCGCAACGCGGAAGAAGCCCGTGCATTCGGTGCGGTCGACGCCGCATTGCGTCACCGCGAGTATTTTTTCCTGCAGTTGAGCATTCATATGCGTCTCCATGTCATCACTATAACAAGACATTTGTCGCCACACTTGCTTGCAAGCCAGAATTTTTGCATGCTATTCTTGAAATCTTTAAAAAATAACAGCCAGGGACAGCGAAATGATCGAGGTAAAAGGGCTGGCTAAACGCTTCCGCTTGCCTTCGCGCGCCGGCAAGACCACAGCGGCGCTCGATCCGCGCGATCACGACGGCTGGTTCCACGCCGTGCGCGACGTCAGCTTCAGCTGCGCGCCCGGCGAGGTGCTGGGCCTGCTCGGTCCCAACGGCGCGGGCAAGACCACCACCTTGCGCCTGCTGTCGACCGCGCTCAAGCCGGACGCCGGCAGCATCCACGCCAACGGCGTCGACCTGCTGCATAATCCGCTCGTGGCGCGCCAGCACATCGGTTTCCTGTCCGGCAGCACCGGCCTGTACGGGCGCCTGACCGCGCGCGAGAACGTCGAATACTTCGGCCGCCTGCATGGTATGCGCGCCGATCACCTGAAGCGCCGCTGCGACGAGCTGTTTGATCTGCTGCAAATGCACGAGTACGGCAACAAGCGCGCCGACCAGCTCTCCACCGGCATGAAGCAGAAATGCTCGATCGCCCGCACCGTCGTGCACGAGCCCAAGATCGTCATCCTCGACGAACCGACCACCGGCCTCGACGTGATGGCCGCCAAGGTCCTGCTCGACTTCATCGCCAGCTACAAGGCGCTGCGGGTGCCGCTGATCTTTTCCACCCACCACCTGCACGAGGTGGAAAAGCTGTGCGACCGGGTCTGCATCATCAACCACGGCAAGACCGCCTTCCACGGCAGCGTCGACGCCTTGCGCGCCTTGGGCGGCAGCGCCGATTTGTACGACGCGTTCGTCGGCGTCATCAACCGGGGAGACTGAGCCATGTGGACCATTTATCTGAAAGAATTGCTGGAACTGGTGCGCGACCGCAAGACGTTCTTCTTCACCATCTTCGTGCCGGTCATCGCGATGCCGCTGATTTTTGTTGGCTTCGGCATGCTGTCGACAACGATGTTCAAGCAGGCCAGCCAGGCGCAAATGACTTACGCCATCTTCGGCAAGGAGCACGCGCCGCAACTGGCCGCCCGCTTCGCCGAAGAGAAAAGCCTGCGCGAGGTCGTGCTCTCCGGTCCCGACGAGATCAAGCGCGCCATCGGCGACGACCGCATCAAGTTCGCGCTGGTGATACCGGCCGACCTGGAAAGCACCCTGGCGAAGCACCAGCAAGGCGTGATCGCGCTGCACTACAACAGCGCCTCGGCGGTGGACATGACGCGCAAGCGCGTGACGGCGGTGCTGGGCAACCACAACAACGCGGTGCGCGAGCTGGCGCTGCCGGCCCTCAACCTCAACAAGGACCAGTTGCGCTTCGCGCTCGATCCGATCAAGCTCGAGGACCACTCGACCGCCGACAAGCGCGAGCAGACCGGCGCCATGATCGGCGGCCTGGTGCCCTACATCCTGTTGATGGTGTGCCTGGTGTCGGCGATGTATCCGGCCATCGACACCGGTGCCGGCGAGAAGGAACGCGGCACCATGGAAACCCTGCTGCTGGCGCCGGTCTCGCGCACCAGCATCGTGCTGGCGAAGTTCCTGATGCTGTTCACGGTCGGCCTGACCTCGGCGCTGCTGATGATCGCCAGCCTGGGAGGACTGCTGATCTTCGGCGAGTCGCTGATGAGCGGCGATGTGGCGCAGATGGCGCGCTCGATCGGCCTGTTCGACCTGGCCATGGTGGCGCTGATGCTGGTGCCGACGGCGGCCATGTTCGCCGCCATCCTGCTGTCGATCTCGGTGTACGCGAAAAGCTACAAGGAGGCTTCCGGCCTGATCTCGCCGCTGATGATCGTCACCATCCTGCCGACGTTGGCGGCGCTGCTGCCGGGTGTGGAAATGAACTGGAAGTGGGCCATGGTGCCGTTGACCAATGTCTCGCTAGCAATGAAGGAGCTGGTCAAAGGCACCATGGACTACAGCATGCTGTCGGTGATCATGTTGTCGACAACGGTGACGGCCGGCGCCCTGCTCATGCTGTGCCGCTGGTGGTTCAGCCGCGAGGCGGTGCTGTTCAGAAATTGATGCCGAGAAGGGTATTGAATCGGGCAAGTTGTCTATTCAAGCAAGTGGTGACGGACGGCGTTCTGGTAGGCCGTTTGCGCAGTCTGGCGCGCAGTTTCCGCCGCCCATCGCAATGGGGCCCCATGTATAGAACAAATTCAATACAATGCCATCATGTGAAAAGTGTATGGCCGTGCAGAAATGCTGGTTGTGCGGCGGCAGAATCATTCAGGAGTCAGCATGGAATTACGCATCAGCAACTTGTCTAAGACCTACGGCAATGGCGTCGTGGCGTTGGACAATATTTCGCTCACCATCCCTACCGGGATGTTCGGCTTGCTCGGCCCCAACGGCGCCGGCAAATCGACTCTGATGCGGACCTTGGCGACGTTGCAGGAATGCGATTCCGGTTCGGTGTTCCTCGACGACATCGACGTGCTCGACGAAAAAGACGAAGTGCGCCGCCTGCTCGGCTACCTGCCGCAGGATTTCGGCGTCTACCCGAAGGTGACGGCCTACGAACTGCTCGACCATTTCGCCGAGCTCAAAGGCTTGTCGAACCGCAACCGCCGGCGCGAGGTGGTCGACGGCCTGCTGCAGCAAACCAATCTGTTCGACGTGCGACACCAGCGCCTGGGGGGCTTTTCCGGCGGCATGCGCCAGCGCTTCGGCATCGCCCAGGCGCTGCTGGGCGACCCGAAATTGATCATCGTCGACGAGCCCACCGCCGGCCTCGACCCGCAAGAGCGGGTGCGCTTCCACAACCTGCTGTCGGATATCGGCGAGGACAAGACCGTCATCCTGTCGACCCACATCGTCAGCGACGTTGCCGACCTGTGCGCCAACATGGCGATCATCAACAAGGGCCACCTGCTGCTGTGCGGCCCGACCCAGGAGCTGATCCACGAGGTCAGCGACAAGATCTGGGCCCGCTTCATCGACAAGCGCGACCTGCAATCGTTCCAGCTGCGCCACCCGGTCATCTCGTCGCGCCTGCTGTCGGGCCGCACCCTGATCCACGTCTACAGCGAGAACGACCCCGGCGACGGTTTCGAGGAAGCCATCGGCGACCTCGAGGATGTCTACTTCGCCACCATCGCCGGCCGCCACCAGGCCGCCGCCACCTGCGACTAAGGCGGCCGCATGTTCGCCATCGCCTTTTTTGAAGCGCGCCAGCGCCTCAAGCTGCTATCGACCTGGGTCTACTTCGTCGGCTTCCTGGCGCTGTCGCTGCTGTGGATGGCGGCCGCCGGCGGCTTTTTCAAGGAAGCCCAGGTCACCTTCGGCAGCCTTGCGATCAATTCGCCGCGCTCGCTGATGTTCACCGTCAGCGCGCTCGGCTCCTTGGGCGTGGTGGTGATCGCGGCCATGATGGGCCGCTCGGTGCAGCAGGATTTCGAGTACGACATGCAGCACTTCTTCTTCAGCGCGCCGATCAGGAAGCACCAGTACATGTTCGGCCGCTTCCTCGGCGCCTATTTCACCCTGGCGGTGATCTTCACCAGCATCATCCTCGGCGCCTGGCTGGGCAGCATGTTGCCGGGCATCGACCCCGAGCGGCTGGGCTTGCCGGGTCCGCTGGGCTACCTGATCCCCTACTTCATCGTCATCCTGCCCAACATCTTCATCTTCGGCGCCGTGTTCTTCATCCTCGCCGCGCTGACGCGGCGCATGCTGCCGGTCTACATCAGCAGTGTGGTCATGCTCATCGGCTACATCGTCGCCCCCGGCCTGGCGCGCGACCTCGACTATAAAACCCTGGCGGCGCTGATCGACCCCTTCGGCACCACGGCCGTGCTGCGCCTGACCGAATACTGGCCCATCATCGAGCGCAACACGCGCATGGTCTGGCCGGAGGGCGTGTACCTGCTCAACCGCGTGCTGTGGTCGTCGTTCGCGCTGGCCGGCCTGCTGCTGGGTTACTGGCGCTTCCACTTCATCGCCACCGTCGACAGCGGCGCCAGCGGCAGCGCCAGCCGCGGCGAGGGCGAACCGCCGCCACAATTGTCGGCCGTCTCGACCAACACGCAGGAAACGCCGGACTTCAAATCGCGCAGCCTGGCCGGACTGCTCATCAAGATGAGCTGGCTGAACCTGCGCGAAACCACCAAGAACATTTACTTCGTCGTCATCGTGCTGGCCGGCGTGCTGATGATGTTCGCCGGCGCGCTGGACATGGGCTCGATGTTCGGCACCAACACCTATCCGGCCACTTACCTGATCCTCGACTCGGTGACCGAAACGTTCGAGCTGTTCATGCTGGTGATCACCACCTTCTACGCGGGCGAGCTGATCTGGCGCGAGCGCGAAGCGCGCATGGCGCAGATGCTCGACGCCCTGCCGATTCCAAGCTGGCTGCCGCTGCTGGCCAAGTTGTTCGCGCTGATCGGCCTGCAGGCATTGCTGATGGGTGTCGTCATGCTGTGCGGCATGACCATCCAGATCTTCAAAGGATATCTTGTGCTGGAACCGGGGCTGTATCTGCATCAGTTATTCCTGATCCAGCTGCCCGACTACGCGCTGGCGGCGGTGCTGGCGCTCGCGCTGCAGGTGCTGATCAACCAGCGCTACCTGGCCTACTTCGCGATGATCATGTACTACGTCGCCAACCTGACCATGTCCTCGATGGGCGTGGACGAACCGCTGCTAGCCTACGGCAACATGCCGCACTTCATCTACTCCGCGATGAACGGCTACGGCCACTACGTGCCGCGCGAGCGCTGGTTCGAGGCGTACTGGGGCGGCGCCGCGCTGCTCATGGTGGTCGGCTCGCTGCTGTTCTGGGCGCGCGGCACCAACGATGGCTGGCGCCAGCGCATGCAACTCGCCCGCCACGCACTGACCAGGCCTGTGCTGGCCACGACGGCGGCCGGCGCGCTGATCTTCGCCGGCGCCGGCGCGGTGCTGTTCTACAACACGCACATCGTCAACGACTACAAGTCGACCTACGAAAAAGACGCCGCGCGCGCCGGCTACGAACGCAAGTACAAGCAATACGCCGCGCTGCCGCAGCCGCGCATCACCGACGTCAAGCTCGACGTCGCCATCACGCCGGCGCAGCGCAGCCTCACGGTCAAGGGCCGCTACGTGCTGCAAAACAAGACCACGCAACCGGTCAGCGACATCATCATCCAGCAGGATGCCGACGCCACCGGCTACAAGGCGCGCTTCAGCCAGGAAGTGCGCGCGGGCCTGCGCGACACCGACCTCGGTTTCTACACCTACAAGCTGGTCAAGCCGCTGGCGCCGGGCGCGCGGATGGCGTTCGAGTTCGAGGTCGACTACGTACCGAAAGGCATCTTCGGCATGGGCCAGGACACGCCGGTCGTCCACAACGGCACCTTCTTCAACAACAGCGTGCTGCCGCACATCGGCTACCAGCAAGAGAACGAGTTGAGCGACGCGCGCGACCGCAAGAAGCACAATCTGGCCGTGCGCGAACGCATGTTGCCGCGCGACGATGCACGCGGCCTCGCCAACAATTTCAGCGGCAACGACGCCGACTGGATCAACTTTGACGCCATCGTCAGCACCAGCGCCGACCAGATCGCCATCGCGCCCGGCACGCTGGTCAAGGACTGGAGCAGCAAGGGACGGCATTACTATCACTACAAGATGGACCAGCCGATCCTGAACTTCTACGCCTTCCAGTCGGCGCGCTACCTGGTCAAGCGCGACTGGTGGCAGGACGTCGGCATCGAGATCTACTACCATCCGGGCCACGAGTACAACCTCGAGCGGATGAACAAGGGCATCAAGGAATCGCTCGATTACTACACGCGCAACTTCGGCCCCTACCAGCACAAGCTGGTGCGCATCGTCGAATTCCCGCGCTACGCCACGTTCGCGCAATCGTTCCCCAACACCATTCCGTACGCCGAATCGCTGGGCTTCATCGCCAAGGTCGATGACGGCAATCCCAAGGACATCGACTACCCGTTCTACGTCACCGCGCACGAAATGGCGCACCAGTGGTGGGGCCACCAACTGGTCGCCGGCAACACGCGCGGGGGCAGCGTGCTGAGCGAAACGCTGGCCGAATATTCTGCGTTGATGGTAATGAAGAAAAATGTCGGCGCCAGCAAGATGCGCCGTTTCCTGAGCTACGACCTGCACCAATACCTGCTGGGACGCGCGCTGGAGCGCAAGAAGGAACTGCCGCTGGCCGACAATGAAAACCAGAACTACATCCAGTACCGCAAGGGCAGCCTGGCGATGTACCAGTTGCAGGACATCCTGGGCGAAGAAAAGATCAACGGCGCGCTCAAAGAACTATTGCAAAAGCACGGCCGCAGTGGCGGGCCGTATCCCAGCGTCTCGGTGCTGGTGCAGGCGTTGCGCGGCATCACGCCGCCGGAGCAAGCCTACCTCATCGACGACCTGTTCAACCACATCGTGCTATATGAAAACCACGGCGTATCGGCGACGGCGCGCAAGCTCAACGACGGCAAATACGAGGTCAGCTTCGTCGTCAGCGCGGCCAAGGTGCGCGCCAACGACCAGGGCGAAGAGCGCGACGTGGCGTTGAAGGACTACATCGACATCGGCATCGACGACAAGGACGGCAACAGCCTGCTGCGCGAGCGCAAGCTCATCGACCGCAAGGACAACAGCTACACGGTCATCGTCAGCGGCCGCCCGGCCAGGGCCGGCATTGACCCCGACAACAAACTCATCGACCGCAAGCCCGACGACAACATGGTCAACGTCGAACTGCAAGCGCAATAAATTCTACTGGGGTCAAATTCTACTGGGGTCAAGTCTGTCATTCGGACACAGGCCCGTCCGTAAAGCGCTTCTACGGTCGAGGTCATGTCCGAATGACAGACTTGACCCCGGGGTTTAGGCGGCGACTTTGAAGATGCTGACGATGGCGCGCAGGTCGTCGGCCTGGTCGTTCAGCGAGGCGGCCGCCGCCGCCGCTTCCTCCACCAGCGCGGCGTTCTGCTGCGTGACCTGGTCCATCTGGATCACCGCCTGGTTGACCTGCTCGATGCCGGCGCTCTGCTCGTGGCTGGCCGAGCTGATCTCGCCCATGATGTCGGTGACGCGCTGGATGCTGTCGACCACGTCGCTCATCGTCATGCCCGCTTGCGTGACCAGCGTGCTGCCGGCGTCGACCTTCTGCAGCGAGTCGTCGATCAAGGTTTTGATTTCCTTGGCGGCCGTGGCGCTGCGCTGCGCCAGGCTGCGCACCTCGCTGGCGACCACCGCGAAGCCACGGCCCTGCTCGCCGGCGCGCGCCGCTTCCACCGCAGCGTTCAAGGCCAGGATGTTGGTCTGGAAGGCGATGCCGTCGATGACGCTGATGATGTCGACGATCTTGCGCGCCGAACCGCTGATCGCTTCCATCGTGTTGACCACGTCGGCCACCTCGGTGCCGCCGCGCCGCGCCAATTCCGACGCCTTGACCGCCAGCTGATTGGCCTGGCGGGCGTTGTCCGAGTTTTGCTTGACGGTCGAGGTCAACTCTTCCATCGAGGCGGCCGTCTCTTCCAGGCTGGAGGCCTGTTCCTCGGTGCGGGCCGACAAGTCCATATTGCCGGCGGCAATCTCGCTCGACGCCGTCGAAATGCTCTCCGTGCCATGGCGTACGTCGTTGACGATGCCGATCAAGCCGTCGTTCATCGAACGCAGCGCTTGCAGCAGGCGTCCGGTCTCATCGGTGGTGCCGACCACGATGGTCGACGTCAAATCCTTGTTGGCCACGGCCACGGCGATATCGACCGCCTGGTTCAAGGGCACGGTGATGCCGCGCGTCAAACGCCAGGCGCAGACGACGCCCAGCGCCAGCACCACCAGACCGAACATGATCATGAACCGGCGGCTGTTCTGGTAAATCGTCTCGATCGCGGCGGCGTTGGCGTCGATGCTTTTGCGCTGCATGTCCAGCAGGCCGCTCAGCGAGGCCAGGTAGGCCTTGCCGTCCGGCGTGAAGCGCTGGTCGAGCACCTCGGCGGCCTGCTCGATCTGCCCTTCCTTTTTCAGCTTGACGATCGTGTCGCGCGACGCCAGGTAGCGCTTGCGGTTGGCCATCATCTGCTCGAACAGGGCTTTTTCCTGTTCGGTTTCCAGCAGCGGCTCGACCTTCTTCTGCAAGCCGTTGACTTCGGCGGTGGAGGCGACCGTTTCTTCGGCAAAGAACGGGCCGAGCGACGGATCGGAGCTCTTCGAAATTGCCGACGTCCGCCGCACGCTGGTGTGGATCAGCCGGTACCAGTCGCTGATCATGCGTTCCTTGGCCAGAGGCTGCTGCATCATGTCACGGGTGGCCTCGGCCACGTCTTGCATATGCGTGATGCCGATCACGGTCATCAAAGTCATCATGGCGAGAACCAAGCCGAAGCCTGCGGCAAGACGCGTGCCGATTTTCAAATTTTTCATGGTCAAAATCCCGGTCAGGGCAAATATCTGGAAGTTAGAGCGGTGCGAAGTTTGAGAACCGCAAATCGGGCAGAAGGAATGAATTGCCCCAAAGAATCAATAGTTTAGCACAGCAACTAATTTACTGCTGTAATAAAGAATTGTGATAACAGGTCGTTAAATATGTCAAAAAATTAATTTCGGTAGGCATTGCCGTCGTCTCCGGGCTTGACGCAATACGCGGCGGCGAACTGCTATGATCGGTGGATGACCACATCACGGAGACATATGCACATCTCGGACATCGGCTTCGGCACCACCGACTGGCAGCGGATCGAAGCGACGCCGCATCCCGGCGAAACGGGCACCGCTCATTGGCGCACGCAACAGTTCGGCGCGATCCGCGTCCGCATGGTGGAATACAGCCCCGGCTATCTGGCGGATCACTGGTGCGTCAAAGGCCATATCCTGCTGTGCCTCGAAGGCGAGCTGCACACCGAACTGGAAGACGGCCGGACCTTTACGCTCACCGCCGGCATGAGCTATCAAGTTGCCGACAATGCCGAACCGCATCGCTCATCGACCCAATCCGGCGCCAAGCTGTTTATCGTGGATTGAGCCGTTCTCCAAATCCAGGGGCATATCCTAGAGATTTTCGTAGGGCGGATTAGGCGGAACGCCGTAATCCGCCATGAGCCGCCGACGGAGCTTGGCGGATTACGCTACGCTAATCCGCCCTACGTGATAGATGAACGCTTAAGTTAGCGGCATTAGCGGCATTAGCGGCATCAGGGTCCACCATTGCTACACAAGCCCAGCATTACTTAAGCGCGCGTGATGGTCACTCCGTGCCCTTCCTCGTCATCGAAAACTTGCGCTGGATAAGAGGCTTGACGCCGGTCGCTTTGAGCTTTTCCAGAATTGGCATGACGTCGTCGGAAACGTCTACCTTGAGCTCGATTCCCAACTCATCCAATACCTGCAACACACGACCCAATTGCACAGTTTCCTTGCCGCGCTCGACCTCGCGAACAAACACCGGGCCCACCCGAGCGCTACCGGCGACGTCGTCGATCCTTACCTTTTGATGCTTGCGCGTCGCCCGCATCAACAATCCAAGTTCGGCGGGTGTTTTAATATTGATGAGCATATGCCCTCCAATCGATGCAGTTACATCGATTATGTATAGCGATTAAACCCAAGTCAAAATAAACGATGCAACTGCATCGATAAAAAAAGGACCGCGAAGTTGCCTTCAACGGTCCTTTTTTTACGTCTGCCAGCCGAAGCTTACTCGGCGGTGGCAGCGGCCTTCTTCGGCGCAGCCTTTTTAGCCGGCGCTTTCTTGGCAGCTGCTTTCTTGGCTGGCGCGGCCTTGGCGGCAGCCGCCTTCTTGGCCGGCGCTTTCTTGGCCGGTGCGGCCTCGGCTGCCGCGCCGTCGGCGCCCTCGTCCGCTACGGCTGCCGCTTTGTCAGCCGCACCCTTGCCCTTGGCGGGCGCCTTGGCCTTGCGCTCTTCGAACTCGAAGCTGATCTTGTTGTCCTTGCCCTTGACCAGGAAGGCCTTGAACGGACGACGCGTGCGCTGGGAAACAAAGCCCGGCAGCAGATCGGTCTTGCCTTCGTTGATCAGCTTGGCCATCTGCTCAGGCAAAATCTCCTGCTGCAAGATGATGCGGCCGCTGCGGAAGTCGCACGTCTTCGGCTTGGCGACGCTGTTTTCGCAAACATACGCCAGGCCCATTTCGTACACGCCGCCGGCGCACTTCGGACAAGGCCCCAGCGGGGTCTGGCCGGTGAAGTCGACCGCTTCCGCGTCTTCCGAATCGTCGTTCTGGCCGAAGTCGAACTCCAGCTTGAAGTTCTTGATCTCTTCGTCGCGCACGATGCGCAGGATGGCCGCAAACGGACGTCCCATCTTCGAGCGGAAACCTTGCAGCGGACCGATGGTGCGTTCCTTGAGCAGCTGTTCCACTTCCTCGATCTCGAACTGGCGGCTGCCCGGCGTTTTGCTCATCGAGAAATCGCACTTGGTGCAGGCGAAACGGCGATAGTTCTCTTTGACCACGCTGGCGCAGTTCGGGCACGGCGTCGTCAACGTCGCGTAATCGCCCGGGATCGTGTCGTTGTTGTATTCCTTGGCGCGCTTGACGATGATTTGCGTCATCTGGGCGATTTCACGCATGAATTCCTCGCGCGAGATCTTGCCCTTTTCCATCTGCGACAGCTTGTATTCCCACTCGCCGGTCAGTTCCGGCGCGGTCAGTTCGTTGACGCCCAGGCCGCGCAGCAGCGTCATCAGCTGCGACGCTTTGGCGGTCGGCATCAGTTCGCGGCCTTCGCGCAGCAGATAGCGCTCGGTCAGCAAGCCCTCGATGGTGGCGGCGCGCGTCGCCGGCGTGCCCAGGCCCTTGCCGGCCATGGCGTCGCGCAGCTCATCGTCCTCGACCAGCTTGCCGGCGCCTTCCATGGCCGACAGCAACGTCGCCTCGGTGTAGCGCGCGGGCGGCTTGGTGACCAGGCCGTTGGCGTTGACCTTGTCGGTCAGCACTTTCTCGCCCTTGGCGACCGGCACCAGATTACCGTTGGCGTTGCCTTCCTTGTCGTCGTCGGTCGACGCTTCCTTGCCGTAGATCGCCAGCCAGCCCGGATTGGTCATGACCTTGCCTTCAGTTTTGAACTGATGGCCGGACACTTCCGTGTAGCGGGTGGTGACCTGGAACTCGGCAGGCGGGAAGAACACGGCCATGAAGCGGCGCGTGACCAGGTCGTACAGCTTCTGTTCCGGCTCGGACAGGTTTTTCGGCGCGATCGTGGTCGGGATGATCGCGAAGTGATCCGAGATCTTGGTGTTGTCGAAGATGCGCTTGTTCGGCTTGACCCAGCCCTTGTCGAGGATCTGCTTGGCGAACTGGTGATAGTTCGAATTCTCCTTGACCGTTTCGAGCGCCTGCTGCACGGTCGGCATGTAGTCTTCCGGCAGGTGGCGCGAATCGGTACGCGGGTAGGTCAGTACTTTGTGCTTTTCGTACAGCGCCTGGGCCAGGCCCAAGGTGTTCTTGGCCGAGAAACCGAAGCGCGAGTTGGCCTCGCGCTGCAGGCTGGTCAGGTCGAACAGCGCCGGCGCCATCGACGTGGTCGGCTTGGCTTCCTCGGTGACGATGCCCTGCTTGCCACGGCACGCCATGGCGATCGAATCGGCGGCGGCCTTGCTCCACAGGCGCTCGGCGCGCTTTTCCGGATCGGTCTCGTCTTTTTTGAACTTGGTGTCGAGCCAGCGGCCTTCATAGACACCGGCGGCGCACACGAATTCGGCGCGCACTTCCCAGAAGTCGCGGGCGACGAATTTCTTGATCTTCTCTTCGCGCTCGACCACGATCGACAAGGTCGGCGTTTGCACGCGGCCCACGGTGGTCAGGTAGAAGCCGCCCTCTTTCGAGTTGAACGCGGTCATCGCGCGGGTGCCGTTGATGCCGATCAGCCAGTCCGCTTCCGAACGGCAGCGCGCGGCGTCGGCCAGCGGCAGCATTTCCTCGTCGGTGCGCAAATGGGTGAAGCCTTCGCGGATCGCGCCGGGCGTCATCGATTGCAGCCACAGGCGCTTGACCGGTTGCTTGGCCTTGGCGTTCTGGGCGATCAGACGGAAGATCAGCTCCCCTTCGCGGCCCGCGTCACATGCGTTGATGAGGGTGGTGACGTCTTTACGCTTGATCAGTTTGTTCAGTACCTTGAGGCGCGCCTCGGTCTTGGCGATCGGATTGAGCGCGAAGTACGGCGGGATCATCGGCAGGTGGGCGAAGCTCCATTTGCCGCGTTTGACGTCGTGCTCTTCGGGCACGGCGATTTCCAGCAGGTGGCCGACGGCGGAGGACAGCACGTACTCGTCGGATTCAAAGTACTCATCGTGCTTGGTGAAGCCGCCAAGCGTCTTCGCGATGTCGTTCGCGACAGAAGGCTTCTCGGCGATGATGAGGGTTTTCGTCATATTTCGTATCTCGTTTTTTAACACTTGGGGTGGGGTCAGCATGCGCATCATACATGGATCGCGCCGCAGTCTGCACTTTTGCGCCGCCGATGGCAAGGCCGGTGTGTGACAGTCTTGTCAAAGCGCAAATGATAAGCGGGTTGTCGGCAGGACTGCAAGCAAACCGCGAAATGGCGCAACGTCGACTATCGCCAACGTAGCACGAAGACACGGCTAATGTGTTGCTTTTTGGAACTGGGAACGGTCACCGACGGGCGCGCCGGCTGTTCTTATTAGTGCAGCAGGCGCGGCGCCTGGTCTTCGTCCGAGCCGAACAGGTCGTCGAACATCAGCGCGTCCGGCTCCTTGCCTTGGCTCCAGAG
Organism: Oxalobacteraceae bacterium OTU3CINTB1; assembly: GCA_024123955.1. NCBI lineage: Bacteria > Pseudomonadati > Pseudomonadota > Betaproteobacteria > Burkholderiales > Oxalobacteraceae > Oxalobacteraceae bacterium OTU3CINTB1. The sequence goes on from CP099652.1 coordinate 6,288,111, forward strand.
CAACATCAGCACGATGACCTTGAGCTTGCCCAGGGTGACCGGCGCCTCTTCGAGAGCCAGCGCGCGCTCGACAACGATTTCACGTTGCAGCGGAGACAATACCTTGGCCGATTCGAGGAACTGGATAAAGCCGATCGCGGCGGTGCCGAGCACGTCCTGCTCTTCCTCGACGTAGAAGCGGGTGCCGGTCGAGGCGGCCGTCAGCGAATGCTCGACGCCGGCCATGGCCGTCAGGTCGTTGAGCCAGACCAATGCCTCGGAAATCTCGACATCGTCAAAACCAACAGCCGACAGCTTCTTGGCCAACGCAGCCGGTTCGGGGCAAGCATCGGGGCGGTAATAAGTCTCGTAGAGATAAACAAGGATGTCGAACATGGCTCTACTCTATCAGTTAAAACAGATCGGACACAAGTACCGCACAGCTTGCCTATCGGTTTGCCATCCGTCCGCCGCTTACGAGCGCAACCGTTGAAACATTCCACCCGGCAAACGCTCAAGCAAACCGGCCAATTCCAGCGCCAGCAACTGCCCCTGCAGTTCGGCGGCGGACTGGCCCAGCATCACCGCCAGGGCGTCCGCGCGGGCCGGGTGCTCGCCGATCGCGTCGAGCACGCGGTCGACGAAGCTGTCGTCGATCGCCGGCCGGGCGCCGGCCATGCCGTCGGTCGCCATTTGCATATCCTCCAGCACATCGGCGGCGGTCTCGACCAGCTTGGCGCCCTCGCGTATCAAGCGGTGGCAACCCTTGGCCAGCGCCGCGTGGACCGAACCCGGCATGGCATACACATCGCGCCCTTGGGAAATCGCCAGCCGCGCCGTGATCAGCGAGCCCGACTTGGCGGCCGCCTCGACCACCAGCACCCCGCACACCAGCCCGCTGATCACGCGATTACGGCGCGGAAAGTTGTCGCGCAGCGGCGGTGTGCCCAGCGGGTACTCGCTGACGATACACCCCTCGTGGGCGATGCGGCGCGCGAGGTGGCCGTTGCTGGCGGGATAGATGCGGTCGGCGCCGGTTCCGATCACCGCCAGGGTGCCGCCGGCGCCGCACAGGCCGCCCGCGTGCGCGGCCGCGTCGATACCCAGCGCCAGCCCGGAAACGATGGTCAAGCCCGCGTCCGACAGTGCGTGCGCCATGCGCTCGGCATTGAGCATGCCCTGGACGCTGGCGTTGCGCGAGCCGACCACCGCCAGCGACCGGCGCGCCAGCAGCTCGGCGCGGCCTTTTACGTACAGCATCAGCGGGGCGGCGGCGATCTCGCGCAGCCGAACGGGATAATCGGGATGGTCGAACGTCAGGAACAGGTTGCCCGGCTGCTCGCGCCAGGCCAGCACCGCGTCGGCCTGGGCGATCAGGGCGTCGGCCTCGACCGGCGATGGCGGCCGCAGCAGGGCGTCGGCCTGGTTGGGTTTGACCAGCGCCAGCAGTTGCTGGCGGCTGGCGTCGAAGATGGCTTGCGGCGAGCCCAGCTTGTCGAGCAGCCGGTGCGCGCTCAGCAGGCCGACGCCTTCGGTGCGCTCCAGGCGCAGCCAGGCGATCAGCGCGGGCGCCGTGGGGTGGATGGGGGTTTCCGTGGCTTGCACGGCGGGGGTTACTCCGGCGACTTGGCGACGTCGCCCACTTCCACCGGCGCCGTCACCTGCATGATCAAGCCGTACGAAATATGCTTGAACACGCGGAAGATAAACAGGCTGCCCACTCGCTCGTCCGGCAGCCTGACCTGCTGTTCGCGCATCCCCAGCCAGCTTTTCGGCGCGGTGGAATCGCTCACAGTTCTTCCCGCATGGTACAGCTGCAGCACGGCGCCGACATCGAGTCCGTCAAGCTTTCCGCGATTAATACTGACCACCTGGTTCTGGCCGGCGTGCGTGACGCCGCCGTAGATGGCCATCACGCGCGACGCCACCCGTTGCTCGGGCGGATGCGGCACGTAGTTCTGCATCGGCATCGGCGGAATGGCGCGCAACTGGTCGCCCTTGCCCATTTCCTCCTTGGCGCTGGCGACGACGAAGGTGTGCACATCGCTGCCGGACTGCGCCGCCGCCTGCAATTTGAGCGTGCCCAGATAGAAGGCCTCGTGGCCGATCACCTCTTGGGTGACCGGGTCCCGCAGCGGATTGCCCGGCCGGAACACCTGGAACGAGGTATTGCCGTTGAGCTCGCCACGGACGTAGGCCTTGTCGTCCTTGCCGGTGAACACATGGTCGTCCTGCGTGGCGATGACGCGCGGCGCGCCTTTGAGTTCGTCGTTTTCAATGATCAGCGGCTGGCTCAGGAACGGCTCGATGACGCCGGCCGGTATCGACGGCACCGCGTCCTTGCCCAGCCCCTCGACGCGCAGCCCGGGCGAGCGGCGCTCGGTGGCCGGATTGTTGCCGCCGTTGGCGTCGATCCTGTTGCCAAGGCGCAAGCGGCCGGCAGCGCGGTCGAACCAGATGATCTGTCCCGGATAGATCCAATGCGGATTGGCGATTTCGTCCCGGTTCATGCCCCAGACGGTGGGCCAGCACCACGGCTGTTGCAGAAATTTCCCCGAGATATCCCACAAGGTATCGCCCCGGACCACCGTGTGCTGGTCGGGCGCGTCGGCCCGGAACTCGCATGTGAGCGCGGCCGCCGGCGCCGCCGCCACGGCGCAAAATAGCGCCGTCCATACTAAGCGGGTGCCGACTGTGCTAAAATTTTTCATTAGTAGGTCCGGTAGATGCGCCAGAAACCAGCGCCGGCACACGACAGCCAGCAGTGTCCTTATCAAAGGATAAGGTTGCTAATTTGAATCAAATTCTGCCCATAAAACCCTGAACTAGCAAGCGAAACCGCGCTACGGCAAGCAGCGCGGCTGTTGCATTTTTGGTGGAAAAATCGCCGCGGCAACCGTCTTTCAGAACCGCGCGTTATCAAGGCAATCACATAGTTATCAACACAGTACAGACATGGCCATTTTAAATATTCTGCGTTACCCCGATCCGCGCCTGCACAAGGTCGCCAAGCCAGTCACCGTCTTCGACGAGCGCCTGGAGCAACTGGTCGCCGACATGGCCGAGACCATGTACGACGCCCCCGGCATCGGCCTGGCCGCCTCGCAAGTCGATGTGCACGAGCAACTGCTGGTCATCGACATCACCGAGACCAAGGACGCATTGGTCGCCTACATCAACCCGGAAATCATCTGGGCCAGCGACGAGAAGCTGGTCTACGACGAAGGCTGCCTGTCGGTGCCCGGCGTCTACGACGGCGTCGAACGCCACGCGAAGGTCAAGGTGCGCGCGCTCGACGTCAAGGGCCAGCCGTTTGAAGTGGAAGCCGACGGCCTGCTGGCTGTCTGCATCCAGCACGAGATGGACCACCTGCTGGGCAAGGTCTTCGTCGAATACCTGTCGCCGCTCAAGCGCAACCGCATCAAGACCAAGATGATCAAGGAAGAACGCGGCCTCGAGCGCGAAGCGCAACTGCGCGCGCAGGGCCGCCGGTACTAATCATGAAGGTAATCTTCGCCGGCACCCCGGAGTTCGCCGCCGTGGCACTGCAAGCCCTGCACGAGGCCGGCTTCGAAATCCCGCTGGTGCTGACCCAGCCCGACCGCCCCGCCGGTCGCGGCATGCACCTGCAACCGTCGGCCGTCAAGCAATACGCGGTCGCGCACGGCATCGAGGTGCTGCAGCCGCTGTCGCTGCGCACCGACAGCAAGGACCCGCAGCGCGCCGAAGAGGCGCTGGCCGCCCATGCGCGCCTTCTGTCGACCCCGTATGACGTCATGGTGGTGGCCGCTTACGGCCTGATCCTCCCGCGCAGCACGCTCGACATCAAGCCCTGCCTCAACATCCACGGCTCGCTGCTGCCGCGCTGGCGCGGCGCCGCGCCGATCCACCGCGCCATCGAGGCCGGCGACGATGAAACCGGCATCACCATCATGGAGATGGAGGAAGGCCTGGACACCGGCCCGATGCTGCTGATCGAGCGCGTCGCCATCGGCGAGCGCGACACCACCGGCATGGTGCACGACAAGCTGGCCGCGCTCGGCGGCAAGATGATCGTCGAGGCGCTGCGCAAGATGGAGCACAACCAGCTCGAAGCGGTTACACAGCCCGAGGAAGGCGTTACCTACGCCGCCAAGATCAGCAAGGAAGAGGCGGCGCTGGACTTCAACATGTCCGCCGTCGAGATCGGCCGCAAGATCCGCGCCTTCAATCCCTTCCCCGGCGCGCACGCCACGGTCAACGGCGTCAACGTCAAGCTGTGGGGTGCCGAAGTGGTCGAAGCCGACAGCAAAACGCCGGCCGGCCAGGTGCTGGCGGCCGACGCGCAGCACGGCATCGTGGTCGCCTGCGGCACCGGCGCGCTGCGCCTGACGGAGCTGCAAAAACCGGGCGGCAAGCGCCTGCCGGCCGCCGAGTTCATCAAAGGTTTCCCATTGGAGAACCTTACTTTCGAGTAAGTTCCGGAGGGCTTCAAGCAAGCTATCCGATTGCACGTTATCATGGTTCCCCGCTTCCAGCCTCGCCTGGAAGCACTTTTGACAGGAGCCTTACATGACCGATCTGATCGACAAGCTGCACTGGCGCTACGCCACCAAAAACTACAATCCCGCCAAAAAAGTGGATGCCGAGAAGCTCGACCGCATCCTGGAAGCGGTGCGCCTGGCCCCAACCTCCAGCGGCCTGCAACCGTTTGAAGTCTTCGTCGTTGAAAACCCTGAACTGCGCGCAAAGATCCGCGAAGTCTCGTGGGGCCAGCCGCAGGTGACCCAAGCGTCGCACCTGCTGGTGTTCGCCGCCTGGGACGACATCACCGAAGCGCGCATCGACATGATGTTCGACCTGACGAACGAGCAGCGCGGCACCGTCAACGAAGGCTGGGAAGCCTACCGCGTCAAATTGAAAGCCATCGTCGCCGCGCGCGGCCAGCAGGGCAATTACGAATCCGCTGCCCGCCAGGCCTACATCGCGCTGGGCGTGGCGCTGGTCGCGGCCGCGGTTGAAGGTGTCGACAGCACGCCGATGGAAGGCTTCGATCCGGCCGCCGTCGACAATATCCTGTCGCTCAAGGAGCGCAACCTGCGCAGCGTCGTGATCCTGCCGCTCGGCCACCGCGAGCCGGAAGGCGACTGGCTGGCAGGGCTGAAGAAAGTACGCCGCCCGCGCGAGAAGCTGGTAACGGTCCTGTAATCTGGACCACGGACTTCTGGGATACCTCGGAGACACGTAGGGCGGATTAGGCGGAACGCCGTAATCCGCCATTGCGTGCGTCAACGAGGCGCATGCAATGGCGGATTACGCTTCGCTAATCCGCCCTACGTGATGTAGACGATGTTCAATCCAGCCGCACCACGCGATCGCCCTCTTCCGGCTTGCAGCCATCGGCAATCGGCGTCCAGCCGCGCCGGACGACGATCTGCCGGTCATCATGGCAAAGCTCCACACGCTCGCTGGCCGGAAAGCGCGCCCGCACAAACGTCTCGATCGTCGACGGCAGGCTGACCCGCAGCTTCATCTCCGCCACATCCTGCTGCGGATGATCGCTTAAATGCACCAGCGGCACGAAGTACGACGCCAGCATCAGCAACCGTGAATCGACATCGACCGGCTGCGGCGCATATCCCTGTTCGCGCAGCCAGTCCTGCGCACGCTCGCGCAGATCGCCGCCGTCGGGCAAATCGCCCCAACCTGCGGCCAGCATCTCCATCACCCACTGATTACAGTTCTGGTAGCGCGTGCTGTATGCATAAGCATTCGCGCTGTATTGCGCGGCCAGCATGTGCTGCACGCGCGGGCGGTCCAGCAAAGCCGGACGCAAGGCCAACACCGATTCCGGCGGCAGCCGCACGATGCTCAGGTAGCCTACTTTGGGATCGTCGGTGCCCATGGCGAAACCGGCCAGGCCCTGATCGAAAATACGCGGACGGCTTTCATCGCAGGCGTAATACAACTGGCGCGCCGACCATACACCCTCCTCCGAGCGCCACGCCAGCGCGGCGTGCGAATAACGGATGCCGAAGCGCGACAGGTCCAAGCCCGAGCGGCTGACCAATGCCACGCTGTCGCCGGCGCCCGCCAGTTCCTCGCGCAGCACGCCGGCAAAGCGCAGCAGGCGATCCTGCTCGGCCGCCGTCAGCGGCTGCGCGCGGTCGCAAAAGCGTGATGAATTGGAAGCGCCGGCATGCGCCATGCCCGATGCGCCCAACACGCAGCACGCCAGCAGCAGCGGCGCCAGCGCGCGCTGAATCTTCACCAGCGCTTTACAGTGTTACGGGACGCGAAGCCAGTTCGCTATACCACTCGTCGGCCAGAACAAGATAGAACGGCTGGCGCGTGTCGCCGCGACCGAACTCGATGCCGTAGACGCGGTTCTGCGCATACATCTTGTCGCCGGCCGCCAATTGCTGCTGCCCGAAGGTCGCCTGCGGCATGTCCAGCACGATGCGCTCGTCAGGATTGTCGGCCTGCAGGGTCAGGCGGGTGCGGTCCGCGCGGTCCGGCGTCTGCGCGATCTGGATGATGCGGTAGTCGCCATCGGCCACCTTGCGGTCGCTCTTGGAGCTGTCGCTGGAACCGGACAGGGAATCGGAAACGCTGCCGCTCGAAGCGGAACCGGCGCTGGAGGCCGACGAAGCGAAACTCTCGGCGTTGGCGCCCAACGCCAGGGTCAGCGCGCCGGCGGCTGCGATGCAACGAAATGCGAAGGAGATGGACATCAGAATTCCTTTATTTTACGAACGGGAAGTATAAATGCTTCCAGCGCACGCAGACACAAAAGTTCAAAAGCGAACCGATGTGTACAGTATTGGGGGATCGATAAATCTTGTCAACCGAATTTCTGTTGCTGAGATGCAGCGGTGGCCTGAAGCTTATTCTGGGATGCCGTATAATTTTAGACCGGCGACCGCTCTCGTCCGCCGCGCCCTCCGCTCAAAGAAAGTACTAAATGAACAACACCGTGTCCCATACCGTCATGTCCAAGACCGATGCCCAGCTGCGCGAAATCCTGGCGCGCCGCATCATGATCCTCGATGGCGCGATGGGCACGATCATCCAGCAGTACAAACTGGACGAAACGGCCTACCGTGGCGGCCCGGCCGGACGCTTCATCGACTTCGCCGCGCCCGCCGACAGCGGCGCGCGCGAGCTGTTCGTCAAGGGTAACAACGAGCTGCTGACCTTGACGCAGCCGCACGTGATCCAGGAGATCCACGAGCGCTATCTGGCCGCCGGCGCGGACCTGATCGAAACCAACACCTTCGGCGCCACCACGATCGCGCAGGACGACTATCACATGGCCCATCTGGCCTACGAGATGAACCTGCAGGCCGCGAAACTGGCGCGCGCCGCGTGCGACAAGTACAGCAGCGTCGACAAGCCGCGCTTTGTCGCCGGCGCGCTCGGGCCGACGCCGAAAACCGCGTCGATCTCGCCGGACGTCAACGACCCGGCCGCGCGCAACATCACCTTCGACCAGCTGGTCGACGCCTACCACCAGCAAACCACGGCGCTGGTCGAAGGCGGCGTCGATGTGCTGCTGGTCGAGACCATCTTCGACACGCTGAACTGCAAGGCCGCGCTCTTCGCGATCGACAAATTCTATGCCGAGAACCCTGGTGTGCCGCGCCTGCCGCTGATGATCTCCGGCACCGTCACCGACGCGTCGGGCCGCATCCTGTCCGGCCAGACCGTGCCGGCCTTCTGGAACTCGGTGCGCCACGCCAAGCCGCTGACGATCGGCCTCAATTGCGCGCTGGGCGCGGCGCTGATGCGCCCCTACGCGCAAGAGCTCTCGCAAATCGCCGACACCTTCGTCTGCATCTACCCGAACGCCGGCCTGCCCAACCCGATGAGCGACACCGGCTTCGACGAGCTACCGGCCGACACTTCGGCGCTGTTGCGCGAGTTCGCCGACGCCGGCTTCGTCAACATCGCCGGCGGCTGCTGCGGCACCACGCCGGACCATATCAAGGCCATCGGCGAGATGCTCGCCACCACCACGCCGCGCCCCGTGCCGGACGTGCCAGTCGCGCAGCGCCTGTCGGGCCTCGAACCGTTCACCATCGACGAGAGCTCGCTATTCGTCAACGTTGGCGAGCGCACCAACGTCACCGGCTCGAAGGCGTTCGCGCGCATGATCCTGAACGAGCAGTACGACGAGGCGCTGTCGGTCGCCCGTCAGCAGGTGGAAAACGGCGCCCAGGTCATCGACATCAACATGGACGAGGCGATGCTCGATTCGCAAGCCGCGATGACGCGCTTCCTGAACCTGATCGCGTCGGAACCCGACATCTCGCGCGTGCCGATCATGATCGACTCGTCGAAATGGTCGGTGATCGAAGCGGGGCTCAAATGCGTGCAGGGCAAATCGATCGTCAATTCGATCTCGATGAAGGAAGGCGAGGAGGAATTCATCCGCCAGGCGCGCCTGTGCCTGAGCTATGGCGCCGCCGTCATCGTCATGGCCTTCGACGAAAAAGGCCAGGCCGACACCTTCGAGCGCAAGACCGAAATCTGCGAGCGCGCCTACAAGCTGCTGGTCAACACCGTCGGCTTCCCGCCGGAAGACATCATCTTCGACCCGAACATTTTCGCCATCGCCACCGGCATCGAAGAGCACAACAACTACGCGGTGGACTTCATCAACGCCACGCGCTGGATCAAGGACAACCTGCCGCACGCGAAGATCTCGGGCGGCGTCTCCAACGTCTCGTTCTCGTTCCGCGGCAACGACCCGGCGCGCGAGGCGATCCACACCGTGTTCCTGTACCACGCCATCAAGGCCGGCATGACGATGGGTATCGTCAACGCCGGCATGGTCGGCGTCTACGACGACCTGCCGGCCGAACTGCGCGAAAGGGTCGAGGACGTGGTGCTGAACCGCCGCGACGACGCCACCGAGCGCATGATCGACATCGCCGGCACCTTGAAGGCCGGCGCCGGCAAGCAGGACGCGCAGAACCTGGAATGGCGCAACGCGCCGGTCGAAAAGCGCCTGGCGCACGCGCTGGTGCACGGCATCACCCAGTTCATCACCGACGACACCGAGGAAATGCGCCAGCAGGTGCTGGCCGCCAACGGCCGTCCGATCCACGTGATCGAAGGTCCGCTGATGGATGGCATGAACATCGTCGGCGACCTGTTCGGACAAGGCAAGATGTTCCTGCCGCAGGTGGTCAAATCCGCGCGCGTGATGAAGCAAGCCGTGGCCCACCTGATTCCGTACATCGAAGAGGAAAAGCTGGCCGAGGAAAAGCGCACCGGCATCGTCGCCAAACCGAAGGGCAAGATCGTCATCGCCACCGTCAAGGGCGACGTCCACGACATCGGCAAGAACATCGTCTCGGTGGTCCTGCAATGTAATAACTTCGAGGTGGTGAACATGGGCGTGATGGTGCCCTGCTCCGAGATCCTGGCGCGCGCCAAGCTGGAAAACGCCGACATCATCGGCCTGTCCGGCCTGATCACGCCATCGCTCGAGGAGATGGCCTACGTGGCGAAAGAGATGCAGCGCGACGAGCATTTCCGCATGCTCAAGATCCCGCTGCTGATCGGCGGCGCCACCACCAGCCGCGCCCACACCGCCGTCAAGATCGCCCACAACTACGAAGGCCCGGTGGTGTACGTGCCGGACGCCTCGCGCTCCGTGTCGGTGGCGCAGTCGCTGCTGACGCCGGAGAGCCGCCAGCAGTACATCGACGACATCGCGTCGGACTACGTGCGCATCCGCGAGCAGCACGCCAACAAAAAGGCGCTGCCGATGCTGTCGCTGAAGGACGCGCGCGCCAACAAGATGAAGCTCGCCTTCGACGGCGCAGGCGCGCCGGTCAAGCCGAAGTTCATCGGCCGCCGCGAATTCAAGAACGTCGATCTGGCCACCATCGCGCGCTACATCGACTGGGGCCCATTCTTCCAGACCTGGGACCTGGCCGGCCCGTACCCCGCCATCCTGACCGATGAAGTGGTGGGCGAAGCTGCCACCAAGGTGTTCGAGGAAGGCCAGGCGCTGCTCAAGAAAGTCATCGACGGCCGCTGGCTGACCGCCAACGGCGTCATCTCGCTGCTGCCGGCGAACACGGTCAACGACGACGACATCGAAATCTACACCGACGACACCCGCGGCACCGTCGACTTCACGTACTACGGCCTGCGCCAGCAAGGCGTCAAGCCGGTGGTCGACGGCGTGCAGCGGCCGAACCAGTGCCTGTCCGACTTCATCGCGCCCAAAGAGTCGGGCGTGAAGGATTACATCGGCATGTTCGCCGTCACCGCCGGCCTGGGCATCGAGAAGTACGAAAAGCGCTTCGAGGACGCGCACGACGACTACTCGTCGATCATGCTCAAATCGCTGGCCGACCGCCTGGCCGAAGCCTTCGCCGAATACCTGCATGAGCGCGTGCGCAAGGACCTGTGGGGCTACGCCGCCGCCGAGTCGCTGACCAACGACGACATGATCGCCGAAAAGTACGCCGGCATCCGTCCCGCGCCGGGCTACCCGGCCTGTCCGGAGCACACCGTCAAGCGCGACATGTTCAAGACGATGCAGGCCGAAGAAATCGGCATGGAGCTGACCGAATCGTTCGCCATGTATCCTGGCGCGGCCGTCTCCGGCTTCTACTTCGCGCATCCGCAATCGAAGTACTTCGTGGTCGGGAAAATCGGCGAAGACCAGCTGGCCGACATGGCCGCGCGCCGCAAGGTCGACAAGGCCGAACTGGAACGCTGGCTCGCCCCCAACCTCTCCTAAACCGCCGGGGGTCAAGTCTGACATTCGGACACGGGCTCTACCGTTGAGCCGCCCCGCCGCCTAATCGAGCGGCGGGATTGTGCCCTCGGATAAAGTTTTAAGCAGACGCGCGCGGCGCTTTTCCAGCTCCGCGATTTGTTCCTCAATCGACGCCAGCCGCTTGCGCTGCGCGTCGGTCGTCTCGCTGCACGCCGCAGCACCCTCGATCATCAACATACAATCGGGAAACGAACGGATCTCCGCCAAGCTGAATCCGCTCGCGATCATGCGCTGGATCTGTTTCACCTGGGTGACGGCCGCAGGCGAAAACACCCGGTAGCCGTTACTCGCCCGCATTGATTTCAATAACCCATGTTCGTCGTAGTGGCGAATCGAGCGCACGCTGGCGCCGGTGGCGCTGGCCAGTTTGCCGATGCTGAGCGGCTCGGAATGATTTGCTTTGGTCATGCGAAAAGCATAGCACTTTTCGCTTGACCCTGACACCGGTGTGAGGCTTGACACTACGCGCTCCCGATCAACTTTTGGAGCCGTATCATGTCACCGTCAACCCTCTTCCCATCAATGCTCTTACTGCTGCGCGCCATGCTGCTCGCCTGCACGCTGGCCGCCGCCTCGGCCGCCATGGCCGAAACAAAAAGCTATACCATCACAGCCCCGGACGGCGTCACCTTGGCGGTGCGGGAATCGGGCGATCCGCAAGGCGCCCCGGTCATCTTCATCCACGGCCTGCTCGGCAGCACTCTCAACTGGGAAGCGCAAGTCGCCGATCCACGGCTCCAGCGCTACCGTCTGATCAGCTACGACATGCGCGGACACGGCCTGTCCGGCAAGCCGGCCGTGGCCGAAGCGTACAGCGACGGGCGGCGCTGGGCCGACGATCTGCGAGCCGTCATCACATCGTCGCGGGCGGACAGGCCGGTGCTGGTCGGCTGGTCCCTGGGCGGCGCGGTCATCACGAATTATCTGGCGGCGTACGGGGATGGCGCGATCGCCGGTGCGGTCTACGTCGACGGCGTAATCGAACTGAAACCGGAGCAAATCGTCGCCCATCCCGAGGTCTACCGCGACCTGAACGCGCCGGACTTGAAGACGCACCTGGACGCGGTGCGCGCGTTCCTGCGCCTGTGTTTCCATACCCAGCCCGCGGCATCCGACTTCGAGCGCCTGCTGGCCAACGCCGCCGTCGCGTCCTGGGACATGCAGCGCGCGGTCCAGTCGATGAAGGTCGACCTCGCCGGCGGCTTGGGCAAGGCCAAGGTGCCGGTGCTGCTGATCTACGGCGCGCAAGATGCGCTGGTGAAGGCGCGGCCGTCGATCGCCAGGGCTGCCGAGGTGAATCCGCGCATCCGCAGCGTGCTGTACGACGCCTCAGGCCATGCGCCGTTCATCGAGGAGACGGACCGCTTCAACCGCGATCTGTCCAGCTTCATCGACAGCTTGAAACGCTGAGCGGCACTTCTGGGCCGTCACGTTCAACCTGCTGGCTGCGCCAATCCGCCCTTGTGATTCCGAGGTGATTGAGAATCCTTGGAGCGTGACCGCCGCACTTCTTACAGCGCGTACCGCACCACGTTATCGCTCCACTCGAAAGCGGCCAGCTCCAGCTCCACCAGCTCATCGGTGGACATTGCAAGATTGCGCAGCGCCGGCACGATATGCTCGTCCATTTCCTCGATGCGCTCGATGCATTCGGCCAGCTTGAGCAGGTCGCCGTAGAAACCATCACGATTCAGCAGCGCTTGCGAAACATCGTCGTTGACCGGTATCTGCGCCAGGATCTCCTCCATCGGCATGCCGAACAAGGTATCCATCAACGACATAATGCCGACCGTGAAGGCGATGTCGGCGACATGCCGCTGGCTCGGCCGCAGCTTGCCGGCCAACAGTTCCAGCAGGCGGCCGCGCGTGGTCGCCAGCATCAGCAACGGCGTCATACTGTGGCCGCGCTTGCTCGGTTCTGCATACAGCATGATCTGCAGCCAGCGCTGTAGCTGGCGCCGGCCCAGCAAGGTCACCGCCTGGCTGAGCGAATCGATGCGCTGGCGCGCGCCCACCGCCGGCGTGTTCACCAGCCGCAGCAGATTGAGCGCCAGCGAAACATCGCGCTTGATCGCGCGCTCGATATCGATATTGTCGGCGTCCGACGTCACCAGGGTCATCAACTCCATCACCGCCAGCTGCGACGGCGACAGCTTCTTGCCGCTCATGATGACCGGCCGCGAGAAGTAATAGCCCTGGAAATAATCGAACTCCAGGTCCAGCGCGTTCTTGAATTCTTCGCGGGTTTCGACCTTCTCGGCCACCAGTTTCTTTTTCTGCTGGCGGAAGCGCGGCGCCAGTTTCATCAGGCTGGACAACGGCGTGCTGCGCATGTCCATTTTGACGTACTCGATCCACGGCAGCAGCGCGCCGACGGTCTCGTTCTCACCGCTGACATCGGCCAGCGCGAAGCGGAAGCCCTGGCGGGCCAGCTCTTCCACGCGCGCCAGCAATGGCGCCGTGACCGGCTCGGTGGCACACACTTCCAGCACCATTTTTTCACGCGGCAAGAAGGAAAAAATGTCGGTCATGATGACGTCGGCGTCGACATTGACGAAACCGAGCGCGTCGCCGACGGTCTTTTCCATGCCCAGCTGGGAGGCGTGGGCGATCACCGCCGCCGTCGCCGACAGCTCGGTGGTGATATGGGCCGGACCAACCGGGGCATTTCGGAAAAGCAATTCATAACCGAACAGGTTCTGGTTGCGGTCGAGGATGGGCTGGCGTCCCAGGTAGAATTCGCGCACGCGCAGATTGCGCGGGCCTGCGTCGTGTTGGGAGAGATCGATCATTGCTTCTGCCATTCTTGTCAGGGAGCGAATATTTCGCTGTACTAAGATTTTGACAGCAATAAACCCGACTGTGTTGACATTTCAATGTTCAATCAAGCTCTTGTGGTACGCCGTCGATAAAGAGCTTCAGTTCGCCGCTGGCGAACGCTGTCCATTGTTCATTGGTCGTTAGCGGCTGGGTAACGATGATCGCCACCCGGTCGTTGGGCGTGGTCACCTGGGAGAAATCGACGCTGACATCCTCGTCGGACAGCTTGGCGGTGTTGAATGGATGCTTGCGCACCAGATAAAACAGGTTGGTCGAGCAGTGGGCGAACAGCTCGCCGCCGGACGAGAGCAGCATGTTGAAGGTGCCGTGGGCGGCGATTTCGTCGACCAGCGCGCCCAACGCCGCGCGCAATTCCGCCAGCGCCGGACGCTGTTCGCCGAATCGGGCGCGCAACTGCTGCAAAATATAGCAAAACGCGCGCTCGCTGTCGGTGTTGCCGACCGGGCGGAAGGCGCCGTTCAGCAGCGGATGGAATTCCTTGAGGTCGCCGTTGTGGGCAAAGACCCAATATTGCCCCCACAGCTCGCGCACGAACGGATGGCAGTTCTCCAGCGCGACCCGGCCCTGGGTGGCCTTGCGGATATGCGCGATGACGTTGGTGGATTTGATCGGATAACGCTTGATCAGCTCGGCGATCGGCGAGGCGATGGCCGCCTGGTGGTCGACGAAGTGACGCACGCCGGCGCCTTCAAAGAAGGCGATGCCCCAGCCGTCATGGTGGGTATCGGTATGGCCGCCGCGTATGGCGAAGCCGGTAAAACTGAACACGATGTCGGTCGGGACATTGCAGTTCATGCCGAGTAGCTGACACATTGTTTCTTTTCTCTTCAATTAGTTTGCGGCTGACATCACGACGGACAATATAACAGCCCCAAACGTCGACAGGGCGGATTACCCTAAGGTAATCCGCCCTGTCGATTCAATCCAGCGGTTAAACGGCTCTGGTCGTCAGTGCAACAGCACCGGATGACTCATGAGTTCGTCATAACTGCCCAAAAATTCATCAATTTCGGCCATGGTCGGCTCGCCGGCGATCAGTTCGTTGACGTCGCGGCGGAAATTCTGCGCCAAGATGCCGTTGATAAAAATCTCCCGCTTGCCGCCTTTGTCGACGATTTCATAGCCGCCAAAGCGCAATGCATCCAGACTACGATCGGCGCCGAATTCGACAACGCTGTACTGCTCGCTGTTATAGATGAGGTTCATTTTGCTTCCTTTCTCCAGGGGCGAAACACTGCTCGGTTTCACTTCACTACCCACATGGGGTTTAAAGTGGACGATTCAAGTCTAAAGAACAGGACCCGATCTGCAGGCAGGGCTTAGGCCGCGATGTCGGATTGCAAGTCTAGCAAGTCGCCGTACGGAGGCTCGGACAGCCATGCACGCAGCAGTTCGAGGTGTTCAGCAGTGGCCAGACTGATGTAGAGCCGCGCCGGTGGATGACGCAGCACACGGTTCAATGTTACCCGCAAAACGAGATTCCCGCTGCAATGGAGACAGCCCGGGGCAATTCGCAACACTTTTGGAACAGGAGCAACACCGGCGGAACCGTCGGCGGGGTCGAAGGCGAGTGCCGAACCGCCGTCCGACAAGCCTTCCAGAATGATAACAGTGGGCAATTCCATGCCGCCGGCGATGCCATCGTCCAGGCCAAGACGCGCGGCGATGGCCGCCTCGCGCGCGCCGGCGCGGGCGCCGGTCACCAGCCACGTCGCCACCGGCGCTCGGACCGCCTCGGCTGCGCCGCCGGCTACCTCGACACCGCTCACGGCGTCAGAGGTTTTTTTTGGCCAGCTTGCCCGGCTCAACGCCCAGTTGCTTGAGCTTGCGATACAGGTGGGTTCGCTCGAGGCCGGTCTTCTCGGCCACGCGCGTCATGCTGCCGCCTTCGCGGCCCAGATGGTGCTCGAAGTACATGCGCTCGAAGGCGTCGCGCGCCTCGCGCAGCGGCAGGTCGAACGACAGGTTGAACATGTGGTTGTCGGCGCCGGCGATGGTGGCGCCGCCCCGCACCGCGATCGCGGCCGCGGGGTTGGGCTGGTTGAAGCCGGCGCTGGGCGCCTCTTCCTGCTGGACCGCCGCCGCCGGACGTGGCGCGGCCACCGGCGCGCGCACCGTTTCCTGCGCCCGCGTCAGCCCCTGCTGAACCGCCTTGAGCAGTTTTTGCAGCGCGATCGGTTTCTCGAGGAAATTGAGCGCGCCGATGCGCGTGGCCTCGACTGCCGTATCGATAGTCGCATGGCCGGACATCATGATCACGGGCATGGTCAGCAAGCCGTCGCGCTGCCATTCCTTGAGCAAGGTGACGCCGTCGGTATCCGGCATCCAGATATCGAGCAGCACCAGATCCGGCGCGCCGCCGGCGCGCGCTTCGCGTGCCTGCTGGGCGTTCTCGGCCAGCTGTATTGCGTGTCCCTCGTCGCTCAAGATTTCCGAGAGCAACTCGCGGATACCCATCTCATCGTCCACTACCAGAATGTTTGCCATCTTCCCTTGCCTTCCTCATTTTCGCCATCGATGCGGCAAATGATTTTGTATTGAACTTAACTTTAAGTATTGTGCGTCGTCGGCGCTAACTTTAACAGCAAAATCAGTATAGACGCGCCACTTCCATCGACATGATTCTGGATATCAATCCTGCCGCCATGCTCGTCGATAATTTTCTTTACCATCGCCAACCCCAAGCCGGTGCCGCGCGCCTTCGACGTCACGTACGGCTCGAACGCCCGCGCCAGGATCTTGGGCGCGAACCCCGGACCGTTGTCGACGATTGCCAACCGCACCGCCACGCGCGTGCCGCCGTCCGCACCCTGATAATGGATGGCTTCGCTGACGACGTCAATGCGCGGCTGCACGTCCGGCCGCCCGGCCGCCTGCTCGGCCATCGCATCCTGGGCGTTTTGCAGCAGGTTGTGGATCACCTGGCGCAGCTGCGTGGCGTCGCCCATCACCAGCGGCAGGCCGGCGGCCAGCTGCGGATGGATGATGTCGTCGCCCTCGCCGCTGACGTACAGGTGCAGGATTTCCTCGACCAGCGCGTTCAGGTCGAGCGGCTCAAGCACCGCCGGCGGCGTGCGCGCGTAGTCGCGGAAATCGTCGACCATGCGCTTCATCGCCGCCACCTGGTTGACGATGGTCGCGGTTCCCTTGTTGAGCAGCAGCACGTCGTCCGGCGCCAGCTTACCCTCAAGTTTCATTTGCAGGCGTTCGGCTGACAACTGGATCGGCGTCAGCGGATTCTTGATCTCGTGGGCCAGGCGGCGCGCCACTTCGCCCCAAGCGATCGAGCGCTGCGCCGAGATGACGTCGGAGATATCGTCGAACACCACGAGGTAGCCGCTGCCGCCCTCGATCGGCAGGCGCGAGCCGCGCGTCAGCAGGGTCAGGTCGTTGTCGTCCAGGCTGGCGGAGCGGCGCGGCACCTCGATCTGGCGCTGCCAGTGCATGCGCTGCAGGTTGCGGCCCGCGGCCGACTGCGCGCTTTGCGCGGCGAACGCGGCGACGATGGCGGCGCCGAATTCCTGCATGCCCTCGACCTCGTTGAGCTTGCGCCCGATCATCGTCACGCCGGCCTGCTGCAGGATGCGCTCGACCGAATCGTTGAAGCTAATCAGATGGAACTCGTGGTCCAGCACCATCACGCCGGCCGACATATTGGCCAGCACCGATTCCAGGTGGGCCTTGGCGTTTTGCAGGGCGGCGCGGTTGCGCTCGACGGCGCTGCGGGCGTCCGACAGCTGGCGCGTCATCGTGTTGAACGACTGCGTCAACGTGCCGAGCTCGTCGGAGGTGGCGACGATCGGGCGCGGCGACAGGTCGCCCTCGGCTACCGCGCGCGTGCCCTCGGCCAGCAGCAGCAGCGGCTGCGCCAGGTCGCTGGCGATCAGGAAGGCGCTGGCGATGGCGCCGAACACGGCCAGCAGCAACGTCAGCGTCAAGGTGACGATGTACATTTTGCGCAGGCCGACGCGGGCGACGAAGCGCTCCTTGTAGTTGGAATAGGCGCTGCGGATGGTCTCGCCGTCGGCCGCCAGTTGCGCCGGCGCCAGCTGGATCAGTTGCAGGTAGCGCGGCGCCAGCTGGGTGCCGTTGGGCCGCACGCGGTCGGGAATGGCCATCACCACCCGCAATCGCAGCTGGCTGAGGCTGTCCTGGGCGTTGACGGGCGCGTCGACCAGGTCGCTGCGCAGTTCGTTGCCGCCCTCGGGCGCGCCGTAGGATTCGTCGCTCTTGGCCTTGGCCATCATTTCGCGGGTCGGCAGGTCGGCGCTCAGGTTGCCGCTACGGCTGGCGCGGGCGCTGACCACCAGCCCGCCCTCGGCGTCGACGATGATGGCGTTCTGCATGCCGGGCTGCTCCTTGACCAGCTGGGCCAGGATCAGGCGCTCGGTGCCGTCGCCCTCGCCGGCCAGGCGCTGCGTGGTGCGGGCGGCGGTGGCGGTCAGCTCGTTGAGCGAGCGGTCCAGGCCTTCGCGGCTCAGGTTGATGCCCGATTCGAGCGCCTCCTCGACCGGCACATTGAACCACGATTCGATCGAATGGGAGACGAACTGCACCGACACCAGGAAGATCACCAGTCCCGGCAGCACGCCGACGGCGGCAAACAGCAGCACCAGCCGCGTCATCAGCTTGGAGCCGAACTTGCCGCTTTTGTAGCGCGCATACAGGCGGAACAGCGACACCGCCACCAGCAGCAGCAGCGCCACGGCCACCGCCGCGTTCAGGCCCAGCAGCCAGGCGTAGTAGCGGTCGAAAAAGCCGGAATTGTCGGAGGCCGAGGCGAGCAGGAACAGCAGGATGCTGACGACGGCGCCGCCGATGACGGCAAAGTACCGGAGCGCTGTGCTCACCTACTCGGCCCTGTAGAGGAAGGTTTTCTTATCGGACGCCAGGCGCCATTCATTATTATTGAGGGCGTTGATCTGGATCGGCTTGGGCAGGTAGTTCGGGTCCAGCCCCATGCTCAGCTTGACGCTGTAGGTCTCGCCGACCTTGAGCGCGCCGCGCGGCGCGACGATCCAGCGGTTGGGGCGGCGGATCAGGAACAGCGCGTCGTCCAGCGAGGAGAAACTTTGCCGCACGCTGCCGATGACGGCCACGTGGTATTGGCGCGTGAGCACGTTGTACGACAGGCTGATGGTCTGGCGCGCAACAATGGCCTTCTCGTCGAACCAGTACCAGCGCGGACGGGTGAATTCGATGCTGGTGGTGAAATACAGCACCACGCCGTATTGCAGGGTGTCTTCCAGCCCGTGGCTGAGGTCGAAACCGTAATTGGCCGACAGGCGGTAGCCCTCGTCGGTGGCCTCGACATACGCCCGCTTGATCTCGACGCCGTCGGCAGCGCTGGCCGCCTGCGGCAGCGCGCAGGCCAGTATCAGCAGCAAGGGCCCGATCAGCAGGCGAAAAAATCGTTGTATCACGTGTGGGCCGGTGCTCAATAGGTGCGTAATACGCGGGGGTGCGACAGGGAATGCTCTAAATAAACAGGCAAAACGCTTACGCATTTTTCTGGAAAAGCGCGTAGAACAAACCGTCGTGGTCCTGGCCGTCGCCGCCGGCCGGCAGCAATTGACCGGGCGCGTCGAGCCGCACCGCATTGTTGCGCACGGCGAAGGCGGCCGCCTGCGCTTCCGATTCCTGCGGCCACAGGGAACACGTTACGAACAGCAATTTACCATCCGGGGCGAGCATCTGCCAAAGGTTGTCGAGGATTTTGGCCGAAAGTGTTGCAAGTTGGAGCGTGTCGCCCTTGCGGCGCAGCCAGCGGATATCCGGGTGGCGGCGCACGATGCCGGAGGCGGTGCACGGCACGTCGGCCAGGATGCGGTCGAACGGTTTGCCGTCCCACCAGCTCGACGTTTGCGCGTCGGCGGCCTGCAATGCGGCTTCCAGCTGCAATCGCTGCAGATTTTCCTCGACCCGCGCCAGGCGCTTGGGGTCGGCGTCGAGCGCCGTCACATGGACATCCGCGTCGGCGCCGGCCAGCTCCAGGATGTGGCAGGTCTTGCCGCCGGGAGCGGCGCAGGCGTCGAGCACGCGCATGCCGTTTTTCACGTCCAGCAGCGGCGCGGCCAGCTGGGCGGCGGCGTCCTGCACCGACACCAAACCGTCGGCAAAGCCCGGAATCAGGCTCACGCCGACCGGTTTGGCCAGGCGCACGGCGTACGGGCCGATCTGCGTGGCGTCCATGCCGGCTTGCGCCAGGGTCGCCAGATACTGTTCCACCGAGGTTTTGCGGACGTTGACGCGCAACGTCAGCGGCGGCGCGGTGTTGCCGCTCGCCAGCACCGCCTGCCAGTCCTGCGGCCAGGCCGCGCGCACCGCGTCGATCCACCATTGCGGGTAGTTCCACTTGGCCAGCGGCTGCAGCAGCGCCGTCTCCAGCAGCGCCTTGCGCTCGCGCAGGAAGCGGCGCAGCACGGCGTTGACCATGTTTTTGGCGCGCGCGGTGTCCGGGTGGGCGTCGGCCGCCGTCACGGTCTGGTCGACAACGGTGAATTCCTCGTACGGCTTGACGGCGTCCGGCGCCGTCATCAGGGCCAGCGCGCAGGCCAGCAGCGCGCCGACCAGCGGGTCCGGCGCCTTGGGCGCCATCAGCGCGATCAGGGTCTCGCTCTGGCCCAGCTGGCGCATGCAGCGGTAGGCGATGTCCTGCATCGCGCCGCGCGCCTGTGGGGTGGCATCGTTTTTCGCCCACACCTGGGCCAGCGCCTGCGGCAGATTGGTGCCGGTGCGGACCTGGGCCACCGCGTGGGCGGCGCCGATCAGGCTGAAAGCGAGCGAATCGGGCTTCAAGCCGGTGTGGAAGCTGGTTTGCAGCGCCGGTTTCAGGTCACGCGCATGGCTGGCGCGCAGCTTGGGCGCTGCCGCCTTGGCGGGTGACTTCAGTGAGAGCGTCGGACGCTGCTTGTTCATATGCTAATTCCAGAGAGCGGCCGGCAGCCGTGATCGCGCAGTATACAGTAGTGCCACAGCAGCGCATATGACAAGTCGCTGACAAGAATGTAAAACTCGGTTAGCGGAAGGTCGCCTGCACGGCGGCGGGGCGCTCGGCTCCCCTCCCCCGCTCCCGGCAAACCAGTATAATGGGCACTGTTTGGCCGGTGCCAGAGCGCCGGCCGTTTTCGCTTTCAGATGATTTTTTTAGCGCGGCCCGGCCGCCATTTCGCTCATGCTCGCCCAACAAAAACAAGATATCACCGCCCTGTTCCAGGCCGCCCTCGCACCGATCCTGGCCGGTTCCGACGTCACAGCCAACGTTGTGCTGGAGCGCCCGCGCGACCCGTCGCACGGTGACGTGGCCTGTAACATCGCCATGCAACTGGCCAAGCAGCTCAAAATGAACCCGCGCGAACTGGCCACCAAGGTGGTCGAGGCGCTGCTGGCCAACCCCGCCGGCAAGGGCCTGGTGGAGTCGGCCGACATCGCCGGCCCGGGCTTCATCAACCTGCGCGTGAGCGCCGCCGCCAAGCAGGCCGTGGTCAAGGCCGTGCTGGCGCAGGGCGCCGCCTACGGCAGCAGCACCGCCGGCGACGGCAAGAGCGTGATCATCGAATTCGTCTCGGCCAACCCGACCGGTCCCCTGCACGTGGGCCACGGCCGCCAGGCCGCGCTGGGCGACGCGCTGTCGTCGCTGTTCGGCTCCCAGGGCTATGCGGTCACCCGCGAGTTCTATTACAACGACGCCGGCGTGCAGATCCAGACGCTGGCCAATTCGGTCCAGGCGCGCCTGCGCGGCTTCAAGCCGGGCGACGCCCAATGGCCCGAATCGGCCTACAACGGCGACTACATCGCCGACATCGCCGAGGACTTCAAGGCCAAAAAGACCGTGTCGGCCTCCGACGGCGCCCCGGCCACCGCCTCCGGCGACATCGACGACATCGACTCGATCCGCGCCTTCGCCGTGACCTACCTGCGCAACGAGCAGGATATCGACCTGCAGGCCTTTGGCGTGAAGTTCGATAACTACTACCTCGAATCGTCGCTGTACGCCGACGGCAAGGTCGACGCGGCCGTCGACATGCTCAATAAATCCGGCAAGACGTACGAAGAGGAAGGCGCGCTGTGGCTGCGCACCGAGGACTACGGCGACGACAAGAACCGCGTGATGCGCAAGAAGGACGGCACCTACACCTACTTCGTGCCGGACGTGGCCTACCACATCGTCAAGTTCCAGCGCGGTTTCGGCCAGGCCATCAACGTCCAGGGTTCCGACCACCACGGCACCATCGCCCGCGTGCGCGCCGGCCTGCAGGCGGTCAACGTCGGCATTCCGCAAGGCTTCCCGGACTACGTGCTGCACAAGATGGTCACCGTGATGAAGGGCGGCGAGGAGGTCAAGATCTCCAAGCGCGCCGGTTCCTACGTCACCGTGCGCGACCTGATCGAATGGTCCGGCGGCGGCGACATCACCAAGGGCCGCGACGCGGTGCGCTTCTTCCTCATCTCGCGCAAGGCCGACACCGAATTCGTGTTCGACGTCGACGTCGCGCTGAAAACCTCGGATGAAAATCCGGTGTATTACGTGCAGTACGCCCACGCGCGCATCTGCCGCATGCTCGAACAGTTCACCGGCGACGTCGCCGCGCTGGCCGATGTCGACCTGTCGCCGCTGACCGCGCCGACCGAGGCGACCCTGCTGGCGACGCTGGCCGCCTACCCGGAGACGCTGGCGCGCGCCCAGGCCGAACTGGGCCCGCACCAGATCGCGTTCTACCTGCGCGACCTGGCCGCCAACCTGCACAGCTTCTATTTCGCCGAGCGCGTGCTGGTCGACGACGAGGCGCTCAAGGCGGCCCGCATCGCGCTGATGGTCGCCACCCGCCAGGTGCTGCAAAACGGCCTGGCGCTGATCGGCGTCTCCGCTCCCAACAAAATGTAATTGCGAAGGATATCCCGCACAATGAATTTCCGTACCCGTCTCACTCCGCGTTCGCGCCAACAGGGCAACACCTTCATCGGCATCGTCATCGGCCTGGTCATCGGCCTGACCGTGGCCGTCGTCGTCGCGCTGGTGATCAACAAGGGGGCCTCCCCGTTCACCGACAAGGGGCGCAGCAACAAGAGTACGGAAACGACCGCGGGCCAGGCGGCCGATCCGAACAAGCCTATGTACGGCAGCAAGGAGGCGGCGCGCGCCGCGGCCAAGGACTTGGGCAGGGATACGCCACCGGCGGCGCCCACCGCCCCGGCGCCAGCGCCGGCACCGAAGGCGCCGGCGGCCGATCCGCTGCAGGCGGTGGTCGACCGCATCCAGGGCGCGGCGGCCGACAAGCCGAAAGCCACGCCGTCGGCGTCGAACGTGACGCCAACGCCGGTCGCCAAGACCCCGGCCAACACGGCCGCGCCAGCGGCGGGCGCCACCGCCACGCCGGCCAACGGCGGCGACGAAAAGTACATCTATTACCTGCAGGCCGGCGCCTTCCGCGAGGTGGCCGACGCCGAAAGCGCCCGCGCCAAGCTGGCACTGCTCGGCTTCGAGGCCAACCTGTCGGACCGCACCACCGACACCGGCGTGCTGCACCGGGTTCGCATCGGCCCGTTCAACCAGGTCGAGGCGATGAACAAAGTCCGCAGCAAGTTGTCTGAAAACGGCGTCGACGTCGCAGTCGTGCGCAATCAAAAATAACGAAACCCAGCCAGGAGTAATGATGCGAATTCTGAAATACGTTTTGAGCACGCTGATGCTGAGCGCCGTTGCCTTGTCACCGATGTCGGCCTCCGCATCCCCGGCCGAGCCGAAGAACGGCGTCGAATACAAAACCCTGCCGACGCCGCAACCCGTCGACACCGGCAAGAAGGTGGAAGTGATCGAATTCTTCGACTACGCCTGCCCGCACTGCCACGCGCTGGACCCGTCGCTGACCGCCTGGGTCAAGAAGCAAGGCGATAACATCGTTTTCAAGCGCACGCACATTTCGCGCACCGGCACCGAGCTGCCGCAGCAAAAAATGTTCTACACGCTGGAGGCCATGGGCCTGATGAACGAAGCGATCAACACCAAGATCTTCAACGAGATGCACGTCAACCGCAACCGCATGAACCGCGACGAGCTGGTATTCGACTTCATCGTCAAGCAGGGCATCGACCGCCAGAAGTTCATCGACACCTATCGCGGTTTCGGCGTGCAGGGCCGCATCCGCAAGGCCACCGCGATGATGGACACCTACGGCGTCGACTCGTGGCCGATGTTCGCCATCGACGGCAAGTACGTGACGTCGCCATCGATGTCCGACGAAGGCTCCAAGAGCGCCACCAGCGAAGCGCAGCTGCACACCCAGGGCCTGCAGGTGATGGATATCCTGGTCGCGAAAGCGAAAGCGGAAAAAAAGTAAGCATGTCCTCCAAAGACGCGTTGACAACGGCTTCGGCGCCACCTGGCGTCCGCGCATGAGCGGTCAGCGCGTCTTCATCACCGGTGCCTCCAGCGGCATCGGCGCCGCGCTCGCGGCGCAATACGCGTCGCAAGGCGCGGTCCTCGGGCTGCTGGGCCGGCGCGGCGACGCCCTCGCCAGCCTGATCGCCTCCTTCCCCAACGCCGAAAAACACCGCGCCTACGTCGTCGATGTGCGCGACCACGCCGCCATCGCGGCGGCCGCGCGCGACTTCCTGGCGCATGCCGGCGGCATCGACGTGGTGATCGCCAACGCCGGCATCTCGGCCGGCACCTTGACCGAGTTCGCCGAGGACATCGCGGTGTTCGACAACATCATCGCCACCAACGTGGTCGCCACCGCCGCCACCTTCGCGCCGTTCATCGCGGCGATGCGGACGCAGCGCACGCCGGCGCGGCTGGTCGGCATCGGCAGCGTCGCCGGCATACGCGGCCTGCCGGGCGCCGAGGCGTACAGCGCCTCCAAGGCGGCCGTGATCAGCTATTGCGAGTCGCTGCGGCTGGAGATGAAACCCTACGGCATCAAGGTCGTCACCTTGTGCCCCGGCTACATCGATACGCCGATGACGAAGGTGAACCCGTATCCGATGCCGTTCCTGATGGCGCCCGAAAAATTCGCGGCCAAGGCCGCGCGCACCATCGCCGCCGGCGCCAGCTATGCCGTCATCCCGTGGCAGATGGGCGTGGTCGCCAAGGTGCTGCGCCTGATGCCGAATGCCGTCTACGATTTCGCCTTCGCCAAGGCGCCGCACAAACCGCGCAAGGCCGCACCATGATCTCTCCCACCTTAACGCCGGACGCCATTGCAGCCCGCTGCGCCACCAGCGCCACCCATGTGGCGATCGAAGTCGTCGCCGAAACCGGCTCCACCAACGCCGATCTGCTGGCCCGCCTCGACACCTTGGACGGCCCGCTGCTGCGCATCGCCGAAAACCAGACCGCCGGCCGTGGCCGCGCCGGGCGCAGCTGGCTGTCCGCGCCGGGCGCCGCGCTGATGTTCTCGCTGGCCTGGCGCTTCAAGGGGCCGCTGCACCGCATGACCGGCCTGCCGATGGCGGTCGGCGTGGCGCTGGCCGAAACCATCGCCTCGCTGGACGTGCCGGTGCAGATCAAGTGGCCGAACGACCTGCTGCGCGACGGTAAAAAACTGGCCGGCATCCTGGTCGAAACGCAGACTTCGCGCAAGGACGGCGACGGCGCCGTCTGGGCCGTCATCGGCGTCGGCATCAACCTGCTGATGCCAGACGAACTGGAAGAACAGATCGGCCGCGCGGTGGCCGCGGCGCCGTGGCTGGCGAAAATGGAGCGCAGCGAATTGATGGCCGCTTTACTGAGCCGCCTGGCCGCGGTACTGGCCGAATTCGACGACACCGGCTTCGCCCCTTTCGCCGAGCGCTGGAACCTGCTGCACGCGTGGCAGGGACAGGACGTGGTCATCCTCGACCACGGGCAGGTGCTGCAGCAGGGCCGCGCGGCCGGTGTCGACGCCATCGGCCGGCTGATGCTCGACACGGAGCACGGCAGGGTCGAGGTGCTGTCCGGCGATGTCTCGCTCCGGCTGTCGTCCACCATTCCCTCATCCATCGGATTACCATGATTTTACTGATCGACGCCGGCAACACCCGCGTCAAATGGGCGCTGGCCGAAATCGGTGACGCGCCCGGCGCGTGGCTGGCGCATGGCGCCGTGGTCCACGCCGACCTGACGCAGCTTGAACTGATCTGGGGCGAAGCGGTCGGCCAGCGACCGGTCGAGCGTATCCTCATCGCCAACGTGGCCGGCAACGCGCTGCGCGTCCACCTTGAGTACGTGCTGCAGCGGACCTTCCCCGCCATGCAGTTGGGGAACTTGATAGACTGGTTCGAATCGCGGCCCTCGCTGGCGGGGCTGACCAACGGCTACCGCAATCCCGCGCAGTTGGGCTGCGACCGTTTTGCCGCCGCCATCGCCGGCCACACCCTGGCGCCGGGACATGCCATCATCGTCGCCAACTGCGGCACCGCCACCACCATCGACGCCATCACCGCCGACGGCGTGTTCCTGGGCGGGATGATCCTGCCCGGACTGGGCCTGATGGCCAGTTCGCTGGCGCGCAACACGGCGCAGTTGCCGCAAATTGCGCAAGACGGTAAGCTGCCTGACGGATTCGCCGACAATACCGACGACGCCATCTTGAGCGGCTGCCTGGCCGCGCAGAGCGGCGCCATCGAGCACGCGTTCGCGCGGCACCAGGCCGCGGAATGCATCATCTCCGGCGGCGCGGCGCCCTACATCGCGCCGATGCTCAAGGTGCCGCACCGTATCGTCGAGAATATCGTGTTGATAGGCCTGCACGCCGCCGCAGCAGCCGCTGCCCCTGCCGCGCTGGCCCACTGAACCGAATTGGTCCACCGAGGAAGCCCGTGCTGAAGTTTATATTCTGGTCGCTGTTAGCCGTCAACGCCGCACTGTTCGCGTATGGACAGGGCTATCTCGGTCATTTCAGCGGCAACGAGCGCGAACCGGCGCGCCTTGTGAATCAGCTCAACGCCAAGGAGTTGACCATTATTTCGGCGGAGCGGGCCGGCCATGCGCCGGCGGTCGCCTCGGCAGCCGATGGCGCCAGCCCGCCCGCCGGCGGCAAGGCCGCGCCGCAGCCGCTGGCGTGCGTGGAGATCGGCAGCTTCATCCTGGCCGACGCGCGCCGCTTCGAAGCCCGTCTGGCCCCATTGAACCTGGGCGACCGCCAGTCGCGCCGCAACCTGCCGGGCACCGAGATATCGAGTTATATCGTGAACATTCCGCCGATGGGCAGCAAGGAAGCCGCCGACAAAAAAGCCGCGGAGTTGCGTGGTCTGGGCGTGACCAACTTCTTCGTCATGCCCGACAATTCACCGATGCGCTGGGCGATCTCGCTGGGCGTGTTCAAGAGCGAAACGGCGGCGCAGAACCAACTGGCGGCACTGGTCAAGCAAGGCGTGCGCACCGCGCGCGTGACTCCGCGCATGAGCGGGAGCAAGCTGCTGGCGTTCCAGTTCCGCGACGTCGACGCCGAACTGCAAGCCAATCTCGAAAAAATTCGCGCCGATTTCCCGAACACGCAAACCCACAGCTGCAAATAAGTGTAGCTTCAGCGCTGAACCACGATCGGCTTAAGACTGAGCGACGCCGGCAATCCCTGCGCCGCCTGCAAAGCCTCCTGGCGGCTGGCGAACGGCCCGCCGAACAAGCGGTGCACAGGTCCGCTCTGCACCACTTCCAGCATCGAAAAACCACTGCCCGCCAGCTTGCCGCGCACGGCTTCCGCGTTCTCGGCCCGCGTGTAGGCGCCAAGCTGCAAATAGAACCCGCTAGTGGCCGCCGGCACGCTATCGGCCAACATCAGCGCCTCGATCTCCGGCTTCGCGCCGGCCGCCGCGGCCGGCGCGACCGCCAAAGCAACCACCGGCGCCGTGATCGCGGCATTCGCAGCGCCACCTCCGCCCGATACCGCCTTCGGCGTCAACACCAACGGCTGCGGCGCCATCGACGGCTGCTTGCCGCCCTCCCCCGCATACGACGACAACCGCGCCCCGGACTGCGACGCCGCCTGCAAGCGCGGCGCCTTGGTACCCGACACGCCCTCCTTCGTCGCCAGCATGCGGTCGATCTCCTCTGGCAGAATGCGCTCGATCTTCAGTTCATGACTGCCCTTGCCCAGCAATCCCAATTTCAGCGCCGCCGTGTACGACACGTCGATGGCCCGCTTGGCATGGAACGGTCCCCGGTCGTTGATACGCACGATCACCGTCGCCCCGCTGACCATATTCGACACCCGCGCATACGAGGGAATCGGCAGCGTGGGATGCGCCGCCGTCATCTTGTACATGTCGTAAAGCTCGCCCGACGACGTGCGCTGTCCATGGAATTTCTTGCCGTACCAGGTGCCCATTCCGACCTGCGTGAACGGCTCGTTGTCCGTGATCGGCGTGTAGGTCTTGCCGAAGACGACGTAGGGACGATTGGAGCGCGGCAGCAGCGGATCGTTGCGCACGTCGGCATCCGGCGCGTCGGCCAGATTCTCCGGCGGCGCATCGCCGGGACCATCGTCCTGATAGTAACCACCGCGCCCCGAGTTAGCCGGGGGCAGCGTCGGCAGGCCGGTGGCCGGCCTGGTGGTGGACGGCGACTTGATCACAGGTCCCGACGCACGTGGCGTCCTGGAGATCGTCTCGTCCGATGTTGGCACGGTGCCGCAGCCGGCCAGCACCAGCAGGGCCAGTGCCGCGCAGGCGTTCCGAAGTTGGCGTCGGTTCATACACATGGCGTCATCCTCATTGGTTTTTCCGCACCACCGGTGCCGGTTGCGTGACGGGCGCCGGCGCGGCCGGAGCTGGCGCGGGAGCCGGTGCCGGCGCGCCAGGCGCCGCCGGCTGTGCCGGCGCCGTGCCGTTCGCGCCGACGGCAGCGCCGCCGTTCTGAAGCCGCGCCGCCGCGGCCTGCTCTTCCAGGGTCTGGCCTTCCACCGGCACGATTTCTTCCGCGTCTTCTTTTTCCACTTTGGTTGTATCCTTTCCGGCCGGGCGTTTGCCCAGCAGGTAATAGTCGAGGGCCTTGCGCGCGATCGGTGCCGCTTCCAGGCCGCCCTTGCCCGCGTTCTCCACCACCAGCGCTATGGCGATGCGCGGCTTCTCGGCCGGCGCGAAGGCGGTGAACAGCGCGTTGTCGCGCAGGCGTTCCGCCAGTTTGGCGGCATTGTACTTGTCGCCCTTCTTAATCGTGATCACCTGTGCGGTGCCGGTCTTGCCGCCGACGCGGTACTGGGCGCCGGCAAACGCCCGCACACCCGTGCCGCCGGCCTCCGTGGTCACACCGACCATCGCGTTCTTGATGAAATCGATGTTCTCCTGCTTGAGTGGAATCCGGTAGCTCTCCTTCGACACGGTCAATGTGCGCACGCGCGTGCCCGCATCCTCCAGTATCTTCACCAGGTGCGGCTTCATCACCACGCCGTCGTTGGCCAGGTTGGCCACGGCGTGCGCGATCTGCAGCGGCGTATAGGCGTTGTAGCCGGAGCCGTTGCTGACCGAGATCGTATCACCACCCACCCAGCGCCCCGCCGCACCCTTGAAGCGCTTGCGCTTCCATTCCTGCGACGGCAGCACGCCAATCTTCTCGTTGAAAAGATCGATGCCGGTCTTCTGGCCGAAACCGAAGGGCTTCATGAAGTCGTGGATCATGTCGATCCCCATGTCGTGACCCAGCTCGTAGTAGTAGGTGTTACAGGAGACCACGATGGACTTGTGCATGGCCACCGAGCCATGGCCGCCGACCAAGTCGTCGTTGAACTTGTGGCCGCCCAGGTAGTAGTAGCCCGGGTCGTAGGTGGCCTGGGTGGTGGTGCGCTTGCCCAGCTCCAGCGCCGCCAGCGCCATGAACGGTTTGAAGGTGGAACCCGGCGCATAGGTGCCCGACAGCGGCCGGTTCACCATCGGCCGGTCCAGCGAGGTATTGAGCTCATTCCAGCTTTGCGAGTCGATCCCGTCGACGAACAGGTTGGGATCGTAACCGGGCCGCGACACGTAGGCCAGGATGTCGCCGGTGGACGGCTCGATCGCCACCAGCGCGCCACGGCGGTCGCCGAAGGCGTCTTCCACCACCTTCTGCAATTCGATATCGATCGACAGAATCAGATTGCTGCCCGGGACCGCGGGTTTGCGCGACAAGGTGCGCACCGCGCGGCCGCCGGCCGTCACCTCCACCTCTTCATAACCGGTACGGCCGTGCAGCTGCGCCTCGTAGCTTTTTTCCAGCCCCTCCTTGCCGATATGGTCGGTGCCCTTGTAGTTGGTGGCGTCCTCGCCTTCATCGATGGCGTTGGCCTCGGCGCGGCTGATGCGGCCGATGTAGCCGATCACGTGCGACGCCGTCTCACCCAGCGGGTACTGGCGGAACAGGCGCGCCTGCACCTCGACCCCGCGGAAGCGGAAGCGCTGCGCAGAAAAGCGCGCCACTTCCTCATCGGTCAAGCGGGTGCGCAGCGGCACGCTCTCGAAGCGCTTGGATTCCTCCACCAGCTTCTTGAAGCGCTTGCGGTCCTTGACCTCGACGTTCACCAGCTTGGACAACTCGTCGATCGTTTCGTCGAGCGTGGCCGTCAGCTTTGACGGCGTGATCTCCAAGGTGTAGGCCGAGTAGTTGCGCGCCAGGATAACGCCATTGCGGTCCAAAATCAGCCCGCGATTCGGCGTGATCGGAACGATGGCGATGCGGTTCTCCTCGGCCTTGACCACGAAGTCGTCATGCTTGATCACCTGCAGCCAGATAAAGCGCGCCAGCAGCAATCCAAAGCAGACGAACACCGCCAGGCCCAGCACCGCGATCCGCGTGCGGAACTCTTTCAGTTCGCGCTCGGTGTCTTTAATCTCCATCATGCCGGCGCACCCCAAGCCGGGATGCCGGAACCGCTGCGCACACGGCGGCTATGCCGCTGGATGCTCATTAAAATGCCGGCGCCCAGGCCCAGTGTGAGCAGCGCAGTGCCGCCATAGCTCATGAAGGGCAGCGGCACGCCGACCACCGGCACGATGCCGCTGACCATGCCCATGTTGACGAAAGCGTAGGTAAAATAAATCATCGTAATGGCGCCCGCCAGCAGGCGCGTAAAGAAGGTGGATGCATTGAGGGCGATGGAGAGTCCGCGCCAGATCAGCAGCAGGTACAGCACCATCAGCACCAGATTGCCGGTGAGGCCGAATTCCTCGGAGAAGACGGCGAAGATAAAATCGGTGGTGCGCTCGGGGATGAACTCCAGGTGCGTCTGCGTGCCCTGGGTCCAGCCCTTGCCGGCCGCGCCGCCGGAGCCGATGGCGATCATCGACTGGATGATGTGAAAGCCCTTGCCGAGCGGGTCATGATAAGGATCGATCAAGGTTAGAACGCGCTCGCGCTGGTAGTCGTGCATCGCGGACCACAGCAACGGCATGGCCACGCAGGCGGCCGCACCCAGCGCCGCCAGCGCCCTCCAGGACAAGCCGGCAAGGAAGATCACGCAGGCGCCGGCCGCCACCACCAGCAAGGCCGTGCCGAGATCCGGCTGGCGCGCGATGAGAAGGACGGGAACCGCCAGCAGCAGCGCGGCGACAGCATACGCCTGCCAGCGCAACTGGCCGGCCTGGCGCTGGAAGAACCACGCCAGCATCAGCGGCATGGCGATCTTCATGAATTCGGAAGGCTGCAGCTGGACGCCGACAGTGATCCAGCGCCGCGAACCGCCCTTGATCGTGCCCACCAGCGCGACGGCGATCAGCAGCGCCACCGCCAGCGCGTATACCGGCACGGCGATGCGCATCAGCGTTTGCGGCGGCATGTTCGCGGCCAGCCACATGACGAAGAAGGCGGCGGCGATATTGCGCAGCTGGTCGGACACCTTGCCCGGAATGGCGATGCCGGCCGAATACAGCGTCACCAACCCCACCGACAGCAAGGCGAGGATGATGAGCGCCAGCGGAATGTCGAACACCATGACATGGGGGCGGATGCGCTGCCAAAGCGAGCGCCCGTCGTTGAAATGCATGCGGCGGCCCTTAGTTGGCGCCGGCGGGCGGCTGCCCGGACGGCTGCGCCGCGGCGCGATTCCGTTCGGCCATGACGGCATAGTCGTCATGCCGCACCACCTGCAACCAGACGATGCGCGCCATCAGCAGCCCGAGGCCGATGAACGCCACCAGCGCCAGTCCCTTGAGGCGGCGCCGGAAGCGGCGCGCATCCGCGTCATCGATCTCCGCGCGCATCACGTCTGCACCAGTTTGCGGTGGCGCTGGATGCTCATCAGGATGCCGCCCGCGATGCCCAAGGTGAGCAGCGCGGTGCCGCCGTAGCTCATATATGGCAGCGGCACGCCGACCACCGGCAGGATGCCGCTGACCATGCCCATGTTGACGAACGCGTAGGTAAAGTAGATCATCGTCATGGCGCCGGCCATCAGGCGGCTGAAGAAGTTCGGCGCGTTCCCGGCGATCATCAGGCCACGGCCGATCAGCAGCAGGAACAGCAGCATCAGCACCAGGTTGCCCACCAAGCCGAATTCCTCCGAGTAGACGGCGAAGATAAAGTCGGTGGTGCGCTCCGGGATGAACTCCAGGTGGGCCTGCGTGCCCTGGGTCCAGCCCTTGCCGGTGATGCCGCCCGAGCCGACCGCGATGGTCGACTGGATGATGTGGAAGCCCTTGCCCAGCGGGTCGGAGGTCGGATCGATCAGCGTCATCACGCGTTCGCGCTGGTAGTCGTGCAGCAGCGACCAGATCACCGGCAGGCTGGCGGCGAAGGCCAGCAGCAGCCCGGCCAACGCCTTCCACGCCAGGCCGGCCAGGAAAATGACGGCGAAACCGGCGGCCACCACCAGCAGCGCGGTGCCCAGGTCGGGCTGGCGCACGATCAGCGCCACCGGCATCATCAGCAGCAGCGCGGCGATGGCGTAGCTTTGCCAGCGCAGCTGGCCGGCGCGATGCTGGAAGAACCACGCCAGCATCATCGGCGTGACGATCTTCATGAACTCGGACGGCTGGATGTCGATCCCGACGTGCAGCCAGCGCCGCGCGCCCAGCTTGATGGTGCCCACCAGCGCCACGGCGACCAGCAGGATCATGCCGACGGTGTAGGCCGGCACGGCGATGCGCATCATCATCTGCGGCGAGATGTTCGCCACGATCCACATCACCAGGAACGACAACAGGATGTTGCGGACGTGGTCTTCCATCTTGCCGGGAATGCCGATGCTGGCCGAGTACAAGGTGACGGAACTGACCGTCAGCAGCATCAGGATGATGAAGACCAGCGGCCCGTCGAAAACGGTGAAGTACGGGCGAAGGCGGCGCCACAGGGAACGCCTTTCGTTGATGCGCATGCAGATCCTTTTATTCGGTGTTGCCCGGGGTTTCAGCACCCGGTTTTTTTTCATCGACCACGCCCTGTTCGGCCTGGAGTTCGGTCACGGAGCGCAGCACCGCGTCCTCCTTCGGCACCGGCGTCGTGTCCTTGTCGCCGGAGCGCTTGCCAAGGATGTAGTAGTCGAGCGCCTTGCGCACGATGGGCGCGGCCACGGCGGCGCCGAAGCCGCCGTTTTCCACCACCACGGCGATGGCGATGCGCGGCTTGTCGGCCGGGGCAAAGGCGGTATAAAGCGCGTTGTCGCGCAGGCGCTCGGACACCAGCGCCGCATTGTACTTCTCGTTCTTCTTGATGGCGAACAGCTGCGCGGTGCCGGTCTTGCCGCCGGAGGTGTAGCCGGCGCCGGCGAAGGCGCGCGCCGCCGTGCCGCCGGTGGTCACGCCCACCATCGCGCTTTTGATGAAATCGATGTTGTCCTGTTTGAGGGCGATGCGGTAGCTTTCCTTGGGCACCGTGAGGCGGCGCGCGCGCGTGGCCGGATCCTCGATGATTTTCACCAGGTGCGGCTTCATCACCACGCCGTTGTTGGCCAGGTTGGCCGTCGCGTGCGCCATCTGCAGCGGCGTGTAGTTGTTGTAGCCGTTGCCGATGCTGATCGAGATGGTGTCGCCACCGACCCACTTCTGCGCGGCGACGTTTTTCTTGAAGCGGCTGCGCTTCCATTCCTTCGACGGCAGCACGCCCTGCTTCTCGTGCTCCAGATCGATGCCGGTCAGCTGGCCGAAGCCGAACGGCTTCATGAAATCGTGGATCGCGTCGATGCCCATGTCGTTGCCGAGCATGTAGTAGTAAGTGTCGCACGAGTCGACGATCGACTTGTACATGTCGACGGTGCCGTGGCCGCCCGGCTTGTCGTCGCGGAAGCGGTGGCCGCCCAGGGTGAAGTGGCCCGGGTCGGAAATGGCCTGGTGCGGCGTGCGCTTGCCCAGCTCCAGCGCGGCCAGCGCCATGAAAGGCTTGAAGGTCGATCCCGGCGGATAGGTGCCCGACAGCGGCCGGTTGACCATCGGCCGGTCCAGCGAGGTATTGAGTTCGTTCCAGTTTTGCGCGTCGATGCCGTCGACGAACAGGTTGGGATCGTAGCCCGGACGCGAGACGTAGGCCAGGATGTCGCCGGTCTCGGGCTCGATCGCCACCAGCGCGCCGCGCCACTCGCCGAAGGCCTCCTCGATCACCTTTTGCAGCTCGATGTCGATCGACAGGATCAGGTTGGCGCCGGGCGTGGCATTGGTGCGCGACAGCGTGCGGATCGCGCGCCCGCCTGCCGACACCTCCACCTCCTCGTAGCCGGTGGTGCCGTGCAGGTGCTTCTCGTAGCTTTTCTCCAGCCCTTCCTTGCCGATCTGGTTGGTGCCGTTGTAGTTGGCCGCGTCGTCGGTGTCGGCGATGGCGCGGGCCTCGGCCTGGTTGACGCGGCCGATGTAGCCGATCACGTGCGAGGCCACCTCGCCCAGCGGATACTGGCGGAACAGGCGCGCCTGGATCTCCACGCCGGGAAAGCGGAAGCGCTGCGCGGAAAAACGCGCCACCTCCTCGTCGGTCAGGCGGGTGCGCAGCGGCACGCTCTCGAAGCGCTTGGAATCCTCCAGCAGCTTTTTAAACCGCTTGCGGTCCTTGACCTCGATGAGCACCAGCTTGGCCAATTCGTCGATTGTCTCGTCGAGCGTCATGGCCAGCTTGGACGGCGTGACTTCGAGCGTATAGGCCGAGTAATTGCGCGCCAGGACCACGCCGTTGCGGTCCAAAATCAGTCCGCGGTTGGGCGCGATCGGCACGATGGCGATGCGGTTGTCCTCCGCCTTGACGGCGTAGTCGGCGTGCTTGACCACCTGCAGCCAGAGGAAGCGCGCCAGCAGCAGCCCGAAACAAATGAACACCAGCCCGCCCAGTACCGTCAGGCGCAGACGGAACTTGTGAAGTTCGCGCTGGTTGTCCTTAAGCTCGGTCATGGCGGGCTGGAATCAGATCGGGCGGGTATGGTCGCGGTCGACCGCGCGCCGCTGTGGCGCCAGCAGCAGCCAGGTGGCGATCGGCCACAGGGCCACGGCGATCACGCTTTCGACGAAGTAGTACCAGCTCGGGAATTTACCGGAGACGAAG
The DNA here is from genome assembly GCA_024123955.1 of Oxalobacteraceae bacterium OTU3CINTB1. Lineage (NCBI taxonomy): Bacteria > Pseudomonadati > Pseudomonadota > Betaproteobacteria > Burkholderiales > Oxalobacteraceae > Oxalobacteraceae bacterium OTU3CINTB1. The sequence goes on from CP099652.1 coordinate 6,323,117, forward strand.
AAGCGGATCACCAGCTGGATCGACTGCGCCATGAGCAGCAGCGGGAACACGTGCATCGCCTGCGTCAGCAGCGGGAACCACAGCACGCGCCGGTGCAGCATGATGGCGAAGTACGACAGCAAGGTATAGGCCAGCGCGTTCTCGCCCAGCAGGGTCGAGTCGTGGACATCCATCAGCAGGCCGAGGAAGAAGGCGGTGCCGATACCGACCTTGCGCGGCTGGTGCACGCCCCAGAACACCAGCACCAGCGCGACGAAATCGGGCACGCCGACGAACTGCCCCCACGGCAGCAGGTTCAGTAAAAAGGCGCAGAACAGGCTGAAGGCGATGAACAGCGGGCTGACCGGCAGCAGAATATAGTGTGGACGATTCATCGTGCCGGCTCCTTCGGTGTGGTGGCGGCGGCCGGCGCCTGGCCCTGGCCAGCCGGTGCGGCGGGCCGGGTCGCGGCAGGTGCGGGTGCGGGCGCGGCCGTCGCCGGCGTGGCGGCCGTCGGTTTGGTTGCCGCGCCGGTGGCGGTCGGCGTCGCGGCGCCGTCGGCCGGCGCGGCCTTCGGCGCGAGCGGCGGCGGCATCACCGGCATCAGTCCCGGCGCGGCGTTGGCGGCCGGCGCCGCCGTTCCAGTCGCACCGCCGGCGGCCGGCGCGGCCTGGCCGTCGGCGCCCTCCTTCGCAGGGTCCTTGATCGGCGCCATCTTGTTGTTGCCCTTCTTCGGCGTGCGCGCCTCTTCCTCCGGCGGACGCGGAGGCAGCTCCGGCGTCGACATCAGGATCAGCAACTGGGTATTGTTGGCGACGCCGGCCAGCGGCTGGCAGATCACGCCGCCGAAGGAACCGCCGGCGCTGTTTTCCACCTGCGTCACGCGCGCCACGGCCAGGCCGGCAGGATAGATGCCGTCCAGGCCCGAGGTGACGACGATGTCGCCCACCTGGATATCGGCATTGGGGGCGGTGAAGCGCAGCTCCAGCGCGCCGACCTTGCCGCGTCCATACGCGACGCTGCGCAAGCCGTTGCGCAGCAGCTGCACCGGGATGGCCTGCTCCTTGTCGGTCAGCAGCGTGACCTCGGAGGTGAACGGGAACACCCGCGTCACCTGCCCGACCACGCCCTGGTTGTCGATCACCGGCATGCCGAGCATGACATCGCTCTTGATGCCGCGGTCGAGGATGATCTTGCGGCTGTTGGCGTCGCGCGCGTCGTACAGCACCTCGGCCAGCATCGACTTGACGGGCAACTGTTCGCGCGCGCCCATCAGCTTGCGCAGCTGGTTGTTCTCGACGGTGCGCAGCTGCGCCTGCTGCAGCGCCTGGGCGTCGGCGATCTGCTGGCGTTTGAGCTCATTGACCTGCTTTTTCATCGACGACAAGGTGGAGAAGTAGTCGCCGACGCCGTAAATGGCGTCGCGCGGCAGCAGCGCGACCATCTGCAGCGGATACAGCACGGTACCCGCGACCTGGCGCACGGTCGACAGGGTGCGCATGCGCGCGTCGACCAACAGCAGTGCAATCGATATGCACGCGAACACCGTCATCTTGACCCGGGCCGAAGCGCCTTGCTTGAAAAGTGGCGGAGGACTGTATTCCATGACTTCCAATAATCCGGCGCTCCCGCGCCCACGAGACTGTCAACTCACCCAAAGCACCGGGGCCGCTGTTTCGCGGCCCCGTCTTGGATTATTCGTAGGAGAAGATCGAGCCCAGTTGGTCCATCCGTTCCAGCGCCATGCCCGAGCCACGGACCACGCAGGTCAGCGGGTCTTCGGCCACCAGCACCGGCAGGCCGGTTTCCTCCATCAGCAGGCGATCCAGATCGCGCAGCAGCGCGCCGCCGCCGGTCAGCATCATGCCTTTTTCGGCGATGTCGGCGCCCAGTTCGGGCGGCGTCTGTTCCAGCGCGTTCTTCACGGCCGAGACGATGTTATTGAGCGGATCGGTCAGCGCTTCCAAAATCTCGTTGGACGAAATCGTGAACGAACGCGGAATGCCCTCGGACAGGTTGCGGCCCTTGACTTCCATCTCCTTGACTTCCGACCCCGGGAAGGCCGAACCGATGGCCTTCTTGATCGCCTCGGCGGTTTGCTCGCCGATCAGCATGCCGTAGTTGCGGCGGATGTAGTTGACGATCGCCTCGTCGAACTTGTCGCCGCCGACGCGCACCGAACCTTTATAGACCATGCCGCCCAGCGAGATGATGCCCACCTCGGTGGTGCCGCCGCCGATGTCGACCACCATCGAGCCGGTGGCGTCCGACACCGGCAGGCCGGCGCCGATCGCGGCGGCCATCGGTTCTTCGATCAGGTACACCTGCGAGGCGCCGGCGCCGAGCGCCGATTCGCGGATCGCGCGGCGCTCGACCTGGGTCGAGCCGCACGGCACGCAGATGATGATGCGCGGGGAAGGACGGAAAAATTTGGAGTCGTGCACCATGCGGATGAACTGCTTGAGCATTTGCTCGGTGACGGTGAAGTCGGCGATCACGCCGTCTTTCATCGGGCGGATCGCCTCGATGTTGCCGGGGACTTTGCCCAGCATCTGCTTTGCTTCCTTACCAACTGCCTGTATCGTTTTCTTGCCGTTGGGGCCGCCTTCCTGGCGGATCGCGACGACCGATGGTTCATCCAGAACGATGCCCTGGCCGCGGACGTAAATCAAGGTGTTGGCCGTGCCCAAGTCGATGGCCAGATCGGTGGAAATATACCTGCGTAAAAAACCAAACATGTGTGTCCTGTGGCGCCGCTGCGTGCGCGTAAGCTGTAGAAAGATGTCCTGTGGTGAGCGGCGGCGGCAATGATTCAGCCCCGGCAACGCATCAACCCGCCATTCTACCTTATAATTTGAATGCGATTTGCCGAAAATCCACCCAAAAGTGTATCGGCTCAGCTTGCAAGTTAAGCGGCAATCGTCCGCTTTTGCCAGCGATTAGCCAGAACTTCAAGTTTTTTATCAATGTAACAATTAAACCCCGCGCGGCCCGTCCGCGCCATTCGCTATGTCCCTGACCCTATCCGACGTAACACGCATTGCCAAACTGGCCCAACTTGAGATGAGCGAGCAGCAGAGCGCCACCGCGCTCGAGCAGCTGAATGGCATTTTCGCGCTGGCCGAACAGATGCAAGCGGTCGACACCGACGGCGTCGCCCCGCTGAGCCACCCGCTGGCGGCGCACATGAACAACATCGCGCTGCGCCTGCGCGAGGACGCGGCCACCGAGGCCAATCGCCGCGAGGACTACCAGGCCGTCGCGCCGAAGACACAGGATGGCCTGTACCTGGTGCCGAAAGTGATCGAATAAGCAATCCGCGCAAGCGCGCACGGGGTTTTTTGCCCACACCTTCGCCTCGATCATCCCCGAATTGAATTGAAACGCCATGCACACCAAAACCCTTAAAGAGCTGTCCGCGCTCCTGCAAAGCAAAGCCGTCACCGCCACCGAGCTGGCCACGCACTTCCTCGACCGCATCGAGAAGAGCGATTTGAACGCCTTCCTGCACGTGGACCGCGCCTTGACCCTGGCGCAGGCCGCCGAGGCCGACGCCCGCATCGCCGCCGGCACCGCCACCCCACTGACCGGCGTACCGATCGCCCACAAGGACATCTTCGTCACGCGCGACTGGCGCTCGACCGCCGGCTCCAAAATGCTGGCCGACTACGTCAGCCCGTTCGACGCCACCGTCGTCGAGAAGTTCCGCAAAGCCGGCATGGTCACCCTGGGCAAATTGAACTGCGACGAATTCGCCATGGGCTCGGCCAACGAGAACTCGGCCTTCGGTCCGGTCAAGAACCCGTGGGACAAGAACGCCGTGCCGGGCGGCTCGTCGGGCGGCTCGGCCGCCGCCGTCGCCGCGCGCCTGGCGCCGGCCGTCACCGGCACCGACACCGGCGGCTCGATCCGCCAGCCGGCCGCCTTCTGCGGCATCACCGGCATCAAGCCGACCTATGGCCGCGTGTCGCGCTTCGGCATGATCGCCTTCGCCTCGTCGCTCGACCAGGGCGGCCCGATGGCGCAGACGGCCGAGGACTGCGCGCTGCTGCTCAACGCCATGGCCGGCTTCGACGAACGCGACTCGACCTCGCTGACGCCCGAACTGGGCGGCGTCGACGAGGACTTCACCCGTGAACTGGGCCAGCCGCTGACCGGCCTGCGCATCGGCGTGCCGAAGGAATACTTCGGCGAAGGCCTGGCGGCCGACGTCGAACAGGCCGTGCGCGCCGCGCTGGCGCAGTACGAGGCGCTGGGCGCGACCCTGGTCGACATTTCGCTGCCGAACACCGCGCTGTCGATCCCGGCCTACTACATGATCGCCCCGGCCGAGGCGTCGTCCAACCTGTCGCGCTTTGACGGCGTGCGCTACGGCCACCGCGCCGCGGAGTACAAGGACCTGTCGGACATGTACCGCAAGACGCGCGCCGAAGGCTTCGGCGCCGAAGTCAAACGCCGCATCATGGTCGGCACCTATGTGCTGTGCCACGGTTACTACGACGCCTACTATCTGAAGGCGCAAAAGATCCGCCGCCTCATCGCGCAGGACTTCGAAGCGGTGCTCAACGGCCCGAACGCCGTCTGCGACGTCATCATGGGACCGGTCGCGCCGACCGTCGCCTGGGACCTGGGCGACAAGTCCGACGACCCGGTGGCCGCCTACCTGGCCGACATCTTCACCCTGTCGACCAGCCTGGCCGGCCTGCCCGGCATGTCGATCCCGTGCGGCTTCGGCCAGGGCGAGAAAAACGCCAACCGCCCGGTGGGTCTGCAAATCATCGGCAAGCATTTCGGCGAAGCGAAGCTGCTCAACGTCGCCCACCAGTACCAGCTGGCGACCGACTGGCATACCCGCGCTCCGGCCGGCATCTAACATAGAACAGAGCGAGAATCATATGGAATGGGAAGTCGTCATCGGTCTTGAGAACCACGTGCAGCTCACGACCGAATCAAAAATCTTCAGCGGCTCGCCGATCAAGTTCGGCGCCGAGCCGAACACGCAAGCCAGTCCGGTGGACCTGGCGCTGCCCGGCGTGCTGCCGGTGATGAACAAGCAGGCGGTCGACCGCGCCATCCGCTTCGGCCTGGCCGTCGGCGCAAAAATCGCGCCGGCGTCGATCTTCGCCCGCAAAAACTACTTCTATCCGGACCTGCCGAAGGGCTACCAGATCAGCCAATTCGAAGACCCGGTGGTCATCGGCGGCTCGCTGACGTTCGGTTTCGAGAAGGATGGCGAATTCGTCACCAAGACCGTCAACCTGACGCGCGCGCACCTGGAAGAAGACGCCGGCAAATCGCTGCACGAAGACTACGCCGGCATGAGCGGCATCGACTTGAACCGCGCCGGCACGCCGCTGCTGGAAATCGTCTCCGAGCCGGAAATCCGCAGTGCGGCCGAAGCGGTGGCCTACGCCAAGGCCCTGCACTCGCTGGTGATGTGGCTCGGCGTCTGCGACGGCAACATGCAGGAAGGCTCGTTCCGCTGCGACGTCAACGTCTCGGTGCGCCCTAAAGGCCAGAAGGAATACGGCACCCGCTGCGAGATCAAGAACCTGAACTCGTTCCGCTTCATCGAGGAAGCCGTGCACGTCGAAGTGCGCCGCCAGATCGAATTGATCGAAGACGGCGGCAAGGTCGTGCAGGCGACTCGCCTGTACGATCCGGACCGCAAAGAGACGCGCGAAATGCGCAGCAAGGAAGACGCGCAGGACTACCGCTACTTCCCGGACCCGGACCTGCCGCCGCTGGTGATTTCGGACGAATGGATCTCGAGCGTTAAAGCTTCCATGCCGGAACTGCCGGCCGCCATGCGCGCGCGCTTCATCAGCGAATACGCGCTGCCGGAATACGACTCACTGGTGCTGACCGCGTCCAAGTCGATGGCGACCTACTTTGTCGCCGTGGTGGAAAAGGCCGGCAAGGAAAACGCCAAGGCCGCCGCCAACTGGCTGATGGGCGACGTCTCGTCGACCCTGAACCGCGAAGGCGTGGACCTGGACGACTCGCCGGTATCGGCCGCGCAGCTGGCGGCGATGTTGAAGCGCATCGCCGACGGCACCATCTCCAACAAGGCGGCGAAGGAAGTCTTCGCCGGCATGTGGGAAGCCAAATCGGCCGATGAAAACCTGGTCGACACCATCATCGAAGCCAAGGGTCTGAAGCAGATCTCGGACACCGGCGCGCTCGAAGCGATCGTCAACGACGTCATCGCCGCCAACGCCAAATCGGTCGAGCAGTACCGCGCAGGCAAGGAAGCGGCGCTCAATGCGCTGATCGGCCAGGCGATGAAAGCGTCGCGCGGCAAGGCCAACCCGGCGCAGCTGACCGAACTGCTGAAGGCCAAGCTGGCCGAATAAGTTTTTCGCCCGGCTGAAAGAAAAACGCCCCGCCAGCCAAAAGGCTCGCGGGGCGTTTTCTTCTTATCGTCAAGGCTTGACGTTACCAACCGTCGGGGTCAAGTCTGTCATTCGGACACAGTCACATCAGTAGTGTCTGTCGCCGCCGTCCGTAGCTGTTGCTCGCAACCGTCGCAATCAAAGCGATAGGCCACAACGCCGCCAAAGCCCAGACCGTGTCCGAATGCCAGACTTGACCCCGTCGAAGTTCAAAAGCCCAGACCGTGTCCGAATGTCAGACTTGACCCCGTCGAAGTTCATGACCCCGTCGAAGTTCACTCAGGCTTGACGTTACGGTTCAGGAATTCCAGCATTTGCGTGGCGATCTCCTGGCCGTGGGTCTCGATGGCGAAGTGGCCCGAGTCCAGGAAGCGCACTTCGGCTTTAGGATTGTCGCGTTTAAACGCTTCGGCGCCGGCCGGCAGGAAGAACGGATCGTTCTTGCCCCAGATCGCCAGCGTTGGCGGGCGGTGGCTGCGGAAAAATTCATGCAGCTGGCCGTACTGCTTGATGTTCTGGCCGTAGTCGAGCAGCAGGTCCATCTGTACCTCAACGCCGATGCGCTCTATCGCCGCGTGGGCCAACTGCCACGTCTCCGGCGCGATCAGCGACGCATCGCGCACGCCCTCGGTGTACTGCCACTTGGTCATATCCAGCGTATTAAAGCGGCGCAGCGCCTCGCGGTTGGCAGGGGTCGGATCGGCCCAAGCCTTGCGCATATCGGCCCAGCCGTCGCTCAAGCCCTCTTCGTAGCCATTGCCGTTCTGGCTGACGATCGCCGTGACTTTTTGCGGATTCTTCACCGCCAGGCGCCAGCCGACCGGCGCGCCATAATCGAACACATACATCGCGTAGCGCTCCGCCCCCTTTGCCACGGTGAAGGCGTCGATCACGGAGGCGAGGTTGTCGAAGGTGTAAGCGAACTGCTTGCCGGGAATGACGCTCGTCTGGCCGAAGCCCGGCAAATCCGGCGCGATCACGTGGTACTTGGCCGCCAGTTGCGGGATCAGATCGCGGAACATATACGAAGAGGCGCCAAAGCCATGCAGCAGCAACACAACGGGCGCCTTGGCCGGGCCGGCCTCGCGGTAGAAGACGTTGACGCCCTGAACTTCCATTGTACGGTAGTGGACCTGCGTGGCATTGTCGGCGGCGTTGGCGACAAGGGCGGTGGCCAGGCTGGCTGCGGCAAACAGCGATGGTTTGAGGTTCATGACGATTCCTTCGGCTAATAAACGTTGAGCGGCTTGAATAACCGCTATAATTGACTCAAGTTGGTTACTTAAGACGAAGTATCAGGAATTTTAAGTAACCTGTCAACTCCAATTTTAACGGTTAGTAAATCATGAAAGTAGAAAAGCATCTCGCTAGCGGGCAAACGGAAGCGCCGATGGTGGGCGACCATCTGGCGATGGATCTGCTGAACACAGAGGCCAGCGTGAACGGCGTCACGGTCGACTATTGGCACAGTGGCGAGGACATTCTGACGTGGCTGGCGCGTCACGGCATCGCAACGGGCGGCACGGAAAGCCCGCTGGACTTGGCCTCGCTGCTGACGCGAGGAAAAACGCTGCGCGCGTTGGTGAGGCGGCTGATCGGGGAACGCAAGGACGACAGGCTCGGCGACATCGCCGAACTGGACGCCTACCTGCACGCCCACATCAGCGCGCCCCACTTGGCGCGCGACAGCGAAGGCGGGTTGACCCTCACGCGCCTGGCGCGCGCGGATCCGGTCGCGTCGATGCTAGGCGCGGTGGCCGAGGCGGCGGCACAACTGCTGGTCGAAGGCGATTTCGACCTCGTCAAGCAATGCGAGCACCCCGAATGCATCCTGTGGTTTTACGACCGCACCAAGGCGCACAAACGGCGCTGGTGCAGCATGGCCCTGTGCGGCAACCGCTACAAGGCGGCCCAGTTCCGGAAGAAAGCGGGTCGAGGGGCGGATAACGTCGAATGATTAGGTTGGACGATCCCGCACTTGACCCCGTCGAAGTGCCGGTGCCACCCGCATGTGATACGCTTTACTAGACGGAGGCGATCATGAAAATCCACCACATCCACATTGACCCTGAAATTATGAGCGGCGCCCCCTGCTTCCAGGGGACGCGTGTATTGGTCAAGAATCTCTTCGACTATCTGGAAGGCGAAGCCTCCCTGGACGATTTCTTATCAGATTTCCCCAGTGTGTCGCGCGAGGCTGCGCTCTCCGTGCTTCAGGCGGCAAAAAATCGCTTGCTGACGGATGCGACTTCTACTTGACGAATCTGTACCCGCTGCTCTGCGACATCACTTGACTGGCCACTCAGTCAAGACCGTCAAAGAAAAGGGCTGGGTCGGAATGAAGAACGGCGCGCTGCTATCTCATGCCGCCGCAGAATTCGACGCGCTCATTACAGTCGATAAGAATCTTCCATACCAACAAAACTTAAAAAAACTGCCATTGGCCGTTGTCGTCCTTGACGCACACTCGAATGCGCTCACGGCGCTCCTGCCACTGATGGCGAACCTCATGTCCAAACTATCCACACTCACGCCATGCACCATTGTCAGAGTTACTGCCTGATGACCTCCGGTATTCTTCGCAGTAATGAAAAACGACACACGACAATGAACCACAACTCCCTGACTATCCTGGTGGTGGAAGACCACCCGACGATCGCGCGCCAGGTCGTGGACTTCCTCGACGGCCTCAAGTGGCAAACCGACCATGCCGCCACCGGCGCGCTCGCCATCGAACTGGCGACGCGCGAAACGTACGACGTCGTCCTGCTCGACCTCAACCTGCCGGACATCGATGGCCTCGACGTCTGCCGCGCGATCAAGGCGCGCGCGCCGCGCAACGTCCCGGTACTGATGCTCACCGCCCGCGACGCGTTCGAAGACAAGGCGCGCGGCTTCAATGGCGGCGCCGACGATTACCTGACCAAACCGTTCGACCTGCGCGAACTGGCCCTGCGTTGCGAGGCGATGGCGCGGCGCGCGCAACTGCATGTCGGCCAGGAAGTGCGCGTCGGCCCGCTGACGCTGCTTCCCAGGGAAAAGCGCGCACTCCACAACGACGCCCAGCTTCCGCTGACACACGCCGGTTTCAAGATTCTATCGGCGCTGTGCGCCGCGCACCCGCATGCCGTGTCCCGGTCGGCGCTGACGCACGCGCTGTGGGGTGCGAACCCACCGGACAGCGACGCCCTCAAATCGCACATCTACGCGCTGCGCAAGCAGCTGGAACTGGCCGGCGCGCCGGACATGGTCGTCACCATCCCGCAGCTCGGCTATCGGCTCAAGGTCGATGCGGCGGACCATGTTTAGGTCGATCCGCCACGGCCTGTTCGCGGCGCTGGCCGGCTTCACGGTGCTGCTGTGCGTCGGCTATACCGGCTTGGCGCTGATCATCTCTTACGTGACCGAGGACATGCTGGTCGACCGCCTGCTGGAGCGGGAAGCGACCGCCGTGACCGCGCAATTCCGCTCGGGCGGCGACATACAATCGACCGGCAACGACCTCATTCACGTCTACCGGGACGCCGGCGCGCTGCCGCCCGTCGTGCGCGCGCAGGTGACCGCCGGCCGCGAGCACGGCGAGATATTTACCGACACCGGCCAGCACTATAACCTGCGCACGCTCGACCTGCATGCGGCGAACGGCCGGCGGCGGCTCTATCTGCTGGCCGACGCCGGCCCGCTGCTGGTGGTGTCCAAACTGTTCCAGGATGTTGGCGGCGTGCTGGTCGCGGTCGCGCTGGGGCTGATCGCCTTGGCGCTGCTGCTCGCCTACATGCTGTCGCGGCGCCTGGTGCTGCCGCTGCAGGTATTGGCGGACGAAGTAAAAAGCCTGGCGCCGGAGGGCTCGACCGACTTCAGCGCCCGGCAACGCCCCGATGAAATCGGCTACCTGGCGGATAAGCTCGGCACCACGATCGAAGCGTTGCACGCGGCGCTGCACCGCGAGCAGGCCTTCACGCGCGACGTCGGCCATGAGTTACGCACCCCGCTGACCGTCATGAACAACGTCCTTGGCCAGGCTGCGTCACGCCCGCTGCAGGCGCATGAGCTATCGCAGCTGCGGGCCGGCCTCGGCGAGCTCGGAGACACCGTCGACGTCCTGTTCGCCCTGGCGCGCGCGGAACACATCCCGAACGACATGGTCGACCTGCGCGGCTGTATAGAGGACAGCCTGCTGCGCCTGCTGGAGATGGAGACGGCCGACTGGAGCGACGACCGCCTGGCGCTGCAATTGCCGGACCGCCTGGAGGTCACGGGAAACCGCCATCTGTCCATGCTGCTGCTGAACAACTGCCTGGGCAACGCGCTGTTTCATGGCCGCGCCGCCTCGCGACTGCGGTTGTCGTTCGCCGACGGCGTGCTCAGCCTCGCAAACACGATCGATCCGGACCGGGCCGGCACGATGCAGGGCTTTCTGCACGGCCAGCATCTTTTGCGGCGCATCGCCAAGGCCATGGGCTGGGAAATCGCCTTCCACGCCGAAGCGGCGGCGTACCGGGTCGACATCGTACCCCTCGTGCCACTCGTACCGCTGCCCCCGCGCTGAAACCGGCCGGACTTCACCGGGATTTCACCGCCGGTTTTCTATGCTGCGTACTCCTCAACTTCTTCCGGATACGCACCATGAAAATCCTTATCGGTCTGCTGGTCCTGGCCTGCGCTTCGCAGGCCGCTGTCGCGCAAGTGAAATCGCTTCCCTACAAGGAGGAAAAGCGCCGCTACCTGGTCTACACGCCGCCGTCCTATGACACCGCGCAGCGCAAGGCCTTTCCGGTGGTGTTCAGCTTCCACGGCGGCGGCATGACCATGGCAGAACAAATGCTGTACACGCAAATGAACCGCGCCGCCGACCGCCACCAGTTCATCGTCGTCTACCCGGCGGGGATTAAGCAGGACTGGAACGTCGGTTTCGGCATGTCCTATCGCGACGGCACCGACGACATCGGCTTTACCGAAGCGCTGCTCAACAAGCTGAAACAGGACTCGGGTCGACGTCGGCCTGCCGATCGGGAAAACCAGCCGCGACATCGAGGCCAACGACGTCATCTGGCGCTTCCTCGCACGGCATCGCCGCTAACCCGCCGGCTAGAGCCCGCCGAGGAACGCGAGCAGCCGCTCGAAATAGAACGCCTGGTCGTCCCACATGCACAAATGGCTGCCGTTGGCGCAGATGACCGCCTTGGCGTCGCCCATCGCCGACGCCATCTTCGGCATGTCACGCGGGTCCATCTCGTCGTAGGTGGCGCCGATGACCAGCGCTTTGACCTTGATCTCGCCGAGCCGATCCCAACGCTCCCAGTCCTTCAGGTTTCCGGTCATGACGAATTCGCTGCGCCCCTGCATCTGGTGATAGATCTTCAGGTTGGCGTGCGCGAACGTGCGGTTGACTGCGTCCGGCCACGGCGCCAGGCGGCAGATGAATTTGGGGTAGAGTTCCTCCATCAGGATTTGCTCGTAGTCGGGCGAGTCGTAGGCCTCGGCCGCCTCCAGCGCATCAAGCCGCGCCAGCGCCGCCGGCGGCAGCTGCCGTTTGAGCACGGCGAGATGGCGCTTCAGCGCCTGCATCCCGGCCGTCATGTTCGAGATGACAAGGCCGCGCAAACGGGCTTGATGGCGCAGCGCGTAGTCGATCGCCAGCAGCCCGCCCCACGAGTGGCCGAACAACACGAACGATTCCAGGCCGAGGCCGGCGCGCACTTCCTCCACCTCGTCCAGGTAGCGCGGCAGGGTCCACAGCGCGGGGTCGTCGGGACGGTCCGAGTTGCCGCAGCCGAGCTGATCGTAATAATACATCTCGATGCCCGCCTGCGGCAGGAACGACTCCATCGCCTCGAGGTACTCGTGCGAAAAGCCGGGCCCGCCGTGCAGCAGCAACACCTTGACCGGACCGCTACCGATCTTTTTCGTCCAGACCTTGTACTTGCCGCCCATGACGGGGACCATGCGCACACCGGCTGTCCTGACGCCCGGCGGGTTCAGGCCGTCGGCCTTGGTGATGGTGGGTGGCGGCGGCGGGCGGGACGTGGCGCCGGCCGCCGGGGAGGCCAGGGCGATGCCAGTAGCGATAAAGTGTCGACGATCCATTGCATTCCAGGTGGGTTGGGATGACGGCATTTTGCGCAATGCCGGCCGCAACCGGAATAGCCGCGCCGCGTAAGACACTGTTTCTCGCCGCGCGGCAATGGCTGCGCGACACGCCCTGGGCGCACCGTCCGCGACGCGATGCCCCCATGTCATCAGCCCGTAACACGGACTGCCTAAGCTACGCGTTCTTTCACTTTCGGCAATAGCCCAGTCATGACACAAACGAATTCGCGTCGCAAGTTCATCCGCAACTTCTCGGTCGGCACCGCCGCCATTTCGCTCAGCGCCTGCGGTGGCGGCGACCCGTACTACCAGCCGATCAGCTTTGCGCACGGCGTGGCCAGCGGCGACCCGCTGAGCGACCGCGTCATCCTGTGGACCCGCGTCACGGCCACGCCCGGCGCCGACGACATGGACGTCGGCTGGATGGTGGCCGAAGACAGCGCCTTCGCCAAAGTCGTCGCCTCCGGCACGGCCCGCGCCGGCGCCGCCGGCGACTACACCGTCAAGGTCGACGCCAACGGCCTGTCGGCCAACCGTGCCTACTACTACCGCTTCCGCTGCCAGGGCGTGGACTCGCCGGTCGGGCGCACCAAGACCTTGCCGACCGGCTCCGTGTCGCGCGCCCGCTTCGCCGTCTTCAGCTGCTCGAACTACCCGGCCGGCTACTTCAACGTCTACGGCGACGCGGCCAAGTTCGACGACATCGACGTCGGCCTGCACCTGGGCGACTACATCTACGAATACGCGGCCGGCGGCTACGCCTCGCAGAACGCCGCCACCCTGAACCGCGTGTCGCAGCCGGCCACCGAGATCATCACCCTGACGGACTACCGTCGCCGCTACCAGCAATACCGCACCGACCCGGACCTGCAGGCGGTGCACGCGCGCATCCCGTTCATCGCCGTCTGGGACGACCACGAGCTGTCGAACGACACCTGGCGCGACGGCGCGGAAAACCACGACCCGCTCACCGAGGGCCTGTGGTCGGCGCGGCGCAAGATGGCGATCCAGGCGTACCACGAATGGATGCCGATCCGCGTGCCCGACGCCGCGCGGCCCGACCGCATCTACCGCTCCTTCGACTTCGGCAACCTGCTGTCGCTGCACATGCTCGACACGCGCGTGATCGGCCGCGACAAGCAATTGGCGTTCGCCAGCTACGTCGGCGCCGACAAGAGCTTCAACGGCGCCGCCTTCGCGGCCGACGTGTCCAACCCGGCGCGCCAGCTGATGGGCGCCGAGCAGACCACGTGGCTGCAAGGCCAGATGAGCAAGTCGACCGCCACCTGGCAGATCCTCGGCCAGCAGGTGCTGATGGCGCGCATGATGCTGCCGGCGCCGATGGTGCTGGGCACGGTCGGCTACCCGACCTACCTCGGCATCGCCGCCAAGGTGCGCGCCGGCGTGGCCCTGACCGAGACCGAAAAGCAGCAGCTGGCCGCGCCGACGGTGCCGTACAACCTCGACGCCTGGGACGGCTATGCGGCCGCGCGCGAGACAGTGCTCAACATGTCGCGCACGCTCAACAAGAACCTGGTGGTGCTGGCCGGCGACACCCACAACGCCTGGGCCAGCGACCTGGCCGATGTCAATGGCCAGGCGGTCGGCGTCGAATTCGGCGTGCCGTCGGTGACCTCGCCCGGCTTCGAGAGCTATTTCCCGGGCGCCGCGCCGGCCACGGTGGCCGGCGGCATGGAACAGCTGATCGGACCACTGCAATATGCGGAAACGTCGTTGCGCGGCTTCGTGGTGCTGACGGTGACGCCGACCGAAACGCGCGCCGAGTACCGCTATGTCGACACCATCCAGTCGAAGACCTACAGCGCGTCGGTCGGCAAGACCTTGCGCATGCTGCCGGGCGCGGCGAACCGCAAGCTCGTGGCGGGCTGACAATGACAAAGCCGCGCGCTGCGCGGCTTTTTTTTCGGGCCGCGCGGCGCCCTATTCCAGCACGGCGCTGATCGCCAGCGGCGTGCTGCTGGTGAGCACCTGGACGCCGCCGGGATGGGCGGTAAAACGATAAACGAAGTTGCGGAAGCCGGCCAGCGCGTCGCCGGCAAAAGCCGGACCGTCCCTGCCGGCCAACAGCACCGGGGCCGTGCCCTCACCTTTGACCACCCGCAGTTGCGGCGCCTCGCCCGCCGCGTAGGAGAACTGCACGCCGGCGCAGTTCTTGCCGCCGGCCGCGCCGACGTAGCGCAAATAGGCCGCCATCTGTTCGCACGCGGTCGCCAGGTCGGCGACCGCGTACACGCCATCGGCGCGCGTCACCAGCGACACCCAAGGACCGGAAAAAAACTGCCGCGCCGGACGGTTCAATACCAGCTCCGCGTTCTCGTCGTAGGCCGCCTTGGAAAACGGAAAAACCGCCCGCCCCAACGCGTCCAGCGGCAAATCGACGCGCGTCGTCTTGCCGACCAGCGTCAGGCGCAGTCCCTCACCCTGTGCGCCCGCCTCGCGCTGGCGAAGGCGAAAGTGATTCTGCAAAAACTGCTTCGGCTTGCCGTACTTTTCAAACCAGATCATCTGCCGGTAGACGTCCCGGTAGCTGATCCAGTCCGACGTCTGCTGCGCCCAACAAAGCGTGGGCGCGACGACAAGCCAGAGCAGGAAGAATTTGACCATGACGTTCTAGAACCGGTATGCCAGCCCGCTGGACCACGTCACGACATTGCGCCGCCCGACGATCGGACTGGCGGCCGGTTCATTGCCCAGACGCTGGGCCGACACGGCGGTGTTGATCAACCAACGGCTGCTCAACTCCCAGTTCCAGTTGGCGCCCGCGTTCACCGCCATCACGCCGCCGGACGGGCGGTAGGCGCCGAACACCTCGTAGCGCTCCCGCATGACGGCCCCGCTGCCCAGCGTGGCGCCGGCGGAAAACGTGATGGTGTGGTGCGGCGCCACCGATGCCAGCGTCTTTTGCAGCCCCACGCTGCCAGCTAAGCCACCGGCGCTGGTATCGTAGGCTGCGCTGGTCAGCAGGCGCACCCGCCAGCCCAGATAGTAGTTATAGAATCCGCCGGCGTCCCACGAACCCTTGATGGAATGCGTATTGGCCAGCCGGCGGTTGTCGCCCGGTTCGCGGCCGTTGCTATCCAATAGCAGTGGGCCGTACTCCACCCCCGGCGTGTGCGACAGATGCATGCCAACCACGCCGCTGGCGGAAACGAAGATACCGTTGCTCCACTGGACCTGAAGCAGCGGCCGCAGCGCGGTCGACGGCTCGTGGTCGTCGACCGACGACAGGCGGGAGGCGATCGCCAGCCCCACGTACATATCGGTGCTCCCGTCCGGCATCATGCCAACGGCGCCATCGTCGGCCAGCGCCGGCAGCGCGGCCAGGGAAAGTAACGCGAATATCGGGGACAGCTGGTTCATGTTTTCCTTAAAAGCCGAAGCGCGCGCCGAGCGATAACTTGTTCATCTTCGCCGTCAACCCTTCGTATTTGATCTTGCTCGTGTGTTCGAACTCCAGTTGCAGCGACACGTCGCCGGCCACCCTCCAAGCGGCGCCGACGCCCAGGTACGCGCCATTCTTGTGCGCAGTGCGGGCCTCGCTGGTGCCGCCGCCGGTCAGATCGACCTTGAGCCGCCCCTGCGCCACGCCGGACTTGCCGTACAGCGACCAGTCGTCGCCAAGCCGCCAGGTGCTCCGCAAGGCCAGATAGGCCATTTGGGTGCTGACCTCCATCCGCCCGCCGGCCAGCTCATAATCGGTCGAGCCGCCGAAGCCCTGATAGCCGGTCTCCAGCGCCCAAACGGGCGTCAACACGTAGCCGGCGAACACGCCGACGCGCCGCTGATGCGTAGCGGCGTCGTGCCGGGTCGTCACGCCCCCATTGCGCTCGTTGACGTAGCCGTCGATGCGCGAGCCGATGTTGGCGCCCAAATACAGGTCCTCGGCCTGCGCGGAAGGCGCGAGGGCGGGGGCGAGGACGAGGGTGATGGCGGCACTTGCAAGGATTTTTTTCATGATGGTTTCCGGGTTGAGGTAAGAGCCTCGAATATTAAAACCGGCCGCCGCTGAAATCCCCCTCGGACTGTCTGCCAATTGTCGTCAATTTGTAGGGCGCATTTGTATAGAAAGTGTACGAATCTGTATGCGATTGTCTGATTTGCCACGCCGGCGCCGCGTGCCGCTACAATGCTGATCCAAAAGGGAGGCCCGATGCAGCGAGTAATGCTGGTGGAAGACGATGCGCGCCTGGCAGCGCTGGTCAAGGAATATCTCGGCGAGTTCGACTACGAGGTCGATGTGGTCACCCGCGGCGACCGCGCGCTCGAGCGCTTCAGCGCCACCCGGCCCGACCTGGTGATCCTGGACCTGACGCTGCCCGGCATCGACGGCATGGTCGTCTGCCGCCAACTGCGCCAGCTAAGCCCCGTGCCGATACTGATCCTGACCGCGCGCGAGGACATGTTCGACGAAGTGTCCGGACTCGAACAAGGCGCCGACGACTACGTCAACAAGCCGATCCAGCCGCGCGTGCTGCTGGCGCGGCTCCGCGCGCTGCAGCGGCGCGGCAGCGCGCCGGTCAACAGCGACGTCGTGGTCGGCGCGCTGCGCATCGCGCGCGCCAACCGCGCGGTGTTCTGGCGCGACGACGAGGTGGCGATGAACGGCGCCGAGTTCAAACTGTTCCTGATCCTGGCCGAGGCGGCAGGCAAGGTCCTGTCGCGCAACGACATCCTGATCAAAATGCGCGGCATCGAGTTCGACGGCCTTGACCGCAGCATCGACAATTGCATCTCGCGGCTGCGCCGCAAATTCGACGACGGCGCCGCCGAACGCATCAAAACCGTCTGGGGCGAGGGCTATCTGTTCAGCCCATCGGCCTGGGAATGAACCGGATTTTCCCACGCTTCGCGGCGCTGGTGCTGCTGGCCATCAGCGTGGGCACCGTGGTCGTCTACGCCGCCTTCAGCGCCCTGTTCGGCGATCCGGTCGACGAAATCGCACGGCGCCAGGCCACCGGTCAGATCTTCCTGCTCGAACAATATATCGACCAGGCCCCGGCCGACCAATGGCTGGCGCGCCTCAACAAGGTGCGCGAGGTGTCGGAGGCCACCTTCGAGCTGGTGCCACTGCCGGCCGCACTGGCCGCGCTGCCGGCATCGAAACAGGCGCGGCTCAATCAAGGCGCGATCGTCATCGACCCCGGCACCGCATCCTTCTACCGCCGCGTCGACCTGACCGGCGCGCGCTACATCGGCAGCGGGGACGACGTGATCCACGCGCAGCGCCTGCCCATCGACATCGGCCAGGCGCTGGCGATGGAGGTGATCCGCTTCGGCGTGATCGCCCTGTGCCTGCTGGTGCCGATCGGCTGGTGGTCGCGGCGCCACTGGCGCGATTTGCAGGCGCTGTCGCGGGTCGCCGACGATTTCGGCCGGGGCGACCTGAGCGCGCGCGCCGCGCCACGCGCCACCTCGAGCGTCGCCCCGCTGGCCGGCCGCATCAACGACATGGCCGGGCGCATCGCGCTGCTGCTCGAGACGCGCAAGCACTTGCTGCATTCGGTATCGCATGAACTGCGCACGCCGATCGCGCGGCTCGAATTCGCACTCGAGCTGCTGCGCCATCGGCATGGCGCCGCCGATCCGGCGCTGGAGCAACGCGTGCTGGCGATGGAGAGCGATGTCGACGAGCTCAAAACGCTGGTCAACGAACTGCTCGATCTGACCCAACTCGATCACGCCGGCGCCATGTCGACGCGACGCTTCGCGCTGGCGCCGATGCTGCGCCGCTGCGCGCCCTCGTCGGCGCTACGCTACGACGCCAGCCTTGCGCCCGACCTGGGAGATCTCGATGGCGACGAACGGCTGCTGGCCCGCGCGCTCAACAACCTGCTGGGCAACGCCGTGAAATACGCCGCCTCGCGCGTGACGCTGCGCGCCGCGCGCGAGGGCGATGGCGCGCGGCCCGTCGTCATCGTGGTCGAAGACGATGGTCCGGGGATTCCGCTGGACGCGCGCGGCAAGGTGTTCGATCCCTTCGTGCGGCTGGCGCGTGAGCAGGACGACGCCGTCGGCGGCTATGGACTCGGGCTGTCGATCGCGCTCAAGGCGGTGCGACTGCACCACGGCGATATCGCGGTCGACGACTCGCCGCTGGGCGGTGCGCGTTTCACGATCAGACTGCCGGCGTGATGGCACGCGGTGCGCGGCAAGCCATTAGCAGCCTTGGCTGCGAATGCAGTCCTTTCGGACACTGGATTGGCGCGCAGCGTTATGACGGCGCCTTCTACATCTCGGGTTACGCCGTGGAACTAACACTGAAAGCGCGAATTTGTAAAACCCTGCAATGGAACGGTTTTCCCGACTCCAACAAAGAATTTGAACGTTTCAGTTCTTTCAGAGTCCATGATTTAGCGGTACTCTTAAAACTGACCGGGCGGGAGCGCATGGTTATGACTCAGCATGCGGCGGAGTGGTCGATCGTCGCCGATTGCACGAA
Organism: Oxalobacteraceae bacterium OTU3CINTB1; assembly: GCA_024123955.1. NCBI lineage: Bacteria > Pseudomonadati > Pseudomonadota > Betaproteobacteria > Burkholderiales > Oxalobacteraceae > Oxalobacteraceae bacterium OTU3CINTB1. The sequence continues at coordinate 6,342,041 of CP099652.1, forward strand.
CTATGAACACCTTCGTCGAAAAATTACAGCGCATTGAGCGGCGTCTCTCGATCGAGCGAGGTCCGTTTGAATTGTTTGCCGCGTTCCGGCCTGACAGCACGTTGCGGCTGTGGGACCTGCTCGTTACTGCGCGCTGGCTCGACGACTGGGGCTTGCCGGAAATGCAGATCATCGCATCGCAGCTGAACGCGGAATTTTCCTCTCCGGAAATCTTGAAATTCTCACGTATCGCTATCATCGAACGTGACAATCCTGGCCTGCAAACCATTCACTCGTCCGTCCAGGTTGAGCACGGTCTACGGGAATTCCGAAACGTCACCTTCTTTGACGTACCGATTTTGCATGCGTACGTCATCACCGCGCGCCACACCGATGCCGCACAACCACCTTCGCAGCGCGCCGCGTAGACTTGTCTACATCGATTAACGCCCCTTTTCAGGCCCGCGCCGCCGCCTCCGGTCCGATGACGATCAGCCGGAAGGCGGCAGCCGCATCCAATCGAGGATGTCGGCGAAGATTTGCTCGCGATTGAGCTCGTTGAAATTCTCGTGATAGTTTTGCGGATGGCGCTGATACGTCAGCAGCGACGCCGGCACCGATTTGAGCATGGCCTCGGACGCGTCGGCGTCGGCCAGCTTGTCGTCCCCCGCCACCACGGCAAACAGACGGTGCCGCCACGACGGCAGCCGCGCCGCCAGTCCCCGCTGCGCGGCCGTCAGCGCGTTGCCGAAGCGGACCGTGATCTCGGTGGCGCGCACGCCGTCGCGCTCGTCGGCGTGATGGCGCGCGGTGATGGCGTTGTCGTGCGTGAGCACATCGGTCAACGGCGCCAGCGGCACCTTCATGCGCGGCGCCAGCGCGCCCAGCACGCCGGCCAGCGCCAGCAGCACCGGCGACACCCTGATCGCGTTGACATAGTACGGCGACGATAAAATGAATCCGTCGATGCCGGCCTCGCCGACGAAGCGGCCCAGCCCCAGGTGGGTGGCGATCAGCGCGCCCATCGAGTGGCCCATCACGAACACCGGCACGCCGGGATATTCGCGCCTGACCCATTGCAGGAACAGCACGCTGTCGTCGATGAACACGTCGAAGCCGGGGATGTCGACCCGGCGCGCATCCTGATGCCCGCACAGGTCGCAGGCGACGGTGGCGATGCCGTGTTGGCGGAAGTACAGCGCCGGGGTGACGTAGTCGCCGCCATGCGCCATGCCGCCGTGGATGGCAAGCAGCACGGCACGCGGCGGCGTCGGCGCCGCCGGCTCCCAGATATGAATGCGCCGCTCGGCCCGCCCGCAACGCAAGCCGGCAAGCCGCGTTTCGGCGAAGCGCATCAAGCGATGATGCTGAGCGTGATGCCCATTTCGACCAGCAAGGTCAAATCGGCCAGGGTGAAGTCCAGGCTGGGCGTCGCCGCGCCACGCTCGGTGGTGAAGGAGATGCGCAGCTCGGCGGCCACGTCGGAGCGTTCGAAGTGGATGCCGCGCGCCTGGCATTCGGCAAGATACGAGCGGATCTGCTTGAGCAGCTCGTCCGGGTTTTGGTCCGTGCCGATGCCGACGTAAAAGCCGGAATCGATGCGCACCCGGCCGTCGGGCTTGACGTCGCCCTTTTGCCAGTCGCTATCGGGTTCGGTTGGCAAGCCGTCGCGGACGTCCGCCAGTCCGGCGTCGTCGCCGTGCACCTTCATTGTTGCGATGTTCATGGATCTGCCTTGTTTGTCCACGGTCTGGATGCCGTCTCAAAAGGTTACACCATAGAAATATCAAAGTCTAGCAAGATGGCCGGTTCGACAAGGCATCCGCGCCAGACTGGGCGATAGATCAGGCAATGCCGTAGCGTTCGCGATACGCCGCCACGGCGTCTTTGTGCTGAAGCAACTGCGGATCGGCGCCCTTGCCGTTCAGGTACGCGAACAAATCGTCCAGGTTGCCGATCGAAATGACCGGGATATTGTAGAGGTTGGCCACTTCCTGCACCGCCGAGTTCGGCGACAGCACGCCGTCCGCGTTGGCGGAGCGCTCCATCCGGTCCAGCGCGATGAGCACGGCACATGGCTCGGCGCCGGCGGCGCGTATCATGTCCACCGATTCGCGCACCGAGGTGCCGGCCGAGATCACGTCGTCGATGATGACAACCTTGCCTTGCAGCTTGGCGCCGACCAGCGAACCGCCCTCGCCGTGGGCCTTGGCTTCCTTGCGGTTGAAGGCGAACGAGGTGTTGCGGCCCTTGCCGGCCAGTGCGACGGCGGTGGCCGACGCCAGGGTGATGCCCTTGTAGGCCGGGCCGAACAGCATGTCGAACTCGACCCCCGAATCGAGCAGGGTCTGGGCGTAGAACTGGGCCAGCTGGGCCAGGGTCGCGCCGTCGTGGAACAGGCCGGCGTTGAAGAAGTACGGCGACTGGCGCCCGGCCTTGGTGGTGAACTCGCCGAAGCGCAGCACACCGGTGTCGACCGAAAACTCGATAAATTGCTGACGTAAATTGTTCATGCTGCCTCATTTCTTTAAAGTGGCCGTATTTTACCGCTACACTAATGCATTCTGAAATTTCGTCGCATTTTTAAGCACTCTTTTTAAGCACTCTTTCTTAAGCACCCCTCCATGCCAAAAATCATCTCCGCCAACCTGAACGGCATTCGTTCGGCATCCTCCAAAGGCTTTTTCAAGTGGATGGCCACGCAGGACGCCGACTTCATCTGCGTACAAGAACTTAAGGCGCAGGCGCCGGACATGACGCCCGAGTTCCTGAATCCAGGCGGCTACCACGGCCATTTCCATTATGCCGAGAAAAAAGGCTACTCCGGCACCGGCGTCTACAGCAAGATCGAACCGGATCGCGTGGTCATCGGTTTCGGCGCGCCGGAATTCGACGCCGAGGGCCGCTATGTCCGTTGCGATTTCGGCAATCTGAGCGTGATTTCTGTGTATTGCCCGTCGGGCTCGTCGGGTCCGGAGCGCCAGGAAGCCAAGTTCCGCTTCATGGCGCTGTTCCTGCCGCACTTGCAGCAGCTGCACGCCGAAGGCCGCGAAGTGGTCATCTGCGGCGACTGGAACATCGCCCACAAAGAGATTGATTTGAAGAATTGGAAGGGCAACAAGAAAAATTCCGGCTTCCTGCCGGAGGAACGCGAATGGATGACGCGCGTGTTCGACGAGGTGGGCTTTGTCGATGTGCACCGAGGCCTCGACCCGCGCGAGGAGCAATACACGTGGTGGAGCAACCGCGGCCAAGCCTACGCGAAGAACGTCGGCTGGCGCATCGACTACCATGTGGCGACCCCTGGCATCGCCGCCAAGGCCACCACGGTGGCGGTCTACAAGGAAGAGAAGTTCTCGGACCATGCGCCGTTGATCATCGAGTACGCGCACGACTGAGGCCGACGGGCTGGAAAACACCTCGGGGACACGTAGGGCGGATTAGGCGAAGCCGTAATCCGCCATCTTTGAGCCGCCGACGGAGCATGCATGGCGGATTACGCTGCGCTAATCCGCCCTACGTGATCATTCGACGGATCGACATCAAAGGCTGCGACGGCTGCTGAACTCGCGCCAGTCGTTTGTCAGCGGGTCCAGGAAGGAAATGCGGCGCGCCAGCAGCTTCAACGGCTGCGACACGTCGTCCGCCTTGCACGGCAGCGCCACCGGATAAAACGCGTCGTTGATGATCGGGATGCCGAGCGACGACAGGTGCAATCGCAACTGGTGCTTGCGCCCCGTGTGCGGAAACAGCCGGTACAAGGTGCAATCGTCGCGGTGCTCGATGACCTCGATGATGGTCTCGGAATTGGGCTCGCCCGCTTCCTCCTTCATGATGAAGAACTTGTCGCCGTCGACCATCCGGCTTCGGTACGTGAACGGATACTCCACGCCCTTCAACGTCGGCGCCAGCGCCTCGTATTCCTTCTCGATCACCCGCTTCTGGAACATCGATTGATAGGCGCCACGGCTTTCCTGCTTGCGCGAAAAGATCACCACGCCGGCCGTCTCGCGGTCGAGCCGGTGGATCGGCGTCAGGGCCTGCTCGCCCAGCGTTTTCTTCAAGCGCACCAGCAAGGTCTCATGCAGGAAGCGCCCGCCCGGCGTCATCGGCAAAAAGTGCGGCTTGTCGACCACCACCAGATGCTCGTCCATGTGCAGGATCTCTTCGGTGAACGGTATCGGCGTCTCCGCCTCGAGCTCCCGGTAGTAAAAGATGCGCATGCCGCGCTTGAAGGCGCTATGCGGCGCCAGCGGCCTGCCGTCGCCGTCGACGACCTCATTGCGCGCCATCCGTTCGTACCACGTCGATACCTCGACGTCGGGAAAGCGCGCCGCGAGAAAGGTGATCAGGTCCGGCCACTGCCCTTCCGGCAGCCACAGATAACTAGGCGCGACCCCGTCGCGCATCGGCAACGGCGTCGACGACATCAGGACTTCGGCAGCGCCAGCGAGTGGTACTTGGGCAGGTTGTTCGGGTCCAGCCCTTTGGCGCGGGCATACACGGGCAGCACCAGCGGCATATTCTTGTTCATGTTGGCGATGCGGTCCTTGCCGGTCGGGTGGGTCGACAGGAAGCTGATCGGCTGGCTCTTGTTGATCGCGCCCATCTTCTGCCACAACGCCACGCCGGCGCGCGGGTCGAAGCCGGCGCGCGCCGCCAGGTCGATGCCGACCAGATCGGCCTCGCTTTCATCGCCGCGCGAGAACTTCAACGCCGCGCCCTGCGAGACCATGCCGGCCGCCGCGTCGCCCAGACGCGGATCGACACCGAAGTAGGCCGATCCAAGGGCGCCGAGAATGCGCGAGCCGACCTGCGTGACGGTGTTCTTGCCGGCCTGCTCGCGCGCGTGTTCGCGCAGCGCGTGGGCGATCTCGTGGCCCATCACGGCCGCCACTTCGTCGTCCGTCAGATTCAGTTTGGTCAGGATGCCGTTGTAAAAGGCGATGCGTCCGCCCGGCATGCAGAAGGCGTTGACGGTGTCGGACTTGAGCAGGTTGACTTCCCACTTCCATTGCGCCGCGTCGGGATTCCAGCGAGTGGTGAAGGGAATCAGGCGCTTGGCGATGGCGCGCAAACGAATCAGCTGCGGATTGTTATCGCTGGCGACGGCATCCTTGTCATGCGCCTGCTTCAACATCTGATCGTACTGAAGCTTGGACTGTTGGTCGAACTGCGCGGAATCGCCGCCCAGGCCGCGCATGCGCGACAGCTTCTCGACCGGAATACCGTCGTTTTGCGCGTAGACCGGCAAGGCGCCCATCACGCAGACCAGCGCCAGCGCGGCGCTCTTCAATTTAAGCTTTTTCATTTGCACTATTCCAAGGAGCGATTTTCGGCAGCATCATCATCGCCGGGAAGGCGAGGATGAAACACACGATAAAGAACCAGAACCAACCCGTTTCGGCCACAATATAACCCACGGAGGAATTAATGAATGTGCGCGGGACCGCAGCCAGACTGGAAAACAACGCGTACTGGGTGGCAGTATAGCGGGGATCGGTCGCCCTTGACATAAATGCCACCAATGCCGCCGATCCCAGCCCCAGGCTGGCGAAGGCCTCGAACCCGAACACGGCGCTCAATAGCACCGGGTCCGGCCCGACGTTGGCCAGCCAGGCGAAGCCCAGAATTGCGATCGCCTGCAGAACCCCGAACACCCACAGCGCGCGGTTGATGCCCAGTTTGATCATCCAGATGCCGCCGACGGCGCCGCCGGCCAGGCTGGCCCACCAGCCGGTGGCGTTGGCCGCCAGGCCGATCTGCTTGGTGCTGAAGCCGAGGTCGAGGAAGAATTTGGTCGACAGCGCGGTGCTCATCGTGTCGCCAATCTTATATAGCAGCACAAAGGCGATGACGAACAAGGCCTGGCGCCAGCCGTCGCGCAGCACGAACTCGCGGAACGGCAGCACCACCGCTTCCTGCAGGTTTTTCGGCGGCTCGCCATACAATACCGGCTCGCGCGCCAGCAGCGTGCAGATGAAGCCCGGCAGCATGAAGGCGGCCACGGTCCAGAACACGATCTGCCACGGCTGGCTGTCGGCCATCACCAGCCCCAGCGCGCTGGGGATCAGGCTGGCGGCCTTGTAGGCGTTCACGATGATGGCCGCACCCAGGCCCTGCTCCTCCTCGGCCAAGATCTCGCGCCGGTAGGCGTCGATCACGACGTCCTGGCTGGCCGACATGAATGCGATCAGGAACACCGCCACCACGATCACCGACAGCTCGAGCTTTGGATCGAGCATGCCGAGCCCGCCGATGAGCAGGAACAGCAACAGCTGCGTGAGCGCCATCCAGCCGCGCCGCCGGCCTAGCGGGCCGATGCTGTAGCGGTCCATCAGCGGCGCCCACAGGAACTTGAATGTGTAGGGGAACATCGCCAGGCCGAACAGCCCCAGCGCCTTGACGTCCAGCCCGGCCTTGGCCAGCCACGCCTGCATCAGGTAGATCAGCGTGTAGAGCGGCAGCCCGGAGCTGAAACCCAGGAACAGAATCGAGATGGTGCGGCCGTTCAGATACGACAGCCAGTGCCGCTTCTGCTCCTGGGCGGCCATCAGTGCGCCGCCTTCGAGGTGACTTTTTTACGCAGGCGGAACACCGCCAGGTCGCCGCGCAGGTTGGGCAGGAACGACACGCGTTGTCCCTCCGCCAGTGCCACGTATTCGATCACTTCCAACCCGCATTCAACGGCCAGGTCGCGGAAGTCGTTGATGGTGGCGCAGCGCAGGTTGGGCGTGTCGTACCATTCGTACGGCAGCGACTCGGACACCGGCATGCGGCCCTTGAGCAGCGACACCCGGTGCGGCCAGTAAGCGAAGTTGGGGAACGAGACGATGGCCTCCTTGCCGACGCGGACGATATCGCGCAGCAGCGCCTCGACATGCTTCATCATCTGCAGCGACGACAGGCACAGCACCGTGTCGAAGGTGTTATCGCCGAACAGCGACAGTCCGTTCTCCATATCCTGCTGGATCACCTGCACGCCGCGCCTGGTGCTGTCGAGGACCTTGTCGTCGGCGATCTCGATGCCGTAGCCGCTGCACTGTTTGTCGCTTTGCAGGTAGTCCATCATCACGCCGTCGCCGCAGCCGACGTCCAGCACGTGCGCGTTGTTCGGCACCCAGTGGGCGATGAAGGCCAGGTCCGGACGGGCCGTACTTAATTGGGTGAAGTTCATACTGGCTCCTTGATATCGTTCCACACCTGGTCGTAGTACGCGCGCACCAGTTTCAGGTAGCGGGGGTCCTCCAGCAGGAAGGCGTCGTGGCCGTGCGGCGCGTCGATTTCGGCGTAGGTCACGCGGCGGCGGTTGCTCACCAGCGCCTGCACGATCTCCTGGCTGCGCTCGGGCGAGAAGCGCCAGTCGGTGGTGAACGAGGCCACGAAGAACTTGGCGCGGGTGCCGGCCAGCGTCTTGGCCAGATCGCCGCCGTGGTGGCGCGCCGGGTCGAAGTAGTCGAGCGCCTTGGTGATCAGCAGGTAGGTGTTGGCGTCGAAGTATTCGCTGAATTTGTCGCCCTGGTAGCGCAGGTAGGATTCGATCTCGAAGTCGACGCCGAAGCCGAATTTGTAGTTGGCCGGATTGTCGCCCGGGACGCCGGCGATGTCGTCGACCGCGGCGCGCAACCTGCGGCCGAATTTCTCGGCCATGTCGTCGTCGGACAGGTACGTGATGTGGCCGACCATGCGCGCCACGCGCAGGCCATTCTTCGGCACCACGCCGTATTCGTAGAAATCGCCGCCATGGTAATCCGGATCGGACAGGATGGCCTGGCGGGCGACGTCGTTGAAGGCGATGTTCTGCGCCGACAGCTTGGCCGTCGAGGCGATCACCACGCAGTGGCGCAGCCGCTCCGGGTACATGATGGACCAGGCCAGCGCCTGCATGCCGCCCAGAGAGCCGCCCATGACGGCGGCGAACTGCGTGATGCCCAGCGCGTCGGCCAGGCGCGCCTGCGCGGCCACCCAGTCCTCCACCGTGACGACCGGGAAGGCGGCGCCGTAAGGCTTGCCGGTGGCGGGATTGTTGTGCATCGGGCCCGTCGAGCCGAAGCACGAGCCGAGGTTGTTGATGCCGATGACGAAGAACTTGTCGGTGTCGAGCGATTTGCCGGGACCGACCATGTTGTCCCACCAGCCCAGGCTTTTCGGCACGCCCTCGTATTCGCCGGCGACGTGGTGCGAGGCGTTAAGCGCGTGGCACACCAGCACCGCGTTCGATTTGTCGGCGTTGAGGGTGCCGTAGGTTTCGTACATCAGCATGTAGTCTTGCAGCGCGGCGCCGCTTTGCAGCGGCAGCGGCTCTGCGAAATGCATGGTTTGCGGTTTGACGTATCCCAGGGATGACATATTTTAATTGGAGTTTTGGGGCGGCCCCACGGGCCATGTATCAGGGCGGGACCGCGAGGATGGGTCCCACCGACTTACATCAGTTGCAATTGTTCGACCGCGTCTGCAATTGCACCTGGTTCCATCGAGCGCATGATCTTGCGGGTTTGCGGAACGATCCGCGCAAGGTCGCTGTTCAGGATTTCCTGCTTGACCGACAGCAGCTGCGCCGGGTGCATCGAGAATTCGCGCAGTCCCATGCCCAGCAGCAGGCGTGTCAGCTTGACGTCGCCCGCCATTTCGCCGCACACGGCGACGTCGATCCCGGCTTTATGCCCGGCCGCAATCGTCATCGAGATCAACTGCAGCACAGCCGGATGCAGCGGATTGTAAAGGTGCGCGACCTCATAATCAACCCGGTCGATCGCCAGGGTGTACTGAATAAGGTCGTTGGTGCCGATCGACAGGAAGTTCATGCGCTTGACGAACATCGGCAGCGACAGCGCCGCCGCCGGGATTTCGATCATCGCGCCCACCGGCACCGTATCGTCGAATTTGATTTTGGCCTCGCGCAGTTCGGCCTTGGCCTGGGCGATCATCGCCAGCGACTGGTCGATCTCGAACGCGTGCGCCAGCATCGGGATCAGAATCTTCACCTTGCCGAACGCCGACGCGCGCAGGATGGCGCGCAGCTGCGTGAGGAAAATCTGCGGCTCGGCCAGGCAATAGCGAATCGCCCGCAGGCCCAGCGCCGGATTGAGCGCCGTGTGCTCGGTCTGGTCGAGCGGCTTGTCGGCACCGATATCGAGCGTGCGGATCGTCACCGGCCGCCCCTTCATCGCCACCACCGCGCGCTTGTACTGCTCGAACTGTTCGTCCTCGGACGGGATCTTGCTGTTGCGGCCCATGAACAGGAACTCGGAGCGGAACAGGCCCACGCCGTTGGCGCCCGCCTCCATCGCCGCCGGGCAGTCGTCGGGCAGCTCAATGTTGGCCAGCAGCGTGATCTCGGTGCCGTCCCTGGTGATGGCCGGCGTTTTCTTGAGCTTATTGAGCTTTTTGCGGGCGCGCAGCGCGGCGCCCTGGCGCTCGCGGTACTGCTCCAACACCAGCGCGCTGGGGTTGGCGATGACCACGCCGGCGTCGCCGTCGATGATCAGCCAGTCGTCCTGCTCAATCAGGGTGGAGGCGCCGGACATGCCGACGGCGGCCGGGATGTCCAGGCTGCGCGCAACGATCGCCGTGTGCGAGTTCTGGCCGCCGACGTCGGTGACGAAGCCGATGAACGAGCGGTCGCGGAACTGCAGCATGTCGGCCGGCGAGATGTCGTGGGCGACGATGATCATCTGCGCCTGGAATTCGTCGCCGCTGCTGGTGGTCGGCGGCAGGATCTGCGCGGTGCCCATCAACACCTTGAGCACGCGCTCGGCCACCTGCTGGATGTCGGCCTTGCGCTCGCGCAGGTACGGGTCTTCGATCTCGTCGAACTGCGCCGACAGCTCGTCGATCTGCGTCAGCAGCGCCCATTCGGCGTTGTAGTGGCGCGCGCGGATGATGTCGAGCGGCGCCTCCGAGATCATCGGGTCCGACAGGATCAGCGCGTGGACGTCGATGAAGGCGCCCAACTCGGTCGGCGCGTCCTTGGGCAGCTCGTTCCACAGCGTTTGCAGTTCCTTGTGCACCTGGGCCAGCGCCTGCTGCAGCCGCACCACTTCCGCTTCCAGATGCTCCTCGGCCACCAGGTAATGCTTGACGTCGAGCGCCGCCGGCGCCAGCTTGTGCGCGCGGCCGATGGCGATGCCGCGGGAGACAGGAATGCCGTGCAGTGTGAAGGAAGCCATGGGTGGACCAGTGAAAATGCGGGAACGGCTACGATCCGAGGGCATTACTCGCCTTCGCCGAACTTGTCGTTGACCAGTGCGGACAAGGCGGCGATACATTCGCTTTCATCGGGGCCGTCGGCCTCCAGCGTGACCTTGGCGCCCTTGCCGGCGGCCAGCATCATCACGCCCATGATGGACTTGGCGTTGATGCGGCGCGCGTTGCGGGTCAGCCATACGTCGCTTTGAAACTTTGCTGCCAGTTGGGTAAATTTGGCGGAAGCCCGGGCATGCAGTCCAAGCTTGTTGATAATCTCAAGTTCTTGTTGAATCATTTTTCTTTTGTCTCAATGAGAAATCGGCGCAAAACAAATCGCGCAAATAAGCCGCACAAAAAATTCCCGCGCCGTCGCTACACGACGCGAATCCGGTTGTCGACGCGCACCGCTCCGCTTTGCGCTCCGGCCAGGGCCATCTCGACGACCACGTCGAGCGTGTCGCGCCGGTAGGTGATGGCCCGCAGCAGCATCGGCAAACTGATGCCGGCGATGACCTCCACCCGGCCCGCATCCGCCAACCGGTCGCAACAATTGGCGGGGGTACCGCCCTTGACATCGGTCATGATCAAAACGCCGTCGCCGTCGTCGAGCCGCTTGATCGCCGCCGCCGCCAGGGACTGCACTTCGCCGAGGTCCTGGTCGGCGATCACATCGATCGCCTCGAGCCGCTCGGTCGGACCACGGAACACATGCGCGCAGGCGGCGATGAAAGCCTGTCCCAGCGGTGCGTGCGTCATAAGCAGTATGCCAACCATATTCTTAAACCGCCAGTGAGCGCGGAGGTTTTTGAGGCCGTCCGGCAAAATTATTTTGAATATCCATCATCGGGCCGGGGTCGCCGCTTCCACGGCCGCCTCCACCGCATCCATGAACATCGCCGCGACCGGGAAACCGGCCTGCTGGGTGATTTCCTGGAAACAGGTCGGGCTGGTAACGTTTACTTCCGTCAAGCAATCCCCAATCACGTCCAATCCTACCAGCAACAAGCCGCGCGCCGCCAGTATCGGACCCAGGGTATTGGCGATTTCGAAGTCGCGTTCGGTCAAAGGTTGCGCCACGCCAAGGCCGCCGGCCGCCAGGTTGCCCCGCACCTCGCCGTTTTGCGGGATGCGCGCCAGCGAAAACGGCACCGGCTTGCCGCCGATGACCAGGATGCGCTTGTCGCCCTTGGCGATGTCAGGAATGAAGCGCTGGGCCATGATCGTGCGCTTGCCGTTGTCGGTCAGCGTTTCGATAATGGCGCCCAGGTTCATCGCGTCCGGCTTGACGCGGAAGATGCCGGTGCCGCCCATGCCGTCGAGCGGCTTGAGGATGACGTCGCCATGCTCGGCCTGGAAGGCGCGGATGCGCGCCTCGTCGGCCGTCACCAGGGTCGGCGAGGTGAACTCGCTGAACTGGGCGATGGCCAGCTTTTCGTTGTGGTCGCGGATGGTCGACGGCTTGTTGAAGACGCTGGCGCCCTGTTTCTCGGCCAGCTCCAGCATGTAGGTGCCGTAGATGTATTCCATGTCGAACGGTGGGTCCTTGCGCTGGATGATCGCGTCGAACTCGCCGAGGTTGGTTTCCACGGCCGGGGCGGCGCGGAACCAGTCCTTGAGGTCGTCCAGGATGGTGATTTCGGCAACTTTGGCATAGGCCACGCCGCCGTTGACGGCCATGTCTTTTTGCTCGAAGGCGTAGACGGTATGGCCGCGCTTGGCGGCCTCCACCATCATGGCGTAGGTCGAATCCTTGTAGGTCTTGAAACTGGCCAAGGGATCGGCGAGGAAAGCTATTTTCATGGGCGCATCCAATCTGGGTAATGCCTGATTTTAGCCGAGATTCGCCGCCCGCACCGGGGAGCGGACGAGGCCGCTAGCCCGGTGGCCCTTGCCAAGCCGATAATGTCGGCTTAATACACTTCCGGATTGGGATCGGTGCGTTCCATTTCCAGCGACGCCGCCAGCAGCGCCAGCCGCGCCACCACGCCGTAGACGTAGAAACGGTTCGGCGCCGCCGTGCCCGGCTTCGCCTTCAAATCCGGCACCGCGTGCTGCTGCGCGAACGCCAGCGGCACGTACTGCGAACCGGGCGCGTTGAGGTTCTGGTCGACGCCCTTTTCCGCGTGCACGCGGTAGAAACCGCCCACCACGTAGCGGTCGATCATGTACACCACCGGCTCGGCGACGTCGTCCTTGATGCTCTCGAAGGTCGGCACGCCCTCCTGGATGATGAAGTCGGTCACTTCCTTGCCATCCTTGATGACGATCATCTTGTCGCGCTGGGCCTGGCTCAAGTCCTTGATTTCACTGGAATCCTTGATCGTCAGGATGCTGGTGCCGTAGGTCCCGGCGTCCGGTTTGACGATCACGAAGGGCTTGTGCTCCTTCATGCCGTATTCCTTGTACTTCTTCTTGATCTTGGCCAGCAGCGCGTCGACATTGGCGGCCAGGCAATCGTAGCCGTCGCCGGTGCGGAAGTTGACCGCGTCGCACTTGGCGTGGAACGGGTTGAGCATCCACGGATCGACGCCGATCAGCTTGCCGAACTTCTTGACCACCTCGTCATACGCGTTCAGGTGGTTGCTCTTGCGGCGCACGGCCCAGCCGGCGTGCAGCGGCGGCAGCAGGCTCTGCTCATGGATGTTCTGCAAAATCTCCGGAATGCCGGCCGACAGGTCGTTGTTGAGCAAAATCGTGCACGGATCGAAGTCCTTCAGGCCGACGCGGCGGCCGTTGGCCGAGCGCACCAGCGGCTCGACCACCAGCATATTGCCGTCCGGCAGAGCGATCGGGGTCGGCTGCGTGACCTCCGGCGACAGCGAACCGAGGCGCACGTGCAGGCCGGTCTGGCGGAAAATCTGCATCAGCCGCGCGACGTTTTGCCAGTAGGTCGGGTGGCGCTGGTGGATTTCCGGGATCAGCAGCAGATTGCGCGCGTCAGGACAATATTTGTCGATCGCGGCCATCGCGGCCTGCACCGACAGCGGCAGCATTTCCGTGGCCAAGTGGTTGAAACCGCCCGGGAACAGGTTGGTATCGACCGGCGCCAGCTTGTAGCCGGCGTTGCGCATATCGACCGAGCAATAGAACGGCGGCGTGTGTTCCTGCCATTCCAGACGGAACCAGCGCTCAATGGCCGGCGTGGCGGCCAGGATTTTTTCTTCGAGATCGAGCAGCGGACCGGTCAGAGCCGTGACGAGATGGGGAACCATGATTACTTCCTTAAATGTGCGGGAGGACGGCCCTCCAGGCAACAGAACCTCAAATATTACCTTGCAGATAGCCCAAATCAGGGCGAAAACCCTATTTTAAAGGTGGAAATGGCCCGCAAACGAAAAAAGCGCCTCATTCGAGGCGCTTTTGTGGGCACCCGCCGAAGCGGGTTATTACAACAACAACGATTAAGCGTGGTAAGCGGACTCGCCGTGGGTGGTGATGTCCAGGCCTTCGCGCTCTTCCTCTTCCGGAACGCGCAGGCCGATGACCACGTCGACCAATTTGTAGGCGATGAACGAGACGACAGCCGACCACAGGATGGTGACGCCGACGGCGGTCGCCTGGGTGGTGACCTGGCCCATGATCGAGTAGTCAGGCGATGCTTTGTTGGCAACGTAGTCGAAGATGCCCTGGCCGCCCAGCGACGGCGCAGCGAACACGCCGGTCAGGATCGCGCCGAGGATACCGCCGACGCCATGGACGCCGAACACGTCCAGGGAGTCGTCGGCGCCCAGCAGGCGTTTCAGACCGTTCACACCCCACAGGCAGACGACGCCGGCGGCCAGGCCGATGACCAGCGCGCCCATCGGGCCGACGAAACCGCAGGCCGGGGTGATGGCGACCAGACCGGCCACCGCACCCGAGGCGCCACCGAGCATCGATGGCTTGCCTTTGAAGATCCACTCGGCGAATACCCAGGCCACGGTGGCGGCGGCGGTTGCCAGCAAGGTGTTGATGAAGGCCAGCGCGGCGATGTCAGCGGCTTCCAGCGCCGAACCGGCGTTGAAACCGAACCAGCCGACCCACAGCAGCGAGGCGCCGATCATGGTCATGGTGACCGAGTGCGGGGCCATCGATTCGCGGCCGTAGCCGACGCGTTTGCCGATCATGTAGGCACCGACCAGGCCGGCAACCGCGGCGTTGATGTGCACCACGGTGCCGCCGGCGAAGTCCAGCGCGCCTTTTTGGAACAGGAAGCCCGCTTTGGCGCCTTCGGTGGCGGCGGTGGCCGCGTCCTTGATCGCGTCCGGACCGGTCCAGAACCAGACCATGTGGGCGATCGGCAGGTAGGCGAAGGTGAACCACAGCACGACAAAAGCGAGCACGGCGGTGAACTTGGCGCGTTCGGCGAAGGCGCCGACGATCAGGCCGCAGGTGATGGCGGCGAACGTGGCCTGGAAGGCGACGTAGATAAATTCAGGAATGACCACGCCCTTGCTGAAGGTGGCGGCGTACGAGAAGGCGCCCTTGGCCGGATCCCAGATGCCGTTCAGGAAGGCACGGTCGAATTTGCCGTAGAAGGCGTTGCCTTCGGTGAATGCCAGCGAATAGCCGTACACGCACCACAGCACCACGATCAGGGCGAAGACCATGAACACCTGCATCAGGATCGACAGCATGTTTTTGGAACGGACCAGGCCGCCGTAGAACAGCGCCAGGCCGGGAATCGTCATCAGGATCACCAGCAGGGTCGCGACCATCATCCAGGCGGTGTCGCCCTTCTGCGGCGTTGGCGCCGGTGCGGCGGGTGCATCAGGTGCTGCTGCGGCGGCAGGCGCGGCCGCGGCCGGCGCGGCGGCAGGCGCTGCCGGCGCTTCGGGTGCGGCGGCGGCGGGCGCGGTGGCGGCGGCGGCCGGCGCGTCAGCCGGTTTGGCCTCCTGGGCGTGGACCGGCGCGGCGAGTGCGAACAGGATGGAAACCCCAGCGAGCAATGTTGTTATAGTTTTCTTCATCAATCTTCCCCTTAAAGAGCTTCGTGGCCGGTTTCACCGGTACGAATACGGATCACCTGTTCCAGGTTGTACACAAAGATCTTGCCGTCACCGATTTTGCCGGTGCGGGCAGCGCCTTCAATCGCTTCGATCGCCTGTTCGACGATGGCATCGTCCACCGCCGCCTCGATCTTGGTCTTCGGCAGGAAGTCCACGACGTACTCGGCACCGCGATACAGCTCGGTGTGGCCTTTCTGGCGGCCGAAGCCTTTCACCTCGGTCACGGTAATGCCTTGCACGTTGATCGCCGACAAGGCCTCGCGGACCTCGTCGAGCTTGAACGGCTTGATAATGGCGGTAATCATTTTCATGCTAAGCCTCGCTTAGAAGGTTTTGGAAATGGTCAGCACGGCGCCGGTTTTGCCGAGGTTCTTGCCGCGGCCGACATAGGCGTCGGTATCGGTGGAGAACGCGGCCACGGCCACGGTCACGACGCCGAAATCTTTGGTGAAGCCGAGTTTGTAGTCGTTGTAGCTGAAGGCGGAGTTGTTCTTGACGGTCTGGCGGCCCAGGTGGACGTTCAGGATGTAGCCGTCATAGATCTCGGTGTTGAGCTGGGCGTCGACGTAGCCGCTGTCCTTGCTGTCGGCGGTGCCGAACAGATTGGTGGTCGAGCGGGAATACTTGACGGAGAATGGACCGACGCCGAGTTGGGCGTACAACTCGAAGGTGTTGGCGCTGGTGGCCAGCTTGTTCGACGGGTAGTAGTAATACAGGCCGCCGACATCGTAGGTGACATTCGGGGCGAACTCGCCGCGCTTGCCACCGTAGACATCGATTTCCATATCGGCGTCGCCGCCACCGTCCTTGACCCACTTGATGGTCGAGGCCCAGGTGCCGACATACAGGCCGGTCGGATTGTTCACGTAATCCACGCCGCCTTGCAGCGCTGGATTGAGACGGGTTTGCGAGATGCCGCGATAACGGTAGTCGGTGGCGACAGCGACGTTGTAGCTGATCTGGTGGTCCGGTGCCGGTTCGGCAGCGGCCGGGGCCGCAGGCGCGGGTTGCGCTTCCTGGGCCAGCGCCGAAGCGCTCATGGTGGCGAATGCGAAGGTCAGTGCTGCGATCAGGGTCAGGTTCGTGCTTTTCATAATTTTGTCCTTGTAGTTATCGAACTTAGTCACAGATAGGGAATACGGTTACGGGTAAAATCCTTGTGAGGCAAAGCAGTGAGCGGCATTCATTGACTTCTATAGCAGAATGCGTGCCAGCTAATGTTGCTCGCCGGATAGCTGCCGTAGCATCCGCGACAACGGACGTACTCCGAAGAAAGTGATAATCTGAAAGTGTCGAACGCGAGAGTCTTTGGTTTTGCACCACAATGACGCATGCATGCACATTTATAGTGCTTACAGAACCCCAACAGATCAAGGAATATTATGGATATGAACACTTTTTTTAACGACTTGCAGAACAAGATCAGCCAAGCCGTCCAAAACTCACCAGCAAAGGACATTGAGAAGAACGTCAAGTCCATGATGACGCAGGGATTCTCCAAACTGGACCTGGTAACGCGCGAGGAATTTGATGTTCAAACGCAAGTTTTAGCGAAAACCCGCGCCAAGCTGGAAACGCTGGAGACGCGTCTGGCGGAACTGGAAGCGAAAGCGGCGCCGCCCAAGAGCGATATCATCATCTGATCAGGCGCTATTGCGGCGCAACCGCGGCGACACGGAGTTTTGCCCACGGCGCCGCAACAGTCTGGTTGCCTATTTATTCAGAATATCTGGACGCAGGCTTTCGAGGATTGCTTCCAACTCGGATAGGGCTTGGGGGTCCGCCCCTTGACGTAAAAACGCTGTGTGCAGGTAGGCGCCCATGATCCGAAACTCGTCAGCCGTGATCGCCAGCCCCGTGTGGGCAACAGCCATGTTCTCGCCGCTGTACGTGCAGGGCCCGCTGGAAATGACGCACAGATGCTCGGCCACCTTGGCCTTTAATGGTTTCAACGCCACCCCTTCGAATGAACGGCGTGTAAGGGGGTCATGTGAAACGTTCTCGACTAGTTCGTTTGCCGCCCGGGTGAGAGCTTCGCCGCCACCGAGTCGTTCGTAGAGTGTCCTCTCTTGCGCGTGAGTGTTTTCGCCGACCGCGAAAGCGAACGCTAGAATTATTACGTTACTGACAAGTTTCACAATTTCTCCTCACGGCGGCCGTGGTTCGTCAGGCCACGCTTATTTCCAGTTGTTCCACGCCGCGAGCACGGCGTTCGGGTATTGCGGCCGGCCCCGGCTGCCGTTGTAGCGGCCCAGCGCAAGGTAGAGGTTGCCGCCCTCCATGTCGATGTACATGCGCAAAATCGCGCAGCCGTAGCGCAGATTCGTCTGCATATTGAACAGCGCGCTGCGGTCGCGGTCGCCGATCACATTGGTCCAGAACGGCATCACCTGCATATAGCCGCGCGCGCCCACCAGCGAAACAGCGTACTTGCGATACGCCGACTCCACCTGGATCAACCCCAGCACCATGCCCGGCTCCAGCCCGGCGCGACGCGATTCGTACCACACGGTGGCAAGAAACTCATGGCGGGTTTGCTCGTCGGGCAGCTTGCGCTTGAGGCGGGCCGACATCTGCGCCAGCCAGCCCTCATAACGCAGCCGTTCTGCGTCGTTGCGGAAGGTGATCTGCGGCGGGGTCGCATCCTTGATGCTGTTGGCGAGGGCGACGCGGACCGCATCGGCCAGCGCCTCCTCCTTCTGATTGCCGGCTTGCGCCACCGGCGCCATCATCGATGACAGCGCCAGCGCCAACAAGGCGCCGGCTACAACGCGCTTGCTCACTGCGACATTTTGCCCTGGATGAAGCTGATCACATCGGCCACCGGCACGGCGGTCGCTTCGGTGTCGCGGCGGCCCTGGTATTCCAGGTTGCCTTCCTTCAGGCCACGGTCGCCGATCACCACGCGGTGCGGCACGCCGATCAGCTCCCAGTCCGCGAACATGCCGCCCGGACGCAGGCCACGGTCGTCGAGGATGACGTCGATGCCGGCCGCCTGCGCGTCCGCGTACAGCTTCTCGGCCGCTTCCTTGACCGCCTCGCTGCGATCCATGCCCATCGGGCACAGCACCAGTTCGAACGGCGCCAGCGACGTCGGCCAGATGATGCCTTTGTCGTCGAAGTTCTGCTCGATGGCGGCGCCCAGGATACGCGTGATGCCGATACCGTAGCAACCCATCTGCAGCGGCGCCGGCTTGCCGTTCTCGTCGAGGAAGGTGGCCTTCATCGCTTCCGAGTACGCGGTGCCGAGCTGGAACACGTGGCCCACTTCGATGCCGCGCTCGATCGCCAGCACGCCCTTGCCGTCCGGCGAGGCGTCGCCTTCGACGACGTTGCGCAGGTCGGCGACGATGGCAGGTTCCGCCACGTCGCGGCCCCAGTTGGCGCCGGTGTAGTGGAAGCCGGCGTCGTTGGCGCCGCAGACGAAATCGGCCATGTTGGCGACGGTGCGGTCGGCCACCACGGTGACCGGGGCCTTGGTGCCGATCGGACCCAAATAGCCGGGCACGCAGCCGTACACTTCCAGGATTTCCGCCTCGGTCGAGAAGCGGTGCGCGGCCAGGCCGGCCACTTTGCCCATCTTGACTTCGTTCAGTTCATGGTCGCCGCGCAGCAGCAACATGAAATACTGTTTAGCCACTTTGCCGTCTTTTTCGGTCTCGACGGTCAGCGCCAAGGTTTTGACGGTCTGCGCCAGCGGCAGCTTGAGCTGCTCGGCGACCAGCTCGCACTTGGTGGCGTCCGGCGTGGCGACCTTGGTCAGCGCCTGGACGGCGGCTGGACGGGTGGCGTTCAGCGGCAACGCTTCGGCCGCTTCCATGTTGGCCGCGTAGTCGGAGGTCGGGCAGTAGACGACCGCGTCCTCGCCGGTGCTGGCGATGACGTGGAATTCGTGCGAACCGGTGCCGCCGATGGCGCCGTTGTCGGCCGCCACGGCGCGGAACTTCAGGCCGAAGCGGTTGAAAATGCGCACATAGGCGTCATACATGATCTGGTACGACGCTTGCATGCCGGCCAGGTCGCGGTCGAACGAGTACGCATCCTTCATCGTAAATTCGCGGCCGCGCATCAGGCCGAAGCGCGGGCGGCGCTCGTCGCGGAACTTGGTCTGAATGTGGTAAAAATTCAACGGAAGTTGACGGTACGATTTAATTTCCGAGCGGACGACGTCGGTGATGACTTCCTCGGCGGTTGGCTGGAAGGCGAATTCGCGGCCGTGGCGATCCTTGATGCGCAGCAACTCTGCACCCATCTTGTCCCAGCGGCCGGTTTCCTGCCACAGCTCGGCCGGCTGGATCAGCGGCATCAGCAGCTCAATGGCGGCGGACTTGTTCATCTCTTCGCGTACGATCGCTTCGACTTTGCGGATGACGCGCAGGCCCATCGGCATGTACGTGTAGATGCCCGAGCCCAGGCGCTTGATCATGCCGGCGCGCATCATTAACTGGTGACTGACGATCTCGGCGTCGGAAGGCGCTTCTTTAAGCGTGGAAATAAAAAATCGTGAGGCGCGCATACGGTGAATTCTTTTTAAAAAGAGAGAGTTATAATCAACCTAATTTTAAAGGATTAGCTGGCTGATGCGTCCATACTTTATACAAATGCGTTCAATAGATGGCCCTTCGACCGTTTTCGTACCCCGAAAACCCAGCCGAGGCGTCTTTTTATGGGCAAAAATATAAGCAGGGAGCTCAGTCGCAGAAAGTTTGAGGTGCAATATGCTCGATCGGGAGGGGTTTCGGCCCAACGTCGGCATCATCCTGCTCAACGCGCAGAACGAGGTGTGGTGGGGCAAACGGGTGCGCGAGCATTCGTGGCAGTTTCCGCAAGGCGGCATCAAATATGGAGAAACGCCTGAGCAGGCGATGTACCGGGAGTTGGAGGAAGAGATCGGCCTGCGGGCCGAGCACGTAAAAATCGTCGGCCGCACCCGCGACTGGCTGCGCTATGAGGTGCCGGATCATTTCATCAAGCGGGAAATCCGCGGCCATTACCGTGGCCAGAAGCAGATTTGGTTCCTGCTGCGCATGTGCGCGCGCGACAACGACGTCAACCTGCGCCTGACGGACCATCCGGAATTCGACGCCTGGCGCTGGCACGAGTATTGGGTGCCGCTGGACGTGGTGATCGAGTTCAAGCGCGACGTCTACCAGCGCGCGCTGCAGGAGCTGTCGCGTTTCCTGACGTGGCCGGCCAACGGCCACGACCGGCGCCAGCACGGCTCGCGCTACCTGCGCCAGGCGCACGCGCCGCGTCCGAACCCGGAACCACCGGGCTCGGCCTGCGCGCCGACCGAGGCGGCATCCACGGCCACCGTGGCCACCGTCGCGGCGGGGCCGGCCGAGCCGGTCAAAAGCGGCAGCTGAGCGGTTAGCAAGGCGTCAACAAGAACAGCAACAAGGACTGCAACAAAAAACGCGGGACAGGCACACTGTCCCGCTTTTTTTTCGCCGGAGGTACAATGGCGGCATGTTCAATCCATCATCCGACGACGTCCGCCGCTTCTTCTGCGAGGCCTACCGCAAGCAGCGGGCCAACGAAATCCTCACCCCGCTCGAAGCGATGGCGGCCGACTGGGCGCGCCACCATCCCGAATACCATGATGTGCTGGCCGACGTCGACGCGGCGCTGGCGCGCGATTACTCGGTCGAAGGCGCGCAAGCCAATCCCTTCCTGCATTTGTCGATGCACCTGTCGATCGACGAGCAGATCTCGATCGACCAGCCGCGCGGCATCCGCGACGCCGCCACCGCCCTCACCCTCAAGCTCGATTCCGCGCACGAAGCGCAGCACGAAATCATGGAATGCCTGGGCGAGATGATCTGGAACGCCCAGCGCACCGGCACGCCTCCCGACGGCGACGCCTACATCGAAGCCATCAAGCGCCGTATCAAATAAAGCAACTCCGGGGTCAGGTCCACCATTTCTACACAAACCCAACTGTAGGGCGGCAATTCGCTCGTCAATTGTCCAGCTCGTGTAGAAATGGTGGACCTGACCCCGGATGAAAAAAAGCCACGCATCAGCGTGGCTTCTTCTTTTTTGTGGCTTGCTTTATTTGGCTGCGGCCTCTGCGGGTGCGGCGGCGACTGCCGGCTCATCCAGCGTGAACGCCTTCAGGCCCAGAATATCGCTGCTGTAGTGGCGGATCTTGTTCGCCAGGACAGGATCGCCGTTCAGCTTGTGACCGTAGGACGGCACCATGGCCTTCATTTTCGCGTCCCATTCCGGCGTGGCCAGCTTGGCCTTGAACGCGGTCTGCAACACTTTGATCATGATCGGCGGCGCGGTCGAGGCGCCTGGCGAGGCGCCCAGCAACGCGACGATGCTGCCGTCGGCCGAACCGACCACTTCCGTACCGAACTGCAGCAGGCCGCCTTTTTCCGGGTCGTCCTTGACGATCTGCACGCGCTGGCCGGCGTTTTGCAAGGTCCAGTCTTCCAGCTTGGCGGTCGGCAGGTATTCTTTCAGCGCGGCCAGACGGTCTTCAGGCGAATTCATCACTTGGCCGACCAGGTACTTGGTCAGTGGGATGTTGTCGTAGCCGGCTTGCAGCATCGGGCGGACGTTGCCGCTGTCGATCGAGGCCGGCAGGTCGATCCACGAACCGTTTTTCAGGAACTTGGTCGAGAACGTGGCGAACGGGCCGAACAGCAACGCTTTCTTGCCGTCGATGATGCGGGTATCCAGGTGCGGCACCGACATCGGCGGCGAGCCGACCGACGCCTTGCCGTACACCTTGGCGGCGTGCTGGTCGATCAGCGCCTGGTTGGTGGTGACCAGCCATTGGCCGCCGACCGGCACGCCGCCGTAGCCCTTGGCTTCCGGGATGCCCGATTTTTCCAGCAGCGGCAGCGAACCGCCGCCGGCGCCGATGAACACGAACTTGGCGCGCACGGTCTTGACGGAGTCGTCGGCCAGGTTCTTGACGGTGACGTTCCAGTTGCCGTCGGTGCCGCGCTTGATGTCTTCGACCTGGTGGCGCAGGTTCAAGGTGGTGCCGTGGCTGTCGGTCAGGTGCTTGACCAGCGCGCGGGTCAGGTTGCCGAAGTTGACGTCGGTGCCGATTTCCATGCGGGTGGCGGCCACTTTCTGGCCCTTGTCGCGGCCGGTCATGATCAGCGGCGCCCATTGCTGGATGACGGCCGGATCTTCCGAGTACAGCATGCCCTTGAACAGGTTTTCCTTCTGCAGCGCGGCGTAGCGCTTGCGCAGGAAGTTGATGTTGTCGTCGCCCCAGACAAAGGCCATGTGCGGCACGTTGTTGATGAAGGTTTGCGGCGCGCCGATGTACTTGTTCTTGACCTGGTAGGCCCAGAATTGCTTGGAAATCTCGAACTGCTCGTTGATTTCGACCGCTTTCTTGGTTTCGATGTGGCCGTCGGCCGCTTCCGGCGTGTAATTCAGTTCGGCAAAGGCCGAGTGGCCGGTGCCGGCGTTGTTCATCGCGTCCGAGCTCTCGGCGGCGACCGAATCCATGCGCTCGTAGATGGCCATGGTCAGGCTCGGGTCCATTTCCTTGAGCATGGCGCCCAGGGTGGCGCTCATGGTGCCGGCGCCGACGAGCAGCACGTCGACCGGTTTGTCGTCCGACGGCGCGGGCGATTTGCTACATGCCGCCAGGATCAGGCACGACATCAAAATTAATAATGACTTACGCATACGTAACTCCATTCATAGGTACCGACTGTATTCGGGACTGGCGTTGCCGGCCATCCCGCACGCCGATGGCGCCGGGAAGTGGCATTCGAAGGTGGCTGGTCGTCCTTGGCGATGACTGCGCGCGGACGAAGAGGGTGACGGCTGCCGATGCTTGTTCAATGCCGATTGGCGGCGAAAACCGACAATAGAATTGAACGAGTGTCCATAGATATTATCAAGAAAGAGGATTTTAGCAGCGCAAGGTTGGCGCCAGATGAGGGATAACACTTAAGGAAAGCGGAAGAAACTACGTAGACGGACACAAAAAAACCGGCGAAAAGATACAAAAAAGCCACGCAATGCGTGGCTTTTCGCGGCTGGAGGGCGGCGTCGCCGCCTTGGCCAGACGGTCTAGCGGTGCACCGCCAGGCTGCCCGGCAGACTGTGGAAATACGCCGCCAGGTCCTTGATGTCCTGATTCGTCAGCGGCTTGACCTGGCCGGTCATGATGGCGTTGTTGCGGCCGTTGGCGCCGTCGCCCCGCTTGTAGGCGGTCAGCGCGTGCTGGATGTAATCCTTGTGCTGGCCGGCCAGCTTTGGATAGCTGGGGTCGATCGGGGAGTTGTAATCCTTGCCATGGCAGGTGAAGCAACTGTATTTGTCGGCCACGGCCTTGCCGGCGGCGACATTGCCGCCAGCGACGGCGGAGAACGACAGGGCGGAGCAGAACACTGCGGCGATCAGTTTTTTCATAGTGGCGGTCCTCATTTCGCGGCGGTGCGCGTCTGCTGCGCGTAGAACGCGGCGACATCGGCGATATCCTGGTCCGACAGGCTGGCGGCGATGCCCTTCATGGATGGATGCTTGCGATCGCCCTTCTTATAGGCCTGCAGCGCGTTTTCAATATACTTGGCCGACTGTCCGCCGATCATCGGCACCTGAAACACTTCCGGGAAGGTGGCTTTGTAACCCGGAATTCCATGACAACCGATACACATTTCAACCTTGGCCTTGGCGTTCTGGGCGTTGCCCACGATTTCCGCCGCGGCGGCGACCTGGACGGTCTGGGCGAGGCCTGCGAGCACGAGAAGTGCGGTGATTTTTTTCATGGTGTTTGCAAGGTAAGTAATCGGATACTACCGCGGATGCAAAACTTGACTTTTGCACTATTAGGCTGCGATTCTAACTCAAGAAATTTTTCTAAGCTACACAGAATCATTGCCGGAACAACACAGTGCCGAGGCCGCCTGTCGGGGTGATACCGGGCCACAACATCGGCCAATCTCCCCTATACTCGACAAATCCCTTTTTCACCGAGACATCACGCATGCAAGCCACCCAACGCTTTGAGGGTTCCGACCAGTACGTCGCGACCAATGACCTGAAACTGGCCGTGAATGCGGCCTTGACGCTGCAACGCCCGCTGCTGATCAAGGGCGAGCCGGGCACCGGCAAGACCATGCTGGCCGAGGAAGTGGCCGCCGCCCTGAACATGCCGCTGATGCAATGGCATATCAAGTCCACCACCAAGGCGCAACAAGGGTTGTATGAATACGACGCGGTGTCGCGTTTGCGCGACTCCCAGCTGGGCGACGAGCGTGTGCGCGACATCCAGAACTACATCGTCAAGGGGGTGCTGTGGCAGGCTTTCACGGCCCCCGAGCCGGTGGTGCTGCTGATCGACGAAATCGACAAGGCCGACATCGAGTTCCCGAACGACCTGCTGCGCGAGCTCGACCGGATGGAGTTCTACGTGTATGAGACGCGCGAAATGGTGCGGGCGGTGCACCGGCCGCTGGTGATCATCACCTCCAATAATGAGAAGGAGCTGCCCGACGCCTTCCTGCGCCGCTGCTTCTTCCACTATATTAAATTCCCGGACCGCGACACGATGGAGCAGATCGTCGCCGTGCACTACCCGAATTTGAAGAAGGATTTGCTGGCACAGGCGCTGCAAAGCTTCTACGAGGTGCGCGACGTGCCGGGCCTGAAGAAAAAGCCGTCGACGTCGGAGTTCCTCGACTGGCTCAAGCTGCTGATGGCCGAGGACATCCCGGCCGAGGCGCTGCGCAGCCAGGACGCCAAGGCCATCGTGCCGCCGCTGCACGGCGCGCTGCTCAAGAACGAGCAGGACGTGCACCTGTTCGAGCGCCTGGTGTTCATGTCGAGGACCAACCGCTGATGAAGGCGCCCTCCCCGATCATCCTGGAATTGAACGGCGTGCGCCTCGAGCCGCTCGGGCCGCAGCACGCCGAGGGCCTGCTGGCCGCCGCGCAGGACGGCGAGCTGTGGACCTTGCGCGTCACCTCCGTGCCGGCGCCGAACGAAGTGGACGCCTACATCGACAAGGCGCTGGAGATGCGCCCCACCCGGCTGGCGTTTGCCGTCATCGACACCGTCAGCGGCGCCGTCATCGGCTCGACCAGTTATCACGACATCGTCCCGGGCATCGGCCGCATGGAGATCGGCTACACCTGGTACGCCAAGAGCCGCCAGCGCAGCCACGTCAACTCCACCTGCAAGCTGCTGCTGATGACGCACGCGTTCGAAAAACTGGGCGCGGCGCTGGTCGGCCTGCGCACCGATAACTTCAACCACGCCTCGCAGGCGGCGATCGAGCGCCTGGGCGCGCGCAAGGACGGCGTGCTGCGCCACCACGCGGTGCGGCGCGACGGCACTGTGCGCGACACGGTCATGTACAGCATCACGGCCGGCGAATGGCCCGAGATCAAGGCGCAGCTGCGCTACCGGCTGGAACGGCACGGGAAGGCCTGAAATGCTGATCGATTTCTTCTTCACCCTCAAGGACGCCAAAATCCCGGTCACGATCAAGGAGTTCCTGACCTTGCTCGAAGCGATGCAAAAGAACGTCATCGACGCCTCGCTCGACGACTTCTATTACCTGTCGCGCCTCACGCTGGTGAAGGACGAGGCGCACTTCGACAAGTTCGACCGCGCCTTCGGCATGTACTTCAAGGGCGTCAACGACGTCTTCGAGACCAACAGCGCGATTCCGCTGGACTGGCTGCTGCAACGCATGAAGCGTGAGCTGAGCGCCGAGCAGAGGGCCGAGCTGGAAAAATTCGGCTACGACAAACTCATGGACCGCCTGCAGGAACTGCTCAAGGAGCAGAAGGAGCGCCACGAGGGCGGCAGCAAATGGATAGGCACGGGCGGCACCTCGCCCTTCGGCAACGGCGGCACCAATCCGGAAGGGGTGCGCATCGGCGGCAAGGGCGGCAACCGCACGGCGGTCAAGGTGTGGGAGGCACGCGCCTACAAGGACTACGACGGCGACAAGGAAATCGGCACGCGCAACATTAAGGTCGCGCTGCGGCGCCTGCGCAAGTTCGCGCGCCAGGGAGCGGAGGACGAGTTGGCGCTCGACGCCACCATCCGCGCCACGGCCAGCAATGCCGGCTACCTGGACATCAAGATGCAGCCCGAGCGCAAGAACAATATCAAGGTGCTGATGCTGTTCGACGTGGGCGGGACCATGGACGACCATATCGAGCGCACCGAGGAATTATTCTCGGCGTCGAAGACGGAGTTCAAGAACATGGAGTTCTTCTACTTCCACAACTGCGTTTATGACTATATGTGGAAGAACAACCGGCGGCGGCACTCGGAGCGTTTTCCGACGTGGGACATCCTGCGCAAGTACCCGGCCGATACCAAGCTGATTTTTGTCGGCGACGCGACCATGAGCCCCTACGAGGTGCTGCAGCCGGGGGGCTCGGTCGAATATAACAATGCGGAAGCGGGCAGCGAGTGGCTGGCGCGCTTCACGAACGCGTTTCCGAAGTTCGTCTGGCTCAATCCCGAGCCGGAAGGGATTTGGCAGTACCGGCAATCGGTCAGCATCATCCGCCAGTTGATGAACAACCGGATGTTCCCGCTGACGATGGATGGGCTGGAGCGGGCCATGCGGACCTTGAGCAAATGAGACGTAGCGCGATCAGGCGGAACGCGGTAATCCGTCATGTATGCGCCGTCGACAAAGTCTGGCGGATCAAGCGCTGCGACATCATGATTGCAATTGAAGGCGGTAGCCGACCGCAGTCTCGGTCAGCAGATGGCGCGGCTGAGTGGGATCGGCCTCCAGCTTGTGCCGCAGGTGCCCCATGTAGATGCGCAGGTAGTGGCCGTTCTCCCCTTGCGACGGCCCCCAGACCGCGCGCAGCAACTGCGGATTGGTCATCACGCGGCCGGCGTTACCCACCAAAACCGCGAGCAGTCGATACTCGGTGGGCGTCAGGTGGACATTCTCCCCGGCGCGCGTGACGCGGCGGTTCTTCAGGTCCACCGTCACGTCGCCGAACACGATCAGGCCATCATTATCGGCGGCGGGCTGGCGCTGGCGCCGCAAGGTGGCGCGCACCCGCGCCAGCAGCTCGCCGACACCGAACGGCTTGGTCAGGTAATCGTCGGCCCCGGCGTCGAGCGCACGGATCTTGTCGGCCTCGTTGACCCGCGCCGACAGCACGATCACCGGCACCGTCGACCATTTGCGCAAATCGGCGACGAAATCGATGCCGTCGCCGTCGGGCAGGCCCAGATCGAGCACGATCAAGTCCGGTTTGCGGGTGCCGGCGTCTATCAGGCCACGCTGCAGGGTCGCCGCCTCGTGCACCTGCCAGCCCTCCTCCTCCAGCGCGGCGCGCACGAAGCGGCGGATTTGCGGCTCGTCCTCGACCAGCAGGGCGATGGGGGCGGTCGCTATGTCATTCATTTACGTCACTCATATCAGCTATCCTGTTCCAGCTCGTGCATCTCCGGCATTTCCGGCGGCGTGCCAAGCGGCAGCGAGATCGCGAAGCCCGCGCCGCCCAACGGCGACTGCGCCGCCGCGATGCGTCCGCCGTGCGCCTCGACGATGGCGCGGCAGATCGCCAGCCCCAGGCCCACGCCAGGCTTGGCCGATTCCCGTTCGCCGCGCGTGAATTTCTCGAAGATGGCTTCCTCCCGTCCGGGCGGCAAACCCGGACCGTCATCATAGACCAGGATATTAATCCAGGCGCCGTGCAACTCGGCGGCGATGACGATTTGCGATCCGGGCGGCGTATATTTGCCGGCGTTTTCCACCAGGTTGCACAGCACCCGTTCGATCAGCACCGCGTCGTAGCGCAGCAGCGGCAGGTCGGACGGCAGCCGGGTGCGCACCACGTGGCCTTTTAATAGCGACGCGCTGGCGCGCAGCGCGCTGCCCACCACTTCCTCCAGCGGCTGCCATTGCAGGTTGAATTTCACTTCCCCGCTCTGGATGCGCGCCATGTCGAGCAGATTCGAGACCAGGGCGCTCATGCGCAGGGCCTCGTCGTGCAGCGCGGCCGCCATGTCCAGTTGCGAGGGCGCCAGCGCCGGTTTCGAGCCGGCCAGCGATTCGGACAGGCCGACCAGGGACGTGAGCGGCGTGCGCAGGTCGTGCGACAACGCCGCCAGCAGCGAATTGCGCAGCCGCTCGGATTCCATGTTGACCAGCGCGTTCTGCGCCACCTCGATGTAGTGCACCCGTTCCAGCGCGATGGCGGCCAGCGCGGCGAAGGTGTCGAGCTGCTGCCGCTGCTCGGGGATCAGTATCCAGCGCGCGTTTGCCGGTTCGATTGCCAGTACGCCGCGTGTGCGCATCGGCGCTTCCAGCGGCAGGTAAAAGATCCGGCTGGCTGGCAGGGTGCCGGTGCCCAGGCCCGCGCTTTCGGCGTGGTCGAACGACCATTGGGCGATGCCGATGTCGAGCGCGGAGCGATGTCCGATATAGGCGGCATCGACGGCCTGGATAGCGCCGCCACCGTTTCCGGGAGGCGGCATCCGCAGCCTGCCCTCGTCGTCCGGCACCATCAGCGTGGAGCGGGCGCGGAAGGCCCGCTGAATCGCCGCCTGCGTGGTCCCGAAGATTTGTTCGGTTTGCAAAGCGCCGGACAGTTCACGCGCGAACTCATAGAGTGCGCGCGAGCGCTTCTCGCGCTGTGAGGCGATGCGCGCCTCGAAACGCAGGCCGGCGGTCAGGTGGCCGGTGATCAGACCCACCGCGAGCATGACGACAAAGGTAATCACGTACTGGAAATCCGTCACGGCGAAGGTGAAGCGCGGCGGAACGAAAAAGAAGTCGAAGCAGGCCACGCTGACGCAAGTGCCCAGCACCGACGGTCCGCGACCGAAGCGCACCGCCACCAACACCACCATCAGCAAAAACAGCATGGCGATGTTGGCCAGGTCGAGCCAGACCGCCAGCGGCGTGGCCACCAGCGCGGTGGCGACGCTGGCCACGGCGGCAATCAGGTAGCCGGCGGCCCGGCTGCGCAGCCAAGGCACTTTTACCCCGGTGTCATCGGCATCGGCGGGCAAGTCGTCGGCGTCCCGGCCGATGGGAACCGGCGATGCCGCCTCCGGCTCCTTGCTTGCGCGGCCGATTTCGATCAGGTCGAGGTCCGGCGCGTAGAGCGCCAGGCGCTTGATGTGCGGCGGGCGCCAAGGCCACGTCGGATGGGCGCGGCCGACCACGATCTTCGACAGGTTGCGGCTGCGCGCATATTCCACCGCCGCCATGGCGATGTCGCGCCCGGAAATGACCGCCGTGGTCGCGCCCAGGCTCTCCGCCAGCTTCAGGGTTTTGAGAATCTGCTCGCGCCGCGCGGCGGGCAGCCGATGCAGCGACGGCGTTTCGACATAGATCGCGTGCCAGCCGGTGCCCAGTTGGCCGGCCAGCCTCGCCGTGCTGCGCACCGTATGCTCGCTGCCGGGACGCGGGCCGACGCAGGCCAGCAGCGCGGCGCCGGTCTTCCAGATGTCGGCAATCGATTGCTCGACGCGGTAGGCGCGCACGTCGTCCTCGACCCGGTCGGCGGTGCGGCGCAGCGCCAGCTCGCGCAACGCGATCAGATTCCCTTTGCGGAAGAAGTTTTTCGACGCGCGCTCGGCCTGCTGCTCCTGATAGACCTTGCCGCTTTTGAGGCGCGCCAACAGTTCGTCGGCCGGGATATCGACCAGCACCACCTCGTCGGCCTGGTCGAACACCGTGTCGGGCACCGTCTCGCCGACGCGGATGCCGGTGATGCCGCCGACGACGTCGTTGAGGCTTTCAAGGTGCTGCACATTGACGGTGGTGAGCACGTCGATGCCGGCGTCGAGCAGTTCCTCGATGTCCTGCCAGCGCTTGGGGTGGCGCGAGCCGGGCGCGTTGGAGTGCGCCAGTTCGTCCATGAGGATCAGCGGCGGGCGCCGGGCCAGCGCGCCATCGAGATCGAATTCGCTCAGGGTTTTGCCGCGATAGTCGATGCGCTTGGGCGGCAGCACGTCCAGGTCCCCCAGCATGGCGGCGGTCTCGCCGCGTCCGTGGGTTTCGACAACGCCGACCAACACCTCCTGCCCTTCGGCCTGCGACTTGCGGGCGGCGGCCAGCATCGCATAGGTCTTGCCAACGCCGGCGGAGGCGCCGAAGTAGATGCGCAGCTTGCCGCGCGCCGCCTTGCGCTCCTGCGCATTCACCTGCGCCAGCAGCGCATCGGGGTCGGGTCGTTGGCTCTCGTTGGGGAACATGGACATGCGCTGATTTTACCCCTTGTCGGGGCTTGCCGCGCCGTCCAACGCCAGATTCAGCGCCAGCACGTTGACCCTCGGCTCGCCGAAAAAGCCGAACACCTGGGCGATCCGGTGGCGGTCGATCAGCGCCAGCACCTCCTTGGCCGGCAGCTTGCGGACGGCGGCGATACGGCCGGCCTGATAGCGCGCGGCGGCCACGCTGATCTCGGGATCGAGGCCGCTGGCGGACGCCGTCACCAGATCGACCGGAATCGGAGCGCTGTTGGACGGATCGGCCGCCTTGAGCGCGTCGATACGGCCCTTGACGGCATCCAGCAGCGCGGGATTGTTCGGTCCCTGATTGGAGCCGCTGGAGCCGGCGGCGTTGTTGGGCATCGGCCCGGTGGCCGACGGACGGCCCCAAAAATACTGCGGCGACGAAAACGGCTGGCCGATCAGCGTCGAGCCGACCTGCTTGCCGCCGGCTTCCACCAGGCTGCCGGCCGCCTGGGCGGAAAATGCTGTGGCGCCGATGCCGG
Organism: Oxalobacteraceae bacterium OTU3CINTB1; assembly: GCA_024123955.1. Lineage (NCBI taxonomy): Bacteria > Pseudomonadati > Pseudomonadota > Betaproteobacteria > Burkholderiales > Oxalobacteraceae > Oxalobacteraceae bacterium OTU3CINTB1. The sequence goes on from CP099652.1 coordinate 6,372,894, forward strand.
TGACGGCGAGTGGATAAATCACGCCGCAGATCAGGGTCAAGGCACTGAAGACGACGACGGCGGGACGAATTGCGGAAAACGACATGATGATCTCCTTAAGCCAGGTTGAGCGCCGACAGCAGCAGGTCGATGGCCTTGATGCCGACAAACGGCAGGATGATGCCGCCGACGCCGTACAGCAGCAGGTTGCGGCGCAACAGCGCGACGGCGCCGATGGCGCGGTAACGCACGCCCTTGAGCGCCAGCGGAATCAGCGCGACGATGATCAGCGCGTTGAAGATCACCGCCGACATGATGGCCGACGACGGGCTGGCCAGGTGCATGATGTCGAGCGCCTTCAGTTGCGGGTAAGTGCCGACGAAGGCCGCCGGAATGATGGCGAAGTACTTGGCGATGTCATTGGAGATGGAGAACGTCGTCAGCGAGCCGCGCGTCATCAGCATCTGCTTACCGATTTCGACGATCTCCAGCAGCTTGGTTGGATTCGAATCCAGATCGACCATGTTGCCCGCCTCCTTGGCCGCCTGCGTGCCCGAGTTCATCGCCACGGCGACATCGGCCTGCGCCAGCGCCGGCGCGTCGTTGGTGCCGTCGCCGGTCATCGCCACCAGACGTCCCTCGGACTGGTAGCTGCGTATCAGTTTAAGCTTGTCTTCCGGCGTCGCCTCGGCCAGGAAATCGTCCACGCCCGCCTCGGCGGCGATGGCGGCGGCGGTCAGCTTGTTGTCGCCGGTGATCATGACGGTCTTGATGCCCATGCGGCGCAACTCCGCGAAGCGCTCCTTGATGCCGCCCTTGACGATGTCCTTCAACTCGACGACGCCCATCACGCGGCCGCCGTCGACCACCACCAGCGGCGTGCTGCCGCGACGCGAGATGTCGTCGACGGCGCGGGTCACTTCCGCCGGATACGGCAAGCCGAGCGCCTCGACGTACTTGCGCACCGTGTCGGCCGCGCCCTTGCGGATTTCGCGGTCGCCGATATCGACGCCGCTCATGCGGGTTTGCGCGGTGAACGGCACAAAGACCGCGTTCAGCGACGCCATCTCGCGCTCGCGCAGGTTGAACTTCTGCTTTGCCAGCACCACGATGCTGCGCCCTTCCGGCGTTTCGTCGGCCAGCGAGGCCAATTGCGCGATATCGGCCAACTGCTGGTCGGTCACGCCGGGCGCCGGCACGAACGATGATGCCTGGCGGTTGCCGAGCGTGATGGTGCCGGTTTTATCGAGCAGCAGCACGTCGACGTCGCCGGCCGCCTCCACGGCGCGGCCGGAGGTGGCGATCACGTTGGCCTGCATCATGCGGCTCATGCCGGCCACGCCGATGGCCGACAGCAGGCCGCCGATGGTGGTTGGGATCAGGCACACCAGCAGCGCGATCAGCACCGTGATGGTGACCGGCGCGCCGCTGCCGCTGGCGGCCACGGAAAACAACGAAAACGGCAGCAAGGTCACGGTCACGATCAGGAACACGATGGTCAGGGCCACCAGCAGGATCGTCAGCGCGATCTCATTTGGCGTTTTCTGGCGCTTGGCGCCTTCGACCATCGAGATCATGCGGTCGAGGAAGGTCTCGCCCGGATTGGCGGTGACTTTGACCACCAGCCAGTCCGACAGTACGCGCGTGCCGCCGGTGACGGACGAGAAGTCTCCGCCGGACTCGCGGATCACCGGCGCCGATTCGCCGGTGATGGCGCTTTCGTCGACCGACGCCACGCCTTCGATCACTTCACCGTCGATCGGGATCACGTCGCCCGCCTCCACCAGGATGTAGTTACCCTTGCGCAGATCGAGCGCGGGCTGTGGCAGCCAGGTGGTGCCGTACTTGGGGCTGGCCAGCTTCTTGGCGACCACGGTTTGCTTCAGGCTGCGCAGCGACGCCGCCTGCGCCTTGCTGCGGCCTTCGGCCATGGCCTCGGCGAAGTTCGCGAATAGCACCGTGAACCACAGCCAGACGGTGATCGCCAGGATGAAACCGGGGCTGGTCTCGCCCTTGCCGAACAGCGCCTGCGCATACAGCAAGGTGGTGATGATGCTGCCGACGTAGACCACGAACATCACGGGGCTGCGCACCTGCGTGGCGGGACTGAGTTTGCGGAACGAGTCGGCGATGGCCGGCATCAGCAGCTCGCTGTCGAACATGCCCTGCTTTTTGACCGGTGGATTGGTAAAGATGGTCATCTCTTTTTGGATAGTCTGCGACATGGTGATTCCTTATTTTGCAAACAGCTGCAAGTGGTCGACCACTGGGCCGAGCGCGAGCGCCGGAACATAATTGAGCACGCCGACCAGCGCCACCACGCCGCACAGCAGGCCGATGAACATCGGGCCGTGGGTCGGCATGGTGCCGGCATTCGCCTGCAAGCGGTTTTTACCGGCCAGCGAACCGGCGATGGCCAGGATAGGCACGATCATCGCGAAGCGGCCGAACCACATCGCCACCGCCAGCATGCTGTTGTAGAACGGCGTGTTGGCTGACAGGCCGGCAAAAGCGCTGCCGTTGTTGTTGGCGGCGGAGCTGAACGCGTACAGGATCTCGGAGAAGCCGTGGGCGCCGGGATTGGCGATGCCGGCCTTGCCGGCGTCCGTCATGACGGCGATGGCGGTACCGACCAGCACCAGGGTCGGCGTCACCAGGATGGCGATGGAGGTCATCTTCATCTCGTATGCCTGGATCTTCTTGCCCAGGTATTCCGGCGTGCGGCCGATCATCAGGCCGGCGATGAAGACGGCCATGATGGCGAAGATCAGCATGCCGTACAGCCCCGAGCCGACGCCGCCGAATATCACTTCGCCGAACTGGATCAACAGCATCGGGATCATGCCGCCCAACGGCATGAACGAATCATGCATGGCGTTGACCGCGCCGCAGGAGGCGGCCGTGGTCACGGCGGCGAACAAGGCCGAGGCGCTGATGCCGAAGCGGGTTTCCTTGCCTTCCATATTGCCGCCCGATTGCAGCGCGCTCATGGCCTGGTCGACGTTGAGCGCCTGCAGCGCGGGATGCGCCTGCTGCTCGGCGCCCAGCACCACGACCGTGGTGGCGACGAACAGCAATGTCATCGCGGCCAGGACCGCCCAGCCCTGGCGCGGATCGCCCACCATGCGGCCGAACGCGAAGCACAAGCCGGCCGGGATCAGGAAGATGGCCAGCATCTGCATGAAGTTCGTCAGCGGCGTCGGATTCTCATACGGATGTGCGGAATTGGCGTTAAAGAAGCCGCCACCGTTCGTACCCAGCATCTTGATCGCCTCCTGCGAGGCGACAGGTCCCATGGCGATGGTTTGCGTTTTGGCGGTCAGCGTTTCGGTGACCGGCTCGCCCTTGGCGTCCTTCAGCGGCTGTCCATCAGCGCCGACTTTGGGCTGCGTGTAGGTGACCGGATCGAGCAGGGTTACTTCTTTATACGCGGAGAAGTTCTGGATCACGCCCTGCCCCATCAGGAATACGGCGAACACCAGCGACAGCGGCAGCAGCACATACAGCGTCGAACGGGTGGCGTCGACCCAGAAGTTACCGATCGACTTGGCCGAACGTGAAGAAAAGCCCCGGATCAGCGCATAGGCGACAGCCATGCCGGTGGCGGCGGAGAAGAAGTTCTGGCCGGTCAGCGCCAGCATCTGGGTTAGATAACTCACAGTCTGTTCGCCGCTGTAGCCCTGCCAGTTGGTGTTGGCGACAAAGCTGACGGCGGTGTTGAACGACGAGTCGGGGCTGACGTTGTCAAAGCCCTGGGGATTGAGCGGCAGGAAGGCCTGAACCCGCTGAAGCGCGTAAACAGCTAAGGCGCCGATGCCGTTGAAGGCCAGCAGCGCGATGGCGTAGGCTTTCCAGTTCTGGCCTTCGGGTTTGCCGTCCTGGCCAGCGATGCCGGCGGCGCGGTACAACAGCGCCTCGATCTTGCCGATCCAGCCCATGCCGGGGATGGCATTGCCGTTGCCGACGCGCGTCAGCAGGATGCCGAGCGGGTAGGCCAATGCGATGACGGCGGCCAGGAACACCACCAGCAGAACGATCGATTGCATGGTCATCACAGTTCCTCCGCTTTCAGCAACGCGACGATCAAATACACCAGCAGGCCGCCGGCGGCGGCGGCGCCGATCACGTAGAAGAGGCTCATGGCTGGCCTCCCAGCTTGTCGCAACCGGCGGTAAACGCCACGGTCACAGCGAAGAACATCACCATCGCACCGATAAATACTATGTCCATCACACCCTCACAGGTCTTGTTTTGATACTGGGAAGGTTAGCGGGAAGGGTCTAAAGATTTTGTAAAGACTTGGAGGGGCGGTGTAAACAAACCGTAAAAATTTGGTGTTCCGGTACGCGATTATGCCTTTCGCTTATGCCTTGTTTACACGCTGTTTACGCCCCCGGCCACACTCTTTAGAGAATTTTTACAAGCCTCGGCATAAGCTTGAAGTGTTACCACTATCCGAAAAGATCATGCTTACCTCCATTCGCGGCATCTGGGTGCCGCTGGCCACACCGCTGCATCATTGCGAAATCGATCTCGCCGCCTATGTGCGGCCATCGCAGGATGGTCTGGTGCGCCACTTCGAGACGATCGCCGACGCCACGGCGCAGCCGATCGTGCTGTATAACGTGCCGGCGCGCACCGGCATCAATCTGGAGCTGGCCACAGCGCGCCGTTTGGCGGTCAACCCGCAATTCATCGGCATCAAGGAAGCCGGCGGCAGCTTGCAGCAGATGACGGAGCTGGTGCTCCGCACGCCGCTGTCGATGCTGTGCGGCGACGATGCGCTGCTGTTCGCAGCCTTGTGCGGCGGCGGGCATGGCGCCTTCTCGGCCGCCGCGCATATCCGCGTCGATTTGTATGTGCGGCTATACGATCTGGTGTGCGCGCAACGCCTGACGGAGGCACGCGATCTGTTCGACCATCTGCTGCCGATTATCCGGCTGCTGTTTTCGGAGCCGAATCCAGCGCCGCTCAAGGCCGCGCTGTCGATACAGGACCGGATCGGCGATGAGTTGCGCCTGCCGATGACACCCGCCAGCACGGAGTGCAAGCTCGGCCTCGCCGCCGCGCTGGAGGAGCTGGAAGACATTCCAGTCTATCGTTCGGACGCGGCGGCGCAACCGGCCACGCGTGCCTGTACTGCAGCGGCGGAGGTGGCATGATCGTCGCGCTAACGGGCATGGACGGCAATCGGGACGTCTCCGATCTGGCCGAGGAACTGGCGTTGTTGCGAGTGGCGGCCGGCAATCGCGTGCTACTGGTCTGTCCCGATCCCGGCGCATACGATCCGCAGCTATACGATGATTTGGTGGTCGATGCGTCGCAGTTTGTGGATTCAGGCGCGTCGCCGACGTCGGGTAGCGCCAAGGCCGATACGGCCTTGGCGCGTGCAGGCGTGATCGTGGCGCTGCTGCGGCGGGAGGAACTGGAGCGTCCGAACCACGCGCCTTTGCTCGAGCGTCTGCTCGAGGCGCAACGGGCCAATCCAGGTGCGCGCGTGCTGGTGACGGTGGCGCATGGCAGCGTGCCGTTGTCGGCGCATCAGACAGGGTGTGTGCTGGTGTTTGTGGCGCAGTTGCGGGGCGCGCGGCTGGCGGACATGCTGATTCTGGACGAGCAAGGCGCGTATCACTCGCACCATAGCGAGCTGGAACCAGCGATGTACAAGGCTGCGAACGTGCTGTGCGCGCCGGAAGTGCGGCACCTGTACCGGGAAGTATTCCACGCATAATCCGGCACCGCTGGACCCAAAACCATCGCAGGGTCGTACCCCGTGGGGGGTACGACCCTTGCCCGGATTTACGGGCGAGTGCTAGAAAAGATCAAAAGACCTTGCTGATCATTAGCTGTAGCGCGGTTTTGCCGAGGAACTTGCCATTGGCTGGCGAGGCGTACGCCGTCTTGTCGGCATTCGTGCCGATCACCGCCAGCGAACCGGTGACCACGCCGAAGTCCTTGGTGGCGCCGACCTTCCAGTCGGTGTAGCTCGAGACGTCGTTGTGCTTCACCTTCTGGTGTCCGGCGTGCAGGTTGACGGTGAAACCGTCACCCGCGTCGATATTGGCGCCGACGTCCACATAGCCGCTGTTTTTGCTGTCGATGAAGCCGAACAGATTGGCCACCGCGTGCGAGTACTTAATATAGGCGGGGCCAAACCCGAGCTGCCCGTAGATCTCGGTGGTGTCGGCGTTGGCGAAGCCGCGCACGTTTTTCAGGTCGTTGGACGGATACACGTAGGTGAGCACGCCCACGTCGTACGATACCGCCTCGCTGACCTGACCGCGCTTGCCCGCGTAGATATCGACTTCGACATCCCCATCGCCACCCGCATCCTTGGTCCATTTGATGGTCGACATCCAGACGCCGGCATACAAACCGGTCGGATTGTTCACATAGTCGGCGCCGCCCTGCAGCGCGGGCTTGAGGCGCGTCTGCGAAATGCCCCGGTAGCGGTAGTCCGACACGACAGCGGCGTTGAAGCTCGTTTCGTTATCGGCCTTGGCGACGGCGGCCGGCGCGGCATCCTCGGCGCGGGACTGGCCGCAAACGAATGCGGCGCTGACGACGGCGGCAAGTAGTAATTTGTTCATGATGCGGTTCTTTCTTTCAGTGGTTGGAACATCCTGGGAGTGGTATTCGCAGCGATCAAAGCGCCGGCCGTTCGTGCATATCGAACTCCTGATTGATCGTTGCGATACGAATCAGCTTATCGGGGCGCCCGTAAAAACGGTCTAAAAAGTCACGCCCCCGTTGTAAACATCGTGTATAAATTGGCCCGCAGCTATTTTTTGTCCCGTTTTAGGCCTCGATCGCGTCCGGTTGAGGATAGAATACGCAAACGAACGTATAAAACTGTACATAAACCCAGTATTAAAATCACAAGCTTGAACGTATGGCCACTAAAAAACCAGTTTCCGATTACAGCGAATCATCCATCCGGGTCCTCAAGGGCCTGGAACCAGTCAAGCAACGTCCGGGCATGTACACCCGCACCGAAAATCCGCTGCACATCATCCAGGAAGTGATCGACAATGCCTCCGACGAGGCGCTGGGCGGCCATTGCAAGAACATCGTCGTCACGCAAAACGCCGACGGCAGCATCACCGTCGAAGACGACGGCCGCGGCATCCCGGTCGGGCTGCACCCTGAAGAAGGCGTGCCGACGGTGGAAATCGTCTTCACCCGCCTGCACGCCGGCGGTAAGTTCGACAAGGGCTCGGGCGGCGCCTACGCCTTCTCGGGCGGCCTGCATGGCGTCGGCGTGTCGGTCACCAACGCGCTGTCCAAGCGCCTGGAGATCACCGTCTGGCGCAAGGAACCCGATGGCACCGGCCTGCACAAGCTGGCCTTCGAGCACGGCGACGTGGTCGAGCCGCTGTCCTCCGTGGTCGCGCCGCGCGACGGCAAAAAGTCCGGTACCCGCGTCACCGCCTGGCCGGACGCCAAATACTTCGACTCGCCCGCGATCTCGCAGACCGAACTTCAGCGCCTGCTGCGCTCCAAGGCGGTACTGCTGCCCGGCGTGACCGTCACCCTGGCCAACGCCAAGACCGGCGAATCGCAAACCTGGCAGTACAACGACGGCTTGCGCGGCTATCTGACCGAGGCGCTGGCGCAATCGACCGACGGCGAGACCCTGATCCCGCTGTTCGAGGGCGCGCAGTTTGCCGGCCCGGACGCCGAAGGCTTCGCCGAGGGCGAAGGCGCGGCATGGGTGGTGGCGTGGACCGAGCAAGGCGCCGTGGTGCGCGAATCCTACGTCAACCTGATTCCAACGCCGAACGGCGGCACCCACGAATCGGGCCTGCGCGACGGCTTGTATGGCGCGGTGAAGAATTTCGTCGAGATGCACTCGCTGCTGCCGAAGGGCGTCAAGCTGCTGCCGGAGGATGTGTTCGCGCGCGTTTCGTTCGTGTTGTCGGCCAAGGTGCTGGACCCCCAGTTCCAGGGCCAGATCAAGGAACGCCTCAATTCGCGCGACGCCGTGCGCCTGGTGTCGACCTACTCCAAGCCTGCGCTGGAACTGTGGCTGAACCACCATGTCGACTACGGCAAAAAACTGGCGGAGCTGGTCATCAAACAGGCGCAATCGCGCCTGCGCTCCCTGCAAAAAGTCGAAAAGAAGAAGTCGTCCGGCGTAGCCGTTTTGCCCGGCAAGCTGACCGACTGCGAATCGACCGACGTCCATCGCACCGAATTGTTCCTGGTCGAGGGTGACTCGGCGGGCGGTTCGGCCAAGATGGGCCGCGACAAGGAGTTCCAGGCCATCCTGCCGCTGCGCGGCAAGGTGCTCAACTCGTGGGAGACGGACCGCGACCGCCTGTTCGCCAACAACGAGATCCACGACATCTCGGTGGCGATCGGCGTCGACCCGCACACGGCCGACAGCACGCCGGATCTTTCCGGTCTGCGCTACGGCAAAATCTGCATCCTCTCAGACGCGGACGTCGACGGCTCGCACATCCAGGTACTGCTGCTGACGCTCTTCTTCAAGCACTTCCCCGGCCTGATCGCCAACGGGAATATCTGCATCGCGCGCCCGCCGCTGTACCGCGTCGACGCGCCGGCGCGCGGCAAGAAGCCGATCCAGAAGCTGTACGCGCTCGACCCGGGCGAGCTGGTGGCCATCGAGGACAAGCTGCGCAAGGACGGCCTGAAGGAAGGCGCCTGGTCGATCTCCCGCTTCAAAGGCCTGGGCGAGATGAACGCCGAACAGCTGTGGGAAACGACGATGAATCCGGACACCCGTCGCCTGCTGCCGGTGTCGCTGGGCGCTTTCGCCCACGGCGAATCGGCCGCGCGCTTCAATATGCTGATGGGTAAAGGCGAAGCCGCCGCCCGCCGCGCGTGGATCGAAGAACACGGCAACGAAGCCGAAGCCGATATTTAATTTTGAACGACTATGACTCAAGCAAATCTCTTTGACGAATCCGCGGCAGCGCCGGCCCAAGCCGGCCAGCCGCCGCAGCCCCCCGTGCCTCCGGTTCCGCCGCAAGGCGGCGACGGCGACGGCCCGCCCGATGGCGGCGATGGCGGTGACGGCGGCGAAACGCTGACCCTGTCCACCTTCGCCGAACGCGCCTACCTCGATTACGCCATCTCGGTGGTCAAGGGCCGCGCGCTGCCGGACGTGTGCGACGGCCAGAAGCCGGTACAGCGCCGCATTCTGTACGCAATGAACGAAATGGGCCTGAACCCGACCGCCAAGCCGCGCAAATCGGCCACCGTGGTCGGCGACGTGCTGGGTAAATTGCACCCGCACGGCGACCAGTCGGTGTACGACGCCATGGTGCGCATGGCGCAGGACTTCTCGCTGCGCTATCCGCTGGTCGACGGCCAGGGTAACTTCGGCTCGCGCGACGGCGACGGCGCGGCGGCGATGCGATACACCGAGGCGCGGCTCACGCCAATCGCCAAGGTGCTGCTCGACGAGATCAATCTCGGCACGGTGGAATTCCAGGCCAACTACGACGGCTCGACCGAAGAACCGTGCCTGCTGCCGGCGCGCCTGCCGATGGTGCTGCTGAACGGCGCCTCCGGTATCGCGGTCGGCCTGGCGACGGAAATCCCGTCGCACAACCTGGGCGAGGTCACGCAGGCGGCAGTCGCCATGATCCGCAATCCGAAGATCTCGCACAGCGAGTTGATGGCGCTGGTGCCGGGTCCGGACTTCCCGGGCGGTGGCCAGATCATCACGCCGGCGGCGCAGATCAGCGAGATGTACGCCAACGGGCGTGGCAGCATGAAGGTGCGCGCGCGCTGGAAAATCGAAGAGCTGGCGCGCGGCCAATGGCAGGCGGTGGTCACCGAACTGCCACCGGGCACCTCGTCGCAGAAAGTGCTCGAAGAGATCGAGGAGCTGACCAATCCCAAGATCAAGATGGGCAAGAAGGCGCTGTCGCCGGAACAGATGGCGCTCAAATCGCTGATCCTCAACTCGCTCGACACCATCCGCGACGAATCGGGCCGCGCGGCGCCTGTACGCCTGGTGTTCGAACCGAAGTCGAAGAACCAGGATCAGACGGAATTCATGCTGATGCTGCTGGCGCATACGTCGCTGGAATCGTCGGCGTCGATCAACCTGGTGATGATCGGCGGCGATGGCCGTCCGCGCCAAAAGGGCCTGGGCGAGATTCTGCAGGAATGGATCGACTTCCGCTTCATCACCGTCACCCGCCGCACCAAATTCAAGCTGGGCAAGGTCGACGCGCGCATCCATATCCTGGAAGGCCGCGAGACCATCCTGCTGAACATCGATGAAGTGATCCACATCATCCGCAATTCGGACGAACCGAAAGCGGCGCTGATGGAGCGCTTCCGCCTGTCGGACATCCAGGCCGAAGATATCCTGGAAATCCGCCTGCGCCAGCTGGCACGTCTGGAAGCGATCAAGATTCAGCAGGAACTGGCCGAACTGCGCAAAGAGAAGCAGCTGTTGCAGGACCTGCTCGACAATCCAGCGTCGATGAAGCGCGCCATCATCAAGGAAATCGAAGCCGACACCAAGCAATACGGCGACGCCCGCCGCACCTTGATCGAAGAAGCGCAGAAAGCCGTGGTCGAACAGAAGGTGGTGGACGAACCGGTCACCGTCATCATTTCGGAAAAAGGCTGGATACGCGCGCGCACCGGCATCGGCCACGACGCCACGCAATTCACGTTCAAGGCAGGCGACACGCTGTATGGCGCGTTCGAATGCCGCACAGTGGACAACCTGCTCGCCTTCGGCAGCAACGGCAAGGTGTACTCGGTGCCCGTGGCCGCGCTGCCCAACGCACGCGGCGACGGCGTGCCGATCACCACCCTGATCGACCTGGCTTCCGGCGCGCGCATCCAGCATTACTTCGCCGGACCGGCCGCCACGCAACTGATGATGGCCACCAGCGCGGGCTTTGGCTTCATCGCCAAGGCCGGCGACATGGTCAGCCGCATCAAGGGCGGCAAGGCCTTTGTCACGCTGGACGAGGGCGACGTGCCGCTGCCGCCGGCGGTGGTGGCGGACGGCGCCAGCGCGGTGGCCGTATTGTCGGCCAACGCGCGGGTGCTGGTGTTCGGCATGGACGAAATGAAGGTGCTGACCAACGGCGGCCGCGGCGTCATCCTGATGGAGCTGGACGACAAGGAGACCTTGATCGCGGCCAAGCCGATCAGCCAGAAAGGCGTGATCGTCTCCGGCATCGGACGTGGCGGCAAGGCGCAGGAAGAGCGTCTGTCGGCATCGGCCCTGGCGGTCCACTTCGGCAAGCGCGCACGCAAAGGCAAAGCGCTGGCGACGAAGATCAAACCCACATCGCTGACGCCGATTATCTAGCACTACGGGTTTGGGGTCGGACCCGTAGGGTCCGACCCCGCTTTGCTGTGCGGGTTTGAATGCGATAAAAAGGCGAAAAAAAGACGAGCATTGCTCGTCTTTTTTATTGCCTGGCTAAGAATTAATGCTTAGCGGCGGCTTCTTTGACTTCGGCAGCCGATTTGGCTTTCACTGCGTCGGTCTTGTTGGCGGCCAGCGCTTTGTCTTCGGTGGCGTCAACGGTTGCCTTGATCGCTTTGGCGTCGGCTTTCACGGCCTTTTTGTTGGCCTTTTCTTCGGCTTTAGCGATGTTCTTTTCGCCTTTGGCGGCGGCTTTGGCTTTGTCTTCTGGATCTGCCTTGGCGATTTTTTCGTTCGCTTTGGCGGCTTCCACATTTACTTTAGCCTGGGCTTCGTCGTGGGTCTGGTTGGCTTTAGCGACGGCCTTGTTGGCTTTCTTGTCGGCTTTGGCATCAACTTTCATCTCTTTCTGTTCAGCCTTGGCGACGTCCTTGTTGGCTTCTTGCTGCGCCTTGGCGACTTCGTTGGTCTGTGCAGGGGTCTGTGCGAAAGCTGCGGTTGCGAACAGGCCGGCGATCAGGGTAGCGATGATTTTGCTCATGATATTTCCTCTCAAGTTTAATTTGGATGCGTTCTTATCTTATTAAGGCAGGGCCTTGGGCCTTGCCTGCGTCGCGCTCTTGTTTAGAAGCGCCAGATCACGTATCCAGAATAGCAACCCAAGCCGATGTGCTCTGTACGGTAGCGTACTAAAACCGATTATTCGCTTTTCGGCCGGGAGTAGAGGTCGACGATGGTGCTGATCCCGTCCGCGCACACGGAACAGAATTTGTCGCTGCGGTCGAACATAATGCACTGCATCTCGGGACGGTAATATCCCTTGGCCTCGTAGTTGGCTCCCTCGAAGGCGCCAACCACGTGCCGGTTCGGATCGCGCGAGAACAGTTCGTTGGTGTGCTGAAGGTCCTTGTGGAACAAGGCGCTCATCTCCGACTCCGGCCGGTCTGCCTTGCGCAGCGCGACGCGCTCCTTCTGGTACGCGCGCGACGCCGCCTCGTAGTCGTCCTTCTTCCACGGCGTCGGCAACGGCGTGCCCTCCTTGACGAACTTTTTCCACTTTACGTTGGCCGGATCGTGCAGCGCCGTCGCATTAGGCTCCCAAGGCTCCGGGCGCGTGGCGCCGCCGGTGGCGTAGGCCACCGGCGAGGTGTAGTACTCGTCGGCCAATCCGGCGAAGTGGTGGCCGAATTCGTGCACGAACAGATAGTTGGCCCAGTCGTTGTTGGCCGCCGCTGTGCTGAACTGGCCGAAGATGCCGCCGCCGCCATAGGTGTCGTTGTTGACGAGGATTTCGATGAATTCATAGGGCGCGTTCTGCGCCAGTTCGCGCAGCGCGCGGTTGTCGGTGGTCAGCACATAACGTTCGCTGCCGAAGATGTCGTAGCGCGTGCCCAGCGGCGAGGCGTGGTGCACGCCGGTCGATGGCCGCGACACGCCCGATTCCTGCGTCGGCAAGGCCAGCGCCCAGACGTTGAAGTCCTTGGCGCGCTCCTTGAACGGCGAGGTGTTAAACAGATGGTCGGCCAGGCGGCGCGCGGTCGCCTCGAACTTCTTCATCTCGCCGGCCGTGTAGCCGTCGCCCAAAATCAGCAGGTCGACCTTGTCCTTCGACGGGCCGTTGACGCGGATGCCGATCGGCTTTGCCGGCGTGGGCGCCTGCTTGCGCACCACGTCCATCGCGTCGGTATCGACGCTGGTCGTCCACACCACGGAGAAGGCGCCGCGCTCGTCGCGCTTGAGGATGCGCACCTTCACCGGCTTGTCCGGTTTCGGGAAGCGCACCGACTCCTGGAAGCCGCGATTGGTCTTGCCGGCTTCCTCGGTGCTGGCCCATTCCGCGAACACTGTTGAAAAGCCGCGCGAGTACAGCAGCTTGCCGGAGGCGGCGTCGACCACCTCCACCAGGTTGTTGCCGCGATTGGTGTCGTCGATGGTGCGGCGCATGTCGCCGGGCCACGGCAGCGGCTCGATCACCACACGCTCCACCGCATACTGCTCGTTGAGCGCGTTGCCGCTATGGATGTAGTCGAGGCGGACGGTGGCCGGTTGGCTGTCCGGCGAAGTCGCCGGTGCCGCAGCCAACGCGGTAACTGCGCCTGCGGACAGCGCCAATAGCAGCGCAGAGACAAAGCGGCGGGAGTGAACGAAAAGACTCATGGGATTCCTGGCAAGCGGTTGAAAACGTGACCGTTATTTTAGGTTGTCGCCGCGGTGGCGCAGCGAAATTTAGTATGGTTTCGCGTCACGCGCGGCAATTTTAGTAAGGAATAGCGCGGGCTAGTAGAGGTTAGCAAAGGTTAGCGGCATTTAGTAAAAGCCGCTTTTCAGCACCCCACCTCCCAGCCTAGTTTTTTTGCGTCGTCAGCGACTGCCCGATGTCGAGCGGGCGGATATCCAGCCGGACGTTGAGGATCGAGTAGCTCTGCACCGGCGCCGCCGTCACCGACGCCGATGTCGATGCATAGCCGACGCTGTCGCGCGTTTTGCTGAAGGTGAACTGGAAGCCCAACTCCGGCAGCAGCGACCGGGGACCACTAGTGGCGATGCCGATCGCCTCGACGCGGCGGTTGACGATCAGGCTCTCCATCAGGTCCACCACCGCGTTCCTGCCCAGGATATCGGGCGAGAACACCGGCTGGTGCAGCACCGCGTGTTCCGCCCGCAGCCGGCCGCCGGCCTTGGCCTCGGACGGCGTGAACACGTGCGAGGCCAGGTCGTAGCGGTCGCCCCGGTCCAGATAGCTGATCACCGCGTTGGAGACGTTGAAGCCGGCGCTGGCGGGGTCGGTGGTGGCGCGCGACAGGTCGATCAGCAGCGCGCCCTTGTGGCCGACGATTTCCACGTTGCGGCGGCTGTCGACCACCATGGCGGTGTTCTCGTCGATGCCCAGCCCGAATTTGTAGCCCTTTTTGAGCATCGCCGGGATCATGCGGGCGAAGCGTCCGCGCACCAGCAGGTGCTGGTCGACGAAGACGTCGTCGCCGATGAAGCCCAGGCCGGGCGCGATTTCGCGGCCTTCATTGACGCCGCCGCGCAGGGTGCCGAACACCGAATTCGGCGAGTAAAACATGGTGCTGCTCATGATGGCGGCGCCGGCGCTGTCGCCGGCCACCACGCCGCCGCCGCGGTAGACGTCCCACACCGCCTCCAGCACCGCGCTGCGGCTGCCGTCCTCGCGCACCAGCGCCTGCGTGATGCGGGACTGGTCGCCGCCGGAGAAGAACACGCCGCCGGCGCCGCGCACGGCCGCCGCCAACTCGCCATCCTCGGCCACCCGGCGGAAATCGCTGCCGTCCAGGCGCACCGCCAGCGGCACCATGAAGGCGGCCGCGCCGTAGCCATTGAGTCGCTCGACGATCCTGTCGCCGGTCCGCTGCGGATCGGCCGCCGCCGACGGCAGCACGGCGATGCGCGCGCCCGGCCCGCCGGCCAGCGCGACGATGCGTTGCCAGACGTCGGCGTTGTCGCCCCGCAGGCCGCCGCCGATGATCACCAGCGAACCTTTGGGAGCGGCCGGCGCGGCCAACGCGCCCTCCAGCGGAATGGCCAGCACCAGGACCGCCCCGATCAGGTGCTTCAACATGGTGCCCGGTGTGCGCATGGCGGCCGACTCCCGGTTCGCCCGCTACCGGTACCGGTAAAGCGGTTGTTGGAGCTGGATCGGCCGGATGTCCATCCTCAGCTTGAGCACCGAATACGCCTCCACCTCGGTCGAGCTGTAGCCGACGCTGTTGATGGTTTTACTGAAGCGGAATTCAAAGCCGATGTCCGGCGCCGAATCGCGCGGATTGCCGAAGGCGATGCCGATGGCCTCCTGCTGGGCGTTGTCGATCAGGTTCACCATCAGGTCCAGCACTGCGTTGTTGCCCAGGATGTCGTTGGTGAAAACGGTGCCGCGCGTGTCGGGCTGGTTCGGATCGAGCTTGTTGTCCGCCTTGTCGGCCGACGGCGTGAACTCGCGCGAGACCAGGTTGAATTTGTCGCCCCTGTCCAGATAACTGATGGTGGCATTGCTAATATTGAAACCCTTGATGCCACGGTCGGTGATCGCCGCCGACAAATCGAGCAGCAGCGCGCCGCTGTAGCCGATGATTTCCACATCGCGGCGGGCGTTGACCACCATCGCGCTGTTCTCGTCGATGCCCAGGCCGATCTGATAACCTTTTTTCAACATCACCGGGATCATGCGGGCGAAGCGGCCGCGCACCAGCAAATGCTGGTCGACGAAGACGTCGTCGCCGATGAAGCCCAGTCCCGGCGCGATCTCGTTGCCGTCGGTGACGCCCTGTTTAAGCATGTCCAGGGTGGCCTTGGCGTCGTAGAACATGGTGGTGCTCATGATCGCGGCGCCGGCGCTGGAACCGGCCACCACGCCGCCGTCGCGGTACACGTCCCATACCGCCTCCAGCGCCAGCGTGCGCGAGCCGTCGGGGCGCACCAGCGCCTTGGTGATACGGGCCTGGTCGCCGCCGGTGAAGTAGATGCCGGTGGCCGAGTGGATCAGCGCCACCACCTCCGGGTCCTCGGCGGCCTTGCGGTAATCGCTGTTGGGCAGCGTCACGCCGAGCGGGATGAAGAACGCCTGGGCGCCATATTGATTGAGCTTGTTAACCGTGTTTTGCGCCGACTTTTCCGGGTTGATCGAGGCCGAGCCGAATACGCCGATACGCGCGCCACGGCCGCCGGCCAGCTGCACGATGCGCTGCCAGACTTCGGCGTTGTCGGCGCGCAGGCCGCCGCCGATGATCACCAGGTTGCCCGCCGGCGGCGCCAGCACCGGCTTGGGCGGCGGTACCGCCTTGGCCGGCTTGCTGGCCTTGGTCCCCGACTGCGCCTTGGCCGACGACGTGGCGGCCGCTCCCTGGGCCGCATGCGCACTGACGCCGGCGAACACCAGCAGCCAAAGCAAGCAAAGGCGCTGGAACGTAGAACCTGTAAATTTCATGTTGCCCTTCCAATGATGAAACCGGCGCCGGGGCTTGCGCGCGGCGCCGTGGTAATACAGATGATACCAATCAATTACTTAAGCATGTATTACATTGTGGAGGGCTTTCATTTGAAGGCGTAGCTGGCGCTGGCGAAGAAGCGCCGGCCGCGCGGATCCGTGTAGGTCGGATCGTAGCCGGACAGGAAGAAATAGGCCTGGTTGGAGAACGGCGGCGCCTTGTCGAACAGGTTCTGGACCCCGGCGCGCAGCTTGAACGCCTTGCTCACCTGCCAGGCGCCCGACAGGTCCCACAGCGAGTAGGAGCTGACGCGGTTGGGCGCCACCACCGTGCCGTCGTCGGTGTTGATGGCCGAGTTCTGGTCGTGGTAGCCGCTCGAGAAGGTGTTCGACAGCGTTGCCGAATACGGACCCCGGTCCCAGTCGAAGTTGATGGTATGGCGCCAGCGCTGCACCACGCCGTCGGTGACGAAGCGTCCCAGGTTGCTCACATACGGGTCGCCGACGTCGTTCTGGATCTTCGACGTGAGCACGTAGGTGCCCGACAGGCGGCCGCCGAAATTGCCGGCCCAGGTGCGCACGCCGTTGTAGTCGAGGATCACATCGATGCCCGAGGCCTTTTGCGCGCCGCGGTTTTCCTTGCGCAGCTCGATGTAGTCGATCGCGCCGTCCTCGTCGCGGTGCACCAGGTTGCCGTATTTGGCCAGGTTGCCGAGGATGATGTCGTCGCCGATCTCGCTGATCAAGTCGGTGCGCTCGATGTTCCAGTAATCGATCGTCATCGACGCGTTTTTGGAAGGCTGGATCACCATGCCGGTCGAGAACTGGCGGCTGCGCTCGGGCTTGAGGTTGGCGTTCGAGTAGCGGCGCGTGCTCCAGTTGTCGGCGCAATCGGCCAAGGTGGCGTCTTCCACGGCGCAGGCCACGGGATCGGGCAAGGTGGCGGTGACGCTGTAGATGTTGGCGCGATACAGGTCGGTCATCGACGGCGCGCGGAAGCCGCGGCCGGCCGAGGCGCGGAACAGCATGGTCTTGGTCGGCGTGTAGCTCACGCCCACCTTCGGACTGGCGGCGCCGCCGACCACCTGATAGTGGTCGTAGCGCGCCGACAGCTGCGCCTCCCACTGCTTGGTGAACGGCAGCAGCAGCTCGCCGTAGACCGCCTTGACCTTGCGGCTGTTGCTGTAGGCACGCTCCTCCTCGGGCGCCGGATCGTTGTTGATGTTGTCGCTCAACAGCAGGTCCGACGGATTGTAGCTGGTGCGTTCGCGGCGGTATTCGCCGCCGACGGCCAGCGCGGCGTCGCCGCCGGCCAGCGCGCCGATCGCGTGCGAGAGCTTGAAGTCGACCGAATCCATGGTGCCGCGCGCGCGCCGCGCCACATCGTCGACCTGGATGCGGTTGAGCAGGTCGACGCCGGCCTGGCTCGATGGCCCGAACGGGTTGATCAAGCCATCGGCGATCCCCTGCAGCATTTGGTCCTTCAACAGGTAGCCGTGGGTGTCGCGGTCCTTGATCTTGTTGACGCTGTGGTTGACGCCGAAGTCATAGTCCCAGCCGGCGGCGGTGCCGGTCAGGCCGACCACATAGCGCTGGCTTTCGCTGGTCAACTCGGTGGCGCGCCGGCCGGCCTCGTTCATGCGCATGCGCAGGCCGACGGTGACCGGCGCGCCCGGATCGGCGTCTTCCTCCGGCGAGAGCGTGAAGCCGGCGAACGCCGGGATCTTCTTGTAGTCGATTTCGGCGTCGTCGGCGCGCGCGCCCGAGCCGATGTACCAGGTCTTCGAGCGGCTCAGCGCCACCTCGGCGTACAACTGGCTGTTCGGCGTGAGCTGCAACACGCCGCGTGTGAGCAGGTTGCTCTTGTCCGACTTGGGGAACAACTCGGTGTCGCGCATGTAATCGTAGGTACAGGCGTCGACGCCGCCGATGCCGGCCGGCAGATACAGGTTGGCCGGCGCCGCGCACGTCGGCACCGACGGATTGATGGTGCGGTTGGTGATCGGTTTGCCGTTGATGCGGAAGTTCTGCTCCTGCAGTTCATCGCGCTGGGCGCTGGAGAGGCGGATATTGGCCGGCGAGGTGTAGCCCGACAGCAGGTGCGGCAGGCGCTCGGGCACCCGCAGGTCGCCGATGAAGTCGCGCTGCGAGGTGCTCAAGGCGTTCGATTTCTGCACGTCGGCCACGGCGAAGACGTTGAAGCCGTCCTTGGACAGGTCGCCGAAACCGGCCGTGATGCTGGCCTTGCGCTTGCCGGCGCCGCCCTCCTGGGTCTTGAGGCCATAGGCGTTCAGCTCCACGCCCTGGTAGTCCTTGCGGGTGATGAAGTTGATCACGCCGCCGATGGCGTCGGTGCCGTACAGCGCCGAGGCGCCGTCGAGCAGCACTTCGACGCGCTGGATGGCGGCGGCCGGGATGTTATTGAGGTCGACGCCGGTGTCGTCGCCGGGCGAGGCGAAGTTGGCCATGCGGCGGCCATTGAGCAGCACCAGGGTCGAGGAGGTGCCGATGCCGCGCAGGTTGGCGCTGTTGAAGCCGCGCTGGTCGCCGCCGACGTTGATGCTGGCGCCGTCGGTGAGGCCGCCGACGTTGGCCGACAGGCGGGCCAGGATTTCGGAGGCGGTGGTCACGCCCACCTTGTCGATCTCCTCGCGGGTGATGACCTGCACCGGCAACGCCGTCTCCGACTCGATGCGCTTGATCGCCGAGCCGGTGATCTCGACCCGGGGCATCGGCTTGGCGGCGGCGGGGTCCTGGGCGGGCGCCGACGCGTCCTGGGCCAGCGCCAGGCCCGGTTGGCCGAGCACGCCGATCACCGCGCCCAGACCGATCGCGCGGCGCACCGAGCGCGCCATCGTGGAAATTCGCATACCGTGCAATTCAGCCATAGTTCTCTCTGGTAGTTATGTCATATGTAAATAATTCCAATCGACTAACTGTACGCAGTTCGCGGGGAAAACTCAAGAAAGCGCGTCCCGATTCGGCCCGAACGATTTACTTTGTGAAAATAGTGCTACATACTCAAGCACTAAAGCACGCGTTAAGCATCGTTAAGCACATCGCCGCACCGTCAACCTTCCCTGCCAGCCCATCATGCACGTACAAAAACACCCCCTTTCCGGCCCCCACAGCAGCACCGCTTTCGAACTGACCAGCTTCCACTTCGGCACTCCGGGCGCCGGCAAAAAGGTCTACATCCAGGCCTCGCTGCACGCCGACGAGGTGCCGGGCATGCTGGTGGCCCAGTTCCTGCGCAAGCGATTGGCCGCGCTGGAGGCGGCCGGCCAGATCGCCGGCGAAGTCATTCTGGTGCCGGCGGCCAACCCGATCGGGCTGGCGCAGGCGATCCACGGCGCCGCCTTCGGCCGCTTCGACCTGACCACCGGCGTCAATTTCAACCGCAACTACAAGCACGTGTTCGAGGACCTGAAAACATCGCTCGACGGCCTGCTCGGCCAGGACGCCGACGCCAACGTGCGCCTGATCCGCGAACACGCGCGCGCCTCGATCGCCAACTGGCGCCCGTCGACCGACGCCGACACCCTGAAAAAAGCGCTGATGACGATGGCGGTCGACGCCGACATCGTGCTCGACCTGCACTGCGACAACGAGGCGGTGATGCACATCTACGCCGGCACGCCGCTGGCCGGCGCCATCGCGCCGCTGTCGGCGCTGATGGGCGCGCACGCGCTGCTGCTGGCCTACCAGGCCGGCGGCGAACCGTTCGACGAGGCCTGCAGTCGCCTGTGGTGGGACCTGGAGCGCCACTTCGAGGGTAAATATCCGATTCCGCCGGCCTGCCTGTCGACCACCGTGGAGCTGCGCGGCGAGATGGAGGTCAGCTACGAGCTGGCCGAAAAGGACGCCGCCGCCCTGCTGCGCTTCCTGGTCTTGAACGGCGTGCTGCTGGACGACGGCAGCGGCGCGGGCGCCGCCGCCATCGCCGCCGCGCCGCTGCCGGCCGCGCTGTGCGAGGCCACGCCGCTCGAAGGGGTCGAGCCGCTGTACGCGCCGCACGCCGGGGTGCTGGTCTACACCCGCGAGCTGGGCGAGCGCGTCGCGCCCGGCGACGCCATCGCCGACTTGATCGACCCGGTCAGCGGCGAGACGACCACGGTGCGCGCCGGCGTGGCCGGCGTGTTCTTCGCCCGCAGCGCCCACCGCCACGTGCTGCGCGGGATGAACGTCGGCAAAGTGGCGGGCGCCCGGGCCTACCGCGCCGGCGATCTGCTGAGCCAATAAAAACAACGACCACGACGTCCCATGACCACCAAAAAATTCAAGCTGCCGCACACCTTCGTCCTGTTGTTCATCATCCTGGCGCTGATCGCCACCGCCACCTGGCTGGTCCCGGGCGGCAAATACGACACCCACCTGGTCGACGGCAAGCAGCTGATCGTGCCGGACAGCTTCCACTACGTGCCAAGCGCGCCGCAAGGCGTTGTGGCGCTGCTCAAGGCGCCGATCAAGGGCTTCGTCGAGGCGGCGCAGATCATCGGCTTCGTGCTGATCGTCGGCGGCGCCTTCGCGGTGCTGCAAAAGACCGAGGCGGTCGACTCGATGATCAAGGCGCTGGCGCGCGCGCACAAGGACTCGGCCTTCATCCAGAAGGCGCTGATCCCGGTGTTCGTCACCTTGTTCTCGCTCGGCGGCGCCACCTTCGGCATGAACGAGGAAGCCATACCGTTTATATTGATTTTCGTGCCGCTGGCGCTGGCGCTGGGCTATGACACCATCACCGGCGTGTCGATCCCCTTCCTCGGTTCGCAGGTGGGCTTCGGCGCCGCCTTCCTCAATCCCTTCAACGTCGGCATCGCGCAGGGCATCGCCGGCGTGCCGGTGTTCTCGGGCTGGGGCTACCGGCTGATCGCCTGGACCATCGCCACCGCCATCACGGCCGCCTTCCTGATGTGGTACGCGGCGCGCGTGAAAAAAAATCCGCAACTGAGCCCCACCTATGCGCTCGACCTGGAAAAGCGCAAGGAGCAGCCCGAGGGACTGGGCGAACTGCACGGCATGACCGCGCGCCACAAGCGCGTGCTGTGGATCTTCGCCGGCTCGCTGGCCATCATGGTGGTGGGCGTGGTGCACTACGGCTGGTACATCGACGAAATCGCCGCGCTGTTCCTGACCATGGGCGTGGTCATCGGCCTGGTGGGGCGTCTCGACTCGGGGCAGATCGTCGAAGGCTTCATCCAGGGCGCGCGCGACCTGGTCGGCACGGCGCTGGTGATCGCGCTGGCGCGCGGCACGATGATCCTGGCGCGCGACGCGCAAATCATCGACACTATGCTGCACGGCCTGACGCCGCTGGTGCAATCGTCCAGTCCCATTTTCACGGCGTGGAAGATGTTCGGCATCCAGACGGTGATCAACTTCTTCATCCACTCCGGCACCGGCCAGGCGGCGTTGACGATGCCGATCATGGCGCCGCTGGCGGACCTGGTGGGCGTGACCCGCCAGACCGCGATCCTGGCGTTCCAGTTCGGCGAGCTGACCACGCCGATGATCCCGACGTCGGGCATCACGGTGGGCGTGCTGGCGCTGGCGCGGGTGCCGTGGATCACCTGGGCCAAGTGGATGATCCCGTTGCAGCTGATCTACGCGGTGATGGCGCTGGCGCTGCTGGTGCCGCCGGTGCTGATGAACTGGCAATAGGATAAAGAGCCAATCTAAAACCCGTAGGGCGGATTAGCGCAGCGTAATCCGCCACTGCGTGCGTTACGACGGCGCATGCAATGGCGGATTACGGCGTTCCGCCTAATCCGCCCTACGTATTTGTTCTACAACGCTAATTGCGGTAGACGTCGGGGCAGTAGCGCTCCATCAGGGTCGCCGGGCGCACCGGCGGCGTGAACCCGAACTGCGCGTACAGACCGTGCGCGTCGAAGGTGGCCAAGGTGAAGCGCCGCAGGCCCTGCAAATCCGGATGCGCGACGATCGCCTCCATCAGCCGCTTGCTGTGCCCCTGCCCCCGGTGCGCCGGCAGCACGAACACATCGACCAGGTTGGCGAAGGTGGCGCAATCGGTCACCACGCGCGCGAAGCCGATCTGGCGCCCGTCCAGATACACCCCGAAGCACAATGAATTGGCGATGGCCCGCTCCAGCAGCGCGCGCGGCATGCCGACCGCCCACGTCGATTGCTCGCTGAGGAATTGGTAAATCAGGGGCACGTCAAGCCGGCCCTGGTCGGTGCTGATCTGCGCTGTCGTCATGTTTTACGTGGCCAAAATAGCAATAATGACATATTTTTGAGCAGTTGACGGTTTATAATCCGTCCTGCCTATCGACACCAATACCGCGAAAGCCATTCCCACCACTATGACCGCACAACTGTCCAAAAAGAGCGAAGCCTGGTCGGCCCGCTTCAACGAACCTGTTTCCGACCTCGTCAAACGCTACACCGCCTCCGTCTTCTTCGACAAACGCCTGGCCAAGGCCGACATCCAGGGCTCGCTGGCGCACGCCGAAATGCTGGCCTCGCAGGGCATCATCAGCGCCGCCGACCGCGCCGAGATCGAGCGCGGCATGGCGCAAATCGCGTCCGAGATCGACGCCGGCCAGTTCGAGTGGCTGCTCGACCTGGAAGACGTCCACCTGAATATCGAAAAACGCCTCACCGAACTGGTTGGCGACGCCGGCAAGCGCCTGCACACGGGCCGCTCGCGCAACGACCAGGTGGCCACCGACATCCGCCTGTACGTGCGCGCCGCCATCGACGACGTGGTCGAACTGCTCGGCGCCCTGCGCGGCGCGCTGACCGACCTGGCCGAGAAGAACGCCGACACCATCATGCCCGGTTTCACCCACATGCAGGTGGCGCAGCCGATCACCTTCGGCCACCACATGCTGGCCTACGTCGAGATGTTCGGGCGCGACGCCGAACGCATGCTCGATTGCCGCAAGCGCGTCAACCGCCTGCCGCTGGGCGCGGCCGCGCTGGCCGGCACCACCTTCCCGATCGACCGCGAACGCGTGGCTAAAACGCTGGGCTTCGACGACGTTTGCCACAACTCGCTCGACGCCGTCTCCGACCGCGACTTCGCCATCGAATTCACCGCCGCCGCCGCGCTGATCATGACGCACGTGTCGCGCATGTCCGAGGAGCTGGTGATCTGGATGAGCCCACGCGTGGGCTTCATCGACATCGCCGACCGCTTCTGCACCGGCTCGTCGATCATGCCGCAAAAGAAAAACCCGGACGTGCCGGAGCTGGCGCGCGGTAAAACGGGTCGCGTCTACGGCCACCTGATGGGCCTGCTGACCCTGATGAAGGGCCAGCCGCTGGCCTACAACAAGGACAACCAGGAAGACAAGGAACCGTTGTTCGACACCGTCGACACCGTGGTCGACACCTTGCGCATCTTTGCCGACATGGCCGGCGGCATCAGCGTCAAGCCGGAGGCGATGCGCGCCGCCGCGCTGCAAGGCTACGCCACCGCGACCGACCTGGCCGACTACCTGGTCAAGAAAGGGCTGCCGTTCCGCGACGCCCACGAAGCCGTGGCGCACGCGGTGCGCGCCTGCGACGATCTGAAAATCGACCTGGCTGAAATGACGCTCGACCAGCTGCGCGCCTACTCGGCCCTGATCGGGGACGACGTGTTCGCCGTGCTGACGCTCGAGGGCTCGGTGGCCGCGCGCGACCACGTCGGCGGCACCGCCCCGAACCAGGTGCGCAAGGCCATCGCCCGGGTGCGCGCACAGTTGGCGCAGTGAGCGGAAATCTGCCAAATTAGTGCATAATTCATAATGTTTTGATCCAGGACATGACGTCACGCTGGCGCACGATCTAGCGTGGCTCATCCGCCTTGGCGGACACGGCGCCCCCGGTCGGAGGCCGCCGGAACGGATTGGAGGACGTTATGAACCTGCACACGCCTGTTTTCGCAGCATGCATCGCCACGGCCGCCATGGCCGCGGCCAACACCGCGCTGGCGCAAGCGCCTGTCCGCATGATGGCCGCGCCGGTCGCGCCGCCGTCGCCGCAGGAGGGCGCCGGCCTGGTGTCGAAACTGACGGCGCTCGAGCGCTCGCGCGGCATCAGCGGCGACTACAGCTTCCGCATCGGCGCGGTCCATCCCGGCGTCGCCGGCCAGAAGATCACGCGCGCGCAGCATACCTTCAAGGGCTTGCGGGTGTTCGGCTCCGAGTCGGTGGTGGTGACCAACAACGCCGGCGACATCGTCAGCTCCTCGGTGTCGGACCGCCGTCCCGGCCTGTCCCCCAGCGCGGCCGCCGCGCCGGTGGACATGACACCGGCCCTGACGGCCGAACAAGCCATCGACGTCGCCGTCAAATCGGTCTCGCCGCGCGGCGTGCACCGCTGGACGCCCGGCGCCGAACTGCTGCTCTATCCGATCATGAAAACGGTGCGCGTGGCCTCGGCGGCCAGCAAATCCGAGGCCGAGCTCAATGCGCTCGATGTGCAGGAAGTGGTCGAGCGCCACGAGCTGGCCTACTATGTGCGCACACGCATGGCGCAGGACGGCAAGCCGTTCTACTACGACACCATGGTCAACGCCAGGACCGGCGCGATCATCGCCCAATGGCAGGCGCTGCAAACGGCCATCGGCCAGGGCAAGAGCCAGTACAACGGCGTGGTGCCGATCAGTACCTCGCAATCGGGCGGCGCCTTCCAGATGCTCGACCCGACGCGCGGCACCGGCGGCAAATTCGGCGGCATGGCCATCACCAACGCCAATCACAGCTCGTCCAACAATCCCAACCCCGGCAGCATCTACACCAACAGCACCAACAACTGGGGCGACGGCCAGCAATACAACGGCGGCAGCACCACCGACGCCAACGGCCAGACGGCGGCCGTCAACGCGTTGTGGGGTCTGATGAACACCTACGACACCAACAAGAACGTGCTGGGATGGCAGTCGCTCGACGGGAACAACACTGCCACCTACATCGCCGTCCACGTCGACAAGAACTACGACAACGCCTTCTACGACGACAGCTGCAAGTGCATGTACATCGGCGACGGCTCGTTCTTCAACCACCTGGGATCGATCGACGTGATCGGCCACGAAATGTCGCACGGGGTCACCGCGTCCACGGCGGACCTGATCTACTCGGGCGAGTCGGGCGGCTTGAACGAATCGAATTCCGACATCGGCGGCGACATGGTGGAAGCCTACGCGCGCGCAGGCGGCACCGGCAACGTGGTGCCGGCGGCCGGCAACGACTGGGTGACCGGCAAGGAGATCAGCAAGAGCGGCGAGCCACTGCGCTACATGTATAAGCCCAGCAAGGACGGCAGCAGCCCGGACGCGTGGAGCACCTCACTCAAAAACCTGGACGTCCACTATTCGAGCGGTCCGAATAACCGCATGTTCTACTTCCTGTCGCAGGGATCGAACGCCGATCCGGCCGACGACCATTACAGTAAATACCTTGTCAAGAAGCCGGCGGCGATGAGCGGCATCGGCAACGACAAGGCCTATCGCATCTGGTTCAAGGCGCTGACCACCAAGTTCACGTCGTCGACCAACTATGCGGATGCCCGCAACAAGGTACTGGCGTCGGCGCAGGAACTGTACGGGGCCGACTCCAGGGAAGCCATCGCCGTCAAGCGCGCCTATGCGGCCATCAACGTCGGCACCGATATCGACGAGGAAGGTGGCGGCGGCGGCGGGGACGCCACCGAGCTTGCGGTCAACGGCGGCTTCGAAGACGGGACCACCGGCTGGCGCGGCACCACCAGCACCATCGGCAGCCTGTCCGGTCAAACCGCGTACGAAGGCACCCGCTTTGCCTGGATGGGCGGCAAGGGACGGCGCACCAGCCAAACGCTGAGCCAGGCGGTGACGATACCGGCGCAAGCGACCAGCGCGGAGCTGAGCTTCGCGCTGCACGTCGACAGCGCCGACACCGGCGGCACCGCGCACGATACGCTGGTGGTCACGGTGCGCGGCAACCTGGGGCGGGTGCTGCGCACCCTGGCCACCTACTCCAACGTCGATGCAGCCGACGGCTACAAGGTCCGTACCTTCGATCTCAGTGAGTTCAAGGGCAAGCAGGTGACGCTGCACTTCGCGATGCGCGAGGACACATCGCTGAAGACCTCCTTCGTCGTCGACCAGGTCAGCCTGCTCGCCAGATAAAACCCAACCGGATTAGCGCAGCGTGACGAACACCGGGTTCGAATAGAACCACAGGCTGCGGTAGTTACGGTCGTTGATGTCGTTGAAACGCTGGGTGTTGTCGGTGGTGCCGGTGCGCTGGTCGGCCAACGGCTCGCCACCCTGCGTCAGGCCGGCGACATCGGTGCCGAGATTGGTGCCGCGCAGGCGGTAGTATTGGTTCTTGGTGGCGGTGGTCTCGTAGCTGATGGTGAAGTAGCCATCGGCGTCGACCTTCCAGTCGGCGCTGGTGAAGCGTTTGACCACCTTGGCGCTGGCGTTGGTGGCCACGCTGTAGGCCGCGCTGCCCTGCGCCGCTTTGGGTCCGACATCGCCGACGATCAGGTCGACGTGGTCGACCACCGGTTTGACGTTGGCGGCGGTGCCGCTGTCGACCGGCTTCTCGTAGTTGTTCTTCGCGGGGGTCTTGAAGCGGATCGTAACAACCACCTTTTCGCCGCTGGCGACCTTGATCTCTCCGCCCATCTCCTTGCGATCGTCCTTGCTGGCCAGGTTGAAGTCCAGCGCGTTGATCAGATCACCGTAGACCGAGAACATTTTGCCCGAGCGCAGACCTTGCAGCAGGTCCTTCATGGCCGGCGCGCCCTGGGCGGCGTTGAACACATAGTTCTTCGCGTACTCGCCGGGGAAGTAGCCGCTGCTGTTGCCGTTGACGATCTTGAAGTGGGTGTCGGAATCGGTCAGGTTCCAGACGCGGCGTCCCTCGCCCAACAGCGCGTCCCACACGCCGCCGACCTTGGCCACGACGTAATCGACGCCGCCATACGCGCGCAGCGGCGCGTTTTCAGGCGTGTAGGCAGCGGTGTAGCCGCCACGATCCGGCTCCATCTGGTTGCCGACCATGCCTTCGATCGCGAACATGATGTTGGGCGCGATGTCGTTGAAGCGGCGGAAGTCGTCGACCGTGTAGCTGCCCTTGTTGCGCGACGGGTGGTTGATGACCGCGTAGCTGGTGTCCGGGTAGTTGTCCTTCAACCAGCTGATCGCCTTGAGCGCGTCGTCAGCGGTCTTGTTGTAGCGGGTTTCGCCGTACCTGGCCTTCCACGCGGCGACATCGGCGGCGTCGAACATGGCCGGATCGCGGGTAGTGAACAGATACTCGAATTCTTTCATGCCCTTGGTGCTGGTGGTCAGCTTATCGGTGCCCTGGAACAGGCCGACGCCGATATGGTCATGGGTCGGCATATCCCACTCGAAGCCGCTGAAAATCAGCTTGTCGGCATAGGTGCCGGCAGCCTGCAAGGCCTGCACGCGCGGGATCTCGTAGCGCTCCGCGCCGATCGACATCGGGATCGAGGTATCGAGTGTCGCGCCCTTCTCGTCGCGCGTCGATACGCGCAAGTGGTTGGACACCGCCATCCAGTCCAGGCCAAACGTGGTGAAGGCCTTGCCCAGCACCTTGTCGAGCGTCTGGCTGACATCCGCGTCGGCCGACTGCGTGGTGTGGGTGTGCAGATCGCCGGCGATCCAGCGGCCGCTCGGCAACGGCGGCACGTTGCTGCCGACCGGCTGGTCGCCACCGCCACAGGCGACGGCCGCGACGACGATTGCGACGGCCGTCGGAATCAGCAGGAGACGGGTGGAGAAGGATGTATTGCGCTGCATGCTATTGTCCTGAAAGTGAGTGCGGAGAAGCCGGCACACTAGCATTTGCGTGTGACGGCACGATGACCGGACGGCAAGCGCCGCGCGCAAAACTGCTATCATCGGGGGCTGTCGCGCACCGGTTGCGCGCGCGTTCGAAAACTCAAACAGGGATGTTAAAAAAATGACTATTGGCGGAAAGACCATAGAGCAGGCTTTGTCGACGTTATCCGATATGACCGCGGGCGCGGTCCCGATCGGCAAGGAGGAGCATCTGCAGCGCGTCGAACGCGCCCAGGCCTTCATGCGCCAGCAGGGTATCGCCGCGATCTATGTCAACGCCGGCGCCAACATGACCTACTTCACCGGCACCAAGTGGCATGCCAGCGAACGTATGGTCGGCGCGATCATCCCGGCCAGCGGCGCCGTCGAGTACATCGCCCCGGCGTTCGAGGAAAGCACGCTGAAGGACTTCATGCTGGTCGAAGGCCCGGTCAACTGCTGGCAGGAGCATGAAAGCCCGTACCAGCTGTTCGTCGATACGCTCAAGCGCATGGGCATCGCGCCCGCCGCCGGTGCGGCCGCGCCGCGCGTGGGCATTTGCGAAAGCGCCGCCTTCTTCATCTACGACGGCATCCGTCCACTGGCCGACGGCTACGCGCTGGAAAACGCCAGCACCGTGACGGCGCACTGCCGCACCCGCAAATCGGCCAACGAGATCGCCCTGATGCAGCGCGCCAAGGACATGACGATGGCGGTGCACGTGGCCGCCGCCAGCATTCTGCGCGAGGGCATCACCACCGTCGAAGTGGAGCAGTTCATCGACCGCGCGCACCGCAAGGTCGGCGCGTCGGGTTCGTATTTCGTCATCGTGCTGTTCGGCGAGGCGACCGCGTATCCGCATGGCGTGAGCTACGTGCAGACGCTCAAGCCGGGCGACACGGTGTTGATCGATACCGGCTGCAAGCTGCATAACTACATCTCCGACATCACCCGCACCTATGTGTACGGCGAGATCAGCGAGCGTCAGCGTTCGGTGTGGAACAGCGAGAAGGCGGCGCAGCTGGCGGCCTTCAACGCGGCGCAACTGGGCGTGCCGTGCGAGGAGGTGGACCAGGCGGCGCGGCGTTCGCTGGAGGCCGACGGTTTCGGTCCCGGCTACAAGCTGCCAGGCCTGCCGCACCGCACCGGTCACGGCATCGGGCTCGATATCCACGAGTGGCCGTATCTGGTCGGCGGCAACAAGACGCCGCTGGACGTCGGCATGTGCTTCTCGAACGAGCCGATGATCTGCATCCCCGGCGAATTCGGCGTGCGCCACGAGGATCATTTCTACATGACCGAAAACGGTCCGAAGTGGTTCACCGAGCCGGCGCACAGCATCGACGATCCCTTCGGCCTGGCGCGTTGAGAGTGGCGATGCAGACTGCGACGCTACTCAGCCTGGCCGCCTCGATCACGTGTGTCGGCCTTTTCACGAAACAGAAGAACTGGGTGCTGGCGGCGGCTTTCGCCTTTTCCTCGATCTACACGATCCTGGACAAGGCGATTTACATCGCGGCGGTGCCGGCGTTTGTCATTCCCTGGTGCGCGTACATTTTTTTCGCATTGGTGGGATACGAGGTGTTCCGAAAGGTCGTCCTCAGCTAATTAAAAACGGGGTCAAGTCTAACATTCGTACACGGGCTGAAGCACTATGCTGCTCAGCTCGTGTACGAATGACAGACTTGACCCCGGAGTTTTTAGGCCTGGATGCGCTTCAGTGCGCGGTGGAAGCGCAGCGGGACGGTGACGGGGAACGCGTTTCCTACCGGCCGGCCGACGATGATCGGGCCGAACATGGCGCGCAGCGGCGAGGCGCTTTTGCGCACGAAGGTGCGGCCTTGCGCCGTTTCCGCCGCCGGGATGTAGCCGAATTGGGCGATCCGGCCCAGGAAGGCGGTGCTGCCCTCGGCCGACACCATGCCGCGTACCGGCAAGTGCTCGATCGCCGCCGATGCGATGTAGCCGGCAAAGCCCAGCAAAACGATCCGCAGCACGCCGACCAGATCCCAGCCGCGCGGCAGCTGCGTCACCACAAACAGACATGCCACCGCCACCGCGATGGTCAGCCAGCTGCGCGGGTTTTCCAGCGGATTGAGAACGATTTTGTGTTGGGTGATGGTGCTCGCCATGACTGCCGCCTGCTTAAAAATAAAGCGCTATTGTGACCGGCGGCGACCAAAAAGGAAAGCACCCTCCCCTATCAAGCGCGCTTCATCACCAGGGTGAGGATGTCGTAACTGGCCACCAGTTCGTCGTTCTGGTTGGTGACCTGCACATCCCACGCGACCACGCCCTGGCCGACGCCCTTGTCGTCGGTGCGGTTGCGGTCGACCTTGCGCTTGCAGGTCAGGCGCGCCCGGATGGTGTCGCCGATGGCCACCGGCGTGATGAAGCGCAGGTTGTCCAGCCCATAGTTTGCCAGCACGGGCCCTGGCGCCGGCGAGACGAACAGGCCGGCCGCCGCCGACAGCACGAAGTAGCCGTGCGCGATGCGCTTGCCGAACTGCGTGTCCTTGGCGGCGATGTCGTCGAAGTGCATGTAGAAATAGTCGCCCGAGACGCCGCCGAAGTTGACGATGTCCGCCTCACTAACGGTACGGCGGTGCGTGAGCAGCGAGTCGCCGATCTTGAGGTCCTCGAAATGCCTGCGGAACGGATGCACTTCGCTCTCCTGCACCCTGGCGCCGCGCACGTACTCGCCGGTCACCGCCGCCAGCATCGTCGGCGAGCCCTGAACCGCCGCGCGTTGCAGGAAGTGGCGCACCGCCCGGATGCCGCCCAGCTCTTCCCCGCCGCCGGCGCGTCCCGGCCCGCCGTGCTTGAGCTGCGGCAGCGGCGAGCCGTGGCCGGTGGAGTCGACCGATGCCTCACGTTCCAGTATCAGCACACGTCCGTGCGAAGCGGCGGCCACCGGCACGGCGTAGGCGGCGATGGCCGGCTCCTTCGTCACCAGGGTCGATACCAGGCTGCCCTTGCCGCGCGCGGCCAGCGCCAGCGCTTCGTCGATGCCGTTGTAGCTGATGATGGTGCTGACCGGGCCGAAGGCTTCGACATCGTGCACGGCGTCGTTGACCATGCCGTCGCGGCACAATAGCAGCGTCGGTGCGAAGAAGGCGCCGTCGGCGACGCCGTCGCCCACCGGCTTGAAGCCATCGCCCTCACCGAACAGCACCTCGTTGCCGCGCGCGAGCATCGCCAGCCGTTCGGCGACGTCGCGCTGCTGGTCCCTGGATGCCAAGGCGCCCATGCGCACGCCTTCGACCGACGGGTCGCCGACGCTGACCTTGGCCAGGCGCTCGCGCAGCCGCGTGCCGACCGCGTCGACCAGGTTCTCCGGGACGATGATGCGGCGGATCGCGGTGCACTTCTGCCCCGCCTTGCCGGTCATCTCGCGCGCCACTTCCTTGACGAACAGGTCGAACTCGGGATCGTCCGGCGTCACGTCCGGCGCCAGGATGGCGCAGTTGAGCGAATCCGCCTCGGCGGTGAATGGTACGGAATGAGCGATCAGGTTGCGGTTGACGCGTAGTTTCGCGGCGGTGTCGGCGGAACCGGTGAAGGTGACCACGTCGGCGCCTCCCAGACGATCCAGCAAATCGCCGGTGCTGCCGATGACCAGCTGCAGCGCCCCTTCCGGCAGTAGTCCGGATTCGTGCATCATCCGCACCACCGCCTCCGTCAAATAGCTGGTGGCGGTGGCCGGCTTGCCGATGCACGGCATCGCCGCCAGGAAGCTGGGGGCGAACTTCTCCAGCAGACCCCAGATCGGGAAGTTGAAGGCGTTGATGTGCACCGCCAGGCCGCCGCGCGGCACCAGGATGTGGGTGCCGGAGAAGCCGCCGTTTTTACCCAGCGCCATGGCAGGGCCTTCGTGCAGCACGTTCGACGACGGCAATTCGCGCCCGCCCATGCTGGCGTAGGCGAACAAGGTGCCGGTGCCGCCTTCGATGTCCACCCAGCTGTCGGCGCGGGTGGCGCCGGTCAGGTGCGAGATCGCGTACAACTCCTCCTTGCGGCCGACCAGGTACAGCGCCAGCGCCTTCAGGCGCGCGGCACGCTGCTGGAAGTCGAGCTTCATCAACGCCGGCACCCCGGTCTTGCGGGCGTAGGTGACGGCTTCGTCGAAGTCG
The DNA here is from genome assembly GCA_024123955.1 of Oxalobacteraceae bacterium OTU3CINTB1. NCBI lineage: Bacteria > Pseudomonadati > Pseudomonadota > Betaproteobacteria > Burkholderiales > Oxalobacteraceae > Oxalobacteraceae bacterium OTU3CINTB1. Next base: position 6,405,104 of record CP099652.1, read on the forward strand.
ATGCGCTCGGCGTGGGTGTGATAGATCAGCGAGTTGTTCAACGCGCTATGCAGCGGCGTCGAGGCTTCGCGGCCGATCCAGCGGCCGCCGATCAGGCTTTGCAGGGTTGATACCGGGGTTGAAATTCGTGCCATGTGTGTTCTCCGTGATTTACGCCGAGGCGTTCTTGTGCAGGTGCAGCGGCAGCGAGCTTTCCCACTCGATGCGCTTGCGGTCCGCTTCCACTTCGGTCAGCGCGTCGACCTCGCGCATGGTGTGCATGGACCGCACGGCCAGCTCCTGGTATTGGCCGGTGCCGGCGGTCTTCCATTGAATTTCGTCGTCGCGCAGTTCGCGCACCACCTTGGCCGGCGTGCCGACCACCAGGCTGCGGGCAGGCACCTCCATGCCGGCGCGGACGAAGGTCATGGCGGCGACAATGCTGTCGGCGCCAATGACGGCGTTATCCATGATCACGCTGTTCATGCCCACCAACGCGTTGCGGCCGATGCGGCAGCCGTGCAGCACCGCGCCGTGGCCGATATGGCCGTCCTGTTCGACGACGGTGTCGGCGCCGGGGAAGCCATGCATGACGCAGGTGTCCTGCAGATTCGCCCCCTCCTCCAGTATCAGCCGTCCGAAGTCGCCGCGCAGCGCCGCCAGCGGGCCGACGTAGCAGCGCGGCCCGACGATGACGTCGCCGATCAGCACCGCGCTCGGATGCACATAGGCGGTCGGGTGGACCACCGGGGTAACGCCATTGATCTCGTAAACCTTGACCATGTCCGCTCCTCAGGCGCGGTCGCGCGGCCGCTGGTCGACCACGCGGCGCGCCTTGCCGGTCAGCGTGCGCTCGATGCCGTTGGCAGCCATCACCCGCACCTTGGTGGTGACGCCGACGTTGGTTTTGATACGCTGTTCCAGCTCGCGGGCCAGCGCTTCGATTTCGCCGTCCGGCAGGCCGCCCGCTTCGCCGCGCAGTTCGGCCAGCACATCGAGCTTGTCCAGATGGCCGTCGCGGGAAACGATCAGCTGATATTGCGGCGCCAGTTTCGGCATCTTGAGTATCAGTTCCTCGATCTGCGACGGGAAGACGTTGACGCCCCGGATGATCAGCATGTCGTCCGAGCGGCCCGTGATCTTGCCGATGCGGCGCATCGAGCGCGAGGTCGCCGGCAGCAGCCGCGTAAGGTCGCGCGTGCGGTAGCGGATGATCGGCAGCGCCTCCTTGCTCAGCGAAGTAAATACCAGCTCGCCCTCCTCGCCGTCCGGCAGCACCTCTCCCGTTTCGGGATCGATGATCTCCGGATAGAAGTGGTCTTCCCAGATCACCGGGCCATCTTTGCTTTCGATGCATTCGCTGGCGACACCAGGCCCCATGACTTCGGACAGACCATAGATGTCGACCGCGTCGATACCGGCGCGCTGCTCGATCTCGGCGCGCATGGCGTCCGTCCACGGCTCGGCGCCGAAGATGCCGACCTTGAGCGAACTGGCGGCCGGATCGAGGCCCTGGCGCTGGTATTCCTCGATGATGTTCAACATGTACGACGGCGTGACCATGATGATCGACGGTTTGAAGTCCTGGATCAGTTGCACCTGCTTCTCGGTCTGCCCGCCGGACATGGGGATGACCGTGCAGCCAAGCCGCTCGGCGCCATAGTGCGCGCCCAAACCGCCGGTGAACAAGCCGTAGCCGTACGAGATGTGCACCATGTCGCCGCGACGTCCCCCGGCCGCCCGGATCGACCGCGCCACCACGTTCGCCCAGGTGTCGATATCGTTCTGGGTGTAGCCGACCACCGTCGGCTTGCCGGTGGTGCCGCTGGAAGCATGCACCCGCACCACCCGGTCCTGCGGCACGGCGAACATGCCGAACGGGTAGTTTTCGCGCAGCTCCTTCTTGCCGGTGAACGGGAATCTGGCGATATCGGCCAAGGTGCGCAGGTCGTCCGGATGCACGCCGGCGGCGTCGAAGGCGGCGCGGTAGTGCGGGACGTTGTCGTAGGCGTGCTTCAGCGACCACTGCATGCGCTGCAGCTGCAAGGCCTGAAGCTCGTCCTTGCTGGCGCGCTCGATCGGTTCCAGATCGGACGGCTCGGGGATGCGTTGGACCATCGGTGTCTCCTCCGTATTTATATGACTTCGCCGCCGACGCGCAACGACTTACCCCGGAACAGCGCGATCGTCCGGCCTTCCTGGTTAGTGACCTTGACGTCGTAGACGCCGCTCTTGCCGCTCAGCGCCAGCTCCACCGCTTCGGCGGTGAGGACGTCGTGCAGCCTGCCGGGTGCGAGGTAATCGATGGTGCAGGCCGCGCCGACGGTGTTCAGGTTGTAGCTGTTGCAGGCGAAGGCGAACGCGCTGTCTGCCAGCGTGAAGATAAAGCCGCCGTGGCAGCTCTGGTGGCCGTTGAGCATATCGGCGCGTATGATCATCGACATGCTGGCGCGGCCGGGACCGACCGCGTTGATCGTCATCCCCAAGCCCTTCGAGGCGGGATCGCGCGAAAACATGGCGTCGGCGACCTTCTCCGCCAACGACTGCGCCTCAGGTTTATGCATGAAAAGCGCCTCCGCCGGCGTGCTTGCGGCGCAGCAGCGGCGAGACGCGATAGCGGTCCTCCCCGTAGCTGGCGGCCAGGTTGTTCAACACGGTCACGATCTGGCCGATGCCGATCGCGTCCGCCCACGCCAGCGGTCCGCGTGGATAGTTGACGCCCTTCTGCATGGCGATGTCCGCCGCCTCGGCGCTGCACACGCCCTGGTTGACGGCGTCGGCCGCCTCGTTGGCGAGCATGGCGACGCTGCGCATGACGGCCATGCCGGGAACGTCGTCCAGCCGCGTGACGGCAAAGCCGGCGGCCTGGAACAGCCCCACCACCGACTGATAGGCGGCCGACGAGCATTGATCGGCGCAGGTGACGGCAATGCGGGTGGCAGTGGCGTAATCCAGCGCCAGATCGAACAGCACCGTGTCCGGATGCTGGTTGTCGCGCGCCCGCTGGGTGGCGCTGCGGCCGTCAGTCAGATAGACGGCGGCGCCATTGCAGTGAAAGGCGGGCGCGCCGTCCGCACCGGAGGCGTGCCCGCGTGCCTCCGGCGACTGCCGATGGGTGACGGTGATGCCGGCCGCGCGCAGGCGTTCGGCCAGCGCATCGGCCACCATACTGCCCGATACACGCGGCGCACCGGCCTTCGCGCCCTGCTCGACGGTGTAGCTGACGAACTCCGGCACCGGCTGCGCGGCCTCGGTTTGCGGTTGCGGCGAACCAGTGGCGCCATCGCCGTAATGATAAAACCCCCGCCCCGATTTACGGCCCAGATATCCGGCGTTGACCATCTCCTGCTGCAGCACCGACGGCGTAAAGCGCGGATCGTTGAAGTAGGCGCTGAACACCGATTGCGTGACCGAGAAGTTGACGTCATGTCCGATCAGGTCCATCAATTCGAATGGCCCCATGCGGAAGCCGCCCGCTTCGCGCATGACGGCGTCGATGGTGGCGGCATCGGCGGCTTGCTCGTTGAGCAGGCGCCAGCCCTCGGCATAAAACGGCCGCGCGACGCGGTTGACGATGAAGCCGGGCGTCGACTTGGCGTGCACCGGATTCTTGCCCCACGCGGCGGCGGTGTCGCACACGGTTTGCGCGACGGCGGCGCCGGTCGCCAGGCCGCTGATCACCTCGACCAGCGCCATCAACGGCACCGGATTGAAGAAGTGCATGCCCACCAGGCGCTCCGGCTTGCGCAATTTGGCGGCAATGGCGGTGACCGAGATCGATGACGTGTTGGTGGCGAGGATGCAGTCGTCGGCGACGAGCGCTTCCAGCTCCGCGAACAAGCCGCGTTTGGCGTCGAGGTTCTCGACGATGGCCTCCACCACCAGGCCCGCGCCGGCCACGTCGTCGAGCGTGACGGCGGCCCGCAAGCGGGCGATGGCCGCCGCGGCTTCAACTGCGCTCATGCGCTCCTTCGCCACCAGCTTGTTGAACACCAGCGCGATATCGGAAATGGCCTTGGCCACCGCTTCGGGGCGGGTATCGTACAACTTGACGGTGTAGCCGGCGACGGCGGCCACCTGCGCGATACCGGCGCCCATCGCGCCGCTGCCGATGACGGCGACCAGACGGTCCTTGCTCAAAGCTGCCATGCTTATTTCCCCTGGAATTGCGGTGCGCGTTTTTCCATGAAGGCGGCGACGCCCTCGCGGTAGTCCTCGGTGCGACCCAGTTCGCTCATCATGCCGCATTCGAGCGCCAGCTGCTGCTGCAAGGTGTTGTGCGGGCTGGCGTACAGCGCCTGCTTGGTGAAGGCCAGGCCCTTGGTCGGCGCGGTGGCGAAATGGCGCGCCATGGCCATTGTTTCGGCGGCCAGGTCCTCGTCCGGCACCGCCTTCCAGATCAGGCCCCAGGCCTCGGCCTTTTCGGCGCTGAGTTTTTCGCCCAGCATGGTCAGGCCCATGGCGCGGGCGCTGCCGATCAGGCGTGGCAAGAAGTAGGTGCCGCCGGTGTCGGGAATCAGGCCAAGTTTGCAGAACACCTCGACAAACGATGCCGACTTGGCGGCGAGGACGATGTCGCACGCCAGCGCGAGGTTGGCGCCAGCGCCGGCCGCCACGCCGTTGACGGCGCAGATGACGGGCATCGGCAAGCCGCGCAGCGCCAGCACCAGCGGCGCGTAGTTCTTTTCGACCGAGTCGCCCAAATCGACGGCGCGCGCGCCCGGCTCCACCGCGCGGTCGGACAAGTCCTGGCCGGCGCAGAAACCGCGCCCGGCGCCGGTGAGGATCAACACGCGCACGCTCTTGTCGGTGCCGACTTTGTGGACGGCGTGGCGCACCTCGTCGTGCATCGCCTGCGTGAAGCTGTTCAGTTTATCGGGACGGTTCAGCGTGAGCTGGGCGATGCCGTCGGTGATCTCAAAAAGGATGTTCTCGTAGTTCATGGCGTCTCCGTGTTATTCGGCCTGGTCGAAGTCGATGACGACCTTGTCGGTGATGGGGAAGCTCTGGCAGCTGAGGACATAGCCGCGCGCGATTTCGTAGTCCTCCAGCGCGTAGTTGACGTCCATGTCGACTTTACCTTCGAGCAGTTTGCAGCGGCAGGTGGAGCACACGCCGCCCTTGCAGGAATAGCGCATGTCGATGCCGGCGCGCAGGCCGGCGTCGAGCAGCGACTCCTTGTCCTGGTCCATGGTGAAGCTGCTGGCGCTGCCGTCCATGATGACGGTGACTTCGGTTTCGTGGCGCGCCGCTGCTGGATCGAGCGCGCGTGGCTTGTGCTGGTGTTTGGGGATGCTGGCGGCGAACAATTCGATCTTGATGTCCGACTTCGGCATGCCCGCTTCCTGGAGCGCTTCGGACACGCCCAGCATCATGTCTTCCGGGCCGCAGATGAAGGCGACGTCGATGTCTTCCACACGCACCCAGTGCCGCAAAAACTGCGCGCATTTGTCCTTGGTGATGCGGCCGTTGAACAATTCGATGTCCTGCTGCTCGCGGCTCATGACGTAGGCCAGCTTCAGGCGGTCCATATAAGTGTCTTTGAGGTCCGACAGCTCGTCCTTGAAGATCACCGACGACGAGGCGCGGTTGCCGTAGAAGAGCGTGAAGCGGCTGTGCGGTTCGGCCGCCAGCGTGGTCTTGATGATCGACAGGATCGGCGTAATGCCGCTGCCGGCGGCGAAGGCCAGGTAGTGCTTGTGGTTGGCGGCGTCCAGCGGCACGTTGAAGTGGCCCATCGGCGGCATGACGTCGAGCGTCGAACCGGGTTTGATCGACTCGTTGGCCCAGCTGGAGAACAGACCGCCCTGCGTGCGTTTGATGGCCACGCGCAGCGCGCCCTCGTGGACGGCCGAGCAAATCGAGTACGAGCGGCGCACGTCCTCGTCTCCGATGATGGCGCGCAGGGTCAGGTGCTGCCCTTGCTGGAAGCGGAAGCTGTCCCGCAGCTCGGGCGGCACGGCAAAGGTGACGGCGATGGTGTCGCGCGTTTCGTTGCGCACTTGCGAGACGGTCAACGGATGGAATTTGCTCATGGTCGTTAATGGCACTTGAAGTAGTCGAAAGGCTCGCGGCAGTCCAGGCATTTGTACAACGCCTTGCAGGGCGTGGAGCCGAACTGGCTGGTGATCCCGGTGTGGGAAGAGCCGCAATTGGGGCAGACGATGGCGACGCGCGGTTGCGGGCGGCGCGAAATGGCCGCCAGCGCGCCGCCGCGCGTGCCACCTCGCAGGCCGCTGATGTCGATCACCTGTTCGGCGGGCGGCGCGATGCCGTAGCCCGACAACTTGGCCTTGCCCTCCTCGCTCATCCAATCGGTGGTCCAGGCGGGCGACAGCTGGTTTTGCAGCCGCACATCCACGACGCCATGCCCGTGCAGCGCCTCGGTAATGGCGTCAGCGATGACCTGCATCGCCGGGCAGCCGGAATAGGTAGGCGTGATGGTGACCGTGCAGGCGCCATCGTCGAGACGCACGTCGCGCACGATGCCCAGGTCGACGATCGAGATGACCGGGATTTCGGGATCGGACACCTCGGCCAACCAGGACCAAACCTGGGCTGCGCTCAACGCGGGAGCTTCTAAAACGGCGGCTGTCATCTCGCTACTCCTACCACTCGGCGCCGGGATAGGCGCGCTGCAGGAACTGCATCTCGGCCAGGATGTAGCCCAGATGCTCGGTGTGGCGCCCCTGCTTGCCGCCCTTTTGCATCCAGGCGTCGGCAGGTGGCATGGTCAAGGTGGCCTCGGCGAAGATCTCGGCCACGTGGGCCAGCCACTGCGCACGCAGTTCGTCGGCCGGTGGCGCGATGCCCTCGTCCACCATCGCGTTGTCGATGGCGTCGTAGGCGAACACTTCGCCGCTGTACATCCACAACTCGTCGGCGGCGGTCTGCGTGCGCGCGTGCGCCAGCTCGGTGCTGTCGCCCAGGCGCACGATCAAGTCGCCGCTGCGGCGCAGGTGATACGTCACCTCCTTGAGCGACTTCTCGGCGATGGCGGCGATGCGCGGGTCGGCGCTGCGCGTCAGCCCTTCGATCAGGAAGTAGTGCCAGGTGTCGAAGTAAAACTGCCGCATCATGGTGTCGGCATAATTACCGTTCGGCTGTTCCAGCAGCAGGCAGTTCTTGAAGTCGTGGGCGTCGCGGTGGTAGGCCAGCTTGTCCTCATCGCGGCCGGCGCCTTCCAGTTCGGCGGCGTATTCGTACCACAGGCGGGTCTGGCCGAGCAGGTCGAGCGCGACGTTGGTCAGCGCCATGTCCTCCTCCAGCGCCGGGCCTTTGCCGCACAGCTGCGACAGCTGCTGGCTCAGAATCAGCGCGTTGTCGCCCAGGCGCAGCACGTAATTGACTTTGTTATCCACGATGCGCTCCGCTTACAGGTTCTTGACTTCGGCCGGCATCGAGAAGAAGGTCGGGTGGCGATAGACCTTGCTGTTAGCCGGCTCGAACAGCGCGCCCTTGTCGCTTGGGCTGCTGGCGACGATGTCGGCGGCGCGCACCACCCAGATGCTGACGCCTTCATTGCGGCGCGTGTAGACATCGCGCGCGTTGTTGACAGCCATTTCGGCGTCCGGGGCGTGCAGGCTGCCGACGTGCTTGTGCGCCAGGCCATGCTGGCTGCGGATGAATACTTCCCACAGGGGCCATTCTTTGCTCATGCTTTGCTCCTATTTATTCTAGTGGCGGCGCTTGGCGGATTACGCTTCGCTAATCCGCCCTACAAAATCACTCAGGCGGCTTTTGCTGCCTGTTTGTCGGCGTGGACGACCAGGGCCTCGCGGAACCATGCGCCGTCTTCCCAGGCTTTCACTCGCGTGCGCAGGCGTTCGCGGTTGCACGGGCCATTGCCCTTCAAGACGTTGTGGAATTCGCTCCAGTCGATGGCGCCGAATTCGTAATGGCCAGTCTCCGCGTTGAATTTCAGGTCAGGGTCGGGCACCGTCAGGCCGAGGAACTCCGCCTGCGGGACGGTCTGGTCGACCATGCGCTGGCGCAGTTCGTCGTTGGAGAACAGCTTGATGCGCCACTGCGCCGATTGCGCGCTGTTGACCGATTCGGCGTCCGAAGGGCCGAACATCATCAGCGACGGCCACCACCAGCGATTGAGCGCATCCTGCGCCATCGCCTTTTGCTCCGGCGTGCCGCGCGCCAGCGACATCATGATGTCGTAGCCCTGGCGGGCGTGGAACGACTCCTCCTTGCAGACGCGGATCATGGCGCGCGCATACGGCCCGTACGAGCAGCGGCAAAGCGGGATCTGGTTGATGATGGCCGAGCCGTCCACCAGCCAGCCGATGGCGCCCATGTCGGCCCACGACAAGGTCGGGTAGTTGAAGATGCTGGAATATTTGGCTTTGCCGCTGTGCAGGGCCGCCAGCAATTCGTCACGCGACACGCCCAAGGTTTCCGCGGCGCTGTACAGATACAGGCCGTGACCCGCCTCGTCCTGGATCTTGGCCAGCAGGATGGACTTGCGCTTCAGGGTCGGCGCGCGCGTGACCCAGTTCCCCTCCGGCAGCTGGCCGACGATCTCCGAATGCGCATGCTGCGAGATCTGACGGATCAGCGTTTTGCGGTAGGCGTCCGGCATCCAGTCCTTGGCCTCGATCTTGACGCCGTCGTCGATGCGGGCCTGGAAGGCGCGCTCGTCGGCGGCCATGTCGTCGGCCGTGCGTACGGTGCTCTGGCCGGTTTCCACCATTTGTGCGTACATAGCTGTCTCCTCGTGTCACGCCATATTACGATACACAATCTGATTTTGCTACGACTTTTTTGAATCATATTAAAATAGAGTATCCCAAGAGAAAGAAGCCACAAGCGGGCGACAAATAAATGCTGCGCCGCAGTCGAGGCAAAGTAAACTATTGTTTCCATGTACAGAACCGACGTTTGCCTATGAATTATTCCGAATGGATAGCGGATTGCCTCGCCGGCGATCCGCCGCGCTCGAAGTCGCTGGTGGTGACCATCTTCGGCGACGCCATCGTCCCGCACGGCGGCATGGTATGGCTGGGCAGCCTGATCGAACTACTGGCGCCGTTCGGCGTCAACGACCGGCTGCTGCGCACCTCCGTGTTCCGGCTGGCGCAGGAGGGCTGGCTCGGCGCCCAGCGCGATGGCCGGCGCAGCTCCTACGCGATCACGCCCGACGCAATGGCGCGCTTCGTGCACGCCTACCGCCGCATCTATGCGCCGCTCAATGTGCATTGGGACGGCAGCTGGACCCTGGTGCTGAACGGCGACGGCGCGCTCAACGCGGCCGAGCGCAGCGCCGTGCGCAAAGAGCTGCTGTGGGAAGGCTACAGCGTGATCGCGCCGGGCATCATGGGGCATCCGGCGGCCGACGGCGGCGCGCTGAACGAGTTGCTCAAGCGGCTAGGCGTGGTCGGGAAGTTGTTCGTGGTGCAAGCCAAATCGATGGAGCACGTCGCCGGCCGGCCGTTGAGCGACCTGGTCGCCAGCGGCTGGGAGGTCAGCGATGTAGCACTGGGCTACGAAGGATTCATAAAGCGCTTCGAGCCCCTGCTGGCCGCGCTGCGCGCGCAAGCCGGCGAGGTAAAACTGACGCCGGAGCAAGCCTTTGTGATCCGCACCCTGCTGATCCACGCATACCGGCGCGTGCAGCTGCACGATCCGCAATTACCGGTGGAAGTATTGCCGACGCCGTGGCCGGGCGCGCTGGCCTACGAGCTGGCGCGCGGCATCTATCAGGCGGTGTACGCGGATGCCGAGCGACATGTCGACGCAGTGTTGCGGCGCGAGGATGACGCCGCGCCCGCCGCCGAGCCGGCGTTCTTCGAGCGGTTTGGCGGCCTGACGCAATAACGTCAGGCCTAACGCAACCACGTGCGCCAGATCTGGCGCATTTGCACCACATGGCCAGCGATGAATTGTTCGGCGTCGCGCAGTTGCAGGTTCGACAGCCCGGTGTGCCACGCCAGCGCGACATCCGGCTCGAGCCAGAACTTGGCCGTGCCGTCCGGGTGCGAGACGTGGATGTGCATGCGCTTGTCGCCCCGCGCGAAAAAATAGTAGCGGAAGTCGTCGGCCTGGAATAGCGGCGGGTTCATGGCGGGCTCCTGGGCGGCGTTGAAGTCACTTCAACTTAGCAAACCAGCCGGGCCCCGGCTTGCGCTGGCGCAGGGCCGCTCCGACCAGCGGCCGATCGGCGGGCGCCCGGCCGCGCCGCGAGCCTGTATGATGTCGGCACTGCGCCAAAAGTGCAAAACGACTCTTTACACTGAATCCACCAGGACTTACGCAATGTCTATCAAAATCAGCCAGCAATTCGACGCCGGCGCCATCGAAGTCGTGCGCGCCGACGATCCGGCGGCCATCGACCTGAACATCCGCAAGGATTCCCACGCCGACATCACGCAATGGTTTTATTTCCGCGTGCAGGGCGCCCGGGCGACGCCGTTGAACCTGCGCTTCCTCAACGCCGGTTCGGCCGCCTACCCGGACGGCTGGAAGGACTACCAGGCCGTCGCCAGCTACGACCGCGACAGCTGGTTCCGCGTGCCGACCACCTATGACGGCCAGGTCATGACGATCAACCACACGCCGGAATACGACAGCGTCTACTACGCCTATTTCGAGCCGTACTCGTGGGAACGCCACCTGGCGCTGCTGGACAACGCGCAACTGTCGCCGCTGGTCAAGCAGGTCGACCTGGGCAGCACCATCGACGGGCGCGACCTGAACATGCTGGTCATCGGCGATCCGGAAGCGGAGCAAAAGGTGTGGGTCATCGCGCGCCAGCATCCGGGCGAGACGATGGCCGAGTGGTTCGTCGAAGGCATGGTCGACGCCCTGCTCGATCCGGCCAATCCGTTCGGCCGCCAGTGCCTGAAGGAAGCGGTGTTCTACGTGGTGCCGAACATGAATCCGGACGGCTCGGTGCGCGGCAACCTGCGCACCAACGCGGCCGGCGCCAACCTCAACCGCGAATGGCTCAATCCGACGATGGAACGCAGCCCGGAAGTGTTCCTGGTCAAGAACAAGATGCTGGAGATCGGCTGCGACCTTTGCCTCGACATCCACGGCGACGAAGGCTTGCCGTATGTGTTTGTGGCCGGCAGCGAATCGTTGCCCGAGTTCACGGCGGACCAGGCCGAGGCGCAACAGTATTTCATCGACAACTTCCTGATCGCCAGCCCGGACTTCCAGGACGAGTATGGCTACGGCGAAACGCCGTACACGCCGGAAACGTTGACGATGGGCTCGCCGCACATCACCCACGCGTTCGGCTGCCTGTCGCTGACGCTGGAAATGCCGTTCAAGGACAACGCCAACGATCCGGACCCGGACACGGGCTGGAACGGCGCCCGCAGCGCCGAGCTGGGCCGTGCGGTGTTGCAGCCGGTGTTGCAGTCGTTGCTGGCGCAGCAGTGATCTGTTAGCAAACCCGCACGTCCATACAGGGTCGTACCCCAAGGGGTACGACCCTTAAGTGGTGTCGCATACGTATAGGCAAAGGCACTCGGGTTGGGTTTGCGTCAACCGCCCGCCACCACCATGTTGTCGATCAGGATCGAGCCAGTCTCCCTGCTGCCGCGCACCAGCGTATCGGTGCCGACGGCAACGATCTGCGCCAGCATGTCTTTCATATTGCCGGCGATAGTGATTTCCTCCACCGGATACTGGATGATGCCGTTTTCGACCCAGAAGCCCGACGCCCCGCGCGAATAATCGCCGGTCACGTAGTTGGTCCCCTGGCCCATCAACTCGGTCACCAGCAGGCCGGTGCCCATCTTCTTCAGCATCGCCACGAAATCGTCGCCCTTTTTCGTCAACGTCGACGTCAGCGACAGGTTGTGCGCACCGCCGGCGTTGCCGGTCGTCTTCATGCCCAGCTTGCGGCCCGTGTACGTCGACAGGAAGTAGCCCTGCACCACGCCGTCCTTGACCACCTCGCGCTTGGCGGTGCGCACGCCCTCGTCGTCGAACGGCGCCGAACCGACACCGCCAATCACGTGCGGATCTTCGTTGATCTGCACATGCTTGGGCAGCACCTGCTTGCCCAGCGAATCGATCAAAAAGCTCGACTTGCGGTACAGCGCCCCGCCGGACGTCGCCTGCACGAAGGCGCCCAGCAGGCCGGCGGCCAGCGGCGCCTCGAACAGCACCGGGCAGGTGCGCGTATCGATGGTGCGCGCGTTCAGGCGCGCCAGCGCGCGCTCGGCGGCGTAACGGCCGATGGCCTCCGGCGACGACATCTTGTTGGCGTCGCGCACCGACGAATACCAGTCGTCGCGCTGCATCTTCGAACCCTTGCCGGCGATCGGCGCCACCGACAGCGTATGACGCGAGAACGGATAGCCGCCGATGAAGCCGCGCGAGTTGGCCGACACGAAATGCGACTGCTGCACGTGCACGTTGGCGCCTTCGGAATTGGTCACGCGCGGATCGACATCGAACGCCGCCGCCTCGGCGCGCTGGGCCAGCGCCACCGCCGCCTCGGTGCTCACGTGCCACGGATAAAACAGCTTCAGGTCGCGCGGCGACAGTTCCAGCATGTCCTCGTCGGCCAGGCCGGCGCAATCGTCGTCGGCGGTGAAGCGGGCGATGTTGTAGGCCGCTTCCACCGTCGCTTTGAGCGCGGCCGGCGAAAAATCGGAGGTGCTGGCGTTGCCGCGCCGCTGGCCGATGAACACCGTCACGCCCATCCCCTTGTCCTTGTTTTGCTCGATCGTCTCGATCTTGCTCTTGCGGACGGACACCGACAAACCACTGCCCTCGCTGATTTCGACGGCGCAATCGGTGCCGCCCTGCGCCTTGGCAAACGCCAGCACATCGCGCGCGAGCTGCCTTAACTGGTCCTGGGTGTGGGTGAAATGGGTGTCGCTCATGGGCTGTTTTCGTCGGTTGGCCGCTAAAACAGTTATCATAGCAGTCGTTTACAGTTTACAGGGGCAGGTACACGCCCCACCGAAAGTTGATATTATGGTAAATCCAAATCGCGGCGCGGTCGGCTTCAGCTCCACCGAATTCGAGCAAGAATACGAACGCCCTTCCAAATCCGAGATGAAGCGCCAGTCCGACGCCCTGCAGAAAATGGGCGAAACGCTGGTCGAAGCGGCGCGTGACCGCGTCAAGCGCGTGCCGATGCCCGAGGACGTGCGCGACGCCATCCTCGAGTGCCAGCAAATCACCAACCACGAGGGCCGCCGCCGCCAGATGCAGTTCGTCGGCAAGAAGATGCGCACCCTCGACGAGACCGAAGTGGCCGAGATCCAGAAAGCCATCGACAGCTGGAAAGGCGCCTCCAAGTCGGAGACGGCCGCCATGCACGCGCTGGAACGCCGCCGCGACAAGCTGCTTGCCGACGACAAGGCGCTGACCGTGCTGCTGGAAGAGAACCCGGAACTGGACGTGCAGCAGCTGCGCACGCTGATCCGCAACGCGCGCAAGGAACAGGCCGAGAACAAGCCGCCGAAGGCTTACCGCGAGATCTTCCAGATCCTCAAGCAGGTCGAGGGCAAGAAGAAGCAGGCGGCCACCGACGAAAGCGACGACGCCGACGACAGCGAGCAAGATGACGAGTAAAGAATGACGAGCAATACAGCCATGGAAGGCGTCCCCGTTGTCGATCCGGCACAATTGCTGGTCATCGGCCTGGTGTCGGTCTCGGACCGCGCCAGCGGCGGCGTGTACCAGGACCAGGGCATCCCGGCGCTGGAGGATTGGCTGGCGCGCACGCTGACCACCCCCTATCGCCTTGAAACGCGCCTGATCGCCGACGAACGGCCACTGATCGAAGCGACGCTGACCGACCTGGTCGACATCGACCGCTGCCACCTGGTGCTGACCACCGGCGGCACCGGCCCGGCGCGGCGCGACGTCACCCCGGAGGCCACGCTGGCCGTCGGCACCAAGGAAATGCCCGGCTTCGGCGAGCAAATGCGCCAGATCAGCCTGCACTTCGTGCCGACCGCGATCCTGTCGCGGCAGACGGCGGTGATCCGCGAGACGCCGGACCACGCGGCACTGATCATGAACCTGCCGGGCCAGCCGAAGGCGATCGCCGAAACCCTGGGCGGACTGAAGGACGCCGACGGCGCCATCATTACCGGCGGCATCTTCGCCGCCGTGCCCTACTGCATCGACCTGATCGGCGGTCCCTACATGGAAACCGACCCGACCGTGTGCAAGGCGTTCCGTCCGAAATCCGCGCTGCGCCCGCAGCCGGCCGCCTAGGCGACATCCGGTGGCGGCAAAAAGCGCCTCGCGCCGCCGCTGGCTGGGCGCCGCCGGCGCCGCCGGCCTGCTATATTTCGCCCAACGACCATCCGCATCCCCAAGGAGCCCCATGAGCACGCTGCTGCAAACGATCGAAAAAGAAACCGGCGCCAATCCGACCGTCGCCATCATCTGGATGCACGGCCTGGGCGCCGACGCCAACGACTTCGCGCCGATGCCGCAGGAGCTCGACCTGCGCGGCCTGCCGCCGATCCGCTTCGTCTTTCCCAACGCGGAGACGATGCCGGTCACCGTCAACGGCGGCTACGTCATGCGCTCGTGGTACGACATCGTCGCCAGCGACCTGGGTCGGCAGGAGGACGAGGCGGGCCTGCGCGCCTCGCAGCTGAAGGTCGAAGCGCTGATCGCGCGCGAGAACGCCCGCGGCATTCCCACCTCGCGCATCATCCTGGCCGGCTTCTCGCAAGGCTCGGCGATGACGTTGCAAACGGGCTTGCGCCACAAGGAAAAGCTGGCGGGCATGATGTGCCTGTCGGGCTACCTGCCGATCGCCGCCAAGGCCGGCGCCGAGCACACCAAGGAAAGCCTGGCGACGCCGATCTTCATGGCGCACGGCCGCATGGACCCGGTGGTGCCGCTGGCGCGCGCCGAGCAATCCCGCGACGCCTTGAAGCAGCTTGGCTACGACGTCGAATGGCACGAGTACCCGATGCAGCATTCGCTGTGCCAGCAGGAAATCGTCGACATCAGCGCCTGGCTCAAGCGCGTTCTTTGATACAGGCGTCGGCCAGTTGCTCCCACTCCGGCTCGACGCGGTCGGAGTTGGAAAGCAGGATGACCGACAGGCGCTGCTGCGGCAGGCGTAGCAGCAGCGTATGAAAGCCCCATAGCGAGCCGCCGTGGAAGATGACGTCCTGGCCGCAGCGCCGGGTCCACTCCAGGCCGAAGCGGTAGTCGGGCACCGTGCCATCGGCCAGCGGCGACGGTTGCAGCATCGCGTGCAGCAGGCTGTCCGGCTGCGCCCACTGCCGGTGCCATTCGCGCTCCCACAACACCAGTTCTCCAATGCTCGCGTACATGCCGCCATCGCCCACCGTGTTGGCGTTGCCCAGGTGCTGACGGTAGCCGCCGGGGCGCCTCGTCGATCTCGTAGCTGGACACCCGCTGCGGCAGCACGGCGCCGCGATCGTCGTCGAATCCCATGCGCGTGATGCCCAGCGGTAGCAGCAGCGTCTCGCGCACGTGGCGCGCGGCCGTTTGCCCCGTCAGCCGCTCCAGCAACGCCGCAAGCAAGATGTAGTTACTGTTGCTGTAGCGGTGTGCGCTGCCGCTCGGGAAAGCCACCGTTTCCATGCGCGCGATCAGCGCCAGGATGTCGGCGTTGCAGAAGTAGTCGTCCTCGTGGCGGCCGGGCTGGCACTGCAGGAACTGGAAATAGTCGGGGATGCCGCTGCTGTGGTTGAGCAGGCCGCGCAACGCGAACGGCTGTTCGAAGCCGGCCAGCTCCGGCAGATGGGGACGGACGTCGTCATCGAGTTCGATCGCGCCCGCCCGCACTTGCGCCAAAATAGCCGCAGCCATGAACTGCTTGGATTCGGACGCGAGGTAGTACGCCGACCGGGCCGAAAGGGGCACGTCCAGCTCCAACGACGCCAAACCATGATGCAGCTCAAAGACGATTTCGCCGTCTTGTACTACCACGGCGCTGAAACCGGGACCGTCGGGCGGCAAGGTGGATTGTAAGCGTGAGAAATAGGCGGATAAAGATGAGGGCATTACGTTCCAGAACTATACGATTTGAAGTGCCATTCTAGCGCTACACCGTGCCTGCCGCCTCCCGCATGTGCGTAAAATTGATGGCGTCGCCCCCAGTTGAGACTGCGGATATGTATAGGTCGAGATCGTCCGTCAACAACAAGGTATTCGTCTGCACCAAAGTAGTGAGGCCGGCATCGGTTAGCCCTAGTCGCGCGAACAGGTCGGCACTGATCGCTGGGCCATCGACATGGCATGACTTGAGCGAGCCTGGGGTTTCCAGGCAAAACAATGGATGCAGCCGCTGCGACATTTCATGCCTGAAGCCGCCGCCAACAATTTGTCTGGCCAAGTTGCTCGTCTCCGCTAATACGTGCTGGGTAGTGAGAATTTGGCCAAACCGGCCAACAAACTGGGAAATCAGGTCAGCATCCTCGATGCCATATTTGGACAACCGCTTTTGGCCTATGGCCGATGGCAACAACTTCCCGAATAGGTATAACAGCAAGACATTGGTATCGATAAGAATGCCACGAGCGCTATGCTTGCTCACCAACTTGAGCAGTTGTTGCTCCAGGCTGGACATTACGAAACCTGCCGAATATCCATTTTGACAAACTGGCCCGAAGCCGCATCGATAAACACTGTTTTATAAACGCGATGGTCGATTTGGCTGGGCGCCGGATTAAAGATGGCGCCAATAGTGTTCTGGGTCTGCATGACTACCCCATTGTGTCGTAGAAAGCCCAGCGTTACCGCCCACAGCTGACGCCCGTTGTCCTGGACCTTCTCGATCTCCTCCAAGGCCATTGCCTTCGGAGGATCATCCTCGTATAACTCAAGCAACGCGTCCTTGGCGGCTTTGACCGCCTCCTTCACATTGATTTCCGCCATGACCAACCCCTTGAACATTAGGCATCAGTATAAAGCTATTCCGGCAGTGGGACTGCGGCCGATGCCGGCACCTCCGTCTGCGCCGCGTTCATCACCATCGCCAAAAAAGTGTAGTAGCCGTTGATCCCCATCAAATCGACGACGCCATGCTCGCCGAACAGCGCCAGCGCCGCCGCGTAGGTGTCGTCGTCGATCCGTTGGCGCTGGTGCAGCATCACGCAGAAATCGTGGACCAGCGCTTCGTCCGGCGCCATGTCCTCGGGCCGCCGGCGCGCCGCGATCGCCGCGATCACGCCGTCGGCGATGCCGTGGTCGCGCGCGATCGGCTCGTGGATCGCCCACTCCACCTGCTGGCTCCATTGGCGCGCCGTCACCAGGATCGCCAGCTCCGTCAGCCGCGTGCCGATGGCGCTGCGGTAGCGCAGGTACTCGCCCATGCGCTGCGCCGCCGCCATCAGCTCCGGGCTGCGGATCAGCGGCACGAACGGCCCGTACAACGCGCCGCGCGGGCCGTCGATGACCGCCTGCGCCGCCACCTGCTGGCTCGCGCTCATGTGGGCGAAGGGAATCGGTCCCAGTCGATCGTTCATAACATTCTTCCTTGTGGCTTTGGGAAACAATTCACTTATGTTCCGGCATTTATCAAGGGAATACAAGCCGATCGGCGCTATCTTCTGCTGTCGGTCACACTCTTCCCCACGCCAGAAAGGACGCCATGAGCCACATCATCCACCGCAACCTGCGCCGCCCGCCGCCGCTGGCCGTCAGTGCCTCCGGGCTGACGGTGCGCGACAGCCAGGGCAACAGCTATCTCGATGCCAGCGGCGGCGCCGCCGTCTCGTCGCTGGGCCACGGCCACCCCGACGTGCTGGCCGCGATGCACGACCAGATCGACCGCAACGCCTATGCCCACACCGCGTTCTTCACCTGCGAGCCGGCAGAGGAACTGGCCACGCGCCTGGCCAGCGACGCCCCCGGCGACCTCAATCACGTCTACCTCGTCTCCGGTGGCTCGGAGGCGATGGAGACGGCGCTCAAGCTGGCGCGCCAGTACTTCGTCGAGGCGGGCGACACCGAACGCAGCGTCTTCATCGCCCGCCGCCAGAGCTATCATGGCAACACCCTCGGCGCGCTGGCCATCGGTGGGAACGAGTGGCGCCGCCGTCCGTTCGAGCCGCTGCTGATGAACGTGCCGCGCGTGTCGCCCTGCTACGAATACCGCCACCGCGCCAAGGACCAGAGCGTCGACACCTACACCGACGGCCTGCTGCGCGAGCTGGAAGCGCGCATCCTTGCCGCCGGACCGTCGCGCGTGATCGCCTTCTGCGCCGAGACGGTGGTCGGCGCCACCTCCGGCGCCGTGCCGCCGACGCCGGGCTACTTCCGCGGCGTGCGCCAGCTGTGCGACCAGTACGGCATCCTGTGGATCGCCGATGAAGTCATGTGCGGCATGGGCCGCACCGGCACCTTGTATGCGTTCGAGCAGGAGGGCGCCCTGCCCGACCTGGTGGTGCTGGGCAAAGGCCTCGGCGCCGGCTACCAGCCGATCGGCGCGGTGCTGGCGCGCGACCACATCGTCGAGCGCCTGCGCGACGGCAGCGGCGCGTTCCAGCATGGCCACACCTATATGGGGCATCCGATCGCCGCCGCCGCCGCGCTGGCGGTGCAGAAGGTGATCCAGCGCGACAACCTGCTGGGCGAAGTGACGGTGCGCGGCGCCTGCTTCCGCCGCATACTGCGCGAGGCCTTCGGCGAGCATCCGCATGTGGGCGATATTCGCGGGCGCGGGCTGTTTATCGGGATGGAGCTGGTCAAGGACCGCGAGAGCAAGGCGCCGTTCGATCCGGAACTCAAGCTGCACGCGGCGATCAAGGAACAGGCGATGGCGGTGGGGTTGATGGTGTACCCGATGGGCGGCACCATCGACGGCCGGCTGGGCGACCATATCTTGCTGGCGCCGCCGTTCACCAGCACCGAGGCGGAGCTGGCGGAGATAACCACGCGGCTTGGGGATGCAGTCACGCGGGCGTTTGCCAGTGTGTTGTGACGCAACGCCGCGCAAAATCGGGGTCAAGTCTGACATTCGGACACGACCCCGTCAGTAAAGCCACCGCGACGGTTCAATCCGTGTCCGATTGTCAGACTTGACCCCGGCGTGCTGAAACGCTCAGCGCGCTTGCCAGGCGATGACGTCCTGCTGCTGTTCGCCCAGGCCGGCGATGCCCAGGCGCAGTGTGTCGCCTTTCTTCAGGAAGCGCTGCGGTTTGCGCGCCTGGCCAACGCCCGGCGGCGTGCCGGTGGCGATCACGTCGCCCGGCTCCAGTGTCATGAACTTCGACAGATAGCTGATGATCTGCGCCACCGAGAACACCATCGTCTCGGTGCACCCGGTCTGCATGCGCTTGCCGTTCAGATCCAGGTACAGATCGAGCTTCTGCACATCGTAAATATCCTCCTGCGTCACCAGCCACGGGCCGATCGGACCGAAGGTGTCGCAACCCTTGCCCTTGTCCCACTGCGTGCCCATCTCCAGCTGGAAGGCGCGTTCCGAGACGTCGTTGACCACGCAATAGCCGGCCACGTACTTGAGCGCGTCCGCTTCGCTGACGTATTGCGCGCGCGTGCCGATCACCACGCCCAGCTCCACTTCCCAGTCGGTCTTCTTCGACCCTTGCGGCAGCATCACCGGATCGTCCGGGCCATTGACGCAGGTGACGGCCTTCATGAACACCACCGGTTCCTTCGGCGCCGGCATGCCGATTTCGGCCGCGTGGTCGGAATAATTGAGGCCGATGCCGATGAATTTGCCCACGCGCGCGATCGGTACGCCGTAGCGCGGATTGCCGCGCACCAGCGGCAGCGACGCTTGCGGAATTTTCTCCAGCTTGCGCAGCGCCTTGGGCGACAGCTGCTCGGCGCCGATGTCGTCGATCACGCCGGACAGGTCGCGCAGCTTGCCTTCGTCATCGATCAGGCCAGGTTTCTCTTTGCCGGGACGGCCGTAACGCACAAGTCTCATACAGTTCCTTGGTTAAGATGTCTGCGACATTCTAACCGTAGCGTCCCTGTCTCAACCATTTGTTGGCGATGATCTTGGTGCCGCTGACCACCGGCGCGCCGCCGTGCAGCGTTTGCCGGTCCGGCTGGTGGTTGGCGTCGGTGTTGAGGAACCACAGCGCGTTGCCCTTTTTCGGGTACACCTCCAGGCCGATGCCGGGGAAGACGGTGCCGCCGCCCTGCTCGACGTCGCTCAGGTACAGGATGAACGTGGCCAGGCGCTGGCCGCCGCGCTGCAGGTGGCTCTGGTGGCCGCTGCTGTCCGGGTCGAGCCAGTCGAAGTGCGGCCGGTACTCCTGCGTGCTGTTGTACTTCTGCAGCTGGAACGGTTCGCCGCATTCGGCCGGCCAGTGCGCCAGCGCCGCCAGGCGCCGTTCGATGCGCTCTGCCACCTCGGCCTCGCCGCGCTGGATGAAGGCCATCTCGCTGGTGCGGCCCTCGTGCACCACGCTGGCGCCGTCGGCCTCGCCGGTGACGGTCGAGCGGGTGTAGCGCGTGCCGCAGTGGGCGACGATGGCGTCGCATTCCTCCATGCTGAGCACATTGCCGAGCAGGATCACCTGTGGCTGTTTGAGCACGAACAGCAGCTCGACCTCGCGGTCCGGGGCGGCGACGCGATTGCGTTCGATGTCGATGAAGGGCATCTGCTGCGGCGCCACGAACACGCTTTGCGGCGGCCCGGACTCGCCGGCGGCGGCGCCATCGTCCCGCGCCCGCATGCGCAGGGCTTCGTCGATGGCGGCGCTGGCCGCGGCCATGCTGTACTGGCCCGAGCGGGCCATGCTGTTGGCCATGTCCAGCGGGCTGCACGCGCGCGCCAGATTCTCCTTGATCCAATCCTGCCAACTGCGCGGCAGGGAGGTGAACGCGTTGTCCGCGCCGTGTCCGTTCTGGGCCTGTTGAAGTTTGGTCATCGCGTCATGAAGGGCTGGTCGCCGGGTTGCCGGAATGGAGGTCCATTCTACCGGAACCGGACGGCCGTCTCCAGCGCCGCCACACGAACCATCCCAATCCGGGCAACTGCAGCAACACCAGCACCGCGAAGCCGACCTGGTAGGCCTGTACCGGGTACTGCTGCATCAGATTGGGCCGCCAGCAGCCGACCACCATGCCGAAGCCCGCCTGCACCGCGAACGCGCCCAGGAAAATGAGCAGGTTCAGGCAGGTGGCGGCCCGTCCCGTCAAGCTGCCGGGCAGGTTCTGCGCGACGATCGCGTACTCGATGCCGGTCACCGTGCCCACCAGCGTAAACAGCACCGACAGGGTCTGGTAGCTGGGCGGCCAGTTGAACACAAAGCCCAGTTGCACCAGGATGAAAAGCGCCACGCCGGCCGCCGCCACGCGGATCGGCGGCACGCCGCGCCGCCCGGCCCACTCGGTGATCATGCCCACCGCGATGGCTCCAAAGATGATAGCGGCCATGCTCAGATACAGCAGGTAGCCGACCGCCTCGTCGGAAAATCGGGCGGCGTCGGTCAGCCAGCGGCTGATCCACAAGCCCTGCATGCCGAAAAATACCGTATGCGGAATCAGCACCAGCATGGCCACCTCGCGGAAAGCCGGATGGCGGTAGACCTCGCCCATCGTCGCCATCACCGATCCCCTGCCCGATCCGTGCGCCGGCAACGGCGGCTGCGACGGCGCCAGCATGCGGATCAGCAAACCGGTGGTCACGGCCGCGACGGCCAGCACGACGAACAGGCCGCGCCAGTCCGTGTAGTGCAAGGCCAGGCGCACCGGCAAGGTGGCCGACGCCGCCCCCAGGCCGCCGACGGCGATCAGGTAGCCCTGCACCGAGGGCATGCGCGACGGCGCGATCCAGGTCGAAATCGCCTTCACCGCCGACATGAAGCAGCCGCCCACGCCCAGGCCGATGACGGCGCGCGCCACCAGCAGTTCGGCGAAGGTGTGGCCGCCGGAGAAAGCCAGCGCGCCCAGCGCGGCCAAGATCAGCATCGGCAGCTGGACCTTGGCCGGCCCCCAGCGGTCGAGCGCGATGCCGACCGGCAGCTGGACCAGCGCGAAGGCGAAAAAGAAGGCGCTGGTCAGCAGCCCCAGTTGGCCGGGCGTGAGCGCGAGCGCCGTTACCAGTTGCGGCGCCACCGTCGCGTTCACCGTGCGCATCAGCGCCGACAGGAAGTGGCCCAGCGCGAACGGCAGGAACACCAGCATGAACACGGCGCTTCCCGACAGTTTGGGCGGCGGCGCCCCCAACCCGCAAACCGGAGGCGCGGGGTCGGATCCCGTACGGGGTCCGACCCCTGTGGCCGCATTGCGGGTCGGCGGTGGCGGCATGCGCACCACATCCTCCCGCGTCCGTTCCCGGGTCAGCATGGCGTCACCTATGCGGCGTTGGGGGCGCTGCAACCGGCGGACACGGCGGCGGCCGCCGCCTCCTGCCGCGCCGAGATCAGCGGAATCACCTTGCGGTGGCCCGGCGTCTCGATGCCGTACTCGCTGCGGCTGCCGCCCTCCTCCTCGAAGAAGAATTTCTCCTTGCCGAAGGCCGGTTTCAAATGGTCCATCCAGGTCGCGTTCGGATCGTACTTGGCGTAGAACGGACGGCGCACCCAGTTTGGATTGCGCGCCTGCAGGAACTGCAGCGCGAACACCTTTTCGCCGCCGATGGTGGCCACGCCGTCGATCACCACCTTGCCGGGGAAGGCGCTCATCGACGGGCCGCGCACGGTACGCGCCAGGCCCGACACCATCTGGTAGGCCTCCTGGAAGATCTCGTGCGCGCGCGCCAGCGGCAGCTCGAAATACTCGCGCGGGCCGGTGTCGCGCTCGACGAACATATAGTACGGAATCGCGCCCAAGCGCACGCCGGTCTGCCACAGCTCGGCCCAGCTTTTCGGATCTTCGTTGATGTGGCGGATCAGCGGGCCTTGCATGCGCAGGGTGGCGCCGGTGCCGACGATGCGCTTGACGGCGCGCTGGGCGATCTCCGAGCGCAGCTCCACCGCGTGGTTGTAATGGCCCATGATGGCCATGTTCTTGCCGCTGGCGACCACCCGCTCGAACAGGCGCAGCAAATCGTCGGCGTCGCGGTCGGTGACGAAGCGCTGCGGCCAGTAGGCCACCGACTTGGTGCCGATGCGGATGTTCTGGATATGCGCCAGCTCCGGCACCAGCAGCGGCTCGATATAGGCCTCGAGCGAGCGGGTGTTCATGATCAGCGGATCGCCGCCGGTGATCAGCACATCGGTCACCTCCGGATGCAGCTTCAGGTAGGCCGCCAGCTCGTGCGACTCGCGGGCGTCGAACTTCATGTCGTCCATGCCGACGAACTGCGGCCAGCGGAAGCAGAAGGTGCAATAGGCGTGGCAGGTCTGGCCGGCGCTGGGGAAGAACAGCACCGTCTCCTTGTACTTGTGCTGCAGGCCCTTGACCGGCGCGTCGTTTACACGCGGCACGTTGTGCGTCATCTGTCCGGCCGGGTGCGGGTTCATGCGCAGGCGGATCTTGCGCACCAGTTCGGCCATCGCCGGCTGGTTGGCGTGGCCCAGCACCAGTTCGCGCAGCTGGGCGTAGTCGTCCGCCTGCAGCATGTCCTTGTGCGGGAACACCAGGCGGTAGATCGGATCGTCGGGGATGTTGTTCCAGTCGATCAGATGGTCTAGCACGTATTCGTTGGTGCGGAACGGCAGCACATGCGACACCACCTGCACCGCCTCCTGCAACTCGGGCGGTATCCATTCCCACTGGCGCGAGTTGGCGATGGTCTGGCGGATGAAGGGTTTGAACTTCGGCGCCTGCGCGGCGCTCGGGGTCCCGGACGAATTCAGGTTGGTGGTCATGGCGGTTTCCTATCGCTTTTGTGGGGTGGCGGAAACTGAATCGTAGGCTGCCCATGGGCCATTGAAATTGCCGAAAATCAAGTGACACTTGGAAATATTTAGAGACGCGGCGCAAGCGGCAATAAAACCACGGTCGTAATTGCCATGCGGCCACACCTTGCGACAGCGCAATCCCGGCGACCGGGGCGGGCGTAAAGTTGACCCGAGCAATCCCCTCACCTGACAAGGAACCGCCATGAAACTGCACTTCGCGCACTTCGCCCTGGCCGCCATCGCAGCGACCGCCCTGTTCAACCTGCCGGCCGCCCACGCCAGCGAGCCGACCGAGAAAGACGCCATCGCCATAGCCGAAAAAGGCGCCGCCTTCATGAAGGCCAACGGCAAGGAAGCGATGATGAAAAAGATCACCGCCAAGGACCCCGACTATGTGCAGGGCTCGCTGTATGTGGACATGCGCGATATCAACACCGGCATCGTGCTGGCCCATCCGATCAACCCGTCCATCGTCGGCAAGGACTTGACCGACGTGCCCGACGCCAGCGGCAAGAAATACCGCCGCGAGATCATCGAGCTGGCCGCCAAAAAAGGCAGCGGCTGGGTCGACTACCAGTACAAGAATCCAACCACCGGCAAGATCGAGCCGAAAACCACCTACATCCTGCGCGTCGGCGACGCCGTGCTGGAGGCGGGCATCTACAAGAAATAATCACGACGCAACCGCCGGAGAGCATCATGTTGAAGAAATTACGGATAGGTCCCAAACTGCTGCTCGCGCCCGGCCTGGTGCTGGTGCTGTTGATCGTCACCGCCGCCGCCGGCTACTACGGCATGGTGCGCCAGAACGCCTCGATGCAGAACCTGGTGCAGGTGCGCGCCGAGCGCCTCAAGGCGGCGGCAGACGTCTCCGGCGAGGCGCGCTACGCCCATGCCCACATCTACCAGTTGCTGGCCTGGGTCAACGGCAGCTTCGCGCAGGCGCGGCTCGACGCGCTGGGCAAACAGATCAAGGCGCGCCACGCCGGCGTCGAGGCCGGTCTGCGCCGGCTGGCCGCCGAAGCCGGCGCCGACGAGGCCGAGCGCAAGCTCGTCGATCAGTCGCTGCAGTCGCTGGCGGCCTACCGCAAGGCCGTGCTCGAAACGATGGACATGGCGCAGATGGATCAAAGCATCGCCACCAACTCGATGGCCAAGGCGGAAACCCAGTTCCTGCAGCTCAACGACCAGCTGGCGAAAATGTCGGCGCTGCAAAAGCAACTGAGCGAACAGGCGCACGCCCGCGCCACCGGCGACTTCGCCACCCTCACCACCACCATGGCTGTCATCGTGCTGCTGTCGATCGCGCTGTCGCTGGGCGTGACGATGGCGGTGCGCGGCGCCATGCTGCGCGACATCCGCGGCATCGCCGACGTCGTCGTGGCGCTGGCGGCGGGCCGCCTAGGCACCGGCCGGCGCAACGACGGCCGCGATGAAATCGCCGACACCGCGCGCATGCTCGACCAGACCATGAGCAACCTGACGCAGACCCTGGGCACGATCCTGACGGCGGTGCGCTCGATCGACACCGCCGCCCACGAAATCGCCAGCGGCAACCTCGATCTGTCGACCCGCACCGAAATGCAGGCCAGCTCGCTCGAACAGACCGCCAGCGCGATGGACAGCCTGACCCGGGCGGTGCAGCAGAACGCCGCCAACGCCCAGCAGGCCTGCAAGCTGGCCGCCAGCGCCACCGACATGGCGCAGCGCGGCGGCGCCGCCGTGCAGCAGGCGGTGCAGACGATGACGTCGATCCGCGCCAGCTCGCGCCAGATCGTCGACATCATCAGCGTCATCGACAGCATCTCGTTCCAGACCAACATCCTGGCGCTCAACGCGGCCGTCGAGGCGGCGCGCGCCGGCGAGCAGGGGCGCGGGTTCGCTGTGGTGGCGTCGGAAGTGCGCACGCTGGCGCAGCGCTCGGCGGCGGCGGCCAAGGAAATCAAAACCCTGATCGCGGCCTCGGTGGCCACCATCGACAGCGGCAGCGCCTCGGTGCACCAGGCCGGCGAGCGCATGGGCGACATCGTCGACTCGGTGCGCGAGGTCAACGACATCATCGCCCGCATCAGCGACGCCAGCGCCGAGCAGGCGCTGGGCATCGCCGAGGTCAACCAGGCGGTCGGACAGATGGACGACGTCACGCAGCAGAACGCAGCGCTGGTAGAACAGGCGGCGGCCGCCGCCGAGAGCCTGCAGGACCAGGCGGTGCACCTGTCGCAGGCGGTGTCGGTGTTCAAGGTCGAGCCGCCGGCGGCGCCGGTGGCCGTCGCCGGCGCGGCCTCAGGCGCGCATGGGTTTGCTCAAAAAGCGCGAGCCGGCCACGCCGAAGCGCCACGGCAGCTCCACGGCTTTCGAAATGCCGATGCGCGGGCCGGCTAGCACGACGATCGGCTCATGCGCCGGCGACCCGTGGTCGGGCGGCAGCAGCAGGAACGGCGGCGCGTCGAGCGGCAGATTGTTATGCTCGCGCGTCACGCCCAGCGCCTGGCATAGCCGCCCCGGTCCGGCACACAGCAGCCGTTCGTCGTCCATGCCGCGCCGCTCGCGCATCCGCTCCAATCCCTGCACCGGTTCGAGCGCGCGGATCAGCACCCCGGCGCCGTGGCCCTCCTCGCGGCAAACGAAATTGAGGCACCAGTGCAACCCGTGCGAACGGTAGACATAGCTGCGCCCGGGCGGGCCGAACATCGAGAAATTGCGCGGCGTCTCACCGATATAGCAATGCGAAGCCGGCTCCTCGCGGTCGTAGGCCTCGGTCTCGACGATGCGCCCGCCGACGCCGTCGACCAGCACCGTCACGCCGATGAGCCGGCGCGCCACCTCGTGCGACGGCGCGGCAAAATTGATCCCTGCGATAACATTGGTCATGGCGATATTGTAAATGCCAATCTGGACCGCGCAACCACGGCCGGGCTATTGAATCGTTATCGAAGCGACATCAAATTTGTGTCACGGGCCAAAATTTGCGACAAATTTGAAGCCTCTGTAGCCCCAAAGCAATAAAATCGGGAGAAATTCGCGCAACCGGCGCGCGCTTGCGGCGATAATGTTGGGTACGCATGCTCATTCGCACGCCCAACATTTGCCCGCGCCGGCCGCCCATCGGGGCCGCGCGCCGCCTTTGACACCTGAAGAACAACATGACGACAGTTGCAGCCCCAGCCATGCCAGTAGAAAACGCGGTGGAAGAAGCGCTGATGCGCTCCATCCGTATTCCTCCACGGCCCAGCCTGCTTGTCGACCTGCAGCGCGAGCTGGCCCAGTCCG
Organism: Oxalobacteraceae bacterium OTU3CINTB1; assembly: GCA_024123955.1. Lineage (NCBI taxonomy): Bacteria > Pseudomonadati > Pseudomonadota > Betaproteobacteria > Burkholderiales > Oxalobacteraceae > Oxalobacteraceae bacterium OTU3CINTB1. Next base: position 6,432,094 of record CP099652.1, read on the forward strand.
ACCCGTCGCCGCGCCGCATCGCCCGCATCATCGGCAACGACGTCGGCATGTCCGGCGCCCTGCTCAAGCTGGCCAACTCGCCGTTCTTCGGCGCCGCCCGCAAGGCCAAGTCGGTTGAACAGGGCATCAACTTCCTCGGCGTCGACCAGTGCGCCGCGCTGCTGACCGGGCTGCTCGCGCGCCAGGCCATCGAAGGCAAGGAATCGGACCTGAACGCGTTCTGGGAAGTGTCGGCGCGGCGCGCCCAGGCGCTGGTGTTCATCTCGCGCAAGCTGCGCATCGCCCCGCCCGACATCGCCCACACCTTCGGCCTGTTCTGCGACATCGGCGTGCCGCTGCTGATGAACCGCTTCAGCGACTACGCCGACACCTACGCCGACGCCTGCCACGAGGCCGGGCTGCCGTTCACCGCCGTCGAAGACCAGCGCTACAGCACCAACCACGCCGCCATCGGCTGCCTGCTGGCGCGCAACTGGGGGCTGTCGCCGGACGTCTCCTGGGCCATCCTGCTGCACCACGACTACCGCGTGCTCGACGACCCGGCCACCGACGACGCCGTGCGCTCGCTGGTGGCGCTGGCGCTGCTGGCCGAAAAAGGCATCGAACGCTTCCACGGCCGCCGCATGTCGCACGAATGGGAAAAAGGCGGCGCGCTGGCCTGCCAGCACCTCGGCCTGACCGAGGACGAAACCGCCGACCTGCTCGACGAGCTGCACGAAGCCTTCCACCACGAACGATAAGACGACCCCACCTACATGCCTAAGAACAAGCGCCCCGTACCGCGCAAATCCGCCAACTCGCCGGAACTCAAGGACGAGCAGCAAACCACCGAACTGTGCGCGCTCGCGCTGGACCTGTCGGACGGTGAATTCAACAACGATATCGTGGCCGAGAGCACCCGCGCCGAACTGGCGCAAAAGGCGCTCGACTTCCAGCGCCTGCTGCGCAAGCTGCTCAACCAGGGCAAGGACGAGGTGCTGTACGGCGCCATCGAACTGGCGCGCGACGAAGCCGTCGACGGCTACCGCTACCTGCGCACCGCCGTGGAGGAAGGCGCCGCCAGCCTGCTGCTGCGGCGCGAGGGCGCGCCCGAGATGGAGATCGACGCCTTCGCCATTCCGGTGTTCGTGCACAGCCAGGGCGGACTCGACCCGGCCGCCGACTTCCAGGACGGCGACGCCTACGACGCGCTGCTCGCCAGCTTCAACGACGCCGGCCTGGAAAGCCCCAAGGCCAAGGTGGTGCTGGTCAGCCACGCCTATGACCTGACCGAGTTCGAGCGGATCAGCTACGGCCAGTTGCACAGCATGGTGCGCGAAGCGGCGCAGACGCTGACGGAGAAGAAAATCACCGCCGCGCCGGCGCTCGAGCGCAGCATGGCGGCCGGCTGGACGCCGGCCGGCTTCGGCCCGGACGACAGCGCCGTCGAGTTGCGCTTCCTGCTCGGCTTTGCGCTCAAGCGCGCCGACGACGCCTTCTACCAGGTGCCGGCCGGCGAGAAGGCGGCCGACGCCCACTTCGCCAAGCGCGCCGAGCGCTACCAGAAATGGACGGAACAATACGGCGCGCTGGTGGCGCGCTGCCTGGGACGCGGGCGTGGCGCCGATCCGGCCCTGACGCTCAATTTCCTCTACCAGGACCTGTTCTTCGGCGCCCGCGCGCAGGGGCAGTCCGAGTACGACATGCTGCGCATCTTGTCCGAGCTCAACCAGGCGCTGGGATCGCACGCGCCGGACCAGGTCAGCGCCATCATCGCGCCGACCGATGTCGACGATGAAATGCTGCTGCGCGTGCAACTGGCGGCCGGCGCCGAGGTGCTGGCCACGTGCGACAAGCCGCTCGACATCACCGCCGACCTCGAAGTGGAAGTGGACGACCTGCGCGACGCGCTGGCCAGCATCGGCATCGAAGCGGTGTCGGTGGCGCTGCGTTTCGACGGCCAGGGACAGCCGGTCGATGTGCGCCCGTTGGGGTAGGTGAAACCGCCCGCGACGCAACATGGATACTCGTTGACAGCACCGGATTAGCGGCCGATACTTTCTCCAAGGCGGAACACAGAGTCCGCTGCCTGGTGCGGCGCCGGCCTTGTGCTCCGCAGCAAAGGGAGACAAGTCATGAAGCCATGGGCCATGCTCTGGTGCGCCGTCGCGTTCTGCGTCGGCGGCTGCGCCAGCCAATCGCCGGCGCAGCGCGCGCCGGTAGCCGAACTATTCCACGACCAGCTGTTCAAAGCCCCCGCCGCACCGATCGACACCACCGCCATCTTCGCCCTCAGCGACCGCATGCGCGACTACCTCAAGCACAACCTGGTGCAGCGCGGCGCCGGCCAGGACCCGCGCCGCGCGCTGTTCGACGCCCTCTACACCCGCGACCAGCTCAAGCTCGAATACGACGCGGCCATGACGCGCAACGCCGCCGAGACCTTCGACGCGCGCGCCGGCAACTGCCTGTCGCTGGTGATCATGACGGCCGCGCTGGCGCGCGAACTCAACTTCTCCGTGCAATTCCAGCAAATCCAGATGGACGAAAGCTGGAGCCGCTCGGGCAACCTGTACTTCGCCGCCAACCACGTCAACCTGGTGCTCGGCAAGAAGCGCACCTCCTACCTCGACGGCTACCAGGTCAACACCGCGAATGCGCTGACGGTGGACTTCATCCCCATCCCGCCCAAGGCGCGCGAAACCGCCCGCCTGCTCGAGGAACACACCATCGTCGCCATGTACCTCAACAACCGCGCCGCCGAACTGCTGTCGGCCGGCAGCATCGACGACGCCTACTGGGCCGCGCGGCTGGCCGTCCAGGTGGATCCGGCCTTCATGAACGGCTACAACACCTTGGCCGTCATCTACCAGAACCACGGCGACCAGATGCAAGCGGAGCAGACCTTGCGCTACGTCTTGCGGCAAGCGCCCGACAACACCATCTACCTGTCGAACCTGGCGCAAACGCTGGAGTCGCTGCAGCGTCCGATGGAGGCGGCGGCGGTGCGCGAGCGGCTGGCGCGGCTCGAACCGTTCCCGCCGTTCCACTTCTTCCACCTGGGACTGGAGGCGGTCAATCTCGGCGACTACCAGCGCGCGCGCAACCTGTTCGAACGCGAGCTCGAGCGCTCCCCCGACTACCACGAGTTCCACTACTGGCTGGCGGTAAGCCAATACCAGCTGGGCAACCTGCGCGCCGCCGACAAGCATATGCGCAAGGCGCTGGAGAACAGCACCACGCAAGGGCAGAACGCGCTGTACGCCGCCAAGCTCGACCGTATACGCGCCCATGAAGCGAAAGTGATGAAGTAATGGTAATCTGGAGGCGATGCAAAACAACTCACTACTCGACCACATTTTCTGGCACACGCTGACCGGCGCGCATGCCCAGCACGCCAGCGGCGAAGGCTGCGCGCGCCGCTATACCGCCGGCTTCTCGCCCATCCTCGCCTTCGCCGACAGCGCCGCGCCGGACTTCGCCGCGCTCGCGCCCCACTGCGCGCCGGGCGAACACTTCTATTGCGAAAACTGGACCGGCGCCGCGCCGCCCGGCTGGCGCATCGACGCCGAGACGACGATGTTCCGCATGGTCTTTGCCGGCGCCATGCCGGCCGAAGATCCCGCGCCCGAGGCGCTGCCGCTGCGTGCGCAGCACGCGCAGCAGGCGCTGGAGCTGGCCACCTTGTGCAAGCCGGGGCCGTTCGGCATCCGCACCATCGAGCTGGGCGAGTACTTCGGCTACTTCGACGGCGAGCGGCTGATGGCGATGGCCGGCGAGCGCCTGCGCGCGCCGGGGCTGTGCGAGATCAGCGGCGTGTGCACGCATCCCGACTATCAGGGACGGGGGCTGGCCAAGCGACTGATCGGCAAGCTGATCCGCCGCCACATGCTGCGCGGCGACACGCCCTTCCTGCACGTCATGCGCGCCAACCCGGCACACGATGTCTATCTGCGCATGGGGTTCGAGGATTATCTGGAGACGGTGGTGCGGGTGGTGGTGTGCGAAGGCACCAACTAGGCGAAGAGCATCCACTCGGACCACATAAATCCCAAGGCGCTCAGACGCCGGTTAATCGCCCCGCCTGGACTTCATGCGATGTTGGGGCACCCATGCGCGCACCATCGCCCGGCCGTCGTTAGTAAAGCCGACGCGGACCCGATGGCGCATTTCGCGGCGGCCGATTAGCGCTAAAGGGGGCGTATAATGCTTGGTGATCACCCACATTCATGATGCGCAATGGAGTCCACATGAAACCAGCCCGCGTAGCTTCGCATGCGTCAAAAACATCGCCAAAGAAGACAACCAACGTCAGCCTGGCTACGGACGTGTACGTGGAGGCGAAAAAGTTCGGCATCAACATTTCCCAAGTTTGCGAGCAACGTTTGCTTGAGGAGATACAGGCGCGCAAGGAACCGCTTTGGAACGAACTGCATGCCGACTTCATCGCAACGTATAACGAACAAGTTGCAGCAGAAGGCGTGGCACTGCAAGAGTGGCGCGGCTTCTAATGGCGCGTTTCGATATCTATGAGAATCCGGGAAGAAACAAGGGAAAAATCCCGTACCTAATCGATGTCCAAAGCAATGTGATCAGCGGGCTGGCGACTAGAATCGTGATACCACTACGCACTTTGGCCATGTTTTCATCACTGGCGCTACCCGGCGACCTGTTCCCGCTGATAGAAGTTAACGGCATCCGGCATTTTCTCGACACGCCGCAAATGGGTGCCATCCCATTAAGTGAACTCAAAGTCAAAGCGGGTTCTGCTGGTCTGCATCAGTTTGAAATCCAGACGGCGTTGGATCGTGTGTTCGGCGCGCATTGACACCGATCTACGCAGACTCCCGCCAATCACAGCAGGCTTCTCCAGCGCTCTAGTTTTTCCGCCAAGGAAAGCGAAGCATGGGCCGGCGAGGTCGACGGCAGCACCACAGTGCGATAGCCCTCCGCCGCGAATTGCAGCGCGAACTTGCCCGACGTCTGCCCGTTGAAGCCGACCGTCTCCAACAACGGACACAGCTCGCGCAGCCGCGCGAAGTCGTTGGCCGCCGGCTTGCGGATCGCCGAGTCGAGGCTGCCTTCGCGCTCGCACGCCCCCAGCACATCCCACAGCCCGAACCCATGCGCCAGCAGCCGCGGCAACCGCTCGGCATACGGCAATTGCGCCAGCGGCTCCCCCGTCAACGCCGACAGGATCGGCCACAGCAAATTGCGCGGATGCGCGTAATACTGCTGAGCGGCCAGCGAGGCGGCGCCGGGAAAACTGCCCAGCACCAGGATGCGCGTGCGCGCGTCGACCACGGGCGCGAGGCCGGTCAGCGCCGGGGAGATCAAATCGGTGTCGTCGGGCATGTCGGCATTTTACCGGAGCCGGCCACGGCGCGTCGCCGCAGGAAGCGGCCTCGGCAGCCTCCATGAAAAACGGGTGTAGAATTTACCGGCGGCCAGACCGCGCCATAAAAACAATCGCAGGAGACAACCATGCCGCAACCGCGCACCATCGATCTGTTGCTCGCCAAGTACAGCGAGAGCCATCTGAATCCTACCAACGAAATGATCCACTTCATCTGCGTGCCGGTCATCGTGTTCACCTTGCTGGGGCTGGTATGGGCGATCCATCCGCTGGCCGCCGTCGCGGTCACCGTGGCGTCGCTGGTCTACTACCTCACCTTGTCCAAACCCTTCGCGCTGGGCATGCTGGTGATGGCCGCCGTCATGCTCGCCGTGCTGGCCGCGCTGCCGCAACAGGCGGTGCTGCCGCTGTCGCTGGCGATCTTCGTGCTGGCGTGGATCGGCCAGTTCATCGGCCACAAGATCGAAGGCAAAAAGCCGTCGTTTTTCGACGACCTGCGCTTCCTGCTGATCGGGCCGCTGTTCGTACTGGGCTTTTTGTACCGCCGCTTCCGGCTTGCCTACTGACGCGGCCCGTCAGCGACGCGACATCGCCAAAAGGTGGCAGCTAGGCAAGTTGCCATTAAGCCAGCTATACTTGTTCGATGTCCTCGCCACTGCTCTTCGCTATCGCCTGCATGATCTGGGGCTCCACTTTCTTCGCCATCACCTTGCAACTGGGCGACGTCGCGCCGGCCGTCTCGGTGGCCTACCGCTTCGGCCTGTCCGCCGCCGCGCTGTTCGCCTGGTGCGCGGTGCGCGGCGACAAATTGATGCTGCCCTGGCGCGCCCAGCGCTGGCTGATGCTGCAGGGCTGCGCGACCTTCGCGCTCAGTTACATCTGCACCTATTCGTCGGAGCAATACCTGGTGTCGGGGCTGGTGGCCGTCCTGTTCGCGTTGATGGTGTTCTGGAGTCCCATCCTCAACCGCGTCGCCTTCGGCACGCCGGTCAGCTGGCGCACCTGGAACGCCGGCATCATCGCCGTCGCCGGCGTCACCTTGCTGTTCTTCCACTCCATCCAGGGCGCGTGGCGCGACATCATGACCGGCGGCGAAGGCCATTTCCTGCTCGGCCTCGGACTGGCGCTGACGGCCACCATCGCCAGCACCGTCGGCAACCTGATGGTCGTCAAGGTGCGCGTGGAGTCGTCCAACGTGCTGCTGACGATGGCCTGGTCGATGATGTGGGGCACGCTGATCGTCGCCGCCTGGGTGCTAGCCAGCGGTCAGTCGTTCACCTTGTCGAGCGAACCGAAGTACTGGGGCGGGCTGCTCTACCTGTCGCTGTTCGGCTCGGTCATCGCGTTCGCCGCCTATTTCACCTTGATCCACCGCATCGGTTCGGACAAGGCCGTCTATATCACCGTCGTCACGCCGGTGATCTCGGTACTGTTGTCGATCCAGCTCGAACACTTCCGTCCCGGACCGCTGGAATGGATCGGCATGGTATTGTGCTTGGCAAGCGTCGCCTGGGCGCTCAAATCCGATTCCCCCGTCATAAAAGAAAGTGCAGAAGCAGCCTGATGAACAACTCCGACCTGACCATCCGCCCGGCCGAGCCGGCCGACGTCTCCGCCATTTTCGGCATGATCTTCGAGCTGGCGGTGTTTGAAAAACTCGAACACATGGTCGTGGCCAACGAGTCCATGCTGCATGAAAGCCTGTTCGGCGACAAACCGGGCTGCGAGGCGCTGGTCGGCGAGGCCAACGGCGAGGTCGTCGCCTTCGCGCTGTTCTTCCACAACTTTTCCACCTTCCTGTGCAAAAAGGGCCTGTACCTGGAGGATTTGTACGTCAAGCAAGCCTGTCGCGGCCGGGGCTACGGCAAGCAGATGCTGGTGGCGCTGGCGCGCCTGGCGGTCGAACGCAACTGCGGCCGCTTCGAATGGTCGGTGCTGGACTGGAACACCAACGCCATCAAACTCTACGAGGGCATGGGCGCGACCGTCATGCCGGAGTGGCGCATCTGCCGCGTCACCGGCGAAGCGCTGACCGAGCTGTCGGCGCAGGCGTAACCCCGGCGCGGTCCGCTCCAAGCTACGGTCGCTGTGACCGGGAACGGACGGCAAACCGCTCCAGCAGCTCGAACACCGCCTGTGTCAGCAACGCCAGCACGGCCGCCGGAATGGCGCCGGCCAGCAGCATGTCGTTGTCGTTGAGCGCCAGGCCGATGGTGATGCGCTCGCCGTAGCCGCCCGCGCCGATAAAGGCCGCGATGGTCGCCGTGCCCACGCTCAGCACCGCCGCCGTCTTGACGCCGGCGAGGATTACCGGCAGGGCCAGCGGCAGCTCCACCAGCATCATACGTTGCGACGGCCGCAGGCCCAGCGCCAGCGCCGCCATGCGCAGCCCCGCCGACACCTGCAACAGGCCGGTGCAGGTGTTACGCACGATCGGCAGCAGCGCGTAGACCACCAGCGCCACCAGCGCCGGCACGGTGCCGATGCGCCCCAACAGCGGGATCAGCAGCGCCAACAGGGCAAGCGACGGCACGGTTTGCAGCACGCCAGTCAATCCCAACACCAGTTGCCGAAGGCGCGGGAACACCGCCGCCATCACGCCCAGCGGAATGCCGATCACGCACGCCATCGCCACCGCGAACAGCACCAGCGTCAGATGCTGGCGCGTGAGCGGCCACAGATTTTTGTCGAAGATCTTGGCCAGCAGGCCGTCGCGCGCGGCCGGCGGCGCTTTGGCATCGGTGGCGGCGGCGGACGTTCCGGCGGCCTTCGCGGCGCGCGCCGCCAGCCAGTCGCGCGCGATATGGGTAAAGCTCTTGCCGTCGATTTCGGCGGCGGCGTTCATGGCGATCATGTCGTCCGCACTGATACGTCCCTCCAGCTGGCCGATCGCCTTCCAAGCGGCGGGAAAGCGCCGCGCCGCATCGAGCCGGTACAGCAGCACGGCGTCGTAGCGCGGGAAGTAGGCGCCGTCATCGTCGAGCACCCGCAGCCCGTACTGGCGTATCTTGGCGTCGGTCGAATAGATATCGATGACGTCGACCTGGCGCTGCATCAAGGCCTCGTAGGCGATGCCGTGATCGAGGCCCTCCGGCCGCTGCTTCAACCCGTAGCGGGCGGCCAGGCCCGGCCAGCCGTCGGCGCGGCCGATGAACTCATGCGACAGCCCGAAACGCAGCTTGTCGCGCGCGGCCAGGTCGCTCAGCTTGTGCACGCCCTCGGCGTCGCCGCGCGTCGCCAGCGCATAGGTGTTGTTGAACCCCAGCGGCACCGCCACGCCCAGCCCCATCGGCGCCAGTTCCCGCCGTATCTGCTCCAGCGGCGCGGGCTTGGTGTGCTTGAGAATCTCCAGATCGATGGTGCCCAGGTATTCCGGATAAACGTCGATGCGGCCTGCCTGCAAGGCCGCCAGCACGATGGCGGTATTACCCAGCCCCTGCATGTGCGTGACCTTGGCGTGCGGCGCGGCCGTCTGCGTGAGCACCTCGCCAAGGATATAGGATTCGGTGAAACGCTTGGAGCCGACGTGCAGCGTATCCGCTTCCTGCGCGGCGGTCGCGCCGCCGATCATCACTCCAAGTGCGAGGAGCGCCCCGCCCAACCAGCCCCGCATCAGGACCCCATCCGCGGCATCGGCGTCCCGTAGCTCGCCGTCGAAGGCGCTTTGACGTCGCTGCTGGCCGTGCGCATTGTCGCGCCGAGCAGATCGCGCCGCAGCGCCGGTGCGTCTTCGCGTCGCAGGCTGCGTGCGCCGGCCGGCGTCGACGGCGTGGCGCGCAGCAGCATGACGGCGACGCGCTGGGATTTCAAGGCAAACATGGTGTTCCTGTTACAGGTTGTGGAATCGGGATAATGTAACCGAAAGCCCCGGCAACGGAACGATTTTTTGCAAAGCCGCCGCGCGAACGCCTAACCGTGCGGCGAACGCCATACGCCGGCGTTGACCACGCCCGCGCAGGGATTCATGCCGATGGCATAGGACAGGTCGGCCGGCCGGGCGATGCGCCACAGCGCGAAGTCGGCCCGCTTGCCCGGTTCCAGGGTGCCGATATCCGCCTGCCGGCCCAGCGCGCGCGCCGCGTGCGACGTGCAGCCGGACAGCGCCTCGAGCGGCGTCAGTCGCCACAGGGTGCAGGCCATGTTCATCGCCAGCAGCACGGACGTCATCGGCGACGTGCCCGGATTGCAGTCGGTGGCGACGGCCATCGGCACGCCGGCAGCGCGCAAGGCGGACACCGGCGGCGGCGTGGTATCGCGCAGGAAGTAGTAGGCGCCCGGCAGCAGCACCGCCACCGTGCCGGCGGCGGCCATCGCGGCGATGCCGTCGCCGGTCAAATGTTCGAGGTGGTCGGCCGACAGGCCGCCATAACGCGCCACCAACTGCGCGCCGCGCTGGTCGGACAGCTGCTCGGCGTGCAGCTTGACCGGCAAGCCATGCGCCTGCGCCGCCTGGAACACGCGCTCCGTCTGATCATGCGAAAACCCGATCCGCTCGCAGAAAGCATCGACCGCGTCGACCAGGCCCTCCTCCGCCAGCGGCGCGATCATGGCGCGGACTTCGTCGATGTAGTCGTCTGCGCGGCCGGCGAATTCCGGCGCCAGCGCGTGCGCGCCCAAAAACGTGGTGACGACATCGACCGGGAATTTGCCCGACTCGTCGCGGCCAATGCGGCGCGCTACGCGCAGCATCTTCGCCTCCGATTCCAACGTCAGGCCGTAGCCGGATTTGATCTCGATGGTGGTCACGCCCTCGGCCAGCAGGCTGCGCACGCGCGGCAGGCTTTGCGCCAGCAATTCGTCTTCCGACGCGGCGCGGGTGGCGCGCACGGTGGACATGATGCCGCCGCCGGCGCGCGAAATATCCTCGTAGGTGGCGCCATTCAGGCGCGCCTCGAATTCATCGCTGCGGTTGCCGGCGTGGACGATGTGGGTGTGGCAGTCGATCAGGCCCGGCGTCAGCCAGCAGCCCTCCCCGTCATGCGTGGCGGCCGCCCGCGCGTCAGGCGGCAGCGCCGCGACAGGTCCCAGCCACGCGATGCGGCCGTCCTTGACGGCGATGGCGGCATCGCGGATTTCGCCGTAGCCCCCGTCCATGGTGGCCAGGTGCACATTGGTAAACAACACATCCCACGCGGTCATGCCATGCCTTCGTATTATTTTAGATATTGATGATGTCGACCACGAACACGGTCGCCTGCGCCGCCTCCAGGTTCCATACCTGCTCGGACTCGATCACCAGCATGTCGTAGCGCACCATGGCGATGCGTTCGCGCGCGCTGCTGACGGACAGGCTTTCGCCGTCGGCCAGGAACACCAGCGTGGTGCTGGCGCGCCGGTTCAGCTCCAGCGTGCCGCGCACCACGCAGGCTTCGAGCCGATGGCGGCAGCGGCCGCGCCGCGTCATCACATTGAAATCGGTGGTGTTGGCGCCGGTGACGGTGGCGTGCACCGCATCCTCGCCGGCGAACTCGATCAGCGGCTCGCTGGGGCTGAGCACCACGCGCTCGTCGCCGAAATCGAGCAGCACGCCGTCGCCGTCGACCAGCGCCAGGGTGCGGTCGATGCCGGGGAAAGCGGAGAACGGGCCGTCCTGGGTGATGGTCGCCAGGCTGACGCGCCAGTCGAAATCGTCAAAACCGGCGCCGGCGGGAGAGGCGGCGATTTCGGTCGTGCTGCCGCCGCCGTTCTTCCACGGCGCGGGCATCAGGCTTGCATACTGGATCAGCTGGGTCATCGGAACTCCCTCAGTTCGGCCATCGTCTGCTTGAAGCGCGCAGCGATCGCCTGCTGCGCCACGTGCTGCTGGTTGCGTACTACCCACTGGCCGCCGACCATGACGTCCTTGACCAGATTGTCGTTGCCGCTGAAGACGAAACTGCCAAGCACCTCGTCCAGCGCCAAGCCATAAAGATTCGGGTGATCGTCATCAAGCACGATCACATCGGCGCGGCGCCCCGGGGCCAAGGCGCCGACCGGCCGTCCCGCCGCCTGCGCGCCGCCGCGCAAGGCGCCCTGCCACAGAAAATCACCGACATGGCGCTCCGTGGCCGACACCGCGATATTGCGGCGCTGGTGCTGCAGGCGCTGGCCGTATTCCAGCCAGCGCAGTTCCTCCACCGGGCTTTGCGAAATATGGCTGTCGCTGCCGATGCCGAAGCGCCCGCCCGCCGCCAGGAAGTCCTCCAGCGGGAACAGGCCGTCGCCCAGGTTCGCCTCGGTGGTCAGGCACAGGCCGGCCACCGCGCCGCTGGCCGCCATGCGATCGACTTCGCCGCGCGTCAGGTGGGTGGCGTGCACCAGGCACCAGCGCTCGTCGACGGCGACGTTATCGAGCAGCCACTCGACCGGCCGGCGCCCGCTCCAGTCCAGCGACTGCCGCACCTCCGGCTGCTGCTCGGCGATGTGGATGTGCACCGGGCGGTCCGGCGGCAAAGCCGCCAGCACCGCGTTGATCTGTCCCACCGAGGCCGCGCGCAGCGAATGCGGCGCCACGCCCACCTCGGTTTGCGCGTCGCGCAACGGTTCCAGCGCCTCGATCACGCGCAGCACATCTGCGACGTCGGTCTTGAAACGCTGCTGTTCGGGTTTCAGGGCGCTTTCGCCAAAACCGGAATAACTATACAACACCGGCAGCATCGTCACGCCGATTCCGGCCAACCGTGCGGCGGCTATCACCCGCTCGGCCGTTTCGGCCGGGCGCGGGTACATGGCGCCGTCCGGCGAGCGTTGCACATAGTGGAATTCGCACAGCGAGGTATAGCCATGGCGCAGGCATTCGGAGAACAGCTGGGCCGCGATGGCCTCGATCTGCACGGGGGTGATGTTGCGGGCGAAGCGGTACATCAGGTCGCGCCAGGTCCAGAAGCTGTCCTGGGCGCCGCCGGCTTTGTGCGGCCCGGCCTTTTCCGTGCGCCCGCCCAGCGCCCGCTGGAAGCTGTGCGAATGCAGGTTGATCATGCCCGGCAGCGCATACTCGACGGTTTCGACGCCCTCCACGGCGGCGCCGGCGGCCGCCGCCAGGATAGTGCCCGCCGCGTCCCACTCTATCAGCACATCGGTGCGCCAACCTTCCGGCAGCAACGCATGGCGGGCAAAGAGCTTGCTCATCGGCGCACCCAGTCGGCGGCGGCCTGCGTCATCTCGCGCAGCAGCCCCCTCACCTGGTCGGCGCGGTCGGTGCGGTAGCCGTAAGGCGCTTCCTCATCCATATAGGTCGATTGACACATCTCCAGCTGGATCGCGTGCACATTCGCCTCCGGCTTGCCGTAGAAGCGCGTGATATGCCCACCTTTGAAGCGGCCGTTGACGGCCACGCTGAAGCGCTCCTGCGCCAGCGCGCGCGACACCACGGCCTCGCTCAACCCCGGCGCGCAGCTGACGCCATCTGCGGTGCCGAAGTTCAGGTCGGGCAGCTTGCCCTCGAAGAAGCGCGGCACGTGGGAGGCGATCGAATGCGCGTCCCACAGCGCCACCGCGCCGTGCAGCGCCAGCAAGCGGTCCAGCTCCGCGCGCAGCCGCTCGTGATACGGTTTCCAGTAAAGACCCAGGCGACGCTCGACCTCCGCCTGGTCCGGCACCCGGCCTTCCAGATACAGCGGCTCGCGGTGGAAGGTATCGACCGGGCACAAACCGGTCGTGTCCTGCCCCGGATACAGGTTGGTGTTCTCCGGCGGCCGGTTCAAATCGATGACATAGCGCGACCAGCGTGCCGACAGGGTCGATGCCCCCATCTCGCCAAGGAAATCGTACAGGCGCGCCAGATGCCAGTCGGTGTCCTGCTTGTCGACGGCGGCCGGCGTCATCGCCGCCGCCACGTCGTCGGGAATATCCGTGCCCACGTGCGGCATGGACACCAGCAAGGGAATGCTGCCTGCTTTGAACTGATAATCCATGGCGCCCCCGGTTATGGATGCAGCGATGCGAACAACTCCTTGCACGACGCGCTCAACTCGCCGCGCATGACCATGCCCTTGGCGGCCTCGATATCCGGCGCGAAGAAGCGGTCCTGGTCGTAGACGGCGACCTTCTGGCGTAATTGCGCATGCACGTGCTCGAGATGCGGAGACGTCGTCAGCGGACGATGGAAATCGATCCCCTGCGCCGCCGCCAGCAGCTCGATACCGATGATCACCGCCGTATTCTGCGCCATGTCGTCCAGACGCCGCGCCGCGTACGTCGCCATGCTGACGTGGTCCTCCTGGTTGGCGGAGGTCGGGATGGTGTCGACGCTGCCGGGATGCGCCAGCGACTTGTTCTCCGACGCCAGCGCGGCGGCGGTGACATGGGCGATCATGAAGCCCGAGTTCAGGCCCGGCTCGCGCACCAGGAACGGCGGCAGGCCGGACAAAGTGGCGTCGATCAGCAGCGCAATGCGGCGCTCCGAGATGCTGCCGATTTCGGCGATCGCCAGCGCCAGCGTGTCGGCGGCAAAGGCGACCGGTTCGGCGTGGAAGTTACCGCCCGAGACCACCACCGACAGCTCGCCGTCCTTGAACAGCAGCGGATTGTCGGTGACGGCGTTGGCCTCGATCAGCAGGGTGCGGGCGGCGTTGCCGATGATGTCCCAGCAGGCGCCCATGACTTGCGGCTGACAGCGCAGGCAATATGGATCTTGCACACGCTCGTCGCCGACCAGATGCGAGGCGCGGATCGCGCTGTCGCTCACCAGTTGGCGGTAGATCGACGCGGCGGCGATCTGGCCCGGCTGGCCGCGCACCTCGTGCACGCGGGCGTCGAACGGCGAATCGCTGCCCTTGGCGGCGTCCAGCGACAGGGCGCCGGACACCATGCCCGCCTCCAGCAAGCGTTCGGCCATGAACAGGCCATGCAGCGCCAGCGCGGCCGACACCTGGGTGCCGTTGATCAGCGCCAGGCCCTCTTTTGCGGCCAGCACCACCGGCGCGATGCCGGCGGCCTTGAGCGCGTCGGCGGCCGGCGTGATCAACCCGTTGAAGCGCACGTCGCCCACGCCCAGCATGGCCAGGGTCATATGCGACAGCGGCGCCAGGTCGCCCGAGGCGCCGACCGAACCCTTGGCCGGAATGGCGGGCATGATGCCGGCGTTGTACAGCGCGATCAGCGTCTCGACGATCAACGGGCGCACGCCGGAGTAGCCGCGCGCCAGGCTGCCGATCTTCATCAGCATGATCAGGCGGCAGACGGCGTCCGACAGCAGCTCGCCGGTGCCGACCGAATGCGACAGGATCAAGTTGCGCTGCAGCTGTTCCAGCTTGTCGTCCGGGATGCGGGTCTTGGCCAGCAGGCCGAAACCGGTGTTGATGCCGTAGGCGGCGTCGCCCTTGGCGACGATGGCGCGCACGGCGGCGGCCGACGCCTCGATAACCGGCCAGGCTTCGGCGGCCAAGGACAGCGGTGCGGCGGCGGTCCATACAGCGCGCAATTCGGACAGCGTCATCGCGCCGGGCTTCAAGGTCAATGCATTGGTGGTCATGGTGGTTCTCTGATTATTTGATCATTGGGAGATTGAGGCCGTTGCGCTTGGCGCAGGCGACCGCCGTCTCGTATCCCGCGTCGGCATGGCGCATCACGCCGGTGCCGCTGTCGTTGACCAGCACCCGCGCCAGGCGGCGCGCGGCGGCGTCGGTGCCGTCGGCAACGATCACCACGCCGGAGTGCTGCGAGTAGCCCATGCCCACGCCGCCGCCGTGGTGTAGCGACACCCACGTCGCGCCGCCGGCGGTGTTCAACAAGGCGTTCAGCAGCGGCCAGTCGGAGACCGCGTCGGTGCCGTCCTTCATGCTCTCGGTCTCGCGGTTAGGGCTGGCGACCGAGCCGGTGTCCAGGTGGTCGCGGCCGATGACGACCGGCGCTTTCAGCTCGCCGCTGCGCACCATCTCATTGAAGGCCAGGCCGGCGATGTGACGCTCGCCCAGTCCCAGCCAGCAGATACGCGCCGGCAGGCCCTGGAAGGCGATGCGCTCGCGCGCCATGTCCAGCCAGCGGTGCACCTGAGCGTGATGCGGGAACAGCTCCTTGATCTTGGCGTCGGTCTTGTAGATATCCTCCGGATCGCCGGACAGCGCCACCCAGCGGAATGGCCCACGGCCCTCGCAGAACTGCGGACGGATGTAAGCCGGCACGAAACCCGGAAAGTCGAAGGCGTTTTGCACGCCGTGGTCGAACGCCACCTGGCGGATGTTGTTGCCGTAGTCGACCACCTTGGCGCCCAGCGCCTGGAAGTCCAGCATCGCCTGCACGTGCACCGCGCAGGATGCGGTGGCCGCATCCTTCAGCGCCGCGTGGCGCGCCTCTTCGTGCTGCGCGGCCTTCCACTCCTCCACGCTCCATCCCTGCGGCAGGTAGCCGTTGATCAGGTCATGCGCGGAGGTCTGGTCGGTGACGATATCCGGCACAATGCCGCCGACCTTGGCGCGGCGCACCAGCTCCGGCAGCACGTCGGCGGCGTTGCCCAGCAAGCCGATCGAAATCGCGTCGCCATTGGCCTTGTGCAGCTTGATCATCTCCAGCGCCTCGTCGATGCTGGCGGCCTGCTTGTCCAGGTAGCGGGTGCGCAGGCGGAAGTCGATGCTGCTTTGCTGGCACTCGATGGTCAGCGACACCGCGCCGGCCATGGTCGCGGCCAGCGGCTGCGCGCCGCCCATGCCGCCCAAGCCCGCCGTCAGCACCCACCGGCCTTTGAGGTCGCCGCCGAAATGCTGGCGCCCCGCCTCGGCGAAGGTTTCGTAGGTGCCCTGCACGATGCCCTGGGTGCCGATGTAGATCCAGCTGCCGGCGGTCATCTGGCCGTACATGAACAGGCCTTTGCGGTCCAGTTCATTGAAGTGCTCCCAGTTGGCCCACTTCGGCACCAGGTTCGAATTGGCGATCAGCACGCGCGGCGCGTCCTCGTGGGTCTGGAACACGCCGACCGGCTTGCCGGACTGGATCAACAGGGTTTGATTGTCTTCCAGCTCGCGCAGCGAAGCCAGGATCTGGTCGTAGCATTCCCAGTTGCGGGCGGCGCGGCCAATGCCGCCGTAGACCACCAGATGCTTGGGATTTTCCGCCACTTCCTTGTCCAGATTATTCTGGATCATGCGGTACGCCGCCTCGGCGCCCCAATTCTTGCAAGTCAGTTCCGGACCACGGGGCGCGCGGATCTCGCGGCTGGCGTCGAATCGTGGATCGCTGTCTAAATGGCTGGTCATGGGGCCTCCTCCTGTGGATGATGGCCACAAGGATAAGTTGTATAGACAACCAAGTCAAGCCACTATTTTTGCGCCCGACCCTTTACTTTTTGTACACGCGCTTGCCGCCCATCCAGGTCTGCAGCACCACCGTCTTGCCGATCTGCTCAGGCGCCACCTTGAATATATCGCGGTCGATCAGGATGAAATCGGCCCACTTGCCCGGCTCCAGCGAGCCGATGACGTTTTCCTGGTGGGCCGCGTACGCCGCGTCCAGGGTGAAGCAGCGGAACGCCTCGTTCATCGTCATCGCCTGGTTCTTGTACCAGCCGCCGGCCGGCACGCCGGCGTTGTTCTGGCGCGTGACGGCGGCGTGCAAGCCCTCGAACGGATTAGGCGACTCCACCGGGAAGTCCGACCCGCAGGCGATCTTCGAGCCCTGGTCGAGGAAGGTGCGCCAGGCGTAGGCGCCCTTGATGCGCTCCGGGCCGACGCGGTGTTCGGCCATGTTCTGGTCGGACGTCGCGTGCGTGGGCTGCATCGACGGGATCACTCCCAGCGCCTTGAAACGCGGGATGTCGTCCAGCGCCACCACCTGGGCGTGCTCGATGCGGTGGCGCAGTTGCGCGTTTTTATATTTGGGGATCAGCTGCGCATAGGCGTCGAGGATCTGGCGGTTGCCGGCGTCGCCGATGGCGTGGATATTGACCTGATAGCCGGCCTTCATCGCCTTGTTCATCTTGGCCAGCATCTCATCGTTGGGGTAGAACAGCAAGCCCTTGGTCGACGGCATATCGCTGTAGGGCGACATCAACGCCGCGCCACGGCTACCCAGCGCGCCGTCCGAATACAGTTTGACCGCCGCCAGCGCGTAGACGTCGTTGGCGTAGGACTTGAGCGGGCCTTCCCTGGACAGTTCGTCGAAGTCGCCGGCGGTGTCGCCGATCATCGCGTAGACGCGCGCGGTCAGCTTGCCGTGGTCGGCGTAGTCGCGATACAGGTCGTCCTGCGCCACCTTGATGCCGGCGTCGTGCACGCTCGTCAGTCCCACCTTGGCCAGCGCCGCCAGCGCGTTGTCCAGCGTGCCGCGCGCCTGCGCCGGCGTCGGCAGCGGCACCACCTTGTTGACCAGCTCCATGGCGCTGTCGACCAGCACCCCGGTCGGCTTGCCGTTGGCGTCGCGCTCGATCTTGCCGCCGGCCGGGTCGGGAGTGTCCTTGTTGATGCCGGCCATCTCCAGCGCCTTGGTGTTGACCCAGCTGGCATGGGCGTCGACCCGGTGCAGCAGCACCGGACGGTCGCCCACCACGGCGTCCAGTTCGGCGGCGGTCGGGAAGCGGCCGAGCTTCCACACCTCCTGGTTCCAGCCGTAGCCGACGATCCAGGCGTTCTTCGGGTGGCTGCGGCTAAATTCGGCCACCGCCCGCACCGCGCCGCCCAGCGACGTCGCGCTGAACAGGTCGACCCCGGAGGCGATCTCGCCCAGCTCGAACACGTGGCCGTGGGCGTCGATCAGCCCTGGCAGCAGGGTTTTGCCCTGGGCGTCGATGTGCTGCGCGTCCGGCAGCCTGGCCGCCGTGTCCTTTTCGCCGCCTACAACGATCACCCGTCCCAGATCGTCGAACCCCAGCGACGTGAAACGCTGCAAGGTGCCCGCCGCCGTCAGCGTGTAGCCGTTGGCGTGGTCGATGATGGTGTCGGCGTGGGCCGGCGCCAGGAAGGTGGCCAGGGCAAAAGTCATTGCCGCTGCCAGCGGGGAAGGTTGCAAAAGGGCGGTGCGCATCAAATCTCTCCATTCGGAAGCAAGTTCAGAGTGTAACCAAGTTTGCGCCGGGGTCAACCGAACTCGCCATGGGTGTCAGGGGTTTTTACACGCTGGCGCCCGGGCGGGAGGGGTACAATGGCGGATTCGCCGCTCTCAGAACGCCACACGTGTCCAGCCGCCTACTCTATATCCGCCTGCTCAACCAGTTCCGTCCCTACGCCGGGATCGTCGCCGTCACCCTGTTCGCGGTCGGCGTGGCGGCGGCCACCGACGTGCTGCTGATTAACCAGCTGAAGAACGTGATCGACGCACTGGCGCCGGCCGAAAACGCCACCGGCGCCCCCGCCACCGGCATCCTGGCCTGGGTGCGCGAACTGCTCGCCCCCCTGCTGCCGAGCGACCCGGCGCGCGTGGCGCTGTGGACCATCCCGGCCGTGATCCTCGGCCTGGCGGTGATGCGCATGGTCTCCAGCTTCGTCGGCGAGTACGGCGCCGCGTGGCTCAGCAGCCGCGTGCAGGCCAACCTGCGCGAGCAGATGTTCGCCCGCATCATGCGCCTGCCGAACGGCTATTTCGACCAGTCCTCGACCGGCACCACGCTCTCGCGCGTGGCGTTCGATGCCGCCCAGGTGTCACAGGCGGTGCTCAACGTCGTCAACGTCGCCGTGCGCGACTCGGTGCAAACCATCGGCTACCTGATCACGCTGTTCCTCGTCGACTGGCAGCTGGCGGTGTTTTGCCTCGGCCTGCTGCCGCTGGTGGCGGCCATCGTCACCTTCACCGGGCGCCGCATGCGTCACCTGAGCAAAAGCGCCCAGGCGGCCATGGGCGAGTTGACCAATGTGCTCGACGAGAGCATCAGCGGCCAGCGCGTGGTCAAGATCTTCGGCGGCCAGCACTACGAGCAGACCCGCTTCGACAACGTGGTCAAGACCAATCGCCAGCTGGCCGTCAAGCACGCCGCGACGTCTGCGCTCAACTCCGGCATCATCATGCTGCTGATCGGGATCACGCTGTCGTCGGTGATTTATTTCGCGCTGATCCGCAGCCAGGCCGGCGCGCTCTCGCCGGGCGACTTCGTCGCCTTCATGTCGGCGCTGATGGCGATGCAGTCGCCGATCAAGAACCTCACCAAGATCAATGAACCGATGCAGCGCGGCTTGGCAGCCGCCGAATCGGTGTTCGGCCTGATCGACACCGACACCGAGGCCGACACCGGCACCAAAACGCTGGAACGCGCCGAGGGGCGCCTGCAACTGGAGGAAGTGAGCTTCCATTATCGCGGCGCCGATGGCCAGCCGCTGTCGCCGGACGCGCGCCCGGCGCTGGACAGCGTCTCGCTCGATATCGCCGCCGGCGAAACGGTGGCCCTGGTGGGCAGCTCGGGCAGCGGCAAGACCACCCTGGCCGGCCTGCTGCCGCGCTTCTACGATGTCAGTTCCGGCGGCATCAGGCTCGATGGCGTCGACCTGCGCGAGTACACGCTGGCGTCGCTGCGCAGCCAGATCGCGCTGGTGAGCCAGGATGTGGTGCTGTTCAACGATACGCTGGCGGCCAACATCGCCTACGGCGATCCGGCGCCGTCGATGGAACGCATCGAGGCGGCCGCGCGCGCGGCGCATGCCCACGAATTCATCGAGCGCCAGCCGGGCGGCTACCTCGCGCCGGTGGGAGAAAATGGTTTGCGTTTGTCCGGCGGCCAGCGCCAGCGCCTGGCCATCGCCCGCGCCTTGTACAAGAACGCGCCGATCCTGATCCTCGACGAGGCCACCAGCGCGCTCGACACCGAATCGGAACGGCTGGTGCAGTCGGCGCTGGAAGTGTTGATGAGGGGCCGCACCACGGTGGTTATCGCGCACCGCCTGTCGACCATCGAGAACGCCGACCGCATCGTGGTGCTCGACGGCGGCCGCATCGCCGAAGCTGGCAGCCATGCCGCGCTGCTGGCGCAAAACGGCATTTATTCGCGTTTATATCAAACGCAAAAAAGCGTGCAAATCGCTTAAAGCAGGCGCAGCGTCTGCTGCAGTTCGTCGATCGCGGCCGGTTTGACCAGGTGGAAATCGAAGCCGGCGGCGGCGGTTTTCTCGCGGTCCTCGGCCGAGCCGAAACCGGTGTGCGCGATCAGCCGGATGCGCGACAGCGCCGAGTCGGCGCGCAGCATGCGCGCCAGTGCGTAGCCGTCCACGTGCGGCATGCCGATGTCGAGGATCATCGCGTGCGGCGCGAAGTCGCGCGCGCTGGCCAACGCGGTCGCCGCGTCGTGCGCCAGCCGCACCTCGTAGCCAAGCAACTGGAGCAGATCGCTCAACACCTCGCCGGAATCGATGTTGTCGTCGACCACCAGCAGCCGGTTCAGGCCTTTGGCCGACGCCGGCACCGGCGAACCCGCGCCCGCCACCGGCGCTGAAAGCTCCGTTCCGGGCGCGACCAGCACCGGCAGCTCGATGACGAAGCTGCTGCCCTGGTCGGTGCCGGCGCTTTCGGCGTACACCGTCCCGCCATGCATCTGCACCATCTTCGACACCAGCGACAGCCCGATGCCCAGGCCGTCGTGCGCGCGGTCGTGCGTCGAGGCGCCCTGCGCGAACATGTCGAAGATGCGCGGCAGGTTTTCGGTCGAGATGCCGATGCCGTTGTCGCGCACCGCGATGCGCACGCGGTCCGGCGCCGGCAACGTCACCTCCAGCCGGACCTCGCCGCCGACCACGGTGAACTTGGCCGCGTTGTGCAGCAGGTTGCCGACCGCCTGCGCCAACCGGACCGGATCGCCGTGCAGGCGAATCGGCTGCGGGGGCACGTCCACGGTCAAAGTATGGCCGCGTGACTCCATCAGCGGCCGGGCCGTCTCCAGCGCCGGCTCCAGCACCTCTTGCAGCTCCAGGTCCTCCAGCTTCAACGCCAGCTTGCCCTCGGAGATGCGGGCCACGTCGAGCAGGTCGTCCACCAGCCGCGCCAGATGGCCCACCTGGCGCATGATCACCTGGCGCGCCTTGCGGTGCACCTCCACCTGGCCGGCGTCGGCCACGCCCATCAGCGCCACCGCGTTGCGGATCGGGCTCAGAGGGTTGCGCAGCTCGTGCGCCAGGGTGGCCAGGAAGTCGTTCTTGTTCTCGTCGGCCGCGCGCAGCAGGCCTTCCATGGTTTTACGCTGGGTGATGTCGCTGCTGATGCGGGCGATGCGGTACGGCGTGTGACCGGCGTCGCGCACCTGGAAGGCGCGGTCGCGCACCCAGCGCAAGGTGCCGTCGGCCAGCAGCAGGCGGTACTCCTCGTCGTAATGCTCGCCGTGCTGCGCCGCCTCCCAGCGGGCGGCGACGGCGATGCGGTCGTCGACGTGGATGGCGTTGAGCCAGTCGCCGTTGTTTTGCTGCAGCTGCGCCGCCACCCGGCCCCAGAAAGTATCGTAGGCGTTGTTCACGTAGAGCAGCGCGCGGCTTTGCAGGTCGAACATCCAGAACACGTCCTCGATGTTCTCGGTCAGCTGGCGGAAGCGTTCCTCGCTGTTGCGCAGCTCCGTCTGGGTGCGCTGAAGCCGCAGCAGCGCGTTGACGTTGGCCACCAGCTCGTCGGCCTCGATCGGCGCCGCCAGGTAGTTGTCGGCGCCGCCCTCCAGGCCGCGGATCTTGTCGTCGCGCCCCGTCAGCGCGGCCGACGTTTGCAGCACCAGCACGCCGGCCGTCAGCGCATCGTCCTTGATTCGGCGGCACACCTCGATGCCGTTGATGTCGGGCAGTTTGACGTCCAGCAGCACCAGCGCGGGCAGCATCTGGCGCGTCAGCGCCAGGCCGTCGGTGCCGTTGGCCGCCTCCACCACCTTGAAGCCGGCGCCGTGCAGGATGCGGGTCTTGACGTAGCGCGCGCCGTCGTTGTCGTCGACATTCAGGATCAATATGCTGTCATTGCTCATGGCTTTGTCTTTCATGGCGCACCGTCGATGGCGCCCTCGGGACGGCGCGGCAGGTGCAGCGAAAAGGTCGAACCGGTGCCGATCACGCTGGCCACGTCCACCGAACCGCCCAGCAGCTGCGCCAGCTGGCGGCACAGCGGCAGCCCCAGGCCGGTGCCCTTGGCGCCAGCCTGCAGCGGATGGGCGATCTGGCTGAATTCCTCGAAAATCAGTTGCAGGTTGTCGGCCTCGATGCCGATGCCGGTGTCGCTGACGGTGAAGGTGAGCTGGTCGCCGCCATCGTCGTGCAGCGCCACCGTCACCTGGCCGGCCTGGGTGAACTTGAGCGCGTTGGAGATGAAGTTGCGCAGGATCTGCGCCACCTTGGGCTCGTCCGATAGCAGCAGGCAAGGCGCCGCCGGCGCGACGAACACCAGCTCGACGTCGGGATTGCGCGTCAGCGGCCGCAGCATGCCTTTGAGGCTGCTGAACAGGTTGTCGATGTCGATCGGCGCGATCGCCAATTCCACCTTGCCCGCCTCGATCTTGGCCAGGTCCAGCAGGTCGTTGACCAGCTCCGACAGGTCGAAGGCGGCGCTGGCGATGAAGCCGACCTGGCGCTCCTGCTCGGGGGTCAGGTCGCCGTCCATGCGGTCGAGCAGCAGCTTGGCCAGCGCGCGGATCGAGCTCAGTGGCGTGCGCAGCTCGTGGCTGGTGTTGGACAGGAAGCGCGATTTCATTTCGTCGGCCTTGCGCAGGCGCTCGGCCTTTTCCTCGATCTCGGCGTACAGCGCCACCACGCCACGGTTGGTGTCCTCCAGCTCGCGCGTGAGCGCCAGCAGGTCGTCCTGGCGTTCGCGCAGCTCGGCCAGCGCGGCGCCCAGCTCGCGGTTTTGCTGCTGCATCTCCGAATACGTGTTCTGCACCGGGCTGGCCGCCAGCTCGGCGCCGAGTCCGGCCAGGCCGGCGGCGTCGATGCGCTGGCCGGCCGGCAGATCCTTGCGCATGACCACCGTCAGGCCGCCGCCGGCCGCGTGTTCAACCTCGCAGTCGTCCATCAGCCGCCGGGCGGTGACGATGGCGTTGTCGAACTGCGCCGCCGCCGATTCCATCTCGACGCCTGCCGCAGACACCGGCGGCGTGAAAGCCGACAGGGAACCCTGCGCCGGCACCGGCCGCGCCTCGGCGCGGATCGACACCGTCAATTGCGCCACCGGCCCGCGCTGGTCGAGCGCGAACTGCCCGCGCCCGCCGGACAACCGGCCGTAGGCGCAGCGCGCCACCTCGGAGACCGCCGTCGCGACCCGCACCTGGTCCTGCACGCCGAAGCCGAGCAGGCCGGAGATCTGGCGCGCGCGCTGGCGCACCAGCACCACGTCAGGCTCGCTGTCGATGCCAACTTGCAGGATGCGGGTAAGCGACATCAACGTTCTCCGGGACAGCGTTGCACCAACACGCAGGCGTCGTCGCGCGCGCGCGCATGATCGCGCAGCAGCACCGCCGCCACGATGGACGGATCGCACGCGGCCAGGCCCGGATACTGCGCCAGGTCCCACTGCGTGGCGATGCCGTCGCTGGCCAGGATCACCAGCGCGCCGGGCGGGCATGGCAGCACGAACTCCTGCACCTTGCGGATGTTATGGCCGACGATGCCATTGTGCGACATCATCTGGCGGCGCTCCTCGCCGTCGATCACACAGGCGCCGATGTTGCCGACGCCGGCGAAGGACAGCTGGCGCGCCTCCAGGTCCAGCAGCGCGATCGCCTGCGCCGCGCCGCGCGTGGGCCGCAGCGCCGCGTGGCACACCTCGATCTGTTGCGCCGGGCGCATGCCCGGCTGCAGCGCCATCGCGTCGACGGCGGCGCGGCCGGCCTTGGCCGCCTCCGGCCCGTGTCCCAGGCCGTCGACCACCATCAGCGCGATGGCGTGCCGCTGGCGCGCCACCAGCCAGGCGTCGCCGCTTTCCGTTTCGCCGGCCAGCGGCAGGCAAACGGCACCCGATAAGGACCGGGACGGCGCCGGCGCCGGCGATATCGCCCCCGCGCCGGCGCGCGGCCACAGCCGCATGCAAAACACCGCGCCCTTGCCCGGCACCGCATACACGTCGAATTCGTCGGCCAGGCGGCGCATCGCCCCCAGGCCGGTGCCGGCGGTGCCGGCGCTGGAGACGCCGTCGCGCAGCGCCTGCCCCAGGTTGGCGATGCCGGGGCCTTTGTCGAGCGCCAGAATCTCGACGCCGGCGCTGTCGCCGCTAAACACCGGCAACAGCGCGATGCGCCCTTCGCCGGCGTGCTTGAGGATGTTGGTGGCGGCCTCGCTGATGACGATGGCCACCTGGCCGCTGCGCACATCGTCGAAGCCGGCGTCCTGCGCCATGCGCTGGCCGCAACGGCGGGCGCTGGCGATATCACTCGGATGAACAATTGAAAACCACTGCTGGCCGTCGAACGAACTGGCTATTTTTTCCATTTGACGACCGCCACGGCGGTGCCCTCTCCACTGCGTGAATCGATGTCGAATTCGTCAACAAGTCTTTTGGCGCCGCCCAGGCCGAGGCCCAGGCCGCCGCCGCTGGTGAAACCGTCGCGCAGCGCCTGCGCGATGTCGGCGATGCCGGGACCGTCGTCGGCGAACACCAGCCGCAATCCCTGGCGCACGCCGTCGGTCAGCTCCTGCGCGACAACCATGCCGCCGCCGCCATATTTAATGGTGTTGCGCGCCAGCTCGCTGGCGGCCGTCACCAGCTTGGTCTGCTCGACCAGGCTCAGTTTGAGCGCCAGCGCGTGCTCGCGCACCACCCGGCGCACGGCCACGACATGCTCGTCGGTACGCAACGGCAAGGTCTGGCTGGCGCGCACCATGCGGTCCGCTTGCAGCAACGGCGAGGCGAAGCGGACCGGGTCCGCTGACGACGCACCGTTCATTGATAACTCTTGCCGAGCAGCGCCATGCCTTTTTCGACATTGAGCGCGGTTTTCACGCCCGGCAGGGTCAACCCCAGCTCGACCAGCGTGATGGCGACGGCCGGCTGCATGCCGACGAGCACCGTTTGGGCGTCGAGCACGCGCGCCATGGCCGCCGTGTTGCTGATCATGCGGCCGATGAAGGAATCGACCAGATCGAGCGCGGAGATATCGATCAACACGCCCTTGGCCTGGTCCTTGACGATGCGCTCGGTCAGGTCGTCCTGCAGGGTCATCGCCAGGCGGTCATGCATGTCGACCTGGATCGTCACCAGCAGCAGGTCGCCGATGCGCAGAATAGGTATGCGTTCCATCGGCGGCTCAGACTTTGCGGGAAATGGTCGAGCCGACCCGCGCCAGCGCCACGATGAAGGCGTCGGCCAGGGTCGCCTTGGTGACGACGTCGTCCAGGTTCACGCCCAGGTGGACGATGGTTTGGGCGATCTGCGGGCGAATGCCGCTGATGATGCAGTCGGCGCCCATCAGGCGGGCGGCGGCGATGGTCTTCATCAAGTGCTGGGCCACCAGGGTGTCGACGGTCGGCACGCCGGTGATGTCGATGATGGCGATGGCGGCGCCGGTCTCGACGATCTTCTCGAGCAGGCTCTCCATCACCACCTGGGTGCGGGCGCTGTCGAGGGTGCCGATCAGCGGCAGCGCCAGGATATCGGTCCACAGCTTGACGACCGGGGTCGACAACTCCAGCAGCTCCTGCTGCTGGCGCACGATGATCTGGTCGCGGCTCTTCTGGAACACCTCGATGGTGAACAGGCCCAGCTTGTCGAGCAGGGTGCTGACGTTCCACAGCGCCTCGGCCAGCAGTTCCGGCTCGGACGCCAGCGACTGGCGCAGGCTGCCGAACAGCGACTGCTTGAGCGAGAACACGAAGGTGGCCGTCTCGCTCGGCGTCGAACCCTGCTTGGCGCGCTGGCCGGAGATTTCGGTCAACTGGTCGCGCACCTCGTCCCAGGCGCGGCCTTCGATGCTGTCGAAGCCGCCGTTCAGGGTCGCTTCGGGCAGCAAGGTCAGCAACTGGCGGCAGTGGCGGCGCAGTTGTTCCTGCGAAGCACTGTCGCTGCGAAATGCCATGCTTTCCAGATTTGCGATCCAGTCGGCGCCGATCTCGGCCTGGTGCTGTTGAATCAGGGCGCTGATACGGCGCGCGTTGTCGTTGGTGGTCATCAAATCCCCGGAGGTTGTCGTGCAAATTAAATAATAGCAACTAATAGTACCAAAGCATTGCGGCTTTTCGATGTTCAATTGACCACGCGCGCGGCCGCTGCGCAGGCAGCATAACAGGCGGACGAGTAGTGCGGCGGGGAAACCGAAGGAATATTCGAATCTTCAGGTGGCGTCGTGAAAGATGACGCCCAAGGTATGGCGCACCGCGATGGTGCGCGCGCCTGCGCCGGCGCCGGCCTCGGTTGCTGCTACCGCGCGCACCCGGCTCACGCCGTGACGCATGGCCACCCGGTAAACGCCGCGCGTGCCTTGCACCGGACGGTGGTTGACCGGGAAAATCACCATGTCGCCGCGCCGCAGCGGCACCACCTCGACCCGCGACTGCATGCGCGGGCGCTGCTCGGTCAGCACGAACTCGCCGCCGTCGAAATCCTTGCCCGGTTCGCTGAGCAAAATCGCCACCTGCAGCGGGAACACGTGCTCGCCGTACAGGTCCTGGTGCAGGCAGTTGTAGTCCCCCGCCGCGTATTGCAGCAGCAGCGGCGTCGGACGGTTCTGGCCGGCGGCGTGGCAGCGCGCCAGGAAGTCGGCGTGGTCGGCCGGGAAGCGGGTGTCGATGTCCAGCGCCTCGTGCCAGCGGTTGGCGATGGCGGCCAGCGGCCCATACAGCGCCTGCCGCAGCGCCGAAATCATCGACGGCAGCGGGTAGCGGAAGTATTGATACTCGCCGCTGCCGAAGCCGTGCCGCGCCATCACCACGCGGCTGCGGAACAGCTGCGACTGCGCGTACTGCGCGGCCATGGCGACGCTTTCGTCGGCGGTCAGCATGCCGGGGACGATGGCGTAGCCATGCGCAGTGAGCTCGTCGGCGATGGCTTGCCAGTCCAGCCCCGCCACATGCACGGCGATGCCGGCGGCCGCGCCCACGGCGCGGCGCGCGTTGGCCAGCGCCAGCGCGCCGGGCGCCGGATCGGTGGCGGCCGCGGGGTCGCTGGCGATGGCCGCCGCTGGCGCGGCTTGGGAGGTTGCTGGACCGGCCGGCGCCACGCCGACCGGCGGCGCCTTGCGCGGCTGGCGTTCCGGCGCGCCGGCGCTGAAGTCGAATTCGCCGTTGTTACTACTCATTGCCCAGCCTTTCCCGGTCCAACAGCGCCGCCTTGCGGTCCACGCCCCAGCGGTAGCCGGAAATCGCGCCATCGTTGCGCACCACCCGGTGGCAGGGAATCGCCACCGCCAGCGCGTTGGCCGCGCAGGCGCCGGCCACTGCGCGCGCGCCCTTGGGCACGCCCACCAGCTCCGCCAGCTCGGCGTAGCTGACCGTGCGCCCGGCAGGTATTTCGCGCAACACCTGCCACACCCGCTGCTGGAACGCCGTCCCACGCACGTCGAGCGGCAGATCGAGGCCGATCCCGGGCCGTTCGACCATGCCCACCACGCGCGAGACCACCTGCTCGTACTCCGCCTCGGCGCCGATCAGCTCCGCCTTGGGAAAGCGGTCCTGCAGGTCGCGCACCAGGAAGTCGGGATCGTCGTCGATCAGGATCGCGCAGATGCCCTGCGCCGTGCTGGCCACCAGGATCGCGCCCAGAGAACAGGCGGCGATGGCGAAGCGGATCACCGTGCCGGCGCCGCCGGCGCGGAAGGCGGTCGGCGTCATGCCCAGCACCGCTGGCGAACTGGCGTAGAAACGGCCGCTGGAATTGAAGCCGGCATCGTAGATCGCCTCGGTGACCGTGGCCTGGCGCGTCAAGCCGTCCTGCACCCGCCGCGCGCGCCGCGCCTGGGCATAGGCTTTCGGGGTGATCCCGGTGACCGCCTTGAACAGCCGGTGGAAATGAAAGCGGCTGACGCCGACGGCGGCGGCCAGGCGGTCCAGGTCCGGCGCCTCGTCGGCGGCGTCGATCAGGCGGCAGGCCTCGGCCACCAGCGCGGCGCGGCGCTCGGCCAGCGGCGGCTCTTCGGGCTTGCAGCGCAGGCAGGGCCGGAAACCGGCTTGCAGCGCCGCCTCGCGGCTGTCGTGGAACGCCACGTTCTTGCGCAAGGCCGGCCGCGCCCCGCACGACGGCCGGCAGTACACCCCGGTGCTGCGCACCGAATACCAGAACACGCCGTCGGCGCCGGCGTCGCGCCGCTGCACGGCGGCCCAGCGCGACTGCTCGTCGGCGTAGCCCGTCTCGGTCGCCTTGTCTGTTAACTTGTCCATCGCGGACTCCATCGTTGAATTGGAATGGTGTCATCCTATCGGGGGACGGACGGGGACGCACTCCAGCTCTTGCTTTTGAATTGTACCCGTGCCGATGCTAAAATGCCCCGCTCCGCCGCCTGCGGAGGCGCGCCAGGAGAACCCGTTTGGACGATCAAAGCGATCAGCAACAACAAGAACATCCCTCGCCGGCCAGCCCGGACGGCACCCCTATCTTCCAGCGCATCAAAGACCATTTGCTGGCGCAGATCGCCGCCGGCGTCTGGAAGGAAGGCGACGTCATCCCGTCCGAACAGGCGCTGGTCAAACAATTCGGCGTCTCCCGCATGACCGTCAACCGCGCCGTGCGCGAACTGACGGCCGAACAGGTGCTCACGCGCCGCCAGGGCTCCGGCACCTACGTCGCCCAGCAAAAATACCAGGCCACGCTGGTGGAGATCAAATCGATCGCCGACGAGGTGCGCGCGCGCGGCCACGTCCACCGCAGCAGCCTGCAGCAGCTCGAGCGCGCCAAGGCCAGCGACCTGATGGCCAAGCAGTTCGACCTGCCGGCCGGCCACCCGCTGTTCCATTCGGTGATCATCCACTTCGAGAACGGCGTGCCGATCCAGGTCGAGGACCGCTGGGTCAACCCGCTGTGCGCGCCCGACTACATGGAGCAGGACTTCGCCAGCACCACCCCCAACGAATACCTGATGAAGGCGGCCCCGCTGCAGGGCGCCACCTACAGCATCGAGGCGCTGGCCACGCCGCGCGACATCGCCGACATGCTGGCCATCGACACCCGGCAAGCCTGCCTGGTGCTCAAGCGCCAGACCCTTTCGGGCGGGCGCATCGCCAGCATCGCCACCATGTGGCACCCCGGCCACCGCTACCAGTTCGCCGGCAGCTTCGCGCAATAGCCGAAGCGTGACTCCCAGTCGGCAAGTCGCGCCACGCGCCGCTTTCTCACCGAATGTCACACGCGCGGGCCGCAACAGGGCGTTTTCATGCCCAAAATGTGTCTTTTTCGGGGCGCGACGCCCCTCGCACGCAGCAATTCCCTTCTTTTCCTATCGATGCGATCACAGCGGTTAAAACTGCTATAGTTGGCTGCCTCCAGGCACCCACTGTCATCGGAAAGGGAAGCTCTTGTCGCACAGCCGTCCCCGCGTTTTCCCGAGTTCCTGGCGCCGTTTGCCGCGCCTGGCGGCGGCGCTCGTCCTGCTGCTTGCCAGCGCGGCGCCGGGCGCGCAGGCGGCCGAGAAAGTCACCATCCAGCTCAAATGGCGGCACCAGTTCCAGTTCGCCGGCTACTACGCCGCGCAGGACCAGGGCTACTACCGCGACGCCGGCCTCGATGTCACCCTGGCCGAGGCGGTGCCGGGCAGCGATCCGCTGCAAAACGTCGCCGGCGGCCGCGCCCAGTACGGCGTCGGCAACACCGGCTTGCTGCTGGCGCGCGGCGCCGGCCAGCCGGTGGTGGTGCTGGCCTCGATCTTCCAGCATTCCGGCGCGGCGCTGCTGGTGCGCCATGGCCCCGACGGCAAGCCGCGCCCCTGGGCCGGCAGCCGCATCATGCTGGCGCCGAACAACGAAGAGTTGACCGTCTACCTGAAAAAACTGGGGGTGCGCAGCGACAGCATGGTCCAGTTGACCCACACCCATGGCTACGACGAACTGCTGCAGGGCCGCGTCGACGCCATGTCGGCCTACACCACCGAGGCACCGTTCGTACTCGAACGCGCCAACGTCTCCTACGAGATCCAGTCGCCGCGCGCCATCGGCCTCGATTTCTACGGCGACGTGCTGTACACCACCGAGAGCGAATTGCGCGAACATCCGGCGCGCGCGCGGGCGCTGCGCGAGGCGACCCTGCGCGGCTGGCGCTACGCCATGGCCCACCAGGGCGAAATCGCCGACCTGATACGGGCCCGCTACCCGGAGCGCAACAGCCGCGAGCTGCTGATGTTCGAGGCGCGCCAGATCGCCGCGCTGCTGGAGCAGGACCTGGTCGAACCGGGCTACAGCAACCCGGAACGCTGGAGCGCCATCGCCCGCGCCTACGCCCAGCAAGGCATGCTGCCGGCCGACTTCAAGCTCGACGGCTTCCTGTACCAGCCGCAGGGGTCGAGCCGGATGCTGCGCTACGGCGGCTTCGCGCTCGGCGCGCTGCTGCTGCTGGTGACCGTGGGCGGCGCCTGGCGCCTGCGCAAGCAAGCGGCCGCGCTGGGCGCCGCGCGCACCGAACAAAACAGCGCCGAACGCCTCGCCGGCCTGGCGCTGGAAGGCTCCGGCGCCGGCATGTGGGAATGGCGCATCGACTCCGGCGCGCTCAAACTGTCGGCGCGCTATTGCGAACTGCTCGGCTACGACGGCGGCCACGGGACGTCCGCCACGACGACACCGGCCCGGCCGCTGGCGCAACCGTTCGCGCAATCGATGGAACAATGGCGCGGCCACGTCCATCCCGACGACCTGCCGCAGGTCGAACGCGGCATCCAGGATTGCCTGGGCGCGGCGCCCGACGGCAACGTCCAGATCAACAGCGAACACCGCATGCGCTGCAAGAACGGCGCCTGGAAGTGGGTGCTCATGCGCGGCATGGTGGTCGAGCGCGACGGCGCCGGCCGGCCGCTGCGCGCGGTCGGCACCTTGGCCGACATCAGCGACCGCGCCGCCGCCGAGCAGGCGCGCCTGTGCGCGGTGGTCGACGCCACCCCGGGCGCGGTGCTGATCGCCGACAAGAGCGGGCGCGTGCGCCACGCCAACCCGGCCTGCGCCGCCAGCTTCGGCTACGACGGCGACATGGCCGGGCGCTCGGTCGACCACCTGGCGCCGGAGGCGATGCGCAGCAACGGCCGCGGGCGCGAGCTGTTCGCCCGCCCCAACCTGCCGGGGCGGGTGCTGAGCGCGCACCGCGCCGACGGCAGCACCTTCCCGGCCATGGTGCATATCTCGCAGGTGGAGCTGGGCGGCCAGGAGCTGGTGATCATGGCGCTGCGCGACATGACCCAGCGCCAGCGCGCCGAGGAGGCGCTGCAGGCCAGCTCCGAGCGCTACCGCCTGATCGTGCAGACCGCCGCCGAGGGCATCTGGATGAGCGACGCCGACGACCGCACCACCTTCGTCAATCCGACCATGGCGCGCATGCTCGACTACGACGTCGAGCAAATCATGGGCCGCGCCATGACCGACTTCATGGACGCCGACGGCCGTGCGCAGCTGCACCACCACCTGCAACGGCGCCTGGCCGGCGAGGCGATCCAGGGCGACGTCAGCTTCCGCCGCAGCGACGGCACCACCGTCTGGTGCCTGCTGTCGACCACCGTCATCAATTCCGACGCCGGCCACTACGCCGGCACCCTGGCCATGCTGACCGATATCACGGCGCGCCGCCAGGCCGAGGGCGCGCTGCGCGGCTCGAGCCAGCGCCTGGCGTCGATCTTCAACGCCGTCACCAACGGCCTGGTGATGGTCGACGGTAACGGCGCCATCCTCGAACGCAACGCCGCCGCAGCGCGCATGCTGGCGCACGCGCTGCCGATCGAGCCCGGGGGCGCGAACGGCGGCGCCGATGATGGCGGCGGCGGCGGCGGCGGTGGTCTCTGGTGCGGCGTGCGCGAGGACGGCACCCGCTTCGACGCCGCCAGCCACCCGGTGCGCCTGGCCATCGTCACCGGCCTGTCGGTGCGCGACGTGGTGATGGGCATCGCCCAGCCCGACGGCGCGCTGCACTGGCTGTCGATCAACGCCGAACCGATTCCCGACCAGGGCGGCGCCGTGCCGCTGGTGGTGGCCAGCCTGACCGACATCACCGACCGCAAACGCGGCGAGGACGCGCTGCGCGAGTTGAACGAGCACCTGGAGGAGCGCGTGGCCCGGCGCACCCGCGAGCTCGACCAGGCGCGCCAGGTGGCCGAGGAGGCCAGCCAGACCAAGGGCCAGTTCCTGGCCAATATGAGCCACGAGATCCGCACGCCGATGAACGGCGTGATCGGCATGGCCTACCTGGCGCTCAAGACCGACCTCGATCCGCGCCAGCGCGACTATCTGGAGAAGATCCGCTTCGCCGGCGAACACCTGCTGGGCATCATCGACGACATCCTCGACATCTCCAAGATCGAGGCCGGCAAGCTGGCCATCGAGCAGGTCGACTTCGCGCTCGAACACGTGATCCAGACCCTGACCACGGTGGTTGCCCCCAAGGCCGCCAGCCGCGAGCTGGAACTGGTGTTCGACCTCGATCCGAACCTGCCCAAGGTGCTGCGCGGCGACCCGCTGCGGCTCGGCCAGGTGCTGATCAACTACACCAACAACGCCATCAAGTTCAGCGAAAAGGGCCGCATCGACGTGCGCGTGCGCCAGGTCGTCGGCGACGCCACCGGCTGCCTGCTGCGCTTCGAGGTGAGCGATTGCGGCATCGGCCTGTCCGAGGGCGAGATCGAAAAGCTGTTCCAGTCGTTCCAGCAGGCCGACACCTCCACCACGCGCGAATACGGCGGCACCGGCCTGGGCCTGTCGATCTGCAAGCAGCTGGCGCAGCTCATGGGCGGCGAGGTCGGGGTGCGCAGCCGGCCCGGCCACGGCAGCACCTTCTGGTTCACCGCGCGCCTGGGCGTGTCGAGCGCCAGCGTGCCGGCGCTGATCGACCGCGTCAAGGACGCCGCCGCCGAGCTGCTGGCGTCCTCGCGCAGCGCGGCGGTAATGGCCGCGCTCAAGAACGCCCGCATCCTGCTGGTCGAGGACAACACCTTCAACCAGCAGATCGCGCTGGAGATGCTCGAGGAGGTCGGCTCGTCGGTGTGCCTGGCCGCCAACGGCATGGAGGCGCTCGAGCTGCTGCGCCAGACAGCCTTCGACTGCGTGCTGATGGACGTGCAGATGCCGCTGATGGACGGGCTGGAGGCGACCCGCCGCATCCGCGCCGACCCGCGCCTGGCCGACATCCGGGTGCTGGCCATGACGGCCACCGCCACCAGCGAGGACCGGGTGCGCTGCATCGAGGCCGGCATGGACGATTTCATCTCCAAGCCGATCCAGCCGGCGCTGATGTACCAGACCATCGCCAACTGGCTGCCGGAACGCGACGCGGCGCGCGAACGGCCGCCGGCGCCGGCGCGGCCGGCCTTCAAGACCACGCTGGGCGGCGATCCGGCGGTGATCGACCTGTCGATCCTGGCCAAGCTGCTGGGCTACCACCCGCACAAGGTGCGCAAGTTCGCCTTCAAGTTCCTGCAAAACAGCCAGGACGTCATCACCCGCATGGAGGCGGCGCTCAAGCGCGGCGACATGACGACGGTGCGCGACCTGAGCCACCGCTTGAAGTCGCCGGCGCGCACCGTCGGCGCGCTGGGCATGGGCGAGCTGCTGCTCGAGCTGGAGGAGCTGCCGCTGGACGATGCGGCCGGCGCGGCCAGGGCGCAGGCGCTGCTGGCCGAGCTGTGGCCGCTGCTGGAAAAGATCACCGAGCAGATCATGACCAACACCACCTTCGCCGACGACAATTGAGCCCTTTCGACATTCCGCCGCACATTTTTAAAAAATGGGTTATTATTTCAGCCATCCCCGCCTGCCGACCTTGTTGCCATCCCATCCAAGACATTGAATTCGCGCAATTGGCCACCATCTGTTGTCGGTAACCGGCAACGTTGTAGGCGATTGCGGACAACATGGCATAATCTCCAGGCGTTATTGACCCACACAGACCTCGATTGAGGAATATATGAGCGAAAATATCAAACACATCACCGATACTTCTTTTGACGCCGACGTGCTGAAGTCCGACCGCCCCGTGCTGGTCGACTTCTGGGCCGAATGGTGCGGTCCTTGCAAGAGCATCGCCCCGATCCTGGAAGAAGTGGCCAAGGAATACGACGGCAAGATCCTGATCGCCAAGATGGACGTCGATGCGAACCAGGCGGTCCCTGCCAAGTTCGGCATCCGCGGCATCCCGACCCTGATCCTGTTCAAGAACGGCGTTCCCGCCGCTCAAAAAGTCGGCGCGATGGCAAAAGGTCAACTGACTTCTTTCATCGACAGTAATATCTAAGTACGATAGTATTTGCCTGCATCGACGGCGCCGCGCCCGCGGCACCGTCGGTTATCCGGCAGAAAACGATGGCCCGGCCAGACCGCAGCCCGTTTTATAATTAAACAGACAACACCACGCAGTTCCCTCCCCTACCTTTACTTTCCCGTCACGGGACACTCAACACATATGCATCTATCTGAATTAAAGGCCCTACACGTCTCGGCATTGCTGGAGATGGCCATCGGTCTTGATATCGACAACGCGGCGCGTCTGCGCAAACAGGAACTGATGTTCGCGATCCTGAAAAAGCGCGCGAAATCCGGTGAACAGATCTTCGGCGACGGCGCCCTGGAAGTGCTGCCCGACGGCTTCGGCTTCCTGCGCTCGCCGGACGCCAGCTACATGGCCTCCACCGACGATATCTACATTTCCCCTTCCCAGATCCGCCGCTTCAACCTGCACACGGGCGATTCGATCGAGGGCGAAGTGCGTACCCCGAAAGATGGCGAGCGCTACTTCGCGCTGGTCAAGGTCGACAAGGTCAACGGCGAATCGCCGGAAGCCTCGAAGCACCGCATATTGTTCGAGAACCTGACGCCGCTGCATCCGAACGAGCCGCTGCGCCTGGAACGTGACATCAACGGCACCGAAAACATCACCGGCCGCATCGTCGACCTGATCGCGCCGATCGGCAAGGGCCAGCGCGGCCTGCTGGTGGCGTCGCCGAAATCCGGTAAATCGGTCTTGCTGCAGCATATCGCCCACGCGATCACCTCCAACCACCCGGATGTGACCCTGATCGTGCTGCTGATCGACGAACGTCCTGAAGAGGTTACCGAGATGCAGCGCTCGGTGCGCGGCGAAGTGGTCGCCTCGACCTTCGACGAACCGGCCACCCGCCACGTGCAGGTCGCCGAGATGGTGCTGGAAAAAGCCAAGCGCCTGGTCGAAATGAAAAAAGACGTGGTCATCCTGCTGGACTCGATCACCCGCCTGGCGCGCGCCTACAACACCGTGATCCCTGCCTCGGGCAAGGTATTGACCGGTGGTGTCGACGCCAACGCGCTGCAGCGTCCGAAGCGTTTCTTCGGCGCCGCCCGCAACATCGAGGAAGGCGGCTCGCTGACCATCGTCGCCACCGCGCTGATCGAGACCGGCTCGCGCATGGACGATGTGATCTATGAGGAATTCAAGGGTACCGGCAACATGGAGGTGCACCTGGAGCGCCGCCTGGCCGAGAAGCGCGTCTACCCGGCGATCAATCTGAACAAATCGGGCACCCGCCGCGAGGAACTGCTGATCAAGCCGGACCAGCTGCAGAAGATCTGGATCTTGCGCAAGTTGCTGTACTCGATGGACGAGATCGAGGCGATGGAGTTCATCCTCGACAAGATGAAGGCCACTAAGAACAACGGTGAGTTCTTCGACATGATGCGTCGCGGCGGCTAAAACCGCCCACAGCTTCGTTGCCCCTCCTAGCCGTGCTATTCGCACTGTCTTCGTCGGGGCACCTCGCTGCGAGCGGTTTTTAGCCGCCGCGCGGGGCCGGAGTAGTGCATCATGACAAACAGGCAACCTCGGTTGCCTGTTTCCGTTTACGGCTGTATAATCCGCGGTCGCACTATCCAAACCACTGGCAAGTGATCGGCAATCGGGTCAAGAAGCAGCATCGACCGACGAAGTGCTGTTTGGCTACCAAACCTACCGAGACTTAAACATGAAACCA
This sequence comes from Oxalobacteraceae bacterium OTU3CINTB1, assembly GCA_024123955.1. NCBI lineage: Bacteria > Pseudomonadati > Pseudomonadota > Betaproteobacteria > Burkholderiales > Oxalobacteraceae > Oxalobacteraceae bacterium OTU3CINTB1. The sequence continues at coordinate 6,468,318 of CP099652.1, forward strand.
GAAATCCATCCAGAATACCGCGACGTTGTCTTCCACGACCTGTCGTGCGACTTCAAATTCGTCACCCGTTCGACCATCCAGACCCGCGAAAAGATCCAGCACGAAGGTAAAGAATACCCGCTGGTCAAAATCGAGGTGTCGGCTGAATCGCACCCGTTCTACACCGGTAAGCACAAAATCGTCGACACCGCTGGCCGCGTTGAGAAATTCCGCCAGAAATTCGGCGCCGTCGGTTCGAAGACCCAAGTCGCCCAAGGTTAATTCCTTCCCGCGATCAAAAAAAGCAGCCTCTGGCTGCTTTTTTTGTTTGTCGGCCTCGCCTGCCGCCGGTTTTCCTTCATACTCCCGTCTACCTCAATTTGCACACTGATCGATGAAGCCAGTCCGTCTTCCCGCCGCCGCCACCCTGGCCTTGCCACGCTGGGCCCTGTTCGCCCTCGGCCTGCTCTACATCCTGCCCGGTTTGATCGGCCGCGACCCGTGGAAGAACGACGACGCCGCCAGCTTCGGCATCATGTGGACGATGGCGCACGGCACCTGGCAGGACTGGCTGTGGCCCAATATCGCCGGCCTGTCGATGCCCGACGAGGGCCCGCTGGCGTTCTGGATCGGCGCGCTCGGCATCAAGCTGTTCGGCTGGCTGCTGGGCGACGTCATGGCCGCCCGCGTCGGCACCATCGCCATCTTCCTGATCGGCGTGTCGTCGCTGTGGTTCGCCACCTTCAACCTCGGCCGCCGCCAGGACGCGCAACCGCTGCGCCTGGCCTTCGGCGGCCAGCCCGAGCCGGACGACTTCGGCCGCACCCTGGCCGACGCCGCCGTCCTGATCTACCTCGGCTGCCTGGGCCTGCTGCTGCACAGCCACGAGACCACCTCCGAGGCGCTGCAGGTGTCGCTGACGGCGTTCATGCTGTACCGCACCGTGCGCTACGTCGAGGCGCCGTCGCTGCGCAACGCCGCCCTCAGCGGCCTGGCGATCGGCCTGCTGACGTTGACGCGCGGCTGGGTCACGCCGGTGTTCCTCATGCTGGCCGTGTTCGCCTGCACCCGCCTGCTGGCCCAGCCGGTGCTGCGCGCGCTGCGCGACCTCGGCCTGGCGCTGCTGGTGGCCGCCTTTGTTGCCGCCGTGTGGCTGGTGCCGGCCGAAGTGCTGCGCCCGTACAACCAGCAGCCGCTGCAGGCGTGGATGAACTGGAACCTGAACCAGGTCGCGCTGCCCACCCTCGCCGCCTTCAAATACTTCTTCCGGGTCGGGGTCTGGTTCTTCTGGCCGGCCTGGCCGTTCGCCGGCTGGGCCGTGTGGGCCTGGCGCCGCCAGCGCCTGGCGCTGCACATCGTCGTGCCGCTGGCCTTCGTCACCATGGGTACGCTGCTGAGCTTGTCCACCGAGGTGCCCGAGCAGGGCCAGTTGCTGGTGCTGCTGCCGCCGCTGGCCGTCATGGCCGCCTTCGGCCTGCTGACGATGAAGCGCGGCGCCATCAACGCCATCGACTGGTTCTCGGTGATGGCGCTGACCTTGTGCGGGGCCGTCATCTGGCTGTTCTGGATCGCCAAGCTGACCGGCTGGCCGGCGCAGTTCGCCAAGAACGCGTTGAAACTGGTGCCGGGCTTCACGCCGGAGGTGGGACTGGTCGCGGTGCCGGTGGCGCTGCTGGCCACGGCCGGCTGGTTCGTGCTGGTGCACTGGCGCGTGTCGCGCCGGCCGACGGTGCTGTGGCGCGCCGTGGTGCTGTCGTCCGGCGGCGTGATCCTGATCTGGATCTTGCTGATGACGTTGTTCCTGCCGGACGTCAACTACAGCAAGAGCTACGCCAGCGTGGCGCGCCAGATCGCCGAGAAAATTCCATCGAAGGGGGATTGCATCGAAACCAACGTGGGGCCGGCGCAACGCGCGTCGTTCGCCTACTACGCGCAACTGCCGTTCACCGGTGTCGAAGGCGGGCGCTGCAAACTGCTGCTGCTGCAGGACAGCACCAAGGTGCGCGACAACCGCGAGATCCAGCCGCAGCATCGCGGCAAGCAGTGGGCATTGATCTGGGAAGGTCGCCGTCCGGCGGACCGCTCCGAGCGCTTCAGGCTATACCGCCGGGCCGACTAAGCTGACTAACAACCCGACTGAAAAACCCGGGCGCCGGCGGCCGCCACGCGACCGCCCGCCCACGGCATGCCCGCATCAGCGGCGCGCCATCATGATCGTATTGGCAGGCAGCTTGGCGGCCATCGGCAACTTTTCAAAGTTGCTGATGCCAACCGTTTGGCCCTCTTCGGTGAACACGATGCGGGTGCCCGCCTCGGTGACGAACTCAGTCCGCGAAGCGGCGAAGATACGCACGCGCTGGCCCTTGTCGATCTGCGTGTAATAGTGGTTGCCGTTCTGCGTGAACTGCAGCACCTGGCCGTTGGTCAACTGATAGGCGTTCTTGAAATCGGCGAACTCGCCCGGCGTGACGTAGTAGCGGGCCGGCGTGGCTTTGATCTGCACGCTGCTGTCATCCGCGTGGGCGGCGGACATCGAGGCCAGCGAAGTCATGACGAGGGCGGCTGCGGCGGCAATGCTGAACAGGGATTTTTTCATGGTGTGCTCCGTAAGGTTATCGGTTCAATAAACTGCTCTGGGATCACCGCTGGAATGTGCTGTTCAGCGGCTGACGTGATCACATTAACAAAAGCGGGCGCCGATATCCGGCGTTTGCGACGGGCGGTCAAACGGCGGGCGTCAAAAGCAAAAAACCGCGACGAACGGAAGGCGCATCAACCACGCCCGGCGCGCGCCGCCGGCTGTTGCGCGACACGCTTTTTTGTTGAGCAAACGCGAGACAAAACGAAAAAGGACCGCTATAGTTCACCTAGGACGAGTTGCCGCACGGCATGTTAGTTTCACAAGATTCGTCCCAAGTTAACCCTTAGCAACACCCGGCTGCGCCACACCGCGCACCGGCAACGGCGGCCTCGGCTGCTGCGCCCCACTCCCGCGCACCAGCCCGACACTCAGCTGCCCACTCCAGGTTGGATAGCGCATATGTTTACTCTTCACAAACTTCAATCCGCACTACGCAATAATTACGTCCGCGCCGCGCTGCTGCTGCTGGCGATCGCCGCCGCCGCGCTGTTCAGCTGGCGCAGCGACGTGCCGCAGGACACCGGCCCGATCATGCGCTCGCAGGACATTTCGCAGATCACCGCGCTGGCCACGCAGCGCGACAAGCTCGAATACCTGATGGTGGCCGCGCCGCTGTCGGAGGCGCCGCGCTATATCTTCAAGCTCAAGGGCGACCCGATGCTGCGCGTGATCAAGGTGCCGAGCACCTCGCACCTGAGCCTGGAGCGCGAAGTCCTGCTGCGCAATAACATCCCCTATTCCATCGCGCGCGAGGATTACCTGGCGTCGCACAAGGCCGTACTGGTCGACGAGGACGACAGCAAGCTGGCGCGCGCAGGCGGCTTCCTGCGCCGCCACGCGGTCGACATCCTGCTGATCGGCCTGGTGCTGTTCCTGCTGCGCCACGGCATTCCCGGCACCGGCGTCAGCGCCACCGTGCTCGATCCCGCGCAGCTCAAGGGCAGCATGGACGATCTGATCGGCATGGAAGACATCAAGCAGGAAGTGCTGCACCTGGAAGACATGATCCGCAACCGCGCGGTGTACCGCGAGCACGACATCGACAAGCCGTTCAACGTCATGCTCACCGGCCCGGCCGGCACCGGCAAGACCAAGCTGGCCGGCTACCTGGCCAAGCGCCTCGACGTGCCGCTGATCCAGGCGTCGGCCTCGGCGCTTGAATCGGGTTATATCGGCGGCGGCTCCAAGGCGCTGCACGCGCTGCACCGCAAGGCTTGCGCGCGCGGCAGCTGCATCATCTTCCTCGACGAGGCACAGGGCTTGTTCATGCCGCGCGGCCGCGGCGAAAAGAAATGGGAAGACGACACCGCCAACACTCTGCTGGGCCTGCTCGACGGCGTGCGCAGCGACCAGGGCGCCGGCGTGATCTGGGTGGTGGCCTCCAACTTCGACGACGCCTCCTCGCAGATGGACGAGGCGATGCTGCGCCGCTTCTCTGTCAAGATCAACTTCCGCCTGCCCAACAAGGGCGAGCGCAGCGAACTGCTGCGCTCCTTCCTGTCGCGCAAGGCGCACGGTTGCGTCGACTGGGACGGGCTCAACCTCGACCACGTGGCCGAGATCACGGCCAACCTCAGCCCGGCGCTGTTGCAGACGGTGGTCGAGCGCGCCAGCATGATCGCGATCCAGGAAAAGACCGTCATCAACACCGACCTGATGTTCCGCGCCTTCGAACGGGCCACCATCGGCCTGACCGACCGCGCCACCACGGCCGAGAAGACCCGCCAGCGCGAACGCGTCGCGCTGCACGAGCTGGGCCACTTCTTCATGCAGATCGATCCGTGGCTGCGCGAGGGGTTGCCGCTGGCCGAGGTGAAGGAACGCTCGCCGCTGCTCAAGATCAGCACCGAGTCGGTGTCCAAGCTCGGCGCGCTCGGCTATGTGTTGTCGGCGTCGGACGACGTCGCGCTGCGCACGCTCGAGGAACTCGAGCGCGACGTGATCCAGCTATACGGCGGCGTGGCGGCCGAGGAGTTGTTCTACGGCGCGCGCGGCATCTCGGTGGGCAGTCAGAACGACATCCAGAAGGCCACTTCGATGCTCGACATGATGGTCAACAAGCTGTCGATGTACTCGCGCTCCAAGCTGGACTACTCGCAGTTCAAGAACAAGGAAAACGACCTCGACCAGGTCCAGGCCAAGGCGGACGAGCTCTACACGTACACCTTGCAATCGATCAACGACTACCGCGAGCAGATCAGCGAACTGAAGGAAGTGCTCATGGATCAGTATGTGCTGTCGAAGGACGCCATCTTCGCGCTGCTGGAGCAGCAGCATCAACAGCGCCTGTTGAAGGTGGCGTGACCGCTAGCGGCTGAGGACGAAGATCATCTGTGAGATGTTGGCTGCCGCGAGCAGCCACATCGCGAACTCGACCCGGCCCACGCGTCGCTCAACCCTATCTACCCCTTGGGAAAGGTTGTCGACGTTGACGGACAAATGGTCGACGCTGGCGGACAAATGGTCGACGCTTACGGACAAATGGTCGACCCTGACGGACAAATGGTCCACCCTGACGGACAGAGCGGCCAACTCTGCCGCCAGTAGCGAGACTTGTTGCTCGAGTGTCTGAACTCTTGCAACCAAGGCATTCAGCCGTTCCTCCAAAATGGCAACTTTAAAAGTCAGCGCCGCCACTTCCTTGCGCAAGGCAGCCACTTCCTGGCGCACGGAGGCCAGCTGTTCCCCGTGATTGCCAAGCACCCGCTCAAGCGCATCCAAGCGTTCGCCGCACTCCGCCAGCTGCTCGCCATGCGTCTCCAACTGGTCGCCATGGGCCGCTTTGACCAACTCGGTCAGCGCATCGACCCGCGCGGCCAGCATATCTACTCTCTGGGACAATTCCATAGCGCCCTCCGCCCCTTGCGGTGCATGGCTAAAGTTTATACGGTTTACAGGGATATACCGGTCGTTCATGCATGCATTGTGGCGCCAAAAAAAACGAGCTCATCCGACAAAGACAGCACGTTTTGATCTGCGTCCAACGGTGCGCAGGCGACCGCGACGTCCGGCCACTTGCTTGAAAACCAAATAGTGCGCATCAAGGCTTGCGGCTGCGGAGCAAATCAGTGATAATGCGGGTCGCGTTGCCGGGATGGCGGAATAGGTAGACGCACGGGACTCAAAATCCCGCGCCGCAAGGCGTGCCGGTTCGATTCCGGCTCCCGGCACCATGAATAGAATTTGACCACGCAGTACATAGCTTCACCAAACGACAAAACCCGCATCGCCAACAGGCTCTGCGGGTTTTTTGTTGGCTGGCGCCGGCGCGCCAGGCACATCACTGGTAACGGCGGACGGTATCGCTCTTGCGGCGGGTCTCCGGATAGGCCAGCACGCGGCGGATCGCTTCCGCAGGCACCTTGTACGTCTGCATATACGCCCAGGCGATCGCGCTCCCCTGCGAGTCGGCCAGCCAAATTCCATGTTCCACCGCCGCGCTGAGCGAAGCGTTGTGTCGTTGTTCTGTTTGCATGTGCTCTCTCCCAATAGACACGCAAGTTATCATAAAAATAAAAACAATGTCGGATGCGAACTAAAGTGTTTCGATTGTACTGTATAAAAAGACAATCCCGCCTGTTGAGCGCCCCACCCTTCGTTAGCCCCCGAACAGACGCCGCCGCGCTTCGCCCCTATGCTGAGGTTTTTAACTCGGGAGCAGTCATGGGCTTTGACCTCGGAAACTTATTGCAGCAATTCGCGGCACATCCTACCGCCACCGATCCGGAAGGCGTCGCGCAAGCGTTCTCGCACGTTGCCGGCGATGCGCCACGCGCGTCGATCGCACAGGGATTGGCCTCCGCCTTTCTGTCGAGCGAGACGCCGCCGTTCGGCCAACTGGTCAGCCAGTTGTTCGTGCGCAGCGATCCGCAGGTGCAGGCCGGCTTGCTGAATCAGTTGCTCGACGACGTAGGTCCGACGATGCAGGCCGCCTTGGCCGGCAGCGTGGGCGAGCTGTTCACCGCCAACGGCCACGCGACACTGACGCCCCAGCAGGTGTCGGACATCACGCCGCCGCAAGTGGCCGAAATCGCCACCACCGCGCAGCAGCACAACCCGGGCGTCGTCGAGCGCGTCGCGTCCTTTTTTGCCGACCACCCACAACTGGTCAATTCGCTGGACAGCGCCAGCTTGAAGGTCGCGCTGGGTAAAATGGCCCAGGTGCACTGAAGGACGCTGCCGCAGCGAACCAGTATCGATCAAACTACCGCAGGGTTGTTTTGAGTTTAATGCCAATAAATTAAGCATGCTATTTTGACCATGACGGCGGGCGCCCGCTCGCCGTTTTCCACTTACTGGAGGTTAAGATGGCTGTTTCTTTCAAATCCGCTTTGATGTCGGCTTTCGCGTTGGCATTGGCCCTGGGCCTGAGTACCGGCGCCTCGGCCGATCCGTTGACCGAAAACTTCAACACCGGTCTACCCGCAGGCTGGACCGTCAAAAACCTGAGTGAGCCGCCGGGCACGCTCGCCTGGTTCCAGGGCAACGAGTTCGTCTTCGACGCGCAACAGGGCGCGCCGAACTCCTATCTCGCCGCCAATTTCGAATCGGGCGGTGACTTTTCCACCATCAGCACCTGGCTGATACTGCCGACCTCCACTTACCGCAATGGCGACACGCTGTCCTTCTACAGCCGCACCGCCGACTTGTCGGAATGGCCGGACCGACTGGAGGTTCGCTTCAGCAACATCGGCGGCAGCGATGTCGGCACCACGGCGACCAGCGTGGGCAGCTTCTCCACGCTTCTCCTCAGCATCAATCCGACGCTGGAGGTGGGTGGCTATCCGGAAGACTGGACCCGTTACAGCGCCACCTTGAACGGCCTGGCCGGCCCGACCACCGGGGCGTTCGCGTTCCGCTACACGGTCGCCGACGCCGGGCTGTTCGGCGCCAATTCGAACTACATCGGTATCGACACGGTGCAAATCAGTGCCGCCGCCGTGCCCGAACCAAGCACGTACGTGATGATGGCGTTCGGATTGGGCATGGTCGGCTACATGCGCAGGCGTCAATCCCGCGCCTAAGCGGGTGGCTGCGGGGCGGGCTTGCCGTCGGGTGCGCCCGCCCCCGGCGTAGAATGTCGCCATGGCTACCAAATCTCCGAAATCCCCCACCTTCCCCGGTCCGTTGACGGCGCGCGGCGCCGTGCTGGCGGTCCTGCTTTCCGATAGCGACCAGTCCGGCAACCCGCCGCTGCAAGGCCGCACGTCGCTCGCGGCCATCATTAAAAGCTTGAAGCGCAAATATCACTGGCCGGTCGAGGTGAGCAGCTTTCCGTCGAACGGCGCCGACGGCCGCGCCACCTGGGCCACCGTCTACAGCCTGCCCCCCGCCGTGGTGGAGCGCGCGCTGGAGCGGGGCGGACGCGAATGGCTGGAGCGCCGCGACGCCGCCAAAAGCGCGCCGTAACATCTGCTTACGCCGGAAACACTTCCCAGGTCACCCCGTGCCCTTCCCGTCCCGTTATAGGGGCAAGCGCCACACACGGCGATATCTGGAGAGAAGAAAATGGAACATACCGTACCTAACCGCATGCATCCCTTGCTGGCCGTCGCCGCGTTTTCCGTGACCATCGTCAGCCTGGTGGGCGCCGCTTCCATCCTCGGCCTGCTGCCGTACTCGCAAGCGAAAGGCAGCATGCAGCCGGAGATCAGCGCCACCGCGCCGGCGTCGCAGGCGAACCAGCCGCTGACCGCGCAAGTACAGGCACCGCAGCCGCAGCCCCGCCAGGTCGTCGAGCACCGCACCGTCGTGCACCACACGTATGCGCCTGCCCGCCAGGCAAGCCGCAACGACGACCGCACCGAGGTCGCGCAAGCGCCGGTGCAGCGCGCTGCGGCACCGGCGCCGCAGAACAGCGCGGTCGGGATCGGCCTGGGCGCGGTGGTGGGCGGGCTGCTGGGCAACCAGGTGGGCGACGGCAAAGGCAGGACGCTGGCCACCATCGCCGGCGCGATGGGTGGCGCCTACGCAGGCAACGAAATCGCCAAGCGCAACCAGCAACAGCAGTAATCCAGCGGTGCGTTTTAGTACTTGGCCGGCGCGTTGGGCGCCGGTGTCGCCTGGCGGATGAAGTCACGCAGATCCTCGTTGGCGCTGGCCAAATCCTCCGACCGCAGATACATCATGTGGCCGCTGCGGTAGCCCTCAAAGCGCAGGCGGTCCTTCATCTTGCCGCTCGGGTCCAGCTGCCACATCGTATACTTGGCGTCGAAGTAGGTGCAGGCGCCGTCGTAGTAGCCCGACTGGATCATCACCTTCAGGTAGGGATTGGCGGCCATCGCCAGACGCAGGTTCTCGCCGGTCTTCTCGTTCTTGAAGTCCCACGGATGGACGTCGCCGAACAGGTTGTACTTGATGTCGGTCTTGTAGCCCAGCTCCACCCGCAGATACTGGTTGATGGCCGGGGTGAACGAGTGCAGCCACGACGTCAGTTCGGCGTTGTAATCGACCTTGTCGCCGGAATCGGTCTTGTCGATCCCAAGGTAGCGCGAGTCGAGGCGGCCGACGGTCTTGCCCTGCTTGCGCAGCAGCTCCTTCCAGAAACTGTCCACCGGCACCGACAGGTTATTCTGCAGCACATAGGCTTCCGACAAACCGGAGTAGCGCGCGAACCTGGCCGCGATCTGCGCCTTCTTCTGCGGATCGATAAAGCCGCCGCGCGCCGTCGCCGGCAGCAGTTCGTCGATGGTGAAGGCCTCCACCTCCGGCAGCAGATCCTTCAAGTCGCGCGCCTGCAAGTCGGCCGGCAACACCTTTTGATACCAGGCGGTGGCGGCGAAGTACGGCAGCGCGAGCGCGTCGGCGACGACGCCGTCGCGCTTGAGGCCCAGTTCCGTCGGCGACACCAGCACCACACCGTTCAAGTACATCCACTGGGCGTTCTGCAATTCCAGCGCCAGGCCGGCCACGCGCGAGGTGCCGTAGCTCTCGCCGATCAGGTATTTCGGCGAAGTCCAGCGGCCCTCGCGCGAGACGAAGGTGCTGACCCATTCGGCCAGGTAGGAAATGTCGGCGTTGACGCCGAAGAAGCGCGCGCGGTCGCTCTTGCCGTCCAACACGCGCGAGAAGCCGGTGTTGACCGGATCGATGAAAATGATGTCGGCCACGTCGAGGATCGAGTGCGGATTGTCGCGCACGCCGTAGGGCTGGGTCGGATAGCCTTCGGCGTCGAGGTTGAGCACCTTGGGGCCGGTGTAGGCGACGTGCATCCACACCGACGCCGATCCCGGGCCGCCGTTAAACGATAGCACCAGCGGACGCTTGCTCTTGTCGGCGACGTCGGTGCGCTGGTAGTAAGTGTAGAACAAGGTCGCGCTGACCTTGCCATCCTTGTCCCACACCGGCTGCGTGCCGGCCGTGACCTTGTACGGCACCGCCTTGCCCTTGATGGTGACGGTGGCGGTTTTGCTCACGCGCGAGTCGGCCTTGATGACGCGCTCGTTGGCCAGCAGGTCGGCCGCGCGCTCCTTGCCCAGCGCCGGCGCGGACTGTGCTTTGTCGGTAGGGTTTTCTTGCGCGCAGACGGTCGCGCTGACGGCCAGCAGCATGATGGCAAGCTTGGATTTCATGGGCTACTCTTGACGTTAAAAAATCAATGGTAGTCCAATCGAATACCAGCCGACAACAAAATACGCGATACCGCCGGTATCGATTTGTCACGTATTGTTTCAGCGTGGTTTTAGCGCGGCGGCCGCCAGTCCAGCACCCGCACCGGCCGCGGCGGCACCGCCGCCTGTCCCTCGCCATCGACCTGCTGCACGTCCTGCACGAACAGGCTGAGCACACCGTTGCGCCGCCACAACTCGGTATCGAAACTCGGCTCCCACGCACCGACCGACGCATCGGTCAAATCGCTGACTTGCCACTTGCCGCCGACAAAGTTACTGATGCTGACGACCGACACCTTGCTGCCGCGTTCCTCGTCGCGGAACACCAGCAGGCCCCCCGGCGTGCCCGTGCCGGGACCGGCATCGACCATGATTTGCGGGCGCGCGATCGGGATGCGCTTGGTGCCCTGCCCGCTCAGCGAAAACGCCGTCTTGCGGAAATCGAGGGCGCGCACCGTCCAGCCGGCGTCGGTGCGGAACACCACGTGGTATTGCGGCACCGCCGAGCCGGCGTCGCGCCAATAGCTGGCGATGTAGGGGTGGCCGTCGCGGTCGGCGGCCATCGAGGTCTGGTTGATCAGCTCGCTGTTTTGCGGGATGCGCAGCGCGTACTCGGCGCTGCCGGCGCTGATCGGCAAGCTGTAGGGCTGGCCGTCCGATTTCTCCCAGGTCACGCCGCCGTCGCGCGAGCGGGCGTAGGCCAGGTCGTGGTTGCTGGCCACGTCCGGCGATTCGCGCCACACCCAGGACAGGTGCAAGGTGCCCTGGTGGTCGAGGAAGGCTTGCCAGTAGGCGTTGCGCTTGCCTTCGCCGGTGATCAGGTTGGTGTGCAGGCGCGACCAGCGCCGCGTCTTCGTGTCGTAGCGGTTAATCACCAGGTCGCCCCGGCCGGAACCTCCCAGCCGGTAAAAGAATAGCAGGTTGCCGTCCGGCAGACGGTAGAACTCGGGATACGACACCGATTCCTCGTCGGCGCCGACCATCGCCAGCTTGGCGCCCAATTCCAGCGCGCCCGGCTTGACGCTGCGGGCGTAACGCAGCGCGTTGTTGTGGTGGTCCCAGGACACATGCAGATACCCGGCGCCGTCGAGCATCAGGCTGATGGCGTTATGGGCGTCGGCGGCGTTGCCCCGGTACGGCGTGCGTTGCGTGGTCCACCGCGACGTGCCCAGCTTGCGCTTGCCCAGCACCAGGTAGCGCTCGGCGTCGTAGTAGCCGATGTATTGCGTGTGCCGGTCCGAGACCAGGGAATTCTTGCGGAACACCACGGCGTTGACCGAATTGTTAGCCCAGCCGGGGCCGACGACCGATTCTGTCGGCGCCAAGGCCGAGTCGGCCGCCGCCAGCGCGCCCGGGGACGCGATGCACACGGCCACGGCCATGGCCAGCAATACGGCCGGCAACAAGCTTCTCTTCATCTCAGCGCCCTCATTGATACATATCAATTGCAACTATAGTTTCCCTATGGAAAATATGACCTATAATATCCTCCGCTCCACCCGCGCCCAAAAAATGCCGCCATGACAACCGAAACGCTTGACACCCTCCCTAACGATGCCCCTCTGGAATTCTGGGAACATCGCATCAAAGCCAGCAGATGGTTGATCACCAAGACCATGGCGCTGGGCACCTGCGCCGCCGTGCTCGGGATATTGGGCCAGGGCTGGCTGGAGCAAGCGGCGCCACTGTTTCCCTTCATCAGCCAGAATTATGGCATCTGGCAAGCCGCCTATCTGCTCTCCCTGCTGATCATTTTCTTTATCTGGGCGGCCGCGATGCGGCAAAAAATGGGGCTGCTGGAAAACAGCAAGAGGGGTTTCCAGGTGCAGCAGCGCATCGCCGAGCACAACGAACGCCGCGCGCAGCAGGCGCAAGAGGCGCGCGAGCGGCGCAAGAAGCTGGAAGAAGAGCGCGACCCGGTGTCGTTCTTCAAGAGCGCGGCGCGCAGCAAAAAATTCGACTACTAAATTCGACCATCACGCGGCGTCACTCATAGCGCAGGCAATCGACCGGCAGCAGCTTCGACGCCCGCCGCGCCGGATAAAAACCAAAGAACACGCCCACCAGGCTGGAAAACCCGCACGCCACCACCACCGCCTGCAAGGTGATGAACACGTCGAATTTGCCGGTCGCGGTGATCGCCGCCGCCGCCCCCGTGGCCACCAGAATGCCGAACACCCCGCCCACCAGGCAGATGACCACCGCCTCCGTCAGGAACTGCAGCAGCACGTCGCGCGGCTTGGCGCCGATCGCCATGCGGATGCCGATCTCGCGGGTGCGCTCGGTCACCGACACCAGCATGATGTTCATGATGCCGATGCCGCCGACGATCAGCGAGATCGCGCCGATCAGGCCAAGCAGCGCGGCCAGGCCGGCGCTGATGGTCTTTGCCGTCTCCGCGAACGAGGCCAGGTTATCGATGCGGAAGTCGTCCGGCTGCTCGAACTTGATGCGGTGACGGTCGCGCAGCGTTTCGTTGATGTCTTGGATGGCGTCCTGCAGATTGCCGCCGGATTTGCCCTGCGCGACCACGTAGTGCACATTGCCGGGGAACTGCATCTTTACCAGGTTGGCGGCGGCGGCGGTGATCGGCACCAGCACGTAGTCGCTCAAATCGCCGCCGTCAACCTGCTTGCCCTCGCCGTACAGCACCCCCACCACCTGGAACGAGACGTTCTCGATGCGGATGTATTTGCCCAGCGGGTCGATCTTGTAGAAGAACTGGTCGGCGATCTTGCGGCCGATGACCACCATGCGCGCGGCCGAACGCACGTCGGCGTCGCTGAAGGCGCTGCCCTTGTCGATTTTCCAGCCACGGATCTTGAACATGTCCGGCGTGACGCCGTGCACCGTCTTCGATGCGTTCTCGTTGCCGACCGCCAGATTGAAGCCGCCTTGCAGGGTCGGCGCGGCGCCGGCCAGCGACGGCAGCCGGTTCAGCGCCGCCGCGTCGAGCATCGTCAGCGCCGGCGCGGCGCCGTTGCGCAGGCGCTGCTGCTGCGCGCGGTCGCCGCCGGGAGAAATGAACAGCATGTTGGTGCCCAGCTGCTCCAGCTGCTTGCCGATGAAGCGTTTCATGCTGTCGCCGACGGCCAGCAGCAGCACCACCGAGGCAATGCCGATGATAATGCCCAGCATCGTCAGCAAGGTGCGCAGGCGGTTCGCCAGCATCGAGCGGAACGCCTCTATCGTGATCTGCAATGGGTTCATGGCGCCGCCACGCTTGTCGGTGACAGCGGAGGATGGCCGAGGGCCGCCTCCTGGCTTAGCGCCATCTCGCGCAAACCCTCGGCGGCCGGGCCGTCATAGATGACATGGCCGTCCTTGAGGCGCATCAGCCGCTTGCTGTAGGCGGCGATGTCCGGTTCATGCGTGACCAGCAGGATGGTGATGCCGCGCTCGTGGTTCAATTGCTGGAACGAGCGCATGATCTCCTCGCTGGTCTGCGTATCGAGATTGCCGGTCGGTTCGTCGGCCAGGATCAGCGGCGGGTCGCCGACCAGCGCGCGGGCGATCGCCACCCGCTGCTGCTGGCCGCCGGACAGCTGGTTCGGCGTGCGCTTGGCGTAGTCCTTCAGCCCCACGCGCTCCAGCTCCACCAGCGCCTTGGCGTGCGCCTTCGCGCGCGAGACGCCGGCGTAGATCAGCGGCAGCGCGACGTTTTCCGCCACGCTCATGCGCTTGATCAGGTTAAAGCTCTGGAACACGAAGCCGATGGTGCGGTTGCGGATGGTGGCCAGTTCCGCACGCGACAAGGTCAGCGTGTCGACGCCGTTGAGGAAGTAGCTGCCGCCGGTGGCCTGGTCCAGGCAACCGAAGATATTCATCAAGGTCGACTTGCCGGAGCCCGACTGCCCCATCACCGCCAGGAAGTCGCCGCGCGGCACGGCCAGGTCGATCCCGAACAGCACCCTGGTCTCGACGCCGCCGGAGAAGTAGCTTTTGGTGACGCCGCGTATGTCGATCAAGGCATTGGTCAATGCGCTGCCGGCTGGTGGCGTCATCAACGCACCCCGTCCTTGTTCTCGACGATGGCGCGGGTGACAACCTTGTCGCCCTTCTTCAAGGCGCCGCCCACCACCTCCGTATAGCGGAAGTTCGACAGGCCGATCCTGACGTCGATCGGCTGCGGCTGATTCTTGGCGTCGAGCGTGTAGATCTTGAAGGTGCGCGTCAAGTCGGCCTTGGTGCGGAACGCCGCATCGTCGTCCGGCGGCGGCGCGTCCAGCGCGGCGTCGGCGCCGGCACCGGCGCCGGTCCCCGCACCCTTGCCCTTGGCCGTCCTGGCCTGCCGTTCGAGTTCCTCGTCGCTGAGGCGGAAGCGCAGCGCGGCGGTCGGAATGCGCAGCACGTTCTCGCGGTTGCCCACCAACAGGCGCACCTGCGCCGTCATGCCCGGCTTGAGCAGCTCGTCCCGGTTGTCGACATCGAGCACCACGTTGTAGGTGACGACGTTCTGCACCACGTTGGCCGCCAGGCGGAACTGCCGCATGCGCGCCTCGAACTCCCGGTCCGGATAGGCGTCGACGACGAAGCGCGCCTGCTGCCCCTCCTTCAGCGCGCCGACGTCCGCCTCCGAAACGCTGGTGTCGATCTGCATCTTGGTCAAATCCTGCGCGATCTGGAACAGGGTCGGCGTGGTGAACGACGCGGCGACCGTTTGTCCCAGGTCGACGGTGCGCTTGATGATCACGCCGTCGATCGGCGAGCGGATCACGCTGTTGTTCAAGTCCGCCTGCGCGCGCGCCAGCTGCGCCTGCGTCAGCTGGATGTTCGCCTGCGCCACGTCGACCTCGCGCTTGGACTGGTCCAGCGCCAGCGGCGAGATGAAGCTTTGCGTCACGAGGGTCTGGTTGCGCTGGTGCGTGGCCTGCGCCAGCCGCAGCGAAGCGCGCGCTGATTCCAGTTGCGCCTCGCCCTGGCGGATTTGCGCGTTGAAGATGGTCGGATCGAGCGTCAGCAGGATCTGGCCCTTTTTCACGCGGTCGTTGAAGTCCGCCTTCAGCACGTTGACCGTGCCGGACACCTGCGAACCGATGTTGATCAGGGCGACCGGATTGATGGTGCCGGTGGCCGTCACCGTCTGCGTGATGGTTCCCGTGTCGACGGCAGCGACGCGGAACCGTGGCGGCTCCACCACAGGGGCCTGGCTTTTGGAATAGAACGCCAGCGCGGCGCCGCCGATCACGATCGCGCCCACCGCCAGCGCGATCTTTTTCTTGGTGAAAAAGGCCATCGTTTTTTATCTGTCTCATAGTGGAGATCCGGCCATACGCGGATCAACCCGGCAAGTATTGAGCAGTTTTGCAAAAAACGCAATCCAGCGCCTTGCATCGCCGGCCCGCAAAGGGGAATGGAGACGGGTATCACTTAGGGGATGGAAGCCCGCACCCCGATGTCGGGATATGCAATTTTGCAATCCAACTTTGCAGGAATGGCCGTTCCCAGCGACGAAAATCGGCCCTACCATGCACTCCATCGCCAGGCCACAACGGCCTGTCAGCGGCCCACACCACGGAGCAAAAACATGAACGCATCCCTCAAGGAGTCCCTCACCGTCACCGTCGCCGACGGCAGCTTCCAGTGCTACGTCGCGCGTCCGACCGGCAGTGGCAGCGCGCCGGTCATCATTGTTCTGCAGGAGATCTTCGGCGTCAACGCCGGCATCCGCAGCATCTGCGACGACTACGCCGCCAAGGGCTACATCGCCGTCGGCCCCGATCTGTTCTGGCGCGCCGCACCCGGCCTGGACATGTCCGAGGCCAGCCCCGGCGACTGGGAGCGCGGCTTCGCGCTGTACAGCGCCTACGACTTCGGCGCCGGCGTCGGCGACATCGCCGCCACCGTGGCCGCCGCCCGCGCGATGACCGGCGCCTCCGGCAAGGTCGGCGTGACCGGCTACTGCCTCGGCGGGCTGATGACCTTCCTCACCGCCGCCCGCGCCGACGCCGACGCCTTCGTCGCCTACTACGGCGGCGCCACCGAAAACTACGCGGGCGAAGGCGCCAACGTCAAACGCCCGCTGCTCTACCACCTGGCCGGCGACGACGAATACATCGGCAAGGATGCGCAGGCGGTCATCCACGCCGCCCTCAAGGACAACGCCAACATCGAGATGCATACCTACCCGGGCTGCAACCACGCCTTCGCCCGCCCGGGCGGCGACCACTACGACGCCCAGGCGGCGACGTTGGCCAACGGCCGCACCGACGCTTTCTTCAAGCAGCACCTGAACTGATCTTTAATCCCATCGACAAATAAGGAAAAACCATGTCCGGCAACGATAACAACCAAGTCAATCCATCCCGCCGCTCCGCCATGGTGGGCGGCGCGTTCGCCGCCGCCGCGGCGGTCGCCACCGCGCTGCCGCTGGCCGCCGTCAGCACCGACAGCCAGGCCGCCGCCACCGGCGGCAAAATCCAGAAGACCGCCAGCACCATCACCACCCGCGACGGCGTCGAGATCTATTACAAGGATTGGGGTCCACGCAACGGCCAACCGGTGATCCTGAGCCACGGCTGGCCGCTCAACGCCGACAGCTGGGAATCGGCCGCCTTCCATCTGGCGAACAACGGCTTCCGCGTCGTCAGCCACGACCGCCGTGGCCACGGCCGTTCGAGCCAACCCTGGGACGGCAACGACATGGACCACTACGCCGACGACCTGGCGCAGCTGATCGAAGCGCTCAACCTGAACAACATCATCCTGGCCGGCTTCTCCACCGGCGGCGGCGAGGTGGCGCGCTACGTCGGCCGCCACGGCACCAAACGCGTCGCCAAGCTGGCGCTGATTTCCGCCGTCACGCCGCTGATGCTCAAGACCGACACCAACCCGGGCGGCCTGCCGCTGTCGGTGTTCGACGGCATCCGCGCCGCGTCCGAGGCCAATCGCGGCCAGTTGTACCTGGACTTCGCCTCCGGCCCGTTCTACAACTACAACCGTCCCGGCGCCAAGCCGTCGCAAGGGCTGATCAACGCGTTTTACAACCAGGGCATGCAGGCCGGCCATAAGAACACCTACGATTCGATCGCGGCGTTCGCCCAGACCGACTTCCGCGACGACCTGAAAAAATTCGACAAGCCGACGCTGATCATTCACGGCGAGGACGACCAGGTGGTGCCGATCGACGCCGCCGGCCGCGCCGCCGCCAAGATCGTCAAGCAGGCCAGGTTGATCACCTATCCGGGCGCGCCGCACGGCCTGACCGACACCCACAAAGAGAAGTTCAACGCCGACTTCCTGGCCTTCGCCAAGTCTTGACAGCACGCGGAGCCGCGGGCCGGTAACAGATGCCCGCGCTCCCTGTGATCAAGAAGCGCCGGGCAGAGCATTCAGTAGAAAAAGACCGTCAGGCCACCAGTCGCAACTCGCGCCCCGCCATGCGCGCCATGACGCCGACCACGTGGTCGATTTGCGCGCGGGTATGGCCGGCGTTCATCATGAAGCGCAGGCGCGCCTGGCCCACCGGCGCGGCCGGGAACTGGATCGCGTCGACATGGATGCCCTCGCGGCGCAATTCGATCGCGTAGCGCTGGCAGGTCTCGGCGTCGCCGATCAACACCGGCAGGATCGGCGTCTGCGTCGAGATGATGGTGTAGCCCAGCGGCGCCATCTTCTCGATGAAGTAGCGCTGGTTGTCCCACAGGCGCTGGCGGCGCTGCGGCTCCTCCTCCAGCAAATCCAGGGCCGCCAGCAGCGCGGCCGCCTGGTCCGGCGGCGGCGGGCAGGTGAAGCCGTAGGCGGAACTGGTCAGGCGGATCACGTCGGCCACCTCGGGCTCGACGGCGACAAAGCCGCCGATCGACCCGAGCGCCTTGCTCAGGGTCCCCATCTGCATGATGTTCTCGCTGTAGCAGTTGAAATGCTCGGAGGTGCCGCCGCCGTTGGCGCCCAGGATGCCGGTGGCGTGGGCGTCGTCGATGTACAGCAGCGCGCCATAGCGCTCGGCCAGCGCCACCAGCTCCGGCAGCGGCGCGATCGTGCCCTCCATGCTGAACACGCCGTCGCTGACGATCAGCGGCGTGGTGCCCTCCTCGGCGCCGGCCTTGAGCAGCGTCTCCAGGTGATTCATGTCGCAGTGGCGGTAGTTGTAGCGCAGCGCGCCGGACATCTGGATGCCTTCGCGGATGCTGATATGATTGAACTCGTCCGAGTAATAGGCGTACTTGTGGCGCTTCTTGGTGCGGAAGCCGTGCAGCCGCGCCAGGGTGGCCGCCTTGACGATCGACGACAGCACGCCGATGTTGGTCATGTAGCCGGTCACGAAGAGCACCGCGTCGCCCTTGTGCTTGAGCGCCCCGAGGCGCCGTTCCAGCTCGCGGTAGACTTCCAGGTCGCCGCCCAGCAGCCGCGATTCGCAGTTGCCGACGCCGTAGCGGTCGAGGCCCTGCTTGGCCGCCGCCACCAGGCGCGGATGGTTGGCCAGCGCCAGGTAGTTGTTGGTGCTGAAGGAGACCACCGTCTCGCCGCCCGTGACAAAGGTCGGATCGGGCAAGGTGCTGTGCACCAGCGAGTCGTGGTGGATCGGGTGGTGTTGCAGCCAGTGGGCGATGTCGCTTAAATCATGCATGGTGATGGAGAGTCGAGTGAGCGTGAATCCATGATAGGACCGCGCGCCTCTCCGCAAGATTGCGGTCACATTACGGGTGGGATAGCTTGGCGGCGCGTCACCGCCGTCACCCCGGCGCCAGCGGCAGCAGGATGCGCGCGACCAGCCCGGGCGCGCCGTCCTCCAGCGCCAGCGAGCCGCCGTGCGAGGTGGCCGTGGCGCTGACGATGGACAGTCCCAGGCCATTGCCGGGCAGGTGGCGGCTCTTGTCGAGGCGATAAAACCGCTGCGTCACCTTGTCGCGCTCCGCCGCCGGGATGCCGGGGCCGTTGTCGTGGATGGCGATCGAGGCCCGGCCCTGGTGCACGCCGGCGCGCACGCGGATGGCGGCGCCCGGCCCGGCGTATTTGATGGCGTTGTCGAGCAGGCTGGCGACGGCGCTGGCCAGCAGGTTGCGGTCGCCGTCGACGTACAGCGAGGCCGGCGAATCGACCGTCAGCGCGATGCCCGCATCCTCGGCGATGGCCTCGTACATCTCGCCGATGTCGGCCACCACCCGCCCCAGGTCGAGCCGCTCGAACAGGCGCGCGCGCATGCCCGATTCGGCTTCGGCGATCTGTAGCAGGCGTTCGAACAGGCGTATCAGATCGTCGATGTCGTCGATGGCGTCGTGGGCGGCGCCGGACAGGCGCGGCACCGTCATCTCGTGGCGCAGCGCGTCGTCGAGCCGCCCGCGGATGCGGCTGAGCGGCGTGCGCAGGTCGTGGGCGATGGCGTTGGAGACGTGGCGGATGCCCTCCATCAGCAGCTCGATGCGGTCGAGCATGCGGTTGATGTCGCGGTTGAGCAGCGCGAACTCGTCGCCGCCGGAGACGGGAATGCGGTGACTGAGGTTGCCCGCCTCGATCTGGGCGGCGGTGCGGCGGATCTGGCCCAGCCGCCCCTCGATGCCACGGCGGAACAGCAGCGCGCCGCCCACCGTCAGCAGCAGCGAGACGCCGGCGCCGGCCAGCAGCGCGCGCCAGATCACCTCGCGCACCGCGTGCTGTTCGCTCAGGTCGCGCCCGACGATCAGCAGGCCGCCGTCGGCCATCGGCCGCAGGTACAGGCGCGCCGGCCGGTCATGGCCGGCGCGCTTGACGACGGTGGTGACCATCAGCGCGCGGCGCGGCGGCACGGGTCCGGCGCCGGCCGGCACGGCATCGAGGTTGCCGGCGGCGGGCACGCCGTTGCCGGTGAGGAGCTGGAAGATCTCGCGGTCGCTGTCGACGCCGTCGGCCAGCTGGCGCCGCACCTCCTCGACCAGCGCGCCGTGGCCGGGGAAGCGGGCGTGTTCGATCAGGCGCTCCGATTGCATGACGATCTTGCCGTCGAGGTTATCGTCAAGCACGCCGATGGTGCCGGTGTAGAACACCGCCGACACCACCACGATCGAGAAGGTGCCCAGCAGGCCGTAGCCCAGCGCCAGCTTGGCGGCGATCGAGGCCCGCCCGAGCGGCCCGAAAGGCCGCTTGGCCGGCAACCTGGCGGCGGCGCCCGGCAAGGAAGACGGGGTAGACGATCGAGACGAGTTAGACGAATTAGCCAAGCGCCGGCCCCGTGTCGTCGGCCGCGCCGGCGCCCATGCGGTAGCCGACGCCGCGCAGCGTGTGGATCAACATGACCGGGAAATCCTTGTCCACCTTGGCGCGCAGGCGGCTGATCTGGACGTCGATCACGTTGGTCTGCGGGTCGAAGTGGTAATCCCATACCGATTCGAGCAGCATGGTGCGGGTGACGACCTGGTTCTCGTTGCGCATCAGGTATTCGAGCAGCCGGTACTCGCGCGGCTGCAAGGTGATGACCTTGGGGCCGCGCGTGACGCGCATGGTGCGCAGGTCCAGGGTCAGGTCGGCCACCTGCAGCTGGGTGCTGTCGGCGCCCGGGGCGCTGCGCCGCAGCAGCGCCTCGACCCGCGCCAGCAGCTCGGAGAAGGCGAAAGGCTTGGACAGGTAGTCGTCGGCGCCGCCGCGCAGGCCCGTGACGCGGGCGTCGATGGTGGTCAGCGCGCTGACGATGATGACGGGGGTCTGCTTGCCCAGCGCGCGCAGCTTGTCGACAATGGACAGGCCGTCGATGCGGCCCGGCAGCATGCGGTCGAGGATGATCAAGTCCCATTGCTCGCCGGTGGCGTAATCGAGTCCGTCCGGACCAGTCGCGCAGGCGGTGACCAGGTAGCCCGCTTCGCGCAGGCCCTTGCAGATGTAGTTCGAGGTTTCTACTTCATCTTCGATGACCAGGCAGCGCACGCGGTTCTCCATCATATTGGGGCGATGGGCGTATTCTACCTGCTTGGGGACAGGGACGAGGACAAGGACGAAGACAAGCACAAGGACGACCGGGTGAACCCCCGCCCGGACGACGTCGTTGCGTCGCACAGGGGGTGGCGCCATCTTGGTAGCGCCATCAATGAGGACCGTCGGCAGGACGCGGAGTTCGGTGACGATGATAGCCGCCGGCGCCCGCCGAAGACTTGCGCCAGATCAAACAGCGTGGTCGCGCGGGGCTGCGCGCTTGCCGGTGTGGCGCGCCGCCAGCTCCCGGTACAGCGCGTGGTAGTTCTCGGCCATGCGCTCGGCGGTGAACAGCTCCCAGTAGCGCGCCTCGGCGCGGCGGCCCATTTCGGCGGCGCGCTCGGGCTGCTCCCACAGCAGGCGCATGGCGCCGCTGAAGGCTTGCGGGTCGCTGGGCGGCACCACCAGGCCGGTCTCGTTGTCGATGTTGATGTAGGTGGTGCCGGTGCCGATTTCGCTCGAGATCATCGGCTTGCCGAACATCGCGCCCTCCAGCAGCGAGATGCCGAACGCCTCCGAGCGCAGGTGCGACGGGAACACCATCGCGTAGCAAAGCCGCAGCAGCGCGATCTTGTCCTCCTCCTCCACCGCGCCGACGAACGTGACGTGGGTCAGCCCCAGGCGGGCGGCGTGCTCCTTGAGCTCCTGCTCGATCGGGCCGGCGCCGACGATCACCACCGGATAATCGATGTTGGCCATGGCGTCGAGCAGGATGTGCAGTCCCTTGTAGTAGCGCAGCACGCCGACGAACAGGAAGAAGCGCTCGCCGCAGCGTTCGCGCCACTTCTCCATCACCGCCGCCGACGGCTGCGGATAAATGCTCTTATCGAGGCCGTAGGTGATGGTGCGGGTCTTGTGGGCGAAGCGCTTGAGCACCGGCGACGAGGCCAGGTAGTTGGGCGAAGTGGCGATGATGGTGTCGACGCTGCGCAGGAAGCGGCGCTTGAGCGGGCTGTAGACGCGCAGCAGGTTCTTCTGGCGCACGATGTCCGAGTGGTAGGTTACCACGCTCGGTTTGTTGATGCGGGCCATGAAGTGGGCCACGTCCATGAACGGCCACGGGAAATGATAGTGGATCACGTCGGCCTTGCGCGCCAGGCGCGCCAGCGCGCGGATCGCCGCGAACGAGAAGCCGGTCGAGGCGATCTCGAAGTCCATGCGCACGCGGTGCACGGTATGGCCTTCGAACTCGATCTGCGCCGGGCCGCCATCGCGGGTCAGCGTCAGTACTTCGTTGGTCACGCCGAGGCGTCCGGTGCCCACGCACATCTGGCGGATCACCTGCTCGATGCCGCCCCAGGTGTCGGGATAATAAGTCTTATAGAAATGGAGGACGCGCATGGATGTGGTGGGGGTTGCCGCCCTGCGGCGCCGGCCGGCGTGGCAGGGGTGGGGCGTTATTGTGACAGGACGCCATGATACACGGCGGCGGTGCGGCGGGCCGCTTCGTCCCAGGTGAGTTCGAGCGCGCGGCGCCGGCCGGCGTCGATGCAACGGGCACGCAGCGCGTCGTCGCGCACGATGGCGGTCATCGCCGCGCTCATCTCCGGCACCGACAGCGGGTCGAACTCCAGCGCCGCGCCCTGCGCCACTTCCGGCAGCGAGGTGGCGTTGGAGGTGGCCACCGGCACGCCGCTGGCGAAGGCCTCGACCACCGGCAGGCCGAAACCCTCGTACAGCGAAGGAAAAATAAAGGCGCCGGCGCCGGCGTACAGGTGGCGCAGCTGGCCGTGGTCGGTCAGCTGGTCGAGCCAGACCACGTTCTCGCCGTTCTGGCGCGCCGCCTTCAGGCGCGCCACCACGTCCTCGCTGCGCCAGCCGGGCGCGCCGACGACGACCAGCTGGCGCGCCGAGCGCAGCACCGGCGGCAGCGCCAGGTAGGCATCCAGCAGGCGCCCGATGTTCTTGCGCGGCTTCAGCGTGCCGACGAACAGGAAGTAGCCGGCGCGCAGGCCGTATTGCGCCAAGGTCGTGTCGCGCTCGGCGGCGGCCGGCGTCTCGAACCATTCGGCGCCTATGCCGTGGTGCACCACGCTGATGCGGCGCTCGTCGACGCCGAAGCAGTCGACCAACTCGCGGATCGAATAGTGCGAGCCGGTGATCACATGCTGGGCCTTGCGGGTCGCCTTGACCTGCAGCCAGTTCTTCAGGCGACGCATCTTCGGACTGCACCACTCGGGGTGGGAAATCGGCAGCGCGTCGTGCAGCGTCGCCACCACCGGGCAATCCATGCGCACGATGCGGTAGTCGGTGGCGTGGAACAGGTCCAGCGGTGCCGGCGCCAGCCGGCTGACGTTGAGGTGGACGCTGGACGGCAGGATCAGGTCGCCGAGCGTGGCGAGCGGATACGACAGCGGCAGCGCGCGGCCCACGGTCAGGCGCCCGGCCTGGCCGGGCGGGGCGAACGAAAACGGCAGCACCTCGACGCCGGCGCGCGGCAGGTGCCGCAGCAGGGCGCTGCTGTAGACGCCGATGCCGTCGGGCCGGCCGCCGCTCAGTCCCGGCTCGGCCGTCGTGGTCGACAGCCCGACCCGGGGTGCGCCACTCATGCTTCGTACATCCAGCGCAGCGTCTCGGCCAGCGGCGGCGCGGCGATCGGACCGGTGACGGCGACCAGGCGGGTATTGTCGCCGACCAGGCGCACCACCTCGTTGGCGCGCACGAAGGCCGGATTGACGTGGACGTTGATTGTATAGCCGGCGATGTCGGCCATCATGTCGAGCGCCTCGCCCAGTGAATAGGCCTGGCCCGAGCAGATGTTGAAGGTTTTGCCGGCGGCGGCCGGCGCGGCCAGCAGGCCGCGGTAGGCGCGGGCGACCGCGCGCACGTCGGAAAAGTCGCGCCACACATGCAGGTTGCCCAGCTCGATGTCGGCCGCGCGGCGGCGGAAGTGCGAGACGATTTTCGGCAGCAGGAAGTTCTCGTGCTGGCCGACGCCGGTGTAGTTAAACGGACGCACCACGATCAGCGGCAGCTTGTCCTGCCACAGGCGCGCCATGTATTCCATGGCCAGCTTGCTGACGGCGTAGTCGTTGGCCGGCGCGGCCGGCACGTCCTCGCCGATGACGCCGACGTCGGTGTTGCCGTAGATGTTGGCGCTCGAGGCCAGCAGCACCGCCGACGGTTTCTTATCGAGGCCGGCCAGCGCCTCGAGCAGGTTGCGGGTGCCCGCGACGTTGACGCGGTAGATTTGCTCGACGTCGCCGTGGCCGACAAAGGCGATGGCGGCCAAATGCGCCACCACATCGGGGCGCACCTGCTGCACCACGGCGGCCAGGCCGGCGCGGTCGTTCAGGTCGACCGGATAGCGCCCTTCGGCCTGCGCGCCGTCCGGCGACACGGTGCCGAAGACTTCATAGCCGGCCGCGCGCAGTTCGCGCTCAACGTACAGGCCGGTGAAGCCGGACAGGCCGGTGATCAAGGCCCGCTTGCCGGTGCCCTCGCTGCCCTCCAGCGCCGCCGTCACCGTGCCCACCTTAGAACGAGAAGCCGGCTTTGTTGCGGCGCAGGTCGGCCTCGACCATCATCTGGCACAGCTGTTCCAGCGTGGTTTGCGGTTTCCAGCCCAGCTTTTCGGTGGCCTTGGCCGGGTCGCCGATCAGCAGCTCGACTTCGGCCGGGCGGTAGAACTTCGGATTGACGCGCACCAGCACCTTGCCGGTTTTCTTGCAGGTGCCGATCTCGTTGTCGGCCGCGCCGCTCCACGCGATCGTCACATCGATCGCCTTGAAGGCCATGCTGACGAAATCGCGCACGGTCTCGGTGCGGTTGGTGGCCAGCACGAAGGTGTCCGGCTCGTCAGCTTGCAGGATGCGCCACATGCCTTCGACGTACTCCTTGGCGAAGCCCCAGTCGCGCTTGGCGTCCATATTGCCCAGCTCGAGCACGTCGAGCAGGCCCAGATGGATCTTGGCCACCGAGTCGGTGATCTTGCGGGTGACGAATTCACGCCCGCGCAGCGGCGACTCGTGGTTGAACAGGATGCCCGACGAGCCGAAGATGCCATACGACTCGCGGTAATTCACCGTCATCCAGTGGGCGTACAGCTTGGCCACGCCGTACGGGCTGCGCGGGTAGAACGGGGTATCTTCTTTTTGCGGCACGGCCTGCACCTTGCCGAACATTTCCGAGGTCGACGCCTGGTAGAAGCGGATCTTCGGATTGACGATGCGGATCGCCTCGAGCAGGTGGACCGGGCCGACGCCGGTGATCTCGGCGGTGGTCAGCGGCTGGTCGAACGACACGCCGACGAAGCTTTGCGCGGCCAGGTTGTACACCTCGTCCGGTTGCACCGTCTGCATCAGGCGGATGCTCGACGCCAGGTCGGTCAGGTCGTACTCGACCAGGTTGAGCTTGGGGTGCGACTGGATGCCCAGTTCTTCGATCCGCCAAAAGTTGACCGAGCTGGTGCGACGATAAGTGCCGGTGACCTCATAACCCTTTTCCAACAGCAGTTCGGCCAGATAAGCGCCATCTTGCCCGGTGATGCCCGTAATAAGGGCTTTTTTTGTTTTCGTCATGGTGTGTGGCTGCAAATTGTAAGATAAAAATTGTCCGGTATTGTAACAGGACCGTCACACGGGACGGCTCGCGCAAGGCCCGACATTACATAAATTACATCCTGTTACAGCGTGTCGGCGCCCAAAAAAAAACCGGCCCGGCTCCTGGCGGAGCGGGACCGGTATCGCCGGCCCGCGCGCGGCGGGCCGTCACGGTTGGGTACTCCGGCTTAGACCTTGCGCTGGGCCACCGAGTCGACCACGCACAGCGCGGTCATGTTGACGATGCGGCGCACGGTTGCCGACGGCGTCAGGATGTGCACCGCCTCGGCGCAGCCAAGCAGAATCGGGCCGACCGCGATGCCGTTGCCGGCCGCCGTCTTGACCAGGTTGTAGGCGATGTTGGCCGAGTCCATGTTCGGCGCCACCAGCAGGTTGGCGTCGCCGGTCAGCGTCGATTCCGGCATGATGGCGTGGCGCAGCTTCGAGTCGAGCGCGGTGTCGCCGTGCATCTCGCCGTCGATCTCCAGGGTCGGATCGAGCTTCTTGACCAGCGCCAGCGCGGCGCGCATTTTCTGCGCCGACTCGCTGTTGGACGAACCGAAATTCGAATGCGACAGCAGCGCGGCGCGCGGCGACAGGCCGAAACGGCGCATCTCCTCGGCCGCCATGACGGTGATGGCCGCCAGTTCGTTGGCGTTCGGGTTCTCGTTGACGTGGGTGTCGACCATGACGAGCTGGCGCTCCGGCATGATCAACACGTTCATCGCCGCGTACACGCAGGCGCCTTCGCGCTTGCCCAGCACCTGGTCGATGTAGTGCAGGTGCAGCTGGGTGGTGCCGAAGGTGCCGCAGATCATGCCGTCGGCGTCGCCCTTCTTGATCATCATGGCGCCGATCAGGGTGTGGCGGCGGCGCATTTCCAGCTTGGCGTATTCCTGCGTCACGCCCTTGCGGCTGGTCATGTCGTAGTAGGTCTGCCAGTAGTCGCGATAGCGGTCGTCGTGGTCCGGGTTGATGACGTCGAAATCGACGCCGTGCTTCAGGCGCAGGCCGAACTTGGCGATGCGCGTCTCCAGCACGGCCGGACGGCCGACCAGGATCGGGCGCGCCAGCTTTTCATCGACGATGACCTGCACGGCGCGCAGCACGCGCTCCTCTTCGCCTTCGGCGTAGACGATGCGCTTGAGGTTCATATCGGTCTTCTTGGCCACCTGGAACAGCGGCTTCATGAAGGTGCCGCTGCGGTAGACGAATTGCTGCAGGCTGTCGGCGTACGCTTGCAGGTCCTTGATCGGACGGGTGGCGACGCCGGAATCCTCGGCCGCCTTGGCCACGGCCGGCGCGATCTTGATCAGCAGGCGCGGATCGAACGGCATCGGGATCAGGTACTCGGGGCCGAACGACAGGTTGGTGAAGCCGTAGGTGGTGGCGACGATGTCGGACTGTTCGGCGTGCGCCAGTTCGGCGATGGCGTGGACCACGGCGATCTCCATCTCGCGCGTGATGGTGGTGGCGCCGCAATCGAGTGCGCCGCGGAAGATGTACGGGAAGCACAGCACGTTGTTGACCTGGTTCGGATAATCCGAACGGCCGGTGCAGATGATGGCGTCGCCGCGCACGGCCTTGACGTCGTCCGGCAGGATCTCCGGATTCGGGTTGGCCAGCGCCAGGATCAGCGGGTTCTTGGCCATGGCCTTGACCATGTCCTGTTTGAGCACGCCGCCGGCCGACAGGCCGAGGAAGATGTCGGCGTCGGGGATCACTTCGGCCAGGGTGCGGGCCGAGGTGTCGCGCGCGAAGCGTTCCTTGTCCGGGTCCATCAGCTCGGTGCGGCCCTTGTAGACCACGCCGGCCAGGTCGGTGACGTAGATGTTCTCCAGCGGGAAGCCGAGGTCGACGATCAGGTCCAGGCAGGCCAGCGCGGCCGCGCCGGCGCCGGACACCACCAGTTTGCAGTTTTTAATATCCTTGCCGACGTACTGGATGCCGTTCATGATGGCCGCGCCGACGATGATGGCGGTGCCGTGCTGGTCGTCGTGGAAGACCGGGATCTTCATGCGCTCGCGCAGCTGGCGCTCGATGTAGAAGCACTCGGGCGCCTTGATGTCTTCCAGGTTGACGCCGCCGAAGGTCGGCTCGAGCGAGGCGATGATGTCGACCAGCTTGTCCGGGTCGAGCTCGTTGATTTCGATGTCGAAGACGTCGATGCCGGCGAACTTCTTGAACAGCACGCCCTTGCCTTCCATCACCGGCTTGGCGGCCAGCGGGCCGATGTTGCCCAGGCCCAGCACGGCGGTGCCGTTGGTGATGACGGCCACCAGGTTGCCGCGCGCGGTGTATTTATAGGCGGCGGCCGGGTCGATGACGATTTCTTCGCACGGGGCGGCCACACCGGGGGAGTAGGCAAGCGCCAGATCGCGCTGGTTGGTCAGTTGCTTGGTCGGCGTAACGCTGATTTTGCCTGGGGTCGGGAACTCGTGGTACTCGAGCGCGGCGACGCGCAATTGTTGACGAATTTCTTCTTTTTTCTCAGATGACGAATCCATGCTGTGCTGCCTTCCTGTTTGTGCGGTCGGAAAGCTTACGATTTTATCAGACCAATTCTTTCATTTAAGTAGGTATTTTCACCAACGGTGATGACGGTTATTGGCAGAACTTATTGTTCCAGAGGGCAATTGGCCGAATTTTTGGTGTTTTTAGCAGCTTTAGGCTATCAATAGCTTCAATATAGTCACATTTGATTAATAATTCAGTTTAGCTATTGATACACGCTTACTGATTGAGATTATGAATATTTTGACCGGTTCCCCAGAAAGTTCCGGCGCGGTCACGCCGGGCATCGACGGCCGCTTCGCCAATCACAGTTCTACTGTCGGAGGAATAAAGCGTATGCCGGCCACCTTCCTACCCTGAGAGACTAAACAACTTCATAGTTCGTCCTGTCGCAACCCACATTAACCTCCAAGGACCAACCATGAAAACTTTCACCATCCCGACCGCTGCCACCGTCTCGCCCGCCAACCAAGCCATTTTCGAAAAACTCCAAAAGGGCTTGGGCATGGTGCCCAACCTGTACGCCACGCTGGCACACTCCGAAAGCGCGCTGGGCAATTACCTCACGCTGCAGAACGGTAAAAGCTCGCTGAACGCGAAAGAGCGCGAAGTCATCAACCTCGTGGTCAGCCAGGTCAACGAGTGCGCATACTGCCTGGCAGCCCATAGCGCGCTCGGTGCCATGGCCGGCTTCACTCCCGAGCAGATCATCGCCATCCGCAGGGGTGGCGCGCCGTTCGACGCCAAGCTCGATGCCTTGGCGCGTCTGGTGAAAAGCGCCACCGAGCGCCGTGGCCAAGCGGAACCGGCGCTGGTCGACGCCTTCTTCGCCGCTGGCTATATGGAGGGCCAACTGGTGGATGCGGTGATGGTCATCGGCGACAAGATCATCACAAACTACCTGCATGCGCTGACCCGGGTGCCGGTCGACTTCCCCGCAGCGCCGACACTGTAAATAACGCACCCAAAGGAAAACCAGTCATGACGTTACAAGCAAAACTCGACGCATTCAAGGCCGACTTCAAGGGCGGCAAAGCCCCTTACTTCGCACCTGCGGAAATCCACCCCGTGATGGAACGCGCCACCGCCGAACTGATCGAATCCGGCCAAGCCGGCCGCGCGCTGAAGGCGGGCGACCGCGCGCCCGTGTTCACCCTCAACGATCCGGATGGCCAGCAGGTCTCGTCCACAGACCTGCTGGCGCAAGGGCCGCTAGTCGTCAGCTTTTACAGGGGCGTGTGGTGCCCCTACTGCAACCTGGAACTGCAGGCACTGCAAGAAACGCTGCCGCAGTTCAAGGCCGTGGGCGCCAACCTGGTTGCCATCTCGCCGCAAACGGCCGCCAACAGCCGCAAGTCGCAGCGACAGAACAAGCTGGACTTCCCTATCCTGAGCGACACGCACAATGATATTGCCGCCGCGTTCGGCCTTCGCTTCGCACTGCCAGACTACTTGGTGGACCTGTACAAGCGCTTGAAGAACGATCTGCCGGCCTTCAACGACGACCCGGCCTGGACCCTGCCGATGCCGGCCCGCTACGTGATCGGCAAGGATGGCGTCATCGCCTATGCCGAGGTCAACCCCGACTACACGCTGCGACCGGAACCGGACAGCATGCTGCCAGTGCTGCAGAGTTTGCTAACCAGCACCTGATCCATTGGCCGCTCACTCTAGCGCTGGCGCATCACCGCCCATGATCTCCTGTACAAAGGCCGTGAACGCACGCGCTTTGGCGCTGGCCAAACGGCCGGACGGATAGACCGCCCACAAGTCTATCGACGGTAGGCTCCAATCGGCCAGCACGCGTTCCACCGCGCCGCTGGCCAGTTCTGGCGCGAACATCCACTCCGAGACAATGGCCAGGCCGACGCCGCCACACACAGCCGCCCGCACGCCTTCGGCCGCGTTCACGCGCAGCCGGCCGTTGACGGCGACCGACAACTGAGTGCTGTCGCGTTCGAAGGACCATGTGTTGTCGCCACCGGCATCCGCCAGGTAAACCACCGCCTCATGCCGGACCAGATCCGCCGGCACTTTCGGCACGCCGCGCCCGGCAAGATAGGCAGGAGCGGCCACCACCGTGCGCGGTCCGGTGGCGATGCGGCGCGCGGTCATCGATGAATCGCCGAGCTCGCCCATGCGCAACGCCACGTCGATGCCATGTTCGAGCAGGTCTATATTCCTGTCGTCGAGCATGACCTCGACGTCGAGCCCCGGGTGGCTGTCCAGGAAGCGCTTGATATGCGGGATAACGTGCAGGCGCGCGAAAGTGACCGCGGCGCACACCCGCAGCTTTCCTGTCAGGCCCGCACTGGCGTCGCGCGCCGCAGCATCGGCCTCGTCCGCCATGGCAATCGCCCGCTTGACGAATTCGTAGTACGCCTGCCCCGATTCGGTCGTGGTCAGGCCGCGCGTCGAGCGTAGCAGCAGTCGGGTTTGCAGCCGGTCCTCCAACTGTGCGACCGCCTTGGAAACGGCGGGCTGGCCCACGCCGAGTCTGCGCGCGGCGGCCGAGAATGAGCCAGTCTCCACGGTACAGACAAAGGTTTCCATCAAAGTGAGTCGATCCATCGGTTTCCCTAGCGATGCGCCTTGCCGCTATACCGGGCATTCCGCGCAGGAATGAATTATAGGCGCGACGGCGCCGCGCGCGTTTTTTGTGTTCTTCGCCAGCCGGCTGGGTACAATAGGCCATGATCTCCGAATTCGACCTCATCAAAGAATACTTTCAGCGCCCCCAGCAGCCGGGCCGGGCCACGCTCGGCATCGGCGACGATTGCGCGCTGCTCACCCCTACCCCCGGCATGCAGACGGCGATTTCGTCCGACATGCTGGTCGAGGGCCGCCACTTCTTCGCCGGCGAGGACGCTTTCCGGCTGGGCCACAAAAGCCTGGCCGTGAACCTGTCCGACCTGGCGGCGATGGGCGCGCGGCCGGTCGGCTTTACCTTGGCGCTGGCGCTGCCGCTGGCAGATCGCGCTTGGCTGGCCGGCTTCTCGCACGGCTTGTTCGCGCTGGCCGACGCCTTCAACATCGAGCTGATAGGCGGCGACACCACCAAAGGTCCGCTGACCATCTGCATCACCGTATTCGGCGAGCTGCGTCCGGGGCAGGCATTGCGCCGCAACGCCGCGCAGGTTGGCGACGATATCTGGGTGTCGGGCACCTTGGGCGACGCGCGCCTGGCGCTGGCCGGCTACCGCCTTGAACAATCCCTGGACGCGACCATTCTGCATACGGCGTCGGTGCGCATGCACACGCCGGTGCCGCGGGTGGAACTGGGCGCCGTGTTAGGCGAACAGGGCATCGCCCGCGCGGCAGTCGATATCTCCGATGGCCTGGTCGGCGATCTCGGTCATATCTTGTCGATGTCGAACGTAGGCGCGACCTTGAACGTGGATGCGCTGCCCCCGGGCGAGGCGCTGACGGCCTTCCCGCAGGAGCTGCGGCGCCGGTTCACCGCCGCCGGCGGCGACGATTACGAGTTGTGCTTCACCGCGCCGGCGTCGGCCCGCGCGGCGGTCATCGCGGCCGCCGGCAGCGTGGCCACGCCGGTCACGCGCGTCGGCAGCATCGAGGCGGCGCCGGGCCTGCGCCTGGTGGACGCCGCCGGCCAGCCGCTAGACCTCAAGCTCGCCGGCTTCGATCACTTCACGTCCTGAAGCGCGGTCACATCCTCGTCCGGCTGACCGGCGCGCAGGCCGCTGCCGTGCATCAGCCAGTAGTGGTGGAACGCCAGCCGGATGTTGTCGCGCAGTTGGGTGTCGTCCCACGGCTTGGTGTAGAAACGGTAGATGGCGCCCTGGTTGACCGATTCGAGCACCGCGTCGAGCCCCATGTAGCCGGACAGGATGATGCGGATCGTCTCCGGATACATGTCCTTGACCTGGCCGAGGAACTCGGTGCCGTTCATGCCCGGCAGGCGCTGGTCGCACAGGATCACCTGCACCGGGTGCAGCGCCAGCAGCTCGAACGCCTCGCTGGCCGATCCGGCCGTCAAAATCTGGTAGGCGTCGCGCTGGAACAGCTGGTCGAGCGACCATAAAATATCCGGATTGTCGTCGACGATGAGCAGCGTTTGCGCCGGCTGGTTAGGCGCCGACGGATCGACCGGCAGGCAGCGGCCCGATTCGACCAGCACCGCCATGTCGGCCGGCGCCACCGGACGGCTGAAGAAATATCCCTGGATTTCATCGCAGCGGCTGCGCCGCAGGTATTCGAGCTGCGCGCGCGTTTCCACGCCCTCGGCGATCACGCGCAGCTTGAGGCTGTGCGCCATGCTGATGATGGCCGTGGCAATCGCCGCGTCGTTCGGATTGGTGGTGATCTCGCGCACGAAGGCGATGTCGATTTTGAGCTTGTCGATCGGGAAGCGCTGCAGGTACGCCAGCGACGAGTAGCCGGTGCCGAAATCGTCGATCGCGACCTTGATGCCGATCGCCTTCAGATTGGTCAGCACCATGATGGTGCGCTCGGCGTTGGACATCAGCGCGGTTTCGGTCAGCTCCAGTTCCAGCAGTTCCGGCGGCACCTCGTGGCGCACCAGCGCCGAACGCACCACCTGTTCCAGGTCGCCCTCGATGAACTGGCGGCTGGCGACGTTGACGGCCACGCGCACCGGTCCCACGCCGCTGCGCAGCCAGGCGCCGATCTGCTTGCAGGCGGCGTCGATGATCCAGGCGCCGACGCGCACGATCAGGCCCGTGTCCTCCAGCACCGGCACGAACTCGGACGGGAACACCAGCCCGAAGCCGGGCCGTTGCCAGCGCAGCAGCGCCTCGGCGCCGGCGATGGCGCCGGTGTGCAGGTTGACCTTGGGCTGGTAGTACAGCAGCAGTTCGTCGTTGTCGAGCGCGCGGCGCAGCGCCAGCTCCATGTCCAGCCGCGCCAGCACCTGCACGTTCATGCCGGCGGTGAAGAAGCGGTAGCCGTCGCGGCCCGCCTGCTTGGCGCGCTCCATCGCGGTGTCGGCGTATTTCAGCAGCGTTTCCGGGTCGGTGGCGTCGTCCGGATACATGGCGATGCCGATGCTGGCGCTGAGCACCGCCGGGTGGCCGTTCAAATCGAACGGCAGGCGCAGCGCCTCCCTCACCTCGTTGGCCGTGTGGACGGCGTCCTGCTGGTCGCGCGGCATCGACAGGATCAGCGCGAATTCGTCGCCGCCCATGCGCCCGACCGTGTCGCGCAGGCGCACGCATTGCACCAGCCGGTTGCTGAACTGGCGCAGCAACTCGTCGCCCAGCGCGGCGCCAAGCGAATCGTTGATGTTCTTGAAGCGGTCCAGCGCGATGAACAGCACCACGATGCGCCACGATTTTTCCTGCGCCAGCGAGATCGCGTCGGCCAGGGTCTGGAAGAACAAGGTGCGGTTGGGAAGACCCGTCAGGCTGTCGTAATGGGCCATGTGCTGCAGCAGTTCCTCCGAGTGGCGCCGCTCGCTGATGTCGCGCGCCACGCCCAGCATGACGTTCGACTGGCCGGGACGCGTGAGCAGCTGCCAGTAAATCTCCACCGGCACCGAAATTAGGTCGCGCCGCATCAATTCGAGTTCGGCCAGCTCCGGCGCGCGCGCCTTGCCGACGGCGGCGGCGTAGTCGTCGAGCCGGTGCGCCTGCGCGCGCAGCAGCGCCTGCGTGCCCAGGCCGAGCCGGCTGGCGGTCTGGCCCAGCATCTCGTCGCGCGGGTAGCCGAGCATGCGGCAGGCGCCGTCGTTGACGTCGACCAGTTCGGCGGTGGCCGCGTCGAGCAGGAAAATGGCGTCGGCGGTGGCGTCCATGGCGCTGCGGAAGCGCTGCAGTTCGACCGTCCGCTCGCGCACCGTCTGCTCCAGGCGCACGCTGTAGTTGCGCGCCTCGCGGTGCAGCAGGCGCACCTCGAGCATGTTGCGGATGCGCGTGAGCACCTCGACCGGGTCGATCGGCTTGCTCAGGAAATCACGCGCGCCCGATTCGAGCGCCTTGAGTTTATGGTCCGGCTGGGCCGTGACCACCAGCACGGGCAGCCAGGAATCGGCCTCGAGCGGGCGCAGCGCGTCCATCACCTCGAAGCCATCCATGCCGGGCATCTGCAAGTCGAGGATGATGAGGTCGTACCGGTGTCGGCTGTGCCAGTCGGCCACCACGCGCGAGTCGGTGGTGGACGTGACGGCCTTGTAGCCCGTCGATTTGAGCAGGAATTCCAGCAGCTCCACGTTGACGAGCTGGTCGTCGACGATCAAGATGCGTGCATGAAAAATATCAGTCTGGCTGATCATGGGATGCGCCTCCGTGGGCTCTTGAACCGGCGTTCTGGCCGGATCAGTCCGATTTCTTCCCGCAAGCGACTTCGGCTTGCTTGTCTGGTGCGCGTTCCGCGGTGTTTGGGCAGAGCACGCTACGCAGTGCTATTGAGTGTACGCAAGTTCAAATCGCCGGTCTAATGTTTTTATGCAAAGTTAGGGTTGCCGTTAATCAGCGGTGCATCGCTGGCAACGATTGTGATCTGCATGGTACAGTGGCAGCACGCCCAGCGGGATATCCCAGCCGGCTCCCGAACGCCGCTTCAGAAGGAGAGTTTACATGAGCACCGAGATGACATCCGATAACGCTAGCACCATCCTCGACCTGGCCGCGCAGGTCGGCAAGGCACTGCAGGACAAGGGCCTGATCCTGGCCACCGCCGAGTCGTGCACCGGCGGCGGCGTGGCGCAGGCCATCACCGAGATCGCCGGCTCGACCGCGTGGTTCGACTGCGGCTTCATCGCCTATTCCAACGCCTCCAAGAGCGAGCTGCTGGACGTGTCGGCCGCGCTGATCGCGCAGATGGGCAGCGTCTCCGAGGAGGTGGCGGCGGCGATGGCGAGCGGCGCCCTCGGTTCGAGCAACGCCCATCTGGCCGTCTCGACCACCGGCATCGCCGGCCCGACCGGCGCCGTGCCGGGCAAGCCGGTCGGCACCGTCTGCTTCGGCTGGGCCAACGCCGACACCGTCCACACCGAACGCCTGGTCTTCAGCGGCGACCGCAAGGCGGTGCGCGAACAAACCGTGATCCACGCCTTGCAGGGCCTGCTGCGCTTTATTGATTAACCTGGTTTCATCGCCCTGATGGCGCCATCACTTTCGTGATGGTTGCCTTCCTGCCACAAAACAATTACTCTCGATGCGTTCGAGCGCGATGGTGCGCCTATTCCATGCAGATTCAGGGGTGATTTCGATGCAAAACACGGTACATTTTATTCTCCAGGGTAAAGGCGGCATCGGCAAGACGCTGGTGTCGACCATCCTTGCGCAGTGGCTCGCCAGCAAGGACGCCGCCGGCGACCTGGAAGCGCAGCGCCAGCCGCTGCGCTGCTACGACACCGACCAGGAGAACGCCACGTTTTCGCGCTACAAGGCGATGGAGGTCAAGCACGTGCCGGTGATGACCGACAGCCGCACCATCGATCCGAAACGCTTCGACGCGCTGATGATCGACATCCTCGAAGAGGAAGGCAACTGCGTCATCGACAACGGCGCCAACACCTTCTCGCCGCTGATGGGCTATTTGCTTGAAAACGATTGCTTCGCTTTATTGGAAGAATCAGGCCGCAAGGTCTACATCCACACCATCGTCGGCGGCGGCGACACCTTGCACGACACGGCGATGGGCTTCGTCTCGACCGCCAAGGCCACCAAGGTGCCACTGGTGCTGTGGGAAAACGAACACTTCGGGCTGCTGCAATCGGCATCCGGCAAGCAGTTCACCGAATCGCAAACCTACGCCGACAACTCGTCGCGCGTGCGCGGGCGCATCGTGCTGTCGGCCCGCAACGCCGACACCTTCGGCGCCGACATCAAGAAGATGAACACGGCGCGCCTGACCGCCAACGAGGTACGCGAAAGCGACAAGTTCAACGTCATGGAAAAGCAGCGCATCAAGGTGGTGTTCCGCGACTTGTTCGAGCAGCTCGACAAGGTCGAGTGGTAAGCGGCCATGGATCAACAAAAGCTGCGGAGTCTGGTATTTGAAAAAACCGGCGTCAAGATCGACATCGACGACCCGATTTTTGCGCTGGTGGCGCTGAACGAGGCGGTGCTGGAGGAAGCGGTCGGGCGGCATATCGCGGCCATCGACGCGGCCTCGCTTGAGCTCACGCAGCATGCGCGGCTGGCGGGCGGGCTGCCGGCGGAGTCGGCGCGCAAAACGGCGGCGCCGGACGCAACCGACGAGGGCCCGGCGCCCTCCCCGTCAGCCGCCAATGCCGGCTACGTGCCGACGCCACCCGGTCCGGTGCGACCGATCGCCACGCAGTCGCCCGCGATCACGCCGCGCGAGTTGCGGTTGCTGGGGGCGGCCGCCGGTATCGCCATACTCAGTGCGCTGATCGTTGTTGGCGCGCAGGCGGTGTTTTCCAAACCCGCGCCGGCGCCGGTGATCGAGCAGGCCAAGCAGCTGACGCCGGAGCAGACGCTGGCCTTGCGCAATGCTGAAAAACTGAGCAAAGCGATCGAGAAGCTCGATCCGAAGCTGCGCAACCAGTTGCAAGCGGAGTTGCAGAAATAGCGGTTTGGAGAGCGATTCCGGCGCCGCAGAAAAACACAACTTTCCCATCTTCGTGCGCCTGAAAGAGCGCGTCGGGAACATCTGGACCAAGATTGGCAAACTGCACGCGGTGCTCACCTTCCCGGAAGTTTACTTAGAATGACCAGGTGAATCAGCTTTATCCTCATCGTCTATGACTTCAAGGTAGTCGGGATCTAGCACTGCTCGAACGGCGTCGATGATGGACTCTGCAAGTCGAGGATCCTCCAACATTGGAAACGCCTTTCGTAACTTGTTTGAGAGCATCCAGCCATTGTCCCGTATGGAGCGGATTATTTGGTCGATATCACTGTTAGGTCCCTCGAGATAGTCTTTTACATTATGTCTGGCACGTTCGATATCGCGCAGGTAGCTAGCCTCCTTACTCATCTCCACTTCGATGGTCATCCGGACGACGCGGCCAAGGAAGTCCGCCTGTTGTGTGAGATCGGGATAACGCCAAGTTGGTAAGGCATCTTCGTATGCGTCGAAGGTAAAATCACTTTCGATCCCATCGTCATAAGTGTTCCGCGTACCGAAATCACACTGCCTGTGGTACTTAAGCATCAGTGGTTTGGAGAGCACTTCAAGGGCGCGATCATAACCAATGCGCTCGCGTGAGTTGTCAGTGATCGTCGCAGAAATAGGAATGATGAATGGCGCTGGCACTGCCCCATCACGACGTAGCACATCATTTACCAGGAACCTTGAGATGCGTCCGTTCCCGTCCGACATTGGATGGATATAGACAAAACCAAATGAGGCAATTGCCGCCCTTAAAATGGACGGCATTCCTTTTGTTCGACGCATTGTGGTGCGTAAGCCATCGAGCATCTGTTCCGTTTGATGCCAGTGCGGTGCAATGTAATCGACGACATTTGTGAAGCCCGCTGTGTGGCCGACGATTACGGGCGATTTGCGCAATCCATATCGCGTTGCCATCCCAAGGATGTCAGCCTGAAGCTGGCCTAGCGAATCCAGCGTTAGTGGATCTCCGTCCTGACCGCACCGACGGTCCATGACAGCCGCAAACCTCTTTATTCGATCGACGTGGCGATCTTCGTGTTCGATCTTGAAGCTTGCTCGACTTTCCTTTATGGACAACCAAACCACACTACGCATCAGAATATCGGCGCCAAACTCACGTTCAAGCTTTGCAAGCTCCCCGTCGCAATCATAGGTTTCCCATTGTTTGATCGCCTCGGTACGGTGGATAATTGGGCAGAACTCGCGCGTTCCAGGCATGTTGTCCCTCACGCGCCAGCGAGGGACATTGGCTGACCGGCTTGCAACGAGATGGGTGCCTGAGTCAAGGGCGTCAACATAGTTTCCGCCCAAGCCCTCCGGCACGTTAAGCTGTAGATTAGTGAGCCATTCATATAGGAATCCGGCGCGGCGAGCGTACGCGCCCGTCGGCTCGTCTGAAAGCCATGCTTCGAGCTCACTTGCGTCGAGTACGTCAAACAAGCGCGAGAAGAATTCCAAATTAACGACCTCGTGTTTGAGCGCAAACGTGAGTTCTGTGCGTAAGCTAGGTCTGGCATCAACTTTAACGTATGTTTCTTCGCGCGTGCCGTCACTTTCCACCGTTCGGCGAGTGTTGCCTAATTTGCTGACGACAGCAAAAGCTTGAACCGGTTCAAGCTGAAATTTTTCAGCCAGCCATTTTTGCCCCAAGTACTGTGTCATTTTCGATTAACCCGCGTAAGTAACGATTACATTTTAGCCCCCTGCCAAAAAAATGATTAGAAAATTGAGATGCAGGAAATGTATATAACTTTCAGCGGATGAAAAAGTCCTGAGCACGCAAATTATTCGTGCTAACATATGAATAGCTGTTCACATGAAGAGTTATACAAAATACACGAGCTAAATCTATGAGCTGTCAACACGACTACGCCGGCGTCGATCCCGCCATCGCCCAACTCGCCGATCTGTTCCACCTGCTGGGCGATCCGACCCGCTTGCGCATTGTGCTCGCCTGCGTGGCGGCGCCGATCGCCGTCAGCGACATCGCCACCTCCCTTGAACTGAGCAGCTCCCTCGTCAGCCACCACTTGCGCTTGCTGCGCGCGGCGCGCATCGTGAAGTCGGAGCGGCAAGGCAAACAAGTTTTCTACTCCGCCGCCGATGCGCATATCAGCGACGTCCTGAACGATATGCTGGAACATATCGCCGAACCTGCCAACGGGAACGAAGCATGAGCAAGCACCACGACCATCACGACCACGATCACGACCATGAGCACCACGATCATGATCACGGGCATGGCCACAGCCACGCGCCCGCCAAGCCGGCCGCGAAAGCACACGCCCACGATCATGGCCATGGACACGATCACGCGCACGGCCACGGCCATCACCACCACGGCGATCCCAACACCATGGGCCGCGCCTTCGCCATCGCCATCGTGCTCAACCTGGGTTTTGTCGGCGTCGAATTCTTCTACGGTTTCCTGGCCAACTCCACCGCGCTGATGGCCGACGCCGGCCACAACCTGTCCGACGTGCTGGGCCTGATGCTGGCCTGGGGCGCGGCCATCCTGGCCAAGCGCCTGCCAAACCAGCGCTATACGTACGGCCTGCGCAGCACGTCGATGCTGGCGGCGCTGTTCAACGCGATGCTGCTGATGGTCGCCTGCGGCGGCATCGCCTTCGAGGCGGTGCAGCAACTGGCCCATCCCGAGCCGGTGGGCGGCTTTACGGTGTCGGTGGTGGCCGGCATCGGTATTCTGATCAACGGCTTCTCGGCGTGGCTGTTCATGTCCGGCAGCAAGGACGACATCAATATCCGTGGCGCCTACCTGCACATGGCCGCCGACGCGGCGATCTCGCTGGGCGTGCTGGTGGCCGGCCTGATCGTCCGCTATTCGGGCTGGAACTGGGTCGATCCGGCGGTCAGCATGGTGATCGTGGCGATTATCGTCTACAGCACCTGGTCGCTGCTCAAGCAGTCGCTGCGCATGATGCTGGCGGCGGTGCCGGACAACGTGGATCGCGGCGAGATCGAGCAGTTCTTGCGCGACCGTCCCGGTGTGACCGAGGTGCACGACCTGCACATCTGGGCGATGAGCACCACCGAGACGGCGCTGACCGCGCAGCTGGTCACGCCGGCCGGGTATCCAGGCGACGTGGCGGTCGACGACATTACCCGGCAGCTGCGCGAGGATTTCTCAATCCAGCACAGCACCTTGCAGGTGCGGCTCGGCACCACGGTGCACGAGTGTTGCCTGCAGGAGCCGGCGCACTAATCAGCGTATTGGGCGTATAGGGCGGTGCTCAGGTAGCGCTCACCGAACGACGGGATGATCGTGACGATCATCTTGCCGGCGCTTTCCGGCCGGCGCGCCACTTGCAGCGCGGCCCACAGCGCCGCGCCCGACGATATCCCCACCAGCAAGCCTTCCTGGCTGGCCGCCAGCCGCGCGGTCTCGAAGGCATTGTCGTTGCTGACGCCAATAATCTCGTCGTACACCCGCGTATTGAGCACGGCCGGCACGAAGCCGGCGCCGATGCCCTGCAGCGGGTGCGCTCCCTTGACACCCTTGGCCAGCACCGGCGAGGCTTCCGGCTCGACCGCGATGCAGCGGAACGCCGGCTTGCGCGCCTTGATCACTTCGCCCACGCCGGTGATGGTGCCGCCGGTGCCGACGCCAGCCACCAAAATATCCGCGCGGCCGTCGGTGTCGTCCCAGATTTCCTCGGCCGTCGTGCGGCGGTGCACATCCGGATTGGCGGGATTGTTGAATTGCTGCGGCATCAGGTAGCGGCGGTCGCTCTCGGCCAGCGCCTCGGCGCGGTGGATGGCGCCGAGCATGCCTTCGCTGCCCGGCGTCAGGATCAACTCGGCGCCATAGGCGCGCAGCAGCATGCGGCGCTCGCGGC
This sequence comes from Oxalobacteraceae bacterium OTU3CINTB1, assembly GCA_024123955.1. Classification (NCBI taxonomy): domain Bacteria; kingdom Pseudomonadati; phylum Pseudomonadota; class Betaproteobacteria; order Burkholderiales; family Oxalobacteraceae; species Oxalobacteraceae bacterium OTU3CINTB1. The sequence continues at coordinate 6,508,906 of CP099652.1, forward strand.
TCATGGTGTCCGGCATGACGAGCGTGCAGCGGTAGCCGCGCGCGGCGCAAACCATCGCCAGCGCGATGCCGGTGTTGCCGCTGGTCGGTTCGAGGATGATGGTGTCGGGATGGATCTGGCCAGCCGCTTCGGCCGCTTCGATCATGGACAGGCCGATGCGGTCTTTCACGCTGTGGGCGGGGTTGCAGTATTCCAGCTTGACCAGTACTTCAGCGTTGAGGCCCTTGGTCAATCGATGCAGCCGCACCAGCGGGGTGTGGCCGATCAGTTCAGTTACGTCGTTGGCAATTTTCATGGAAAAAACCTCCGCGCGATGGGGAGTAGCCAGTCTACTCCTGCCACGCGGACAACGACGTATTGTTTACTTCACATCCATCAGTTCGACGTCGAAGATCAGCGCCGAATTCGGCGGGATGCCGCTGCCCGGCGACGGGCGCGAGCCGTAGGCCAGCTCGGACGGAATGATCAGGGTGCGCTTGCCGCCGACCTTCATGCCCTGGATGCCCTGGTCCCAGCCTTTGATGACGCGGCCGGCGCCGAGCACGAAGTCGAGCGGTTCGCCGCGCGAGATCGACGAGTCGAATTGTTTGCCGTGCATGTTTTTCGCCAGCGGACGATACAGCCAGCCGGTGTAGTGCATGTAGACGGTGGCGCCGGTACTGGCTTCCTTGCCGGTGCCGACCTTGGTGTCGGTGATGATCAGCTGCTCGGCGGCCGGACCCGGCGTGGCCGAACCGACGACCATCGGCGGCGGTGGCGGCGCGACGGCGGGCGTGGCGGTGGTGGTCGGCGCGGCCGGCGCTGGCTGGGCGGTAGGGGCTGCCGGGGCTGCGGGTGCGGCAGGCGCGGCGGGAGTCTGGGCCTGGGCCACGGAGGCCGCCAGCGCGCACAGCATTGCTACTAAAACGGAACTACGCGTCATGTTTTTTCTTTCAATGAGTTTCTGTGGACGGCACGGCGGCCGGGCCAGCGCGCACAATGATAGCAAACCTGCCTGGCGCACCGGATAAAATCTACGCCGTCTCGTCAGCCGCCACCGCAGGTACCGGCGCCGGCGCCGCCTGCGCGCCATTGGCCAGCTGCCGCAGCACGTGGCCGGCGGCGACCATGCCGAAGGTGGCCGTGACCACCATCGCCGAGCCGAAGCCGGCGCAGTTCAAGCCAGTCACGCCGCCGGCGCGGTCGTCGCCGTCGACCGCGCACACCTCTCCCGTTTCGGGAAACTTGAGCGGTTCCATCGAGAACACCGCGTCCACGTGGAACTTGGTTTTCTCGCCGCGCGGATAGCCGTACTGGCTGCGCAAGACCTTGCGCACTTTTTTGAGCAGCGGTTCCTGCTCGGTGCGGGCCAGGTCGCGCACGGCGATCTGAGTCGGATCGGTCTGGCCGCCGGCGCTGCCGATGATGACCAGCGGCAGCGCGTGCTGGCGGCAATACGCGATCATCGCCGCCTTGGCCTTGACGCTGTCGATGGCGTCGACCACGTAGTCGAACTTGCCGGTGCCGAGCATCTCGTCGAGATTGTCGGCGCTGACGAAATCCTCGATCTGGTTGACCACGCAATACGGATTGATCTGCGCGATGCGCTCGGCCAGCGCGCTGATCTTGGCCTGGCCGACAGTGCCGGTCAGCGCCTGGATCTGGCGGTTGATATTCGACTCGGCGACGTTGTCGAGGTCGATGAGGGTCAGTTGGCCGATGGCGCTGCGGGCCAGCGCCTCGACGATCCACGAGCCGACGCCGCCGACGCCGACCACGCACACGTGGGCGCCCCGGAAGCGCGCCAGCGCGCGTTCGCCGTACAATCGGGCGATGCCGCCGAAACGGCGGTCGAAGTCGACGGCGTCCGGGCCTTGGTCGACATTAAGGTCAGAGATACTGTTCATCCCGCCATTTTACCGGACACGGCGACAAGAATTATTCTAGAATGACTTTCCCCCCTAGCCTAAGCCCCACGCCATGAGCAACGCAGAGAATAAACCCCTGTTCGACACCGCCCCCGATTTCAGCCAGCCGATAGCAGTTTTGAAACATTGCCACGACCGTATCCGCAAGCAATTGTTGACGATGCAAAACCTGCTGGCCCACCTGCCCGCCCACGGCGCCGACGCCGAGGCGCAAAAAGCCGCGCAAGCCGTGCTCAAGTATTTCAACAACGCCGCCCACCTGCACCACGACGACGAAGAGCAAAACCTGATGCCGATGTTGCAGGCCACCGCGCGCGACGCCGACGCCGCGCTGCTCGACGAATTGGTGCCGGGCATCCTGGCCGACCACCAGGCCATGGACAAGGACTGGGAAATCGTCCGCGCGCAGCTGGAAAAAATCGCCGCCGGCGACAGCGCCGAGCTGTCGACGCCTGACGTGGAGCGCTTCTGCGACGCCTACGCCGCCCACATGGCCAAGGAGGAAGCCAACATCGCGCCGATGGCCAAGCGCCTGTTCAGCCCGGAGCAGATGGCGCAACTGGGCAGCGCGATGCAATTGCGGCGCGGTATCACGCCCGACCTGCCGCAAAGCCAGGTGCCGGAGCAGCAACAGGTGGCCGTGGCCAAGGCCGTGGCAGACGGCGTGGTGCTGGCCGATCTGCGCCTCGACTATGGCCGCGCCAGCCTGACGAAAGCGGACGTGCTTGACGACCCGATCGCCCAGTTCGGCAAATGGTTCGACGAGGCGCTGCACGCCAAGGTCAACGAACCGAACGCGATGAGCGTGGCCACGGTGGGCGCCGACGGCAAGCCAACCTCGCGCATTGTTTTGATCAAGCAATTCGATCCGCGCGGCTTCACCTGGTACACCAATTACGACAGCCAGAAGGGGCAGCAATTGCGCGACAACCCGCACGCGGCGCTGCTATTCTTTTGGAACGAACTCGAGCGCCAAGTGCGCATTGAAGGCAAGGTCGTCAAAACTTCGGCCGAGGAAAGCGATCAATACTTCCATAGCCGGCCGGTGAAAAGCCAGATCGCCGCGATCGCCTCGCGGCAGAGCGCGCCCATCGCCAGCCGGGAACAGATGGAAGCCAATTACGATGCCTCGGCCGCGATCAGCGGCGAGCATCCGGTGCGGCCGGAACACTGGGGCGGTTACCGCCTGGAACCGGTGCGCATCGAATTCTGGCAGGGGCGCCGCTCGCGCTTCCACGACCGGATCGTGTATGTGAAACAGGCAGATGGCAGCTGGATCAAGGAGCGCTTGCAGCCGTAACCGCGGCGCGCGAACGCGATCCGATTCGGAAATCCAGACCATCGCTTGCGGTGGTCTTTTTTATTTCTGGACGGGAGGTGCATCGTGTTAGCACAAGTGTTCGTACAAAACCGCTTCAGCGCCTGGATCGCCGGCATCCGGCGACAGATCGCGCTACCGCTGCGGATTGAATTATGGAACGGCCAATGCGTCGACTTTTCCAGCGAGGCGCCGCGCGTGACGATACGCCTGCCCAATGTAGCGGCCGCGCGCTACCTGCTCAAGCCGTCGCTGGCCAACCTCGGCACGGCCTATGTGGAAGGGGCGATCGAGGTCAAGGGGGCGGCGCGCGACATGATCGCCGTCGTCAACGCGCTGGCGCGCACCACGCTCAAGCCGGAGCGCAAGTTCTCGCGCCCGGCGCGCGGCATGAAGCACGACAGGCACAAGGACGCCGAGGCGATCCGCTATCACTACGACGTCTCCAACGACTTCTACGCGCAATTCCTCGATCCGGACATGGTCTATTCCTGCGCCTACTTCGAGGACGGCGACGAGGACCTGGCCGCCGCCCAGCTCAAGAAGATCGACCACATCCTGCGCAAGATCGCGCTGGAGCCGCAGCACACCTTGCTCGACATCGGCTGCGGCTGGGGCGCCCTGGTGATCCGCGCCGCGCAGCAATACGGGGTGCGCTGCATCGGCGTCACCTTGTCGGAAAACCAGTGCGCGCTGGCCCGGCAGCGCGTGCGGCTGGCCGGGCTCGAGCACCTGGTGGAGATCCGGCTGCAGGACTACCGCGACGTGCGCGGCCAATTCGACCGCATCACCAGCGTCGGCATGTTCGAGCATGTCGGCCTGCGGCATTTGCCGGAATACTTCGCCGCCATCGAACGGCTGCTGGCGCCGGACGGGTTGGTGATGAATCACGGCATCACCTCCACCGACGCGGACAACGGCCAGACGCCCTACGGCGGCGGCGAGTTCATCGACAAGTACGTATTCCCGCATGGCGAACTGGCGCACGTCGGCAGCGTACTCAAGGCGATGCAGCAAGGCGGCCTGGAAGCCTACGACGTGGAAAACCTGCGGCGGCACTACGCGCGCACCTGCGCCATCTGGACCGACAATTTCGAAGCGCACGCCGAGCGCCTGCGCGCGCTCGCCGGCGACAAGCGCTACCGCATCTGGCACGTCTACCTGGCCGGTTGCAGCTACGCCTTCGAGCAGGATTGGATCAGCCTGTATCAAATCGTCGGCCACAAGGCGGGGCAGCGCAGCGGCACCCTGCCGTGGTCGCGCCGGCACATGTACCCGCCGCAAAAGCAACTCCAGGGTCAGGTCCACCAATGCTACACGGGCCCGAGCGTACCGGACCTCGACGGTTGAGATCGTGTAGAAATGGTGGACCTGACCCCGGGCTACGAAGCCGCATGCGATGGCCCCCTGTAAGGCAATCGCGCGCCGTCCGCAGCTCGTTTACCGCCGCCCCGAGGGACGCAATCCGACGCCGCCACAAATCTTTGGCATAATGGCTAAAAGAACCCAGGCCGACCCATGCACACCATTTCCCCCCGCGCTGAAGAACGCGCTTTCGACACCGCCCATTTCCGCCAGGCCCTGGGCCAGTTCGCCACCGGCGTGACCGTGATCACCACCCGGCTGGCCGACGGCACGTTTCGTGGCCTGACGGCCAGTTCCTTCAACTCGGTGTCGCTCGATCCGCCGCTGGTGCTATGGAGCCTGTCGAACGGCGCCAACAGCATGCCCATTTTCACCGGTAACTCCCACTATGTCATCAACGTGCTCAGCGCCGGCCAGGCCCACCTGGCCAAGTTGTTTGCCACGCGCGGCAGCAATCCGTGGGACAGCGTCGAGTACGACCTGTCGCGCACCGGCCATCCCATCCTCAAGGGTGGCTCGGCCTGGTTCGAATGCCACAACCGCAGCCGCTACCCCGAGGGCGACCACGTCATTTTCGTCGGCGAGGTCGAGTTGTGCGAATTTACGCCGGCGCCGCCGCTGATCTTCCACGGCGGCCAGTTCGGCAGCCTGGGCTAAAAACGGAAATTGGTGTCGCCATTTGAAAAGCCGGGGTCTGCGGCGCGGCATAGAATGCTGGCAGCATTCACCATAATGAGAGACCACCATGAGCCAAGCCCGCGCCCAATTCCACTGGGATGACCCCTTGTTGCTGGATCAGCAACTGACCGACGACGAGCGCATGGTGCGCGACGCCGCCGCAGCCTATTGCCAGGACAAGCTGGCTCCGCGCATCCTGGAGGCCTTCCGCCACGAGAAGATGGACACCTCGATCTTCCGCGAAATGGGCGAACTGGGCCTGCTGGGCCCGACCATTCCCGACCAGTACGGCGGCCCCGGCCTGAACTACGTCTCCTACGGCCTGATCGCGCGCGAAGTCGAGCGCGTCGATTCCGGCTACCGTTCGATGATGAGCGTGCAATCGTCGCTGGTGATGGTGCCGATCTTCGAATTCGGCACCGAGGCGCAGCGCCAGAAATACCTGCCGAAACTGGCCACCGGCGAGTGGATCGGCTGCTTCGGCCTGACCGAGCCGAACCACGGTTCCGATCCCGGCTCGATGATCACCCGCGCCAAGAAGGTGCCGGGAGGCTATGCGCTGACCGGCGCCAAGATGTGGATCACCAATTCCCCGGTGGCCGACGTGTTCGTGGTCTGGGCCAAGGACGACGAAGGCGCGATCCGCGGCTTCGTGCTGGAAAAAGGCATGGCCGGCCTGAGCGCGCCTGCCATCCACGGCAAGTTCGGCCTGCGCGCCTCGCTGACCGGCGAGATCGTCATGGATAACGTGTTCTGCCCGGAAGAGAACGCCTTCCCGGACGTGCGCGGTTTGAAGGGTCCGTTCACCTGCCTGAACTCGGCACGCTACGGCATCGCCTGGGGCGCGCTGGGCGCGGCCGAGGCGTGCTGGCACATCGCCCGCCAGTACGTACTGGACCGCTCGCAGTTTGGCCGTCCGCTGGCCGCCAACCAGCTGGTGCAAAAGAAACTGGCCGACATGCAGACCGAAATCACCTTGGGCCTGCAGGGCTGTCTGCAACTGGGCCGCATGAAGGACGCCGGCACGGCGGCGGTGGAAATCACCTCGATGATGAAGCGCAATTCCTGCGGCAAGTCGCTGGACATCGCCCGGGTGGCGCGCGATATGCTCGGCGGTAACGGCATCTCGGACGAGTTCGGCGTTATCCGCCACATGGTCAACCTGGAGGTGGTCAACACCTACGAGGGCACGCACGACATCCACGCCCTGATCCTGGGCCGCGCGCAGACCGGCATCCAGGCTTTCCAGTAAGCCGCCGCAAGACGAAAAAAAACCGCTGCAGAACATCGCAGCGGTTTTTTTTATCCAGCCCAAGCGCAATAATCAGAAATTGAAGCCCTTGAAGTTGTAGCCGACGCTGACGCTCACCGCCAGCGGATCGAGGCGGATGTCCTGGGTCTGGCCGGTCGAGAAATGCACCTTGGTCTTGAGCTTGGTCTTGATGACGGTCGCATCGACAAACCACTGCTCGTTGATCTTGACGGTGCCGCCGATCTGGTAGCTGGCCGCCCATTTGTCGTCGACCTTGAAGGTGGCGCCCGGGCCGCCGGTGTTCAGGATCGCCGTCAGCTGGCCCGAACCGCGTTCCTTCTGGAAGTGCGCGTAGGTGATGCCCAGGCCGACATACGGACGGAACATCGCGTTGGCCGGCAGGAAGCGGTACTGGATGAAGGCCGTCGGCGGCAGCACTTCCGACGTGCCCAGCTTGCCCGTGCCCTCGATCGATCCCGCGCCGACCAGGTCGTGCTTGTACGGCAGGCCCAGATCGACTTCAGCCGAAATATTATCGGTGACCATATACGCGAACGCCACGCGCGGCTTGGTGTCCGGATCGATGTCGGCCTTGGTGCCCGGCAGCGCCGGCGCCGACACGTCGCCGGATTTGACCTTCGGCGTGATCTTGTTGATACCGGCGGTGACCAGCCAGGTGCCGGTGGTCTGTTGCGCCGACGCGGCCGTGGCCACCGACATCGCGGCGGCCAGCGCCAGCAGTTTTACGGTGGTGTTGAAACCCTTGTTCATATCGTCTCCTGTTTTTTTATGGTGTTGTCCGGGGAGCACCGCCGAAAGCGGCGCTCCCCTGCGACGACAGAATTACAGCCAGCCCTTGGTCACCAGGCTTCTGGACACGAAACGGGCCAGCAGCAGGTTGTTGAACGGGGTTGGGTGGACTTCGTCGGCGAACGAGTAGTGGCTGACATCGCCCGATTTGAGGTTGCCGCCGTTGCACACCAGCGAAGTGCCCAGCGGGTTCTTGGCGGCGCTCAGGTCGCAAGCCGGTTCGGCCACGTTGGTCAGGCCGTACGGGCCGGGATTGGTGGCCTGGTCGTGGCTGACGGCGAACACGTCGACAATCACCACCTTCGATTCGGCCGACAGGCCGGCGGTCAGCGCGTTGTTAAAGGCGCTCACCATGGCGTTGATCAGCGCCTGGGTGGCGGCCGACTGGCCACGGCCCGACGGCGTGGTGGCCACGTCCGGCAGGTTGTTCACCGTCACGAAGTTGGCGCCGTTGGCGAGGATCTGCGTCTTGACCAGGTTGGCCAGTTCGGTGCCGGCGGTCGCCAGCGCGGCGACCAGTTCCGGGCCCTTGGCGGCGGCGTAGTCCAGTCCGGCCTTGTTGCCGGCGGCGGTGGCGTCGGCGGTGGCCTTGGCGACCATCGGACCGTAGACGGCCTGCCCACCGACCGCCGAATTGCCCGGCTGGACGGCGGCCGCGCCGATGGCGATCTGGGTGATGCTGGCCTGGGTGCTGCCGGCGCGCGCCGCTTCCGTCTGCGCGGCAAAGGCGATCGCCTGCGCAGCGGTCTGCGGATTGGTCGCGCCCGCCGCCAGCTGTGGCACCAGGCTCTGCAAGTATGCGGGACCACCGGCGGCGGTGCCGGCGGCGGTGGCGCCGGCGCTCAGCGCGGCCAACTGGAACAGCACATCGTTACCGCCGGCCATGACGAAGACCATCTCGTCGCCCTTGAACTTGCCGCCGACCGCCTTCAGGTGGTTGGCCACCTGGGTGACGACGGGAACCGTCAACGCGCCCAGCGCGCTGCCGGTCAACTTGTTGCCCGGTCCGACGGGGTTGGTGACGCGGGAGCCGCCCTGGGCGTAGCCGTAGCAGCCGGCGTGCGCGACCTGCGGCACCGAGAAGCCCTTGGTGGCGTCGCCGTCGAGGCCGGTAAGCGCGGCGCATGGCGCCGGCAGACCCAGCTGGGCGGCGACCAGTTCGGTCCAGTTTTTGCCGGTCAGGGTGGAGGCGATGGCCGTATTGTCGCCATTGATGGTGAATTTGCCGCCCTTGAGCGCAGCCACGGTACCGACGGCATACGAACCCACGTCGGACAGGCTATCGCCGAACGACACTTGCGCGCTGTACTTGTTTTTGATGGTCTGATCACCCGGCTTCGGGTCGGCGCTGCCGCCGCAACCCGCGAGGACGGCCAGAGTCATTGCAGCGAGTGCAAATTTGGTGTTGCGCATGTTGTCTCCTGTAAATATTCTTTTATGATTTGACACGAACGAACGTGCTATTCGTAGCCCGACTAATATGCCAGCGTTCGCGTGGCTTGTATAGGAAAACACCCGACAAACGCAATAGTTGTGAGCAAAAAAGAACAGTTGCTCGGCTATTCCGTTGCAAGTTTAATTTTCCTCAAAGGCCAAGTTAGCGGTTTGGGGCAGAATCGAAGAACGCGCGCGCCTCGCGCAGGCAAAACGGCGCGACAAGGCCGGCATGATAACTATCCTTCACCGACTTGTTGGCGAAGCGCAGCGCCTCCTTGGCGGCGGCGAATTGCAACCGCGTGCTCAAGTAAGGCGCCGCCAGCGACGTCTCCTCCAGATCGAGTCCGGTTACGGCCGCCGCTCCCCGGGCAGCGAAGTAGGCCCCGGCCGCCTTCGTATTGGTAAAGGACACCACCGGATCGTCATTGCCGCCGCACAGGAACAACGGGACGGCGGGCGTATAGGTGCGCAGATCGTTTTTCAACAGCCAGCGGCGCAACGGCTGGGCCGGCGCGCAATCGAGCGGGTTGGCCACGCTGGCGTTGCACGCGTTGGCCTTCAAATCGGCCAGGTAGGCGTTGCGGTAACTCGTCCGTATCAAATGGTCGGCGCCGAAGAAGGAGGCGTAGCCGCTCGCCTGCGGCAACGAATCCTGCGCGAACAGCACATCGTCGGGCAGCTTGCCGGCGGCCACCAGATCGCCGAAGCCGCGCGTGCCCGGCAGCAGCGTATCGATGCCGGTGGCGTACCTGGCTTCGTAGATATCGGCTGTTGCCGCATAGAGCGCGGCGCCGGCGCGCTGGCCGGCATTGATCACCAGCGGCAGGAAGCCGGTCGCGCCCACCGTCGGCGCGCCGCTGAAAATGGTATCTCCCGTCAGCAGCAGCGCATACGGACCGGACAGCGGCGCGGCGGCGGTGACGGCGAACTCGCCCGCGTAACCGGTCTGCATCGCGCGCTGCGTGGCCATTGCGACATAGCCGCCCTGCGAATAGCCGGTCAACATCAGCCGGCTGGAGGCGGCAACCTTCATCGATCCGAAGGCGGCGCGGGCGGCGCGCAACGCGTCGACCATATCGCTCGACTGCTGGGCGGCGTCGAGGTAGGCGTGGTAGCCCAGTGACGAACCCGCATATCCCGCGTAGTTCGGCGCCACCACGATGTAGCCCTGGGCGGCGAACAAGGCGGCGATCGTCAGCGGCTCGCTGGCCGACAGGTCGGCCATATCGGTGCCTTTTTTCACGGAGGTGCCGTGCGCATACAAGAGGACGGGCCGGCCGCCCTGGCAGGCCGCATCCTTGCCGGACGGGACCATGACGGCGGTGCTGGCATCGGTGTCGGCCGCCATCGCGTCGACGGTATGGTATTTGAGTGTATAGGTGGTGACCGCGCACACGGGCGTGCTGGTGACATTGGTTCCCAGCACCACGGACGCATCGACCAACAACTTCAGCTCGCCCGGTTCCAAGGTATTGGCGGGACCACCGCCGGCCAAGGTGGCCGGCACCAGGGTCGCGCCGCCGATCAACATGCCGCGCGGCGGCGGCGCCGGTTGCAAGACGGGCGGCTGTACCACCACCGCGCCGCTGCTCTGGCCGTTGGATCCACCGCCACCGCCGCCACCGCATGATGCCAGCACCAGCGGCAAGCACATCACCCTCCATCCAGCCCAGCGCATACGAGCTCCAATGCAAGACGGCCGGGCGAGCTTTTCGGCCGGCAACAATTCATCTTAGCACTGGATTTCGGAAATTTCACTCAAACCAGGCGAATCGAACGCCCAAAAACCTATTGCAACAGGGAGTCGATGACGCCGGCGGAGCCGAACACCGAGCGGCGCAGGCGGTCGTTGACGCCCAGCCATTGCGCATCCTGCGGCGGGGTTTCGACCAGGATCAGATCGGAACCGGTCTGGTCCATGTCCCGCAGGGCGGCGTAGAGGCCGTAAGCGTACCCGGCCGGGTCGGCGGGCAGCATTTGCTGGCTGACGGCCAGCTTTGGCTGTGCGTGGCTGATGATGGCGACCTCGATGCCCTTGGCCTGCAACTGCGCCAGTTTAACGGTCAGGGTGGCGCCGTCGAGCATCGTGACCGGCGTGCGTGGGGCGTAGTGCGATTCCAGCGTGCCGGAGGCGCGCGGCGCGGCCTGGTCCGGCGCTGCCGGCAATTGGCCGATGACGCCGGCGATTTGCTCGGCGCTGATATGGCCGGGACGCAGCAGCACCGGGCCGTGCGTCGCCAGCCGCGACAGGTCGACGATGGTCGACTCGATGCCGACCTGGCTGGGGCCGCCCTCCAGCACGGTATTCAATAATGCGGCCGAACAGGCGTCATCGCCCGTGATCGGGCCTTCATCCTCGTCGTCCAGCGCGAACTCGTCGCGTACGTGCTGGGCCGTGGTCGGGCTGACGTTGCCGAACTTGTTGGCCGATGGCGCCGCCACCCCGCCCTTGCCGCCATTGAAGGCGCTCAGTAAGGCGATCGCGACCGGATGCGACGGGCAGCGGATGCCGACCGTGTCCTGCCCGCCAGAGACGGCGTCGGGAATGTGGCCGGCACGTTTCAAAATCAGGGTCAGCGGTCCCGGCCAGAAGGCGGCGACGAGTTGCCGCGCTTCGTCGGGGATGTCGGTGACCCAATAGTCCAGGTCGGCGCCGGGCGCCACGTGCACGATCACCGGGTGGTCGTTGGGGCGGCCCTTGGCTTGATAGATGCGGGCGACGGCGGCGGGATTTTCGGCGTCGGCGCCGAGGCCGTAGACGGTCTCGGTCGGGAAGGCGACCAGGCCACCCTCCTCCAATACGGCGGCCGCGGCCGCGATGTCGGCGGCGTCGGCTACCGCGTGATGCTGTTTCTTCACGGCGCGATACCCAGGATGGCGCACGCGGCGTTCAGCTGGCGCTGCGCCTCGTCCAAGGTCGGCGCAACGATGGTCAGGTGGCCCATCTTGCGGGCGCGGCGCGGGTCGTCCTTGCCGTACAGATGCAGGCAGGCGCCCGGCAAGGCCAGGATGCGGTCCCAGGCCGGTTCGCGCACGGTCTCGCTGTCGCCTTCGAACCAGACATCGCCGAGAATGTTGAGCATGACGGCCGGCGAATGCTGGCGCACGTCGCCCAGCGGCAAGCGCGCCATCGCGCGAACCTGCTGCGCGAACTGGCTGGTGACGCAGGCGTCCATCGTGTAGTGCCCGCTGTTGTGCGGACGCGGCGCCATTTCGTTGACCACCAGGCTACCGTCGGTCAGCACGAAGAATTCGATGCACAACACGCCAACATAGCCGAGCTCGGCCACAATCGCTTGCGCTGCCTGTTGCGCGACCTTGGCGCTGGCGTCGGAAACATTGGGGCCCGGCACGGTGGTGGTGAAGAGGATGCCGTCGCGGTGCACGTTCTCGGCGATTGGATAAACCACCGACGCGCCATCGGCGCCGCGCGCGGTCAGCACCGACACCTCATAGGCCAGCGGCAGCATTTTTTCCAGCAGGCAGGTAACCTTGTCCATGCTCTCGAACGCGGCGCGCACGTCCTCGCGCGACTTCACGCGGACCTGGCCCTTGCCGTCGTAACCCATGCGCACGGTCTTGAGGATGCCCGGCAGCAGATCGTCGGCGATATCGTCGATATCCTGCTGCGATGCGATCACTTTGTGCGGCGCCGGCAGCACGCCCGAGCGCGGCGCGCAATCGACGAAGAATTTCTTCTCGGCGATGCGGTCCTGCGCCACCGACACGCCATGCGCGTTGGGGGCGACGAATACGCGCTCGGCCAACCGCGACAGGCTGTCTGCGGGCACGTTCTCGAACTCGGTGGTGACGGCCAGGCATTGCTCGGCCAGCGCGTCCAGTCCGGCGGCATCGCTGTAGCCGGCGTTGACCAGGCGCTGGGCGACCTGGCCTGCGGGACATTCATCGGCAGGCTCCAGCACTGCGACCTGATAACCCATGCTCTGGGCGGCCTGGGCGAACATGCGGCCCAGTTGACCGCCGCCCATCACGCCCAGCCACGCCGGTGGATTGGCGGCGGGCAGAAGTGGAGAAAAATCTTTACTCATCGATGTATTTCAAACGTTATTCAAACGGCAGCGTCATGGCCTTGGCGGCGTCGGTCTGCGTCACGCGGAAGGCTTCCAGCTTGTCGGCCAGCGCGTCGTCGTTGGCGGCGATCATGGCCACAGCCGTCAGTGCGGCATTGGCGGCGCCCGCCTCTCCGATGGCGAAGGTCGACACCGGCACACCCTTCGGCATCTGCACGATGGACAACAGCGAATCCTCGCCGCGCAAATACTTCGACGGCACCGGCACGCCCAGCACGGGCACAATGGTCATCGCCGCGACCATGCCCGGCAGGTGGGCCGCACCGCCCGCGCCGGCGATAATGGCGCGCAAGCCGCGAGCACGGGCGCTCTTGGCGTACGCATACATTTCGTCGGGCATGCGGTGCGCCGAAATCACTTGCGCCTCGAACGGCACGCCGAACTGCTTGAGGATGGCGACCGCGTTTTGCATCACGTCCCAGTCCGAGGACGAGCCCATGATGACGCCGACCAGCGGCTTGGAGTTGTTAGCGTCCGCCATCTCAGGCCTTCAGCTTCTGGCCGGTCAGGCGCTCGATCGCTTCAAAGTACTTGGCCTGGGTCTTGTCGATGACGTCGGCCGGCAGCGCAGGCGCCGGTGCAGTCTTGCCCCAGTCCAGGGTTTCCAGGTAGTCGCGCACGAATTGCTTGTCGAACGACGGCGGCGACATGTCCGGCGCGTACGAATCGGCTGGCCAGAAGCGCGACGAGTCGGCGGTCAGCACTTCGTCCATCAGATGCATGACGCCGTTTTCGTCGAGGCCGAATTCGAACTTGGTGTCGGCGATGATGATGCCGCGCGTGGCAGCGTAGTCGGCGGCTGCCGTGTACAACTTGATGCTGATATCGCGCATTTTGGCGGCCAGTTCGGCGCCGATGCGGCTTTCCATGTCGGCAAAGCTGATGTTCTCGTCGTGCTCGCCCAGATCGGCTTTCGCGGCCGGGGTGAACAGCGGCTCAGGCAATTTCTCCGCCTGGCGCAGGCCGGCCGGCAATTCGATGCCGCAGATGCTGCCCGTCGCCTGGTAATCCTTCCAGCCCGAACCGATGATGTAACCGCGCACCACCGCCTCGACCATGATCGGCTTCAGGCGCTTGGCGACCACGGCGCGGCCTTTTACCTGCTCCACCTCATCGGCGGCCACCACGGACTCTGGCGCGACGCCGGTCAGGTGGTTCGGCACGATGTGGCCCAGTTTCTCGAACCAGAAATCGCTCATCTGGTTCAACACCATGCCCTTGCCGGGAATCGGCTCGTTCATGACAACGTCGAAGGCGGACAGACGGTCGGTGGTGACGATCAGGATCTTGTCATCGCCGACGGCGTAATTGTCGCGGACTTTGCCATGGCCGAGCAGTGGCAGGGATTTGATGGAGGATTGGTAAAGGCTGTTCATAGCGGAGAATGTATTAACCAAACGTAGAAAAAGCGAAAACCGGCGACAAGGAAACCTTGCCAGCCGGTCAAGAGATTCGGGCAACCATCGCCCGTCCAACCCGAATTTTACTTCACAATCTGTTGCAGCTCGCCGGCCTTGTAACGCTCGGCCATTTTTTCCAGCGTAACCTGCTTGATTTTCGATGCTTGACCGGCACAGCCGAACTGCTCGAAACGGGCGCGAACGATTTGTTCGGCGGCCAGGCGGGCAGGCTTCAGGTAGTCGCGCGGATCGAATTTCGACGGGTTCTGGAACATGAACTGACGGATCGCGGCGGTCATCGCCAGGCGGATGTCGGTGTCGATGTTGATCTTGCGAACGCCGTGACGGATGCCTTCCTGAATTTCTTCAACCGGCACGCCATAGGTTTCCTTCATGTCGCCGCCGAATTCGCGGATGATGGCCAGCAGTTCCTGCGGCACCGACGACGAACCGTGCATCACCAGGTGGGTGTTCGGAATGCGCGCGTGGATTTCCTTGATGCGGTCGATCGCCAGGATGTCGCCGGTCGGCTTGCGGGTGAACTTGTAGGCGCCATGGGAAGTACCAATAGCAATCGCCAGCGCGTCGCACTGGGTTTGCTTGACGAAGTCGGCGGCCTGGTTCACGTCGGTCAGCAGCTGCTCGCGGGTCATGGTGCCGTCGGCGCCGTGGCCGTCTTCCTTGTCGCCCTTCATGGTTTCCAGCGAACCCAGAACGCCCAGCTCGGCTTCCACGGTGACGCCAATGGCGTGCGAGAACTTGACCACTTCGCGCGACACTTCAACGTTGTACTCGTACGATGCGACCGATTTGCCGTCCGCTTCCAGCGAGCCGTCCATCATCACCGACGAGAAGCCGGAGCGGATCGCGGCCATGCAGATCGCCGGCGATTGGCCGTGATCCTGGTGCATAACGACCGGAATGTGTGGATAGGCTTCAATCGCGGCGTCGATCAGATGACGCAGGAACGCTTCGCCGGCATATTTGCGGGCGCCGGCGGATGCTTGCATGATGACCGGGCTGTCGAGCGCGTCGGCGGCGGCCATGATGGCTTGCACTTGTTCCAGATTGTTGACGTTGAAAGCAGGAATGCCATAGCCGTTTTCAGCGGCGTGGTCCAGCAGTTGACGCATGGATACGAGGGACATGATGTGTACTCCAAACAATAAAAAAACTTGGTTGCCGGAGCATTGCGCCCCCGTTCCGCGGGGGCGCGCTATCGGACTTACTTAATACCTACTTTGACGATCTTGAGCGCGTTGGTGCCGCCGGCCTGGCCCATCTGGCCGCCCCACGTCACGACGATCATATCGCCCTTCTTGACGATGCCGTTCTGCACCAGCAAGTCTTCGGCAGCCTGCAGCACGGCGGCGCTATCGCCAGCCTGCGCCAGATTGTATGCCTTCACGTTGCGGTACAGCGCCGCTTTGCGCTGGGTCGTCACGCTCGGCGTCAACGCGTAGATCGGCGTGTCGATGTTGTGACGGCTCATCCACAGCGCGGTCGAACCGGACTCGGTCAGCGCGATGATCGCCTTGACCGCCAGGTGGTGCGCGGTGAACAGCGCGCCGTACGCGATCGACTGGTCGATGCGGGTGAAGGTCACATTCAGGAAGTCGGCGTCGAGCTTGTTGTACTCGGACTGCTCGGCTTCCACGCAAATGGCGGCCATCATTTCCACGGTCTCGATCGGGTAGCGGCCCGAGGCCGTTTCCGCCGAGGTCATCACCGCGTCGGTACCGTCCAGCACGGCGTTGGCCACGTCGGACACTTCGGCGCGGGTCGGCACGGCATTGAAGATCATCGACTCCATCATCTGGGTCGCGGTGATCGCCAGCTTGTTCGACTCGCGCGCCATCTTGATCATGCGCTTTTGCAACGCCGGCACCGCCGCGTTGCCCACTTCCACCGCCAGGTCGCCGCGGGCGACCATGATGCCGTCGGAGGCGTCGAGGATCTCCTGCAGCACAGGGATCGCTTCGGCGCGCTCGATCTTGGCGATCATCATTGGCTTATGGTTGAATGGCTCGCCGGCGATATTCGCCAGCGTGCGCGCCATTTCCATGTCGGTTGCGCTTTTCGGGAACGAGATCGCCAGGTAATCGCACTGGAAACTCATTGCCGTCTTGATGTCTTCCATGTCCTTGGCGGTCAGCGCCGGCGCGGTCAGGCCACCACCCTGGCGGTTAATGCCCTTGTTATTGGACAGCTCGCCACCGATTTTCACGGTGGTGAAGATTTCATGGCCGACGATCTTGTCGACCACCAGCACGATCAAGCCATCGTTCAGCAGCAGCTTGTCGTCGGCGCGCAAATCCTGCGGCAGCGCCTTGTAATCCAGACCGACGCGTTCCTGGTTGCCCAGTTCGCCGTTTTCGCCCCATTTGGCGTCGAGGATGAACTTGTCGCCATTGGTCAGATCGATCTTACCATTTTCAAATTTGCCCACGCGGATCTTAGGACCCTGCATGTCCGCCATGATCGCCACTTCGCGCCCGCATTCGGCGGCCGCCTCGCGCACCAGCTTGGCGCGGTCGATATGGTCCTGCGCCTTGCCGTGCGAGAAATTCAAACGCACGACATCCACCCCGGCACGTATCATTTTTACCAGAACGTTGAAGTCTGTAGAGGCCGGGCCGATCGTTGCGACAATTTTGGTACTACGGGACATAGGATTCCTTAGCGTTGGGTCATGCGGAAAGCCCCCGCGACAGCGGCGGGAACCAGGAAAAAACCAGGAAAGCTGCACTGTAAGCTCGTGTCGAGCTGGGTGTCGCCCGGTTCGAAGTAGGCAAAGTGGCTATCAATGTAGCCAAACTACAAATCTTTGTAGCAAACTTTCACAAACCGGGCTTTTTTCAGCGATTACTCGAATTTTACTGGCAATTTGCTACACCGCACGACCGTGCTTTTTACGTCACATCACGTCTAAAGTTATTGCGCCGCAGCACGCTGCGTCAGGATTTCCACCGCCGGCAAGGTCTTGCCTTCCAGGAATTCCAGGAAAGCGCCGCCGCCCGTCGAGATATAACCGATCTGCTCGGTGATACCGTATTTGGCGATCGCCGCCAGGGTATCGCCACCGCCGGCGATCGAGAACGCCTTGGAATTGGCGATGGCCAGCGCCAGCGTCTTGGTGCCTTCGCCGAACTGGTCGAACTCGAACACGCCGACCGGGCCGTTCCAGACGATGGTGCCGGCGGCGGCGATCTGCGCGGCCAGTGTCGCGGCGGTTTTAGGACCGATATCCAGGATCATGTCGTCGTCGGCGACGTCGGCCACGTCCTTGACGGTGGCGACGGCCGTTGGCGAGAATTCCTTGGCGCACACAACATCGACCGGGATCGGCACTTGCGCGCCGCGCTTGGCCATGATGTCGATGATGGCCTTGGCCTCTTCCACCAGTTCGTTCTCGACCAGCGATTTACCGATGTTCAGGCCGACGGCCTTCATGAAGGTGTTGGCGATGCCGCCGCCGACGATCAGGTTGTCGACCTTGTCGGCCAGCGCCTTCAGGATCGACAGCTTGGACGATACCTTGGAACCGGCGACGATCGCCAACAACGGACGGGCCGGGGCGCCCAGCGCTTTGCCCAACGCGTCCAGCTCGGCAGCCAGCAGCGGACCTGCCGACGCGACCGGCGCAAATTTGGCGATGCCGTGGGTCGACGCCTCGGCGCGGTGGGCGGTGCCGAAAGCGTCGTTGACGTAGATATCGCATAACTTGGCCATTTTTTGCGCCAGCTCGTCGTTGTTCTTCTTCTCACCCTTGTTGACGCGGACGTTTTCCAGCAGCACAACCTGGCCCGCTTGCAGGTTTTCCAGACCGGCGCCATCGACCCAGTTCTGTTTCAGCTCGACCGGCTGGCCCAGCAACTCGGACAGGCGCGCAGCGACCGGCGCCAGGCTGTCTTCCGGCTTGAACTCGCCCTCGGTCGGACGGCCCAGGTGGGACGTCACCATCACTTTGCCGCCGGCGGCCACGGCCGCCTTGATGGCGGGAACGGAGGCGCGGATGCGCGTATCTTCGGTGATATTGCCCGCATCATCCTGCGGCACGTTCAAGTCGGCACGGATGAAGACGCGCTTGCCTTGCAGCGCATTCTGGGCGATGAGATCTTGCAGACGGATGAAGTTCAAAACAGCGGACATGGCGACCCAAGGGTGAGTTGAAAGAAGAGCGCTATTTTACCGCAAGCGCAGCCGTGTTTTATTGTTATTGAAATACAGGAACAAGGGTGGGCAAGAAGGAGGGAAGCACCCGCAGTGCCGTAAAGAAAGCCATGCCGAAAATGATCGTTTCCAGCATATTGCGCCGCAGCAAATAATACCCCGTAGCGACGATGCCGGCGATTAATTTTAGATTGCTCACATCAAGGACGACGTGGCCGTCCGGGGCCAGCAGCAGATCCGGGAAGATAATCGCCGCCAGTGCGCAGGCCGGGGCATAGCGCAGCATTTCCTGCACCCGTTTGGGGATGGTGATGTGCTGGCCGATCAGCCAAAACGAGCTGCGCGTGGCGGCGGTGGCCAGCGCCAGCACACCGATGACGACCCAAATTTCCCAATCAGCCATTTTTGTTCTCCGAGCGGTTGCGCCACTTTTCGGCTCCCTCTTCCACCGCCATTGCGGTCAACATGCCGACCAGCACCGCCAGCAATAGGCCCAATTTATAAGGCAGCCCCGCCGCGACCACGGACACGCCGCCAGCGACGAGCACGCCGCACAGCGCCGGCCGCCCGACCATCAAAGGAATCATCACGCAAATAATGGCCAAGGTGCCGGCAAAACCCAGCCCCCACTCCGGCGGCACAGTGCTGCCGAGGAAGATGCCGGCGATCGAGCCGACCTGCCATGCGCCCCAGTTCGGGTACATCAGGCCCTTCAAATACGACAACTTGCCGACCTGCGGGGCTTCCGACGGATACTTTTTCAAGAACAGCGCCACCGTGATATCGCCGGAGACATAGCCGAGCAAAAAACGGCGCATCCAGGGAAGATGCGCGAAGTGCGGCGCCAGCAAGGCCGCGAAGATTACGAAGCGGAGATTGACGACGAACGCCGTCAGGAAGATGACCCAGATCGGCGCGCTGGCGGCGATCAGCGGCAGCGCCGCCAGCTGCGCCGAGCCGGCGAACACCAGCAACGTCATGCCCAGCGCCTGCGGCACGGTCAGCCCGGACTTGACCATCGCGATGCCGACCACCAAACCCCAGGCGCCGATGCCGAACAATGTGGGAGTGCCGACCTTCAGGCCTTCCCTCCAGGAAGGCTCATGATGCTCGGCCACATAGCGTGCGGGCGCGGGAGGGGTGCTGCTCGGTTCGGTCATGTGGCTGTAGTGTTGTGTGGCATTCCCGCCACATAGCAGGCCACACCGATATTGTTGAGGCGCTATTTTACCGATGATTTTTGCTCAATGCGCAATTCCGTTAAAATCGTGGTTTTCACGCCTTTCGGAGCATTACAACATGACCAACGCCAACACGTCCGCCGCAGCCGCCCCCAACGCCGTCGAGCTGGATGGCAAGGATTTGCCGGCACACTGCCCGAACCCAGCCATGCCGCTGTGGTCGTCGCACCCACGCGTGTTCCTGGAATTCAACAACGACGGCACCGCCAAGTGCCCGTACTGCGGCACCGCCTACCGCCTCAAGCCGGGCACCGTCGTCGGCCACCATTAATATGCCCACCGCCAGCCGCGTCCTCCGGAGCCCGCATGCCCATTAAACGAGAAAAACAGTTGAACGGCAGCGCCGTCGAGGTGGAAACGGCGTTCTACGCCGCGCTCAACCGCGCCGACCTGGACGCGCTGATGGCCCTGTGGGCCGACGACGAAGAGATCGTCTGCGTCCATCCGGGCGGCACCCGCCTGATCGGCCACGCGGCGATCCGCTCGTCCTGGAGCAAGATCCTCGAACACGGCGGCCTGCACATCATGCCGTCGCAACTGCACGAAACCCACAACCTGATGAGTTCCGTGCACACGGTGGTCGAAGGCACGACCGCCGCCAGCGGCGAAGCGGCGCACCTGGTCGCCACCAACGTCTACGTCAAAACGCCGCGCGGCTGGCGCATCGTGCTGCACCACGTTTCGGTCGCGCCCGGTCCGGTGCCGGCCGACACCTCGACGCAAGTCCTGCACTAACCCCCCGTCCACCGCCGTGAAGTACACCGCTCCGTTCTGGCTGCCTAGCGGTCACCTGCAAACCATCTACCCCGCCGTCGCCATCGCCAAGCCGGCGGTGGCGTTCCGCCGGGAGCGCTGGGACGCGCCGGACGGCGACTTCGTCGATGTCGATTTCGTCGACGGCCAGCCGGGGCAACCGTTCGTGGTGCTGTTCCACGGCCTGGAAGGCTCGTCCGACAGCCACTACGCGCGCGCCCTGATGGCCGACATCGCCGCGCGCGGCTGGTCCGGCGCGGTGCCGCATTTCCGTGGCTGCTCCGGCGAGGCCAACCGCGCGCCGCGCTTCTACCATTCCGGCGACGCGACCGAAGTCGACTGGATCATCCGCCGCCTGCACGCACAGCACGTCGCGCAAGGCGGTGGCAAGTTCTACGCCGCCGGCGTCTCGCTGGGCGGCAACGCGCTGCTGCGCTGGCTGGGCGAATCGCAGCACCAGGCCGACTTCGTCGACGCTGCCTGTTCGGTGTCGGCGCCGCTGGACCTGGCGCAGGGCGGCGCCTCGCTGTCGAGCGGCTTCAACATGATCTACACGCGCATGTTCCTTCAAACGCTCAAGCCCAAGTGCATCGCCAAGCTGCGCGAGTTCCCCGGTCTGTTCGACCTCGACGCCCTGCACGCGGCGCGCGACCTGTACGCGTTCGACAACGTCGTCACCGCGCCACTGCACGGCTACCGCGACACCGACGACTACTGGGACCGCGCCAGCGCCAAGCATGTACTCAACGACATCACGGTGCCGACCCTGGTGCTCAACGCCAAAAACGATCCCTTCCTGCCCGGCCGCCACCTGCCGCAGCGTGCGGCACCAAACGTAGTATTGGACTATCCTGACCACGGAGGCCATGTCGGCTTCGCGGTCGGCGGTCTGCCGGGCAAGCTGCACTGGCTGCCGCAGCGTCTGATTCACTTTATGGAAGGCGCCAACGACGGTATGGCGCAGAAACGGATCGGGAAGAAACATGGATGACATCGTCAAGCAGGCCTTGGCCAAATGGCCGAACGTGCCCCACTGCTACGGCTGGCTGGGCCTGGACGCGCGCGGCAATTGGCGCATGCGCGACGAGCGCGCCCAGCAGCAGAATCTGCCCGGCGACAAGCTCGCGCACGAGGCGCTGATCGCCTTCATCGTGCGCAACTACGCCGCCGACGACCGGGGTTGCTGGTACTTTCAGAACGGCCCGCAACGCGTGTACGTGAACCTGGAAGCGACGCCCTACATCGTGCGCACCGATCCGTCCTGCGGATGGCTGCTGCACACCGGCACCGCGATGGGCGGCATCGACAAGGCGGTGTTGACGGAGGCCGGCGCGCTGGTCTTGCGCAGCGGTGAAATCGTCGCCCAGCTGGACGACCG
The DNA here is from genome assembly GCA_024123955.1 of Oxalobacteraceae bacterium OTU3CINTB1. Lineage (NCBI taxonomy): Bacteria > Pseudomonadati > Pseudomonadota > Betaproteobacteria > Burkholderiales > Oxalobacteraceae > Oxalobacteraceae bacterium OTU3CINTB1. Next base: position 6,530,709 of record CP099652.1, read on the forward strand.
CGATTTCGCGCAGGTGCTGCCGCTGCTCAGGATGAACGACGAGCCGGTGGCCGACGAGACCTTGCTGGAATGGATGGAGAGCGACGCGCACTCGGTCGCCTCCACGTTGACCTTGACCGACCACGAGCGTCAGGTGCCGGTACACCGGGTGGCCGCCGCGCAGGTGGCGGCGCACTTCGGCTTCGTCAGCGAACCGAGCGCCCCGGCGTAAGGTCCGAAGCCCCCTGGCGCAGCCGGTCGAACGGATTGGTCGACTGGTTGGAGAATGGACTGTTCGGGTTTTTGGTACGGTCGTCATCCTCGGCGCGGGAACCGGAGCGCATCTCCGCCTTGAACGCCGGCCGGCTGTCGGCCTCGCGCAAATCCTTCTTGCCCTTGTCGCCCATTTCCTCGCGCCGACGCGCCTGCAACTCGCGCTCGCGCGCATCGATCACCGCCTGGTCGTAGAACGACGCGTCGGGCGCCTTGCGCGCATAGCCAAGCTGGTCGAGCGCCGACAGCACCCCACCCTGCAACACATACGACTCGGCAAGCGCCATGTGCTGCAACGCCAGCTTGCCCTGCTTCGAATAGGCCTGCGCCAGCAAATCGTAGGCGTTAGGATCTTCGCGGTAGGACTGCACCTGTTCGCGCAGATAGCTGGCCGCCTCCTCGTATTTGCCGGCGGCGATCAATGCCTCGCCGTACAGGTGCGCGATGCCGCGCGACAGCGGATAACGCTGATGCGCCGCCTCGGCATCGACCACCGCCTGTGCGAGGACGGCCTTGTCGTTGGTCTGCGCCAGCTTGATCTCGATCGCCGTGCTGACGAAAATCGCATCCGACGACGGCTTCGGCGCCGCGCTGAAGGTGCCCGCGGCGGGCGCCTTGCCGAACGTCGCGCGTGCCTTGTCCAGCCACACCTGCGCGTTGGCGGTGTCGCCTTTTTTCAGCGCCAGGAAAGCCATGCCGTACTGGCCCGCCGTCAGCTGATGACGGTTCTCCTGCAACATCTGATTCTCAAAAAACGTTTTCGTCTCGGCATAGCCTTGCGATGTCTGGTCCTGCAGCACGCGCGCGCGCGAACGCACCAGATAGAAATCGAGGCTGTCGACGCGCTGCTTGTACGGCTGGTCGCGGATGCGCGCCTGGATGTCGGCGATGCGCTCGGTCGTCAGCGGGTGGCTCTGCAGATAAGCCGGCACCAGATCGCTGTAGTTGCGCGAAGCGGCCTGCATACGCTGGAAGAAGCCCACCATGCCGGACGTGTCGAAACCGGCCTCGCCCATGATCTGGAAGCCGATGCGGTCGGCCTCGCGCTCGGCGTCGCGGCCGAAATTCAATTGCCGCTGGATCGCCAGCCCCTGCCCGCCCATGAACACGCCCATGGCCGCGTCGCCGCCGGCACGGGACGCCAGCGCGGCCAGGATCATCGCCGCCAGCGGGATCAGCGCGTCCTGCTTTTGCTGGCCGATCGAGCGGGCGATGTGGCGCTGCGCCACGTGGCCGATCTCGTGGCCGAGCACGGACGCCAGTTCAGATTCGGACTGCGCCGCCAGCAGCAGCGCCGAGTGCACGGCGATAAAACCGCCCGGCAGCGCGAACGCGTTCAGGTTCGGATCGCGCACGGCGAAGAAGTAATAGTCGAAATTGGCCTCGCCGCGCGCGTCGGGGCGGGCAGCGACCAGCGCGTTGCCGAAGGTGTTCAGGTATTCGAGGATGGGACCGTCGTCGAGGAAATCACGGTCGCGGCGGATATCGCGCATGATCTCTTCGCCCAGCTTGCGCTCCATCAGCGGCGACAAGTCCTGGCGCTCGGTATCGCCCAGCGCCGGCAGGTTGGGAATCCTGGCGGGCGCGAGCGCGTTCTGCGCCATGGCCATCGGCATGGCGACCAGCAGGGCAGCCGCGATCATGCGCATGCGCAGCGGACGGCGGCCATCGTAGGTAGGGGGGCAACGGTTCGATTTCACGGTGCTATGATACCCGCATCTCGGGTGCTTACGCACAGTGCCCGCCACCGAAATATTTTGTTAGCTCTTCAACATGACCGACACCACTTCCCCCCTGCCATCCGACCACCTGACCCACTTCGACGCCTCCGGGCAAGCCCACATGGTCGATGTCGGCGCCAAGCAGGAAACCCACCGCATCGCGCTCGCCAGCGGAACCATCCGCATGAAGCCGGAGACGTTGGCGATCATCACCGGCGGCACGGCCAAGAAGGGGGACGTGCTCGGCATCGCCCGCATCGCCGCGATCATGGCGTCCAAGCGCACCAGCGACTTGATTCCGCTGTGCCACCCGCTGGCGCTGACGCGGGTGACGGTGGATTTTGAGACCGATGTGGCCAATTCGAGCGTTCACTGCAAGGCGCAGGTGGAGACTTTCGGTAAGACCGGCGTGGAGATGGAAGCGCTTACGGCGGTGCAGGTGGGGTTGCTGACGGTGTATGACATGTGCAAGGCCGTAGATCGCGGGATGGTGATGAGCGATATCCGGGTGATGGAAAAGCATGGCGGCAAGAGCGGCGACTGGAGCGCGACGAGTTAAGCGCCTTACCTGAACTTGGCGACAATGCACTGGCGGTCTACGTCATCGAACGATGCCGCCACTACAAAAACCCTTCCATACAGCCCTGCCGTCCCACTCCGCTCAAGCTACCACGGCACCCACTGCTGGTGAGCGCCAAAGATATTGAAGCGCCGCGTTCCATTCGATTGCAGACGAGAACTCCAGAGGTCGGCATCCGCAGCGGTCGCACCTGCCGTTGCCTGTCCCACGCCGGAACCTGTGGTGAACAGGTAATAGCCGTAAAAAGGCAGGCCGGCTTGCAAAGTGACATTTGCCCGGAACATCTCCCCCTGCTTGGCGCGAATCACGATGAAGTCCATTAGACCGCCGCCGTCCGCATAGACGTTCGAGTTCGAAGTCGCCAACAACGTGTAGGTGGTACCACCATCATTGGAGACGTAGAGCTGCAATCCATAATCGTTCCAGGCATTCACCGGAACCACGTTGAGCAGCACGAACTGATTGTGCTGGGACGTGAATAAATAACTATCGCCCGTCGTCGTCGGGTCGTTGAACGACGCGTCAACGGCGAACGACGTGTCGTTGACCTCGCAACCGCCGCATCCCGTTCCCATTTGCTGCGCATACTGCTTGGAGTACATCTCGTACAGATTGTAGGTGCGCCAGACAGCGGCGTCCTGGCCATACCGTATCGGCCGGGTTTGGCGCACGATGGTGGAACCGGCCTTATAGACACCATCGGTCGTGGTGGTCATGCCGAGTTGCAGCGATATCCCCAACGGCCCCAAAGGACCCAGGGCGCCGAACGGGCCACTGGGTCCCAGCGGTCCCTGGATGCCCCACACGCCGGTGGAATCGAGATTGTGGTTGTGGTTTCCACGCCAGAAACTGTCTTCCTGCAGGTGGTACATGGTGTAGTAGTAGGAGCTTGGGTTGAGCGCGCCAGTCTCCCCCAACGGGCCTTGGGAGCCATAGACGCAGCCGATGTCGCTTTGGTCGCTGGGCACGTTGCACCAGTTGTTATCGTAGGATGCGCCGACCAGCGACGGCACGGTGCCTCGGAAGCGCTTCGATAAAAATCCCGACCAGCTGAGCGGCCCGAAAGCGCCCAACGCTCCGGCTTGACCCAGCGGACCACTGGCGCGTGTGTACTGATAGGCGGACTCGCCGGCTGCATCGGTGGCGGAGATCCAGCGATCCACCGCGTTGCCCAACCTCGGATCATCCACCAAGTCGTATTTCATGATGATCGCGTCGGGACTGTCGGGATTCATGTTGTCGCTTTTCAGGGCGTAAACCTGGTTCGCGGTCACGATCATCCGGCACAGCGCCGGATCGTCATCGCAGACGATGGTCTTCAGAGAGGCTTCGAGCTCAGACGTTGTAGCGCACCCGCTAAGCGCCATGGCAATCGAGACAAATACAAGATTTTTTATCATGACTGTTTCGCCTCTCGAGGGAATACGTCGAAGATCATCCTGTATCGATGTTACACGTATTTTAAGCTTATTAACTTTATAATTTTTATGGCGATCTCAGATTATTTGGCTATTCACGCCTGTCGTCAAAAACGCAACGCTTTGCGGCCCCGGTGGTTGTCCATGGCAACCTCATCAATTGCTGCTTTGTTACTTTTCATTAACCTGTATATAATAAATAGCACGGAAGTAATTTTTTTGACAGTTACCTTGCCGTGGTCGCCCATGCGTCTGCGAGAAAGAAATTGAATGAGCAGCAACCCTCTCCCGAGCGAAGCCAAGACTCAGGAATACGAGTTCGAGCAGATGAACCTGCAGGTGGGCGGCAGGATCCAGTTCATCACGCACCGGACCATCAAGCCGATCCAGCACTTTTCGACCTTGATCGGTTGGGTCAAAGACGAGTACATGATCGTCAAGGTGCCGTTCGAGAACAACGCGCCCATTTCGATCAACGATGGCGACAAGCTGACCATCCGCGTGTTTTCCGGCGTGAACGTGTGCTCGTTCGCGTGCGTCGTGCAGCGCGTGTTTCCCCGGCCGTTCTTTTACGCCCATCTGTCGTTCCCGGTGTCGATTCAGGGCACCAGCTTGCGGGCGGCAATGCGGGTGAAGGTGGATATTCCGGCGCAGTTGACGACGCCGGTCGGGACGTCGTCTGTGTTCCTGGTGAATTTAAGCGTGTCGGGGGCGCTGATCGAGTCGGCGAAGCGCTTGCCGGAGGATGATGCGCAGGTTGCGCTGTCGTTTTACCTGATCGCACAGCCGGGTAACCGGCAGGTGCGCGTTAATCCGAACGCGACTATCCGGAATATCAATGTGGTAAAGCCGGCGGCCGGTGATAAGCCGGAGGTGTTTACCTATGGCGTGCAGTTTGTCGATTTGCATCCGGTGCATTACACCATGTTGCAGAATTTAACCTACGAGGCATTGATCGCGGACCGGCAGAAGATTGTGTAGGGCGGTGCGTTTTGAGATGGCGAAAAAAAACCGGCCAAGGCCGGTTTTTTTTATTCGACATCGATATTAAGGGGCGACGTTGTTTTTCGTCAGGGCTGCCAGGGCCGCCACGTGGGTGACCGTCGTCGCGACAGTCCAGTTCAAATTGGTCGCGCCTGCGGCGATATTGGGTGTGTAGGTAACGGTTTTGCCATCGACGCCATCGCCCAGGCCGGAAGCGGCCAACGTCACGACGATCGTGCCATCCACAACGGTTGCCGAAAGAACTTCTTTGGTCTTGGTCAGCGTAGCTGGAACGCCATTCTGGCCCGCATCGCAACCGGCGAGAACGCCGCCGGCTTCTTGCGCGCACACCGCCACAGCGGTCTTCATCGAATCAGCCGCGCCCTGGATGTTGGCGACCTTGGCTTTGACCGTGTAGTCGCTGTACGCAGGAATCGCGACCGCCGCCAGAATGCCGATAATCGCGACGACGATCATCAGTTCGATCAGGGTGAAGCCGGCCTGTGCTTGTTTCTTCATCATTTTCATGGATTTCATTTTGCGACTCCTGTGGGGTGAAAAAATTGGGTGGTACACCTTTCTTATCGCAAGCGGTGTGCCAGCCTCTTTTTCGACAAAACGGGCCGGAATATTTTCACAAGCGCCATTTCAGCCCCAGCCGCTGCCGTTTTTTGTCAGTTCCGACCGCCGCGTTTTGTCAGCCGGGACAAGGCCTGACAATTATTGTCAACCGATGCGGAAGGCCATTTGCGTGCCGCCGAGGTCGATCACATCGCCATGACCGAGCCGCCAGCCCTGCTTCCCGAGCGCGACGCCATTGACCAGCGGCGCCTGCGCACCCTCGATATGCGTCAACGTATAAGCATCCGGTTGGCGCGTGATCACCACCACCTGCACGCCGGTACGGCCAAGCGTGGTCTGCGGCTTGGTCAGCGCCATTTGTTTCCCGACATTGTTGCCGTTTAAGACTTCGATATGGGCCAGCAGCGGTTCGGCGGCCATGCTCGGCCTTACGCCGTCAGCCAGGAACTCGACCTGGAACTTGGCCATCTTGATGACGTCCTGATGTTGCAGGAAATGCTTGCCGATGCGGTGGCCGTTGACGAAGGTGCCATTGGTGCTGTGCAGGTCTTCAAGAAAGGAGTCGTCGAGGATGGTGACGATGACGGCGTGCTCGCCGCTGACGGCCGGATGCGTCAGCACGATGTCGTTGCGCGGATGGCGGCCGATGGTCATCCGTTCCTTGCTCAGCTGGACCTGCTGCTCCACCTGGCCGTCGCGCGTGACGATGATCTTCGCCAATCCGGTTCTCCAATAATAAAGGGGAGCACGAGGCTCCCCTTTATTATTCCACATTCAACCGGGCTGTAATTACAGCATGGCTTTCAGCAGACGCGCCATTTCGGACGGGTTTTTGGTGACGGTGATGCCGCAAGCTTCCATGATTTCCAGTTTGGCTTGTGCGGTGTCCGCGCCGCCGGAGATCAGCGCGCCGGCGTGGCCCATGCGCTTGCCCGGAGGAGCGGTAACACCGGCGATGAAGCCGACGACCGGTTTTTTCATGTTGTCTTTGATCCAGTAAGCCGCGTTGGCTTCGTCCGGACCGCCGATTTCGCCGATCATGATGACCGCGTCGGTGTCAGGATCGTCGTTGAACATCTTCATGACGTCGATGTGCTTCAGACCGTTGATCGGGTCGCCGCCGATGCCGACTGCCGACGATTGGCCCAGGCCCAGTGCGGTCAGCTGGCCGACTGCTTCATAGGTCAGGGTGCCCGAACGCGACACAACGCCGATACGGCCCTTCTTGTGGATGTGGCCTGGCATGATGCCGATCTTGATTTCATCAGGGGTGATCAGGCCTGGGCAGTTAGGGCCCAGCAGCAGGGTCTTCGAGCCGGCTTTGGCCATGCGGTCCTTCAGGGCCATCATGTCGCGGACAGGAATGCCTTCGGTGATGCAAATTGCCAGGTCCAGCTCGGCTTCTACGGCTTCCCAAATAGCGGCGGCGGCGCCTGCTGGTGGAACGTAGATGACCGACACGTTGGCGCCGGTTTCTTTTTTCGCTTCAGCAACGTTGGCGAAAATTGGAATGCCTTCGAAGTCTTCGCCGGCTTTCTTCGGGTTCACGCCTGCGACGAACGCATTTTTGCCGTTCGCGTAATCGCGGCAGCCACGGGTGTGGAACTGGCCGGTCTTGCCGGTGATCCCTTGGGTAACGACTTTGGTATCTTTATTGATCAGAATGGACATGTTGATTCCTTAATTAAGCTTGACCGGCAGCGGCGGCGACGACGCTCTTCGCTGCATCTTCCATGGTGTCGGCAGCGATGATAGGCAGACCGGAATCGGCCAGCATCTTCTTGCCCAGGTCTTCGTTGGTGCCCTTCATGCGGACCACCAGCGGCACGTTCAGCGAGACAGCTTTCACCGCGGTGATCACGCCTTCGGCGATCACGTCGCAGCGCATGATGCCGCCGAAGATGTTGACCAGGATAGCTTTCAGGCCTGGGTTTTTCAGCATGATCTTGAATGCTTCGGTTACTTTCTCAGCCGTCGCACCGCCGCCCACGTCCAGGAAGTTGGCCGGCTCGCCGCCGAACAGCTTGATGGTGTCCATGGTGGCCATGGCCAGACCGGCGCCGTTGACCAGGCAGCCGATGTTACCGTCGAGGGAGATGTAGGCCAGGTCGAATTTCGATGCTTCGACTTCAGCTGGATCTTCTTCGTCCAGATCGCGGTAAGCGACGATTTCCGGTTGACGGAACAGCGCGTTGGCGTCGAAGTTGAACTTGGCGTCCAGCGCGATGACCTTGCCCGAACCGGTCAGGATCAGCGGGTTGATTTCGGCCAGCGACGAGTCGGTTTCCCAGTAGGCTTTGTACAGGCCTTGCAGGTTGGTGACAGCGTCGGCGATCGACGCTTCCGGCACGCCGATCTTCGCGGCGATGCCAGCGGCTTCAGCGTCGGTCAGGCCGACGGCTGGATCGATGGCGATCGAGTGCAGCAGTTCTGGATGGGACTCGGCAACTTCTTCGATGTCCATGCCGCCTTCGGAGGAAGCCATCAGGACAACGCGCTGCGAGACGCGGTCGGTGACCAGCGACACGTACAGTTCTTTCTTGATGTCCGCGCCTTCTTCGATCAGCAGGCGGCGTACTTTTTGGCCTTCAGGGCCGGTCTGGTGCGTGACCAGCTGCATGCCCAGGATCTGCTCGGAGAATTCTTTGACTTGTTCCAGCGATTTCGCAACTTTCACGCCGCCGCCTTTACCACGGCCACCGGCGTGGATTTGTGCTTTCACAACCCAGACCGGGCCGCCCAAGGTTTCCGCAGCTTTAACTGCTTCTTCAACGGACATGCACGGAATACCGCGCGGAACCGTCACTCCGTATTTTCGGAGGATTTCTTTGCCTTGATACTCATGGATTTTCATGCTGGCTTCCCTTCTGATGCTGATGTGTATAAATCGGTTGATACTGCGAAATGTGTGTTGCTAGTAAGCAGATGTTGCTACGCGCTACCCGGTGCTGCTTTGTCCACCCAGCGCGGGTAAAACCGGCCCGTGCGACGGCGTCGTGACGCGGTGCGGGGCAATGTTTTGGAATTGGGGGGTGTGGCGACGATCAGGGGGGTGCTGCCAGCGCGAAGGCCGGAGGTGAAACAGGCGTCAATCTTCCATAGGCAACCGGTATGCGGATATGCTGGGACGACCGTGCGGAACGCACGACAGTGAACTGGTAGTGACAGTGACATAAGAATTACCGCTCTCGCGGCATGAGTTAGTTAGCAGCCTTGCGCATTTCTCTTATCGAAAATGCACGTTGCCGTAGCTTCTACGGACAACCACCGCACCCACGGTGCTGCAAAAACCCTAAAAGTGTAGCACACCCCAGCCCGACTTGCGACGTGCCTGATGCCAACTCGTCATAAAACTGCGCGGCTTTGTTGCACCGCAGAAGTTATTTGAGGCTTTCGTAAGGCGTGGTCGACACGGCGTCGATCATGACGTTGCGCGGGCGCTCTATATATGAGGGGGATGCGAAGCTGTGGCTGGCGTCATTGCCGTCCCAACCGACCGCGCCGATGTCCAGCAAGGTCGGAAACATGGCGGCGTGGCCGATTTTCTTTTCACGGTTGGCGCGCAGCGCTTGCCCGACGGCCGGATGGGCGGCGCGATATGGCGGGTTCATCCAGACAAGCAGGGGGACGTGCGTATCGTGACGGGTGGGGCCGGTCTGGGCATGCATGAACAGGTGGCGCTGGTCGTCGAACAGGTTTTCGCCATGGTCGGAGGTGTACACCATCACGGCCGGACGCGACTCGGCGCGTAGCACGTCGATCACGCGCGCGAGGAAACGGTCGGTCTCTACCACCGTGTTGTCGTAGGAGTTGATGGCGGCGGCCTTGTCGGCCGGCAGCGGCGCGTCGATGCCGAGCTCGCGCAGCGTCGGCCGGTAGACGCGCGAGGCGGCGCCGTAGCGCTCCTCGTATGGAATGTGGCTGCCGATCATATGCAGCACGACGAACTGGCGCGGTCCGGCCTGGCGGACGAAGGACGTCATCAGCGGCAGCAGGTTGGCGTCCGTGCGCAGGTGGAAGTCCTGGGCGTTGACGGCGTGCTCGACGACGTCGGCGCCACGGCTGAACTGCGTCGGCTCCTGATTGGACAGCCAGGCCGTGCGGAAGCCGGCTTCGCTGAAGGTTTGCAGGACGCTGGCGCGTTGCTTGCCCGCAGTGCCGGCCGGCAGCGAGACGATGGCGGGCATTGCGTGGTCGGTCCAGTTAGCGGTGGAGGCGACGTCCGGGAACGTCAGCAGTTCCGGCCCGAGCGCGGCCAGTTGCGGCGTGGTGTTGCGGACGTAGCCGTTGATGCCGAGGTGGTCGGCGCGCAAGCTTTCGCCGATGACCAGCACGACCAGCAGCGGTTGCGCCTCCGCCCCGGTGGCCGGGCGGCCGTGGACGCTGGCGAATTCTTTGGCGCTGGCGTGGTTTTGGTGGCGCGCCAGTCGGGATAGCGACATCGCCAAGCCGCTGGGGAAGGCCAGGTTGAGTGTGGATTGTTCCAGCAGCGGGGGCAGCTTGAGCTGCTGGGGTAGCGCCAGCCGGGCGACCATGGCAATGCTGACACAGGCCAGCACGACGGCCAGCAGGCGTTTGCGGGTCGGCATGCCGAGTTGCCATTGGCGCTTAATGCTGAGGGCCAGCAGTACGTAGGCCAGCAGGCTGAGCGGCACGAGCCAGACGCGCCAGCCAAACGAGGCAAGCACTTGCATGCTGGTGGCGGGGCTGGTGTGCAGGGCCGACGCCAACATGGCGTCGCCCGGGACGCTGCTGTAGAAGTACGTCAGATAAGTGTATGGCAAGACCAGCAGCGCCAGCGGGGTCCAGAGCAGGAAGTAGAGGCGCGGATGTGGGATCAGCGCCAGCGGGAACGCCAGCACAAGGAGGGAAAACGCCAGCAACGCGAAGATGTCGGCGGCGCTTTGCAGTTGATCCGTTGTCAGCACCGCCAGTGTTGGCAGCCAGAGCCACGCCGCCAGCGTCAGTGCCTTGGCCATATCGCGTCGGGTCATGGCGGTGGATTTCTTGGGAGAAAAATCCATTTTACCCGGTTGCCAGCGGCCCGCAATGGGCCGCCAACGACCTTACGTTTCCTCGTCGAGATCGACGCCTTTCATCGCGGCTTGCACGGCGCGTTGGGAAAAACCGCGCAGCATCAGAAACCGCATCTGCTTGTTGCGCTCCTTCGGGTCGGTGGCGACGACACCGAACTTGCGCTCCCACACTTCGCAGGCGCGCGCCGTTTCGCTGTCGGCCAGGCCCGCTTTGAGTTCCTGCAACGCTTCGCCTTTGACGCCGTGGCTTTGCAATTCCGCCACGATCCGGCTGTTGCCGAAGCGCGCCGAGCGGCGGTGGATCAGCGATTCGGAAAACCGCTCCTGCGACAGCCAGTTGTTTTTTTCCAGCAGGTCGAGCAGCGCCTCGATGTCGTCGCCCTCCTCCGCATACTTGGACAGCTTGCGGCCCAGCTCCAGCCGGCTGTGCTCGCGCATCGACAGGAACCGTAGCGCGCGTCCCTTCAGGCTAAGTTGAGGTGCGGCCATAAAACCCTCTGCACAATGAGAAAACCACCGGCCATGGGAATGGCGCGGTGGCTGCGATTCGGACTACGGGCAAATTACGCCGCGTCGGCCTTGTCGCCTTTGTCCGCTTTATCGACCGACTTCAGCTTGACGACGCTCTCGGCCTTGTCGGCTGCCAGCGGCGGCAAGGTGCGCACGCCCAGCGATTCACGGACCTTGTTTTCGATTTCCCACGCCAGCGCCGGACGCTCCTGCAGGAAGATACGGGCGTTGTCCTTGCCCTGGCCGACGCGCTCGCCGTTGTAGCTGTACCACGAACCGGATTTCTCGACGATCTTCGCTTCCACGCCCAGGTCCAGGATCTCGCCTTCGCGCGAGGTGCCGGCGCCGTACAGGATGTCGAAGTGCGCTTCCTTGAACGGCGGCGCGATCTTGTTCTTGACGACCTTGACCTTGGTTTCGTTACCGATCACCTCGTCGCCCGATTTGATCGAGCCGGTGCGGCGGATGTCCAGACGCACGGAGGCGTAGAACTTCAGCGCGTTACCGCCGGTGGTGGTTTCCGGCGAACCGAACATGACACCGATCTTCATACGGATCTGGTTGATGAAGATGACCAGCGTGTTGGTGCGGTTGATCGAGCCGGTCAGCTTGCGCAGCGCTTGCGACATCAGACGGGCTTGCAGGCCCGGCAGCGAATCGCCCATGTCGCCTTCGATCTCGGCGCGTGGCGTCAGCGCGGCCACGGAGTCGATGACGACCAGGTCGACCGAGCCCGAACGCACCAGCGCGTCGCAGATTTCCAGCGCTTGCTCGCCGGTGTCCGGCTGCGAGATCAGCAGTTCATGCAGGTTGACGCCCAATTTTTGGGCATAGCCGACGTCCAGCGCGTGTTCCGCGTCGATGAACGCGCAGGTGCCGCCCAGTTTTTGCATTTCCGCGATGGTTTGCAGGGTCAGCGTGGTTTTACCGGACGACTCGGGACCGTAGATTTCCACGACGCGGCCGCGCGGCAGGCCGCCCACGCCCAGCGCGATGTCCAGGCCCAGCGAGCCGGTCGACACCACTTGCACGTCCTCGATCGGCGCGTTGGCGTCCATGCGCATGACGGAGCCTTTGCCGAATTGCTTTTCAATCTGTGCCAGCGCGGCGGCCAGCGCCTTGGCTTTTTCAGATGCGGGAATTACAGCTTTTTTGTCGTCCATAATGTGCTTTCAACCAGTGGGTGGTGGGACAATTCGTCGGTTCAGGCAGTACTGTATAAAAAAACAGTGATCAATGCAAGCGGATTTCTACAGAATCGGCGAAATCGTACAAAAACTCGCCACCTTGCGAGAAATCAAACACAATACAAACTTCTGCAGCCGGAGTGTTCTGACATGCGTATTTTACTAGCCGAAGATGACAGCGTTCTGGCCGACGGGCTGACGCGCTCGCTGCGCCAGTCCGGCTACGCCATCGATTGCGTGCGCAACGGCCAGGAGGCCGACACCGCCCTCTCCACCCAGGAATTCGATCTGCTGATCCTGGACCTGGGCCTGCCCAAGCTGTCCGGGTTGGAAGTGCTGCGCCGGCTGCGCGCGCGCGCCTCGCTGCTGCCGGTGCTGATCTTGACGGCGGCCGATTCGATCGAACAGCGGGTCAACGGCCTCGACCTGGGCGCCGACGATTACATGGCCAAGCCGTTCGCGCTGTCCGAGCTGGAGGCGCGGGTGCGCGCGCTCACGCGCCGGGGCGCCGGCGGCGGCGCCACCGTCATCAAGCACGGGCCGCTGTCGTACGACCAGGTCGGCCGCAGCGCCTATATCAACGACCAGATGCTGGACCTGTCGGCGCGCGAGCTGGGCCTGCTGGAAATCCTGCTGGCGCGCACCGGCCGTCTGGTATCGAAAGAACAACTGGTCGACCACCTGTGCGAATGGGGCGAGGAAGTGAGCAACAACGCCATCGAAGTCTATGTGCACCGGCTGCGCAAGAAGATCGAGGTGGGCGGCGTGCGCATCGCCACCGTGCGCGGGCTGGGCTATTGCCTGGAGAAATATTCCGAAGCGGCCCGCGCCAGCGCCAACGCCGACGTCGGCGACGCCGTCAAGTGAACCGCCTGCCGGCGCCCGGGCACTTGCCCGAGCCATTGAAGGACGCGCAGGCGGACGCCCCGGAATACCAGCCGCCCGCCGCCGAGGCCGACGAGGGGATGCAAAATTCCCTGTTCGGCGAAATCCTCGACTGGATGCTGGCGCCGCTGCTGCTGCTATGGCCGATGAGCATCGCCATCACCTACCTGGTCGCCAAGTCGATCGCCAACCAGCCGTTCGACCATGCGCTGGAGGACAGCGTGACGGTGCTGGCGCAGCAGGTGCGCTCGGTCGACGGCAAGATCATCAAAAGCCTGTCCGGCTCGGCGCGCGACATCCTGCGCGCCGACGACGTCGACAATGTGTATTTCCAGATCCACGGCCCGCGCGGCGAGCACATCGACGGCGACCGCGACCTGCCGGCGCCGCAGCTGGAAGAGGACGAACGCTACCGCGCCGGCAGCGTGCGCTTCCGCAACGACAGCATGCACGGCACGCCGGTGCGCGTGGCCTATTCCTATGTGCGGCTGGAAAGGGTCGGCGACGACGCGCCGCAGCTGGCGCTGGTACAGGTGGCCGAGACGCTGGAAAAGCGCGGCCAGCTGGCCAACGAGATCATCAAGGGCGTGATCCTGCCGCAGTTCATCATCCTGCCGATCGTGCTGGCCTTGGTCTGGTTCGCGCTGGCGCGCGGCCTGTCGCCGCTGGCGCAGTTGCAGGAGCGCATACGCGCGCGCGGTTCGGACGACCTGAGCCCCATCGAATCGAGCGACGTCCCGGAAGAGATCTCCCCGCTGGTGCGTTCGCTCAACGAGATGCTGGCGCGGCTGTCGCTGTCGATCGAGATGCAAAAACGCTTCATCGCCGACGCCGCGCACCAGATGCGCACGCCGCTGGCGGGCATGCGCATGCAGTCGGAGCTGGCGCTGCGCCAGACCGACGGCGGCGAGATCCACCGCTCGCTGGAACAACTGGCCAAGAGCTCGCAGGCGGCCACGCGGCTGGTCAACCAGCTGCTGGCCCTGGCGCGCGCCGAGAACCAGCCGCAGACCGGCGCCGCGATGCTGCCGCTGGAACTGTCCGACCTGGCGCGCGGCGTGGTGCAGGATTGGGTGCAGGCTTCGTTCTCGCACCGCATCGACCTGGGCTACGAGGCGCCGGACGAACCGGTGCAGATCGTCGGCGATCCGACCATGCTGCGCGAGCTGCTGTCCAACCTGATCGACAACGCGCTGCGCTACACGCCGGCCGGCGGCAGCGTGACGGTGCGGGTGCGCGGCCACCACGGCGAGCCCGGTTACCTGGAAGTCGAGGACACCGGGCCCGGCATCGCCAAGGCCGAGCGCGAGCGGGTGTTCGAGCGCTTCTACCGCATCCTCGGCCACACCGCCGAGGGCAGCGGCTTGGGGCTGGCGATCGTGCGCGAAATCGCCCAGCAGCACGGCGCCGAGGTCGACATCTACAGCAATCCGCGCGCGCTGCAACCGAAGCTGCCGGGCTGCCTGTTCCGCGTCGGCTTCCCGCCGCCGCCGCCGCCGGAAGAAGAAAGCGAGCCGCCGCATTATGGATGACGCCAAAGCCCCGCCCGCCACGCCGCTGACGCGCCAACAGCACTGGCGCAAGACCCGCGCCATGACCGGCTGGTTGCTGTTGCTGTGGCTGCTCACCGGCTTCTGCGTCGCCTTCTTCGCGCGCGAGTTGACCGGGCTGAGCGTGTTCGGCTGGCCGCTGTCGTTCTACCTGGCCGCGCAGGGCGCCTCGCTGGTGTCGCTGGCCATCCTGGCGTTCTACGCCTGGCGCATGCGCCGCCTGGACCGGGCCGCCGCGCCAGCCAAGCCATCGGCCGCGAAGGAGCCACCCGTTTGAAAGAACCCGGCACCTTCTTCCGGCGCCTGAGCCGCTACTACCTGCTGTTCACGCTCGGCTTCGTCTTCTTCCTGATTTCGCTGGCCGTGCTGGAGCAGGAAGGCATGCCGCGCGTGTGGATCGGCTACCTGTTCATGTTCGCCACCATCGTGCTGTACGCCACGCTGGGCGTGCTCAGCCGCACCTCCAACGTGCTGGAATATTACGTTGCCGGACGCCGCGTGCCCGCCATGTTCAACGGCATGGCCACCGCCGCCGACTGGATCTCGGCCGCCAGCTTCATCAGCCTGGCCGGCGGCCTGTATCTGCACGGCTTCGACGGCCTGGCCTACATCATGGGCTGGACCGGCGGCTACTGCCTGGTGGCGCTGCTGATCGCGCCCTACCTGCGCAAGTTCAGCCAGTACACCATCCCCGACTTCCTGGCCGCGCGCTACGGCGGCGCCAGCGACGACAACCGCGGCGGCCGCGCCGTGCGCATCATCGCCGTCGCCGCCACCATCATCGTCTCGTTCACCTACGTGGTGGCGCAGATCTATGCGGTGGGACTGATCGCCTCGCGCTTCACCGGCGTCGACTTCTCGGTCGGCATCTTCCTTGGCCTCGCCAGCATCCTGGTGTGCTCGTTCCTGGGCGGCATGCGCGCCATCACCTGGACCCAGGTGGCGCAGTACATCATCATCCTGGTCGCCTTCCTGATACCGGCCATCTGGCTGTCGGCCAAGCACAGCGATAACCCGATTCCGCAGGTAGCCTACGGCAAGCTGCTGCCGCAACTGAGCGCGCGCGAGGCGGTGCTGCAGAACGATCCGAAGGAGGCCGAGGTGCGCGCCATCTTCCGCCAGCGCGCCGACGACTACCAGTTGCGCCTCAACACCCTGCCATCGTCGTGGGAGGCGGGACGGCTGCAAATGCAGCGCAAGCTCGACGACGTCAAGCTGCGCAACGCCTCGCTGCTGGAGATCCGCAACGCCGAGCGCGCGCTGATCGCCTATCCGAAGGACGCCGACGAGGCCGCCCGCATGTGGTCGGACGCGCGCACCCAGAACCTGGCCCGCGCCGAGCCGATCACCCCGCACGCCACGCCCTACCCCGGCGATCCGGCCACTTCCGACATCAAACGCAACAACTTCCTGGCGCTGGTGTTCTGCCTGATGCTGGGCACGGCCGCCCTGCCGCATATCCTGATGCGCTCGTACACCACGCCGTCGGTGCACGACACGCGCGTGTCGGTATTCTGGACCCTGTTCTTCATCCTGCTGATCTACCTGACCATTCCGGCGCTGGCGGTGCTGGTCAAGTACGACATCTACAGCGCGCTGGTCGGCAGCGACTTCGCCCACCTGCCCAACTGGGTCTCGTACTGGAGCAATGTCGACAAGGTCAATCCGCTGTTCAGCATCAGCGACATCAACCGCGACGGCGTGGTGCAGCTGGCCGAGATCACCATCGACGCCGACGTGCTGGTGCTGGCCACGCCCGAAATCGCCGGCCTGCCGTACGTGATCTCCGGCCTGGTGGCCGCCGGCGGGCTGGCGGCGGCGCTGTCGACCGCCGACGGCCTGCTGCTGGCGATTTCCAACGCGCTGTCGCACGACATCTATTACAAGATCGTCGACCGCACCGCCTCCACGCAAAAGCGCGTGACGATCTCCAAGTTGCTGCTGCTCGGGGTGGCCTTCATCGCCGCCTACGCCGCCTCGACCAAACCCGGCGACATCATCTCGCTGGTGGGCGCGGCGTTCTCGCTGGCCGGCTCGGCGATGTTCCCGGCGCTGGCGCTGGGCGTGTTCTGGAAACGCGCCAACTACCAGGGCGCCGTGGCCGGCATGATCGCCGGCTTCGCCGTCTGCCTTTACTATATGTTGCACACCAATCCCGTGCTCGGCGGCAGCGCGGCCGGCCAGTGGTTCCACATCGCGCCGATCTCGGCCGGCATCTTCGGCGTGCCGGCCGGCCTGCTGACGATGGTGGCCGTCAGCCTGATGACGCCGGCGCCCGATCCGGAGACCGCCGCCTTGGTCGATTACATCCGCGCGGCCGAACGCACGAATATGTAACGTTACATTTCGGGCATTGCCGCATGTGGCGGATTTGATAACTTGGTGGTACCCTCGGGCAGTTATCCTACTTTCATACCATCCCATGAGACTCAAGCAATTGCTCGCCCATTCCGCGCTGATCGCCCTCGCCGTCCTGACCGTGCCACGGGTGGCAGCGGCGGCCGATGCCGGCCAACCCGCCGCCCCGGCGCCGGCCACCGCCGCCGCGCGTCCGCCGATCGCCGATTTCTTCAGCAATCCCGAGTTCAGCGGCGCGCTGCTCTCGCCCAGCGGCAAGTACCTGGCGGTGCGCCTGGGCAAAAAGGACATGCGCGACGCGCTGGCTGTCATCACGCTGAGCGACAACAGCGTCAAGGGCGTGGGCAATTTCAGCGACGCCGACATCGGCAGCTTCGACTGGGTCAACGACGAGCGGCTGGTGTTCACCGCCACCGACCGCACCGTCGGCCAGGGCGACGCGCGCTACGCCCCCGGCCTGTATGCGGTCAACCGCGACGGCAGCAAGTTCATGCAACTGGCCAGCCGCGCCGGCAAGCCGTTCATCACGGCGGGTGGCGCCACCGCCATCCGCAGCCGCGAGCTGTTGCCGTGGAATACGTACTTGCTGGGCCAGCCGACGCCGCAGGATTCCGAATTCGTCTACGTGACCAAACCCGCGATACAGCCGACCCGGCAAATCGATTATGTCGAGCTGCAGCGCCTCAACACGCTCACCGGCCGTTACACCTCGTTCAAACGCCCGGGCGACAGCATGTCCTGGCTGCTGGACCTGAACGGCGAGCCGCGCCTGACCACCACCAGCGAGAAAGGCGTCAGCACGATCTACCACCGCGATCCGGCCAAGGACCCCGAGTGGCACAAGCTCGTCAGCTTCAACAGCTTCACCGGCGGCAAGGGCGCGTTCACCCCGCTCACCTTCGGCCCGGACGGCACGCTGTATGTGACCAGCAGCGCCGGCCTGGACAAATCGGCCGTCTACACCTTCGATTTCGCCGCCAACAAAATCGCCGACAAGCCGCTGATCGTGCTCGACGGCTACGATTTCAACGGCCACCTCATCTTCGCCAACAACAAGCTGATCGGCGTGCGGCGCCTCACCGATGCCTGGGACACGACCTGGCTCGACGACGGCATGAAGGCGATGCAGGCCAAGATCGACCAGATGCTGCCGAACACCATCAACCTGCTGACTTTGCCGACCAAGCCGGAGTCGCCGTGGGTGCTGGTGGAATCGTATTCGGACCTGTTCCCGTCGCGCACAATGCTCTACAACAGCGACACCAAAAAACTGAACCTGATCGGCGGCCTCTTCCCGCAAATCGATCCGGCGCGGATGGCGCAGCAGTCGCTGGTCCACTACAAGGCGCGTGACGGGCTTGTCATTCCCGCGTGGCTGACGATGCCGCGCGGCGCCGCCAAGAACCTGCCGCTGGTGGTGCTGGTGCATGGCGGCCCTTACGTGCGCGGCGGCAGCTGGGGCTGGGACGCGGACGCCCAGTTCCTGGCCTCGCGCGGCTACGCGGTGCTGGAGCCGGAATACCGCGGCAGCACCGGCTACGGCAAACGGCTGTTCCGCGCCGGCTGGAAGCAATGGGGCCTGAAAATGCAGGACGACATCGCCGACGGCGCGCGCTGGGCCATCGCCCAGGGCACCGCTGACGCCAAGCGCATCTGCATTGCCGGGGCCAGCTACGGCGGCTACGCCACGTTGATGGGCCTGGTCAACGATCCCGACCTGTACAAATGCGGCATCGACTGGGCTGGCGTGACCGACATAAACCTGCTGTACGACGGCCAATGGAACTTCAGCTCCGACATGCAGGACGCGTGGAAACAATACGGCATGCCGGCGCTGGTGGGCGACCAGGTCAAGGACGCCGAGCAATTGAAGGCGACGTCGCCGTTGCTGCAGGCGTCGCGCATCAAGCAGCCCCTGCTGCTGGCCTACGGCGGCGCCGACGTGCGCGTGCCGCTGCCGCACGGCACCCGGTTCTACAAGGCCGTCAAGGAAGGCAATCCCAACGTCGAATGGATCGAATACGAGGAGGAAGGCCACGGCTGGGCGCTGCCGAAAAACCGCATCGACTTCTGGGGACGGGTGGAGAAATTCCTCGACAAAAATATCGGCCAGGGCGCCGTGCCGTAGGCGGCCAACAACAGCATCGAGGAGGTGGCGGATTTGACAACTTGGTGGTATTGTTCCAGACCTTCAACATTTCACGAGCGCCCCATGCGATTTCACCAGCTGTTCGTCCGCGCCACACTGGCGGCGGCGGCCGCGTTCATTGCCCAAGTCCCGACCGCCCGCGAGGCCGACGCGCCGGCGGTGACCGCCGGGGCCAAGGAAGCGCCGCCGCCGATCGCCGCCTTCTATGACAGTCCCCAGTTCAGCGGTGCGCTGCTTTCGCCCAGCGGCAAATACCTGGCCGTGCGGGTGGCCGGCAAGGAGAGCCGCGATCGCCTGGGCGTGGTCACGCTCAGCGACTCCAGCGTCAAGGTGGTGGGCTCCTTCACCGACGCCGACATCGGGTCCTTCCAATGGGTCAACGACGAGCGGCTGGTCTTCACCGCCACCGACCGCAGCGTCGGCCAGGGCGACAGACGCTACGCGCCGGGGCTGTTCGCGATCGACCGCGACGGCGGCAAGCTGCTGCAACTGGTGAGCCGCAGCGGCAAACCGTTCGTCAACAGCGGCGCCTCGGGCATCCGCAGCCGCGAACTGCTGCCATGGAATACCTATCTGCTCGGCCAAAGGAACGCCCAGAATTCCGACGACATCTACGTCACCTATCGCGCCGCCACCAAGCAGGGCCAGGTCGACTATGTGGACCTGCAACGGCTCAATACGACGACCGGCCGCTACACGTCGTTCACCCGTCCCGGCAACAGCATCAGCTGGCTGCTCGACCACAACGGCGAACCGCGCCTGACCACCACGCTCGAGGGCAGGATCAGCACCATTTATTACCGCGACCCGGCCAGGGACGACGCATGGCGCAAACTCGTCAGTTACGATGCCTACACCGGCGGCGAGGGGGCCTTCAGCCCGCTGACCTTCGGGCCGGACGGCACCTTGTACGTCATCAGCAACGCCGGCCAGGACAAGACGGCCGTGTACACCTTCGACTTCGCCACCAACAAGATTTCCGACCAGCCGGTGGTGCGGCTGGCGGACTACGACTTCAGCGGCAGCCTTCTGTTCGGCAAGGGCAAGCTGCTCGGCGTGCGCCGCCTGACCGACGCGCGCGACACCGACTGGTTCGACGACGACATGAAGGCGATGCAGGCCAGGATCAACCAAATGCTGCCCAACACCGTCAACCTGCTGGTGCTGCCGGCGCGGCCGGAATCGCCGTGGGTGATGGTGACGGCCTATTCGGATCAGTTCCCGGCGCGCACGATGATCTACAACAGCGACACCCAAAAACTGAGCCTGCTCGGCAACAGCCATCCGCAGATCGAGCCGGAGCGGATGGGCCGGCGAACAATGGTGCGCTACAAGGCGCGCGACGGGCTGGAGATCCCCGCCTGGCTGACCCTGCCCAAGGGCGGCGGCAAGAACCTGCCGCTGGTGGTGCTGGTCCACGGCGGCCCCCACGTGCGCGGTGGCAGTTGGGGCTGGGACGCGAACACCCAGTTCCTGGCCTCGCGCGGCTACGCTGTGCTGGAACCGGAATTTCGCGGCAGCACCGGCTTCGGCAACAAGCACTTCCGCGCCGGCTGGAAGCAGTGGGGCTTGAAGATGCAGGACGACATCGCCGACGGCGCGCGCTGGGCGATCGCCCAGGGCACCGCCGACGCCAGGCGCATCTGCATCGCCGGCGCCAGCTACGGCGGCTACGCAACCTTGATGGGCCTGATCAACGACCCCGACCTGTACAAGTGCGGCGTCAACTGGATCGGCGTGACCGACATCAACCTGCTGTACGACGGCCACTGGAACTTCAGCTCCGACATGCCGGACGGCTGGAAACAGTACGGCATGCCGGAGCTGGTCGGCGACCAGGTCAAGGACGCCGAGCAACTCAAGGCCACTTCCCCGCTGCTGCAGGCGGCGCGCATCAAGCAGCCGCTGCTGCTGGCCTACGGCGGCGCCGACCGCCGCGTGCCGCTACCGCACGGCACCAAGTTCCACCAGGCCGTGAAAGCGGGCAACCCCAACGTCGAGTGGGTCGAATACGCGGAGGAAGGCCACGGCTGGGCGCTGCCGAAAAACCGCATCGATTTCTGGGGACGGGTTGAAAAGTTTCTGGATAAAAACATCGGTGGCAAGTAAAAATTTCGCTGTATAGTCACGGCTCAGTCTTATCCACGATATCCACGATAAGGAGCGGAACATGTCTTCAGGCAAAATCCTGGTCGCCCAGGGCGGCGGCCCGACCGCCGTCATCAACCAGTCGCTGGCCGGCGTGGTGCTGGAGGCGCGCCGCTTCCGCGACGTCACCCGGGTCTACGGCGCCATGCACGGCGTGCGCGGCATCGTCGACGAGGACTTCGTCGACCTCACGCGCGAGACCAGCAACAACCTGGAACTGGTGGCGGCCACGCCGTCGTCGGCGCTCGGCTCCACCCGCGACAAGCCGGACCTGGCGTACTGCGAAGAAATCTTCAAAGTGATGCGCGCGCACGAGATCGAGCAGTTCTACTACATCGGCGGCAACGACTCGTCCGACACGGTGCGCATCGTCAGCGAGCAGGCGCAGCAGGCGGGCTATCCGCTGCGCTGCATGCACATCCCCAAGACCATCGACAACGACCTGGTCGGCAACGACCACACGCCCGGCTTCCCGTCGGCCGCGCGCTTTGTCGCGCAAGCCTTCGCCGGCGCCAACCTCGACAACGCCGCGCTGCCGGGCGTGTATGTCGGCGTGGTGATGGGCCGGCACGCCGGCTTCCTGACGGCCGCCTCGGCGCTGGGCAAGAAGTTTTCCGACGACGGCCCGCACCTGATCTACCTGCCCGAGCGCGTGTTCTCGCTCGACCAGTTCCTGCTCGACGTCAAAGCCGTCTACGAGCGCCACGGCCGCTGCGTGATCGCCGTCTCCGAAGGCATCCACGACGCCTCCGGCGAAGCGATCGCCAGCCTGCTGGCCAAGGAAGTCGAGCGCGACGCGCACGGCAACGTCCAGCTGTCGGGCACCGGCGCGCTGGCCGACCTGCTGTGCGACGAGATCAAGGCCAAGCTCGGCATCAAGCGCGTGCGCGGCGACACCTTCGGCTATCTGCAACGCTCGTTCATCGGCTGCGTGTCCGACGTCGACCAGCGCGAGGCGCGCGAGGTGGCCGAAAAGGCGGTGCAATTCGCCATGTGGGGCGACCGCGACGGCTCGGTCGCCATCAAGCGCACCGGCTTTTACTCGGTCGATTACGAACTGCAGGCGCTGCAAGCGGTGGCCGGCAAGACGCGCGTCATGGAGGACGAGTTCATCAGCGCCAGCGGCACCGATGTGACCGACGCCTTCCGCTTGTATTTGCGTCCGCTGCTCGGCTCGGGCATGCCGGACGCGTTCCGCCTGCGCCCGGCGCCGGTGCAGAAAATCCTCAAACGCTAGATTATAGGTAGCGATGGTTATCAGAAGCACGGTTTTAGAGTCGGTGGCGTCGGTCGTGCACGGCTTCGGCGGGCGGCACGACGACATGGCGCAGCACTTTCCGCAGTACTGGGCGCGGCGTCCGATGCAGCACGAGCGGCACGGCACGCACATCGCCGTCGCCGACCGCGCGCACCAGGACTGCGGCGAGGCCGACGGCATGTTCACCGAGCGTCCCGGCCTGCTGCTGGCCATCGCCACCGCCGACTGCGTGCCCGTGTTATTGGCGCGCAAGGACGGCAAGGCGATCGCCGCGCTGCACGTCGGCTGGCGCGGCGCCTACGCCGGCATCATCGCGCGCTTTGCCGACATGCTGGCCGCGCGCGGCGAACATCCCGGCGACTGGCTTGCCGCGACCGGACCGGCGGCCGGCGACTGCTGCTATCAAGTCTCGCCGGAGCTGATCGCGCAATTCGGCGAGCGCTACGCCATGCCGGCGCGGGTCATCGCGTCGGAAGCGGGCAATTTGAACCTGGCCGGCATCGCCGCCTGGCAACTGGAGCGCGCCGGCTTCACCAATTTCTCGGCCGCGCCGGAATGCACGATGTGCCATCCCGGCGACGCCGGCTTCGCCTTTCACAGCTACCGGCGCGACCGCGAAACGCGCACGCCGATCAAGGACGTCCAATGGTCAGTCATCGCCATCTCTCAATAATCCCGGCTTCAGCGTTGTCGCTCGCCATCGGCGCCGCCATGCCGGGCGCGTCGGCCGCCAGCCTGGACCTGACCTTGCAGGATCAGGCGCGGCAGCGCGCGATCCCGATCGAACTGTCGCTGCCGGCCGCGCCATGCACCAAGGCGCCCTGCCCGGTGGCCCTGCTCAGCGCCGGCTACGGCAACGGCTACAAGGAGTATCGCTTCCTGGTCGAGGAGCTGAACCGGGCCGGGTGGCTGGTGGTCAGCGTCGACCACCAATTGCCGACCGACGCCAAGCTCGACAGAAACGAGGACGTGGGCCCGCAACTGAAGGCCATGCGGCGCCGTGGCGTCGCCAACCTGCGCTTCGTGCAGGACAGCCTGAGCAAATCGCACCCCGGCTACGACTGGCGGCACGTGACGTTGATCGGCCACTCGCTGGGTGGCGACATCTCGGCCGAGCGCGCCAGCGAAGGCGACCCCACGATCACCCGCGTGGTCACCCTGGACAACCGGCGCGGCGCGCTGCCGCGCGCGGCGACGGTCAAGGTGCTCTCGATCCGCGCCAGCGACACGCAGGCCGACCCCGGCGTGCTACCGGACGCGCAAGAGCAAAAACAATACGGCACTTGCATCGTCAAGCCGCCCGGCGCCAGGCACAACGACATGTACGACGGCGGCCCCGCCGAGCTCAAGGCGGCGATCGCCAAGGCCACGCAAGCGTTCCTGATCAAAGGCGCGTGCGAAGCCACCCCATAACCAAAAGCAACTCCGGGGTCAGGTCCGCCATTTCTACACGGGCTGGTCGGTATGAGCTGTTGGCGGCTCATGCATGGCGGATTACGCTTCGCTAATCCGCCCTACGTGTCACTGCGATCTGCATGCGGAACTTATTTTGCTCAGTTCAATAAAAAAAGCGGACGACGCGTTGGCGTGGCCCGCTTTCTTTTTCGCACGTAAACCTTGGCTTACACGACGATGGTCTGGTGCTCGTCGCCGACGCGGGCGCGGATCTTGCCGATGGTGTAGACGATCTCGCCGGCCTCTTCCAGCTGCTCGATGGCGGCGGCGGCATTTTCCTGCGAGACGATGACCGTCATGCCGATGCCGCAGTTAAATACGCGGTGCATCTCCGCGTCGGCCACGCCGCCGTGCTGCTGCAGCCACGTGAACAGCGGTGGCAGGGTCCACGATTTCGAGTCCAGCTCGGCCACCAGGCCAGGCTGCAGCACGCGCGGAATATTTTCAACCAGGCCGCCGCCGGTGATGTGCACCATGCCTTTGACTTCCATCGACGCCATCAGCGCCAGCAGCGGCTTGACGTAGATGCGGGTCGGCTGCATCAGCACGTCGGCCAGTTTGCGGCCATGGAAGTCGCCTTCCAGGTCCGGCTTGGCCACTTCGATGATCTTGCGCACCAGCGAGTAACCGTTCGAGTGCACGCCCGACGAGGCCAGGCCCAGGATGACGTCGCCGGGGGCGATCTTGGTGCCGTCGATGATCTTCGATTTTTCCACTGCGCCCACCGCGAAACCGGCCAGGTCGTACTCGCCGGCAGGGTACATGCTCGGCATTTCCGCCGTTTCGCCGCCGATCAGCGCGCAACCGGCCTGCTCGCAACCCTGGGCGATGCCCTTGATGACGTCGGTGGCGATGGCCACGTCGAGCTTGCCGCAAGCAAAGTAATCCAGGAAGAACAGCGGCTCGGCGCCCTGCACCAGGATGTCGTTGACGCTCATGGCGACCAGGTCGATGCCGACCGTGTCATGACGGTTGAGCTCGAATGCCAGCTTGAGCTTGGTGCCGACGCCGTCGGTACCGGACACCAGCACCGGCTCCTTGTACTTCTTGCTGATCTCGAACATGGCGCCGAAACCGCCCAGGCCGCCCATGACACCCTCGCGCATGGTGCGCTTGGCGAAAGGCTTGATTGCTTCGACTAAAGCGTCGCCCGCGTCGATATCGACGCCGGCATCACGGTAGGACAGGGAAACATTTGAAGTTTGGCTCATGGTGTATTTCGCAGCGGAGGCGGTAAAATAGAAGGCGGAGACCGTTTCGTAGCAAAATCGCACGTTTTCAGCGCTTTTCTGCACAAATCCGCGCAAATAAGCCTGCGCGAACCCGGTCAATCCGCTATTTTATCAAAATGCCCCGTCCACCTGCCGTTTTTAACCATCTAAATCACATTCCATGCCATTTCCCCTCGCGCTAGAGCACAAGCACACGGCATTCTGGCTGGCGGCACGGGCGACCCATCCCCTTGGCATTTCGGCACCACGACCCACGGCGCCCCTCTATAATGCGTGACGTATTTAAAAAAAGCGTCAAGAAAAGCGTTATGCAAACGATCAAACCAAGGCGAACGCCATGAAACAGCTGGTGCTCGATTTAGGCGCGGACCAGGCGCACAGCCTCGCATCGTTCGAGGTGGGGCAGAACGCCGAGGCGGCGGCGCTGATGGCGCAATTCGCCGATCGCAGCTCGCGCGAGCACTTCGCCTACCTGTGGGGCCTGGGCGGCGTGGGCAAGACCCACCTGCTCAAGGCCCTGGCCAGCGCCGGCGGCGAGGACGAGCAGCGGCGCGCGCGCTACATCTCGCCGTTTTCGATCGAGTCCGAATTCCAGTATTCGCCCGAGGTGGACCTGTACCTGCTCGACGACTGCGAAAAACTGTCGCCGGTGGCGCAGATCGACGCCTTCGCGCTGTTTAACGAAATCCGCGCCAACAACGCCTTCATGGTATGCAGCGGCGCCGTCGCCCCGGCCGTGCTGCCGGTGCGCGAGGACCTGCGCACCCGCATGGGCTGGGGCCTGATCTACCAGATCCACGGCCTGACCGACGACGAGAAGGTGGCCGCGCTCTCGGCCGCCGCCACCGCCCGCGGCTTGACGCTGTCGCCCGGCGTGATACCCTACCTGCTGTCCCATTTTCAGCGCGACATGCGATCGTTATCGACGATGCTCGACTCGCTGGACCAGTATTCCCTTGAAACCCAACGCCCGATCACCCTGCCGCTGTTGCGCGAGTGGTTGCAGGCGGAAGCGAAAGAATGACGAATCCCGCATGAAGCTTGCCCTCTTTGACCTTGACCACACGCTGCTGCCGATCGACTCCGACCATGAGTGGGGCGAGTTTTTAGTGCGCATCGGCGCCGTGGACGCGGCCACCTTCAAGCGCCGCAACGACGATTTCTACGCGGAGTACCAGGCCGGCACCATCGACCCGGTCGAATACCTGGAGTTCGCGCTCGGCACCCTGGCCGGCTTTTCGCCGGTGCGGCTGGCCGAGATGCGGCTGCAGTTCATGAACGAGGTGATCGCGCCGGCGATCCGCCCGGCCGCGCTGGCGCTGCTGAAAAAACACCAGGACGCCGGCGACCTGGTGGCCATCGTCACGGCCACCAACCACTTCGTCACCGCGCCGATCGCCAAGGCGCTGGGCGTGGAGCACCTGATCGCGGCCATGCCGGAACTCGACGCCGAGGGCGTCATGACCGGCCGCCTGCTTGGCACGCCGACCCAGGGCGCCGGCAAGATCGTCCACACCAAGGCCTGGCTGGAAAAGATGGGCAAGACCTTGGAGGACTTCGACACCGTGTACTTCTACAGCGACTCGCACAACGACCTGCCGCTGATGTCGATCGTCTCGCACCCGATCGCGACCAACCCGAACGCCACCCTGAAAACGCACGCCACCGCTCAAGGCTGGGCTTTAATTGAACTATTCAATGATTAAGAAACTGATCCGAAAAATCCTCGGCACCAAAGACAAAACCGCCAAGGCCCGCGACACCAACACGCCCGCGATCCTCGGCCCCGACGCCCACGGCATCGATCCGAAGCTGCTGTCGTCGAACGCGGTGCGCGTCACCAGCACCTTGCAGGAAGCCGGCTTCGAGGCCTTCGTCGTCGGCGGCGCGGTGCGCGACCTGCTGCTGGGCGTGAAGCCGAAAGACTTCGACATCGCCACCAACGCCACTCCGGAGCAGGTGCGCAAGCTGTTCCGCCGCGCCTTCATCATCGGCAAACGCTTCCAGATCGTGCACGTGATGTTCGGCCAGGACCTGCTGGAGGTGACCACCTTCCGCGGCACCACGCTGGACAACGCGCCCAAGGACGACCATGGCCGCGTCCTGCGCGACAACACCTTCGGCTCGCAGGCGGAGGACGCGGTGCGGCGCGACTTCACCATCAACGCCATGTACTACAACCCGGCCAACCAGCAGGTGCTGGACTACCACGGCGGCATCGAGGATATCCGCGCCAAGACCTTGCGCATCATCGGCCAGCCGGAAGCGCGCTACCGCGAAGACCCGGTGCGCATGCTGCGCGTGGTGCGCTTCGCCGCCAAGCTCAAATTCACCATCGAGCCGGTCACCGCCGCGCCGATTCCGGTGATGGCGTCGCTGATCGACAACGTGCCGCCGGCGCGCGTGTTCGACGAGATGCTCAAGCTCCTCATGAGCGGCCACGCGCTGGCCTGCCTGCAGCAATTGCGCAAGGAAGGCCTGCACCATGGCCTGCTGCCGCTGCTCGACGTGGTGCTGGAACAGCCGCTGGGCTTCAAGTTCGTCACGTTGGCGCTGGACTCGACCGACTCCCGCATCGCCGCCGGCAAGACGGTGTCGCCGGGCTTCCTGTTCGCGTCGCTGCTGTGGCACCAGGTGCTGGAAAAATGGACCGCCTACCGCGCGGCCGGCGAGCAGACCATCCCGGCGCTGCACCTGGCGGCCGACGACGTGCTCGACTCGCAAACCGAGAAGCTGGCCCTGCAGCGCAAGATCGGCACCGACATGCGCGACATCTGGTCGATGCAGCCGCGCTTCGAGCGCCGCACCGGCAAGTCGCCCTACAAACTGCTGGAGCACCTGCGCTTCCGCGCCGGCTACGACTTCCTGCTGCTGCGCTGCGCCTCCGGCGAGATCGACGCGGAGCTGGGCGAATGGTGGACCGCCTTCTACGAGGGCGACGAAGCCACCCGCGAGGATTTGATCGCGACGGCCGGCCAGTCATCGTCGTCCGGCCCCGGCGGCGCGGCGAGCAAACGCAAACGCGCGCCGCGTCGCGGCGGCCGTAGCAAAGGCCCTGCGGAGGCGGCCGAAGGCGGCGCGTCCGGCGGCGGCGGCACCGGCGGCAGCGGCAGCGGCGAGTAAACCGTCCACGCAACCATGGGCATCATCGGCAAAAAGGATGAAGGCGGCTTCGCCTTCACCATCGCCTACATCGGCATCGGCGCCAACCTCGGCGACGCGCGCGCCAACGTCGCCGACGCCCTCGATCGCCTGCAACGCCTGCCCGGCTGCACCCTGATGGCCACATCGAGCCTGTACCGCACCGCGCCGATCGACTCCAGTGGCGACGACTACATCAACGCCGTCGCCCGCATCGCCACCACCCTGGACGCCGAGGCGCTATTGCGGGCGCTGCACGACATCGAACAGGCGCACGGGCGCGAACGGCCCTACCGCAACGCCCCGCGCACCTTGGACCTCGACCTGCTGCTGTACGGCGACGCCGTCATCGCCAGCCCCACATTGACGGTGCCGCATCCGCGCATGACCGAACGCGCCTTCGTGCTGGTGCCGCTGCTGGAACTGGCGCCGGCGATCCATATTCCCGGGCGCGGCGCGGCGAGCGACTACGCGGCCGGCGTCGCCGGCCAGGGCATCGCCCCGGCCACCTGACCTTCTGCACGCGATAGCATTCAGGACTACACTATCGCGGTCCGACTTCATCTCTAAAGGAACCACCATGTCTGGTTATTTGCAAGGAAACGAACTGGCCGCGAGCCAAAAGCCCGCCGCCACCACCTCACCTGCACCGGCCAAAGCGGCCGCCACCAAGGCTGTCACCGTCCACACGCTGGCCAACCTGCGTTCGACGGGCGAAAAAATCTCCATGCTGACCTGTTACGACGCCAGCTTCGCCTCGCTGATGGACCGCTGCGGCGTCGAGATGCTGCTGATCGGCGACTCGCTCGGCATGGTCTGCAACGGCCACCAGTCGACGTTACCGGTCACCGTCGCCGAAGTGGCGTACCACACGGCGTCTGTCGCGCGCGGCAGCAAGTCGGCGCTGATCGTCGCCGACCTGCCGTTCGGCGCCTACGGCACGCCGGAAACGGCCTACGCCAACTCGGTGCAGCTGATGCAGGCCGGCGCGCACATGGTCAAGCTGGAAGGCGGCGCATGGCTGGCCGACACGGTGCGCTTCCTGACCGAGCGCGGAATTCCGGTTTGCGCGCACCTGGGCCTGACGCCGCAATCGGTGCACCAGCTGGGCGGCTACAAGGTGCAGGGCAAGACCACCGACAGCGCCGACCTGCTCAAGGCCGACGCATTAAAACTGCAGGCCGCCGGCGCCTCGGTGCTGGTGCTCGAAGCGATACCGTCGGCGCTGGGCAAGGAAGTCACCGACCTGCTGGCGATACCGACGATCGGCATCGGCGCGGGTCCCGACTGTTCGGGCCAGGTGCTGGTGATGCATGATTTGCTGGGCGTCTTCCCTGGCCGCAAAGCGCGCTTCGTCAAGAACTTCATGGAAGGGCAAACCAGCATCGACGCCGCCATCAGCGCGTATGTCGCGGCGGTCAAGGATGGCAGCTTCCCGGCGCTGGAGCACTGCTTCTAAGCGGAGCCGTGGCCTGCGGGGCGTGCGGGATCGCCACCGCCCCCACGCCGGCCATGAAATCGGCGGCGCCGACCATCGGTAACTCCCCGCACACGGCGCCGAAGAAAGCCTTTTCGCGCCATACATCGGCCGCGCCAACCATGTAGAAGTACTGCTGCGCGCGCGTCAGCGCCACGTTAAGCAAATTCGCCTTGGATGCCGCCCACTGCGCCGACCCGGCATGTTCGGGGTCCACTCCCAGCACCATCACCACCACCGCCTGCTCCTTGCCCTGGAAGGTGTGCACCGTTCCGACGCTGGTCTTGCACCACTTCTTCAACGCGGCGGGCTTCGGCGGCTTGTCCGGCCAGTCGACTTCCTGCAAGCGCTTGCGCACCGCGTCCCTGACCGCCTTGAACGGTGAAATCACATATAGCGCCGGCAGCGTGCCGCTGCGCCGGTACAACTCCACGATCAAGCCGGCGACAAACTCGATCTGCGCCGGCACCACCTGCTTGAACGCGGCCGGGCCGCCGATATCGATCCAGGCGCTTTCCCCCATCGGAATCTCCAGCGGCGCAGGGGTGCGCCGCGGCTCCTCGATCACCATCTTGCTGCCATATGCGATCAGGTTCGCCAGCTTGAACATCGGATCGGCGCAGCGCCTGTGCACCCGCAGCGGACTGCCGATCCACAGTCCGGGGCCACCCTCCTCCGGCGCCAGCGTACCGTGGCGGTTGGCGTCGTCGGCCAGCCGCTGCACCGAGACCTTGTCCGGCGCATAAGCCTCGCCGGCGGTGTGCGGCGAGCGCTTGGACAGGGCCCGGATCAGCGCCAGCGGAACCGTGAACACCGGCTCGATCTGGCGCGGATCGCCCACCACCACCGCGCGGCGCGCGCGCCACAAGCCGCCCACCGCCGCCTGCGGAACCGCCTGGCCCGCCTCGTCGATGAACAGCCAGCCGATCGAACCGGCCCCCATGCCGCGGAACTGCCGCGCCAGCGAGGCGAACGTGGTCGATACCACCGGCACCACCATGAACAGGCTTTGCCAGATCAAGGCGACGTTGGCGTCATCGTCCGGACGAATATTCGTCAACAGGCGCGGGATCGCGAACAGGTTGCCCCCGAATCCGCCGTCCTTGCGCCCCACCTCCGCCAGCCAGGCCTCGTGCAGCGCCAGCGCGGCGGCAAAGAGCGCCGAGCGCAAACCGGCGACCGCCGGGTCGTGCCACAGTCCCTTGATTTGAAAACCGTCGCATTCCAGCTCCTCGGCGCAAGCCGGCAACTCGAAACCGTAGCGCTCCTGCATCGACGCCAAGCGATGCTTCCGCTCCTCCCAGATCCGCAAGCGCTCCGACACGGCGTCGCGCGCCGCTTGCACGGCGCCGGCCGCCCGCGTTGCGGCATCGGCGCATGCCGCCTGCTCCGCCCTGGCGGCGCTCACCTGCGCCAGCACCTCGCGCTGGGCGGCAGCGTTGGCGGCGCATTCGCGGCGGTGCAGTTGCGCCGCTGGCAGCTGCAGCCAGCGTGACCAGAACACGGGCGACTGCCGATCGAGCAAGCGCTCCTCCTCGCGCAAATGCGCCTGCCGCTCTAACAGTGCTTGCAGCCGGCGCCCGGTTTCGGCTTCGTCGGCTGCAGCCCGCGCGGCGCCCGACGTGGCCGATGCCAGCGCGGCCTCCGCGTCCGCGCAGAACTGCCCGCGATCCACGCCCAGCTGCTCACGCCACAGATCGGCGCATTGGGCCAGCCGCGCCACCTCGCCCTCGACGCGGGCTTCCAACTCGCGAAACGCGGAAGCGGCCTGCCGGAACGACGGTCCTTTGTAGGCCGCCAACCACTGGTGGATGTTCTGGCAGCGCGGGTCTGGTTGAACCTTCTCGTTCCAGTTCTTATCGTAGAATTTGGAGACAAAATGCCGACGATTGGCGCTGTTTCCCAACGCGCAGGAGATCAGGCCCCACGGCGCGATCTCCGGCGACGGATGGAAATAGCCCTTCTTGTCTTCCGCCGCGAGGCGGTAGGCCACCGAGCGCAGATACTCGACATGGCGCCAATCTTCGCCAAGGGATTTGAGCTTGGGCAGATCGCTCGATATGTTTTCGACAGCGGCGTTGTTGGACGAGGCGACCACCATTTCAAACCCGGTCAACTCCGGCTTCAGGCAGGCGATCCACGTCGAATCGCCGTTGCGGAAATGGACCTGGGTTTTACGCGGCAAGAAGGCGTCCTTCGCCACCTCGCAGCGTGACAACACCGCCGCGCGGCGGACGATATTTTCCGCGAACAGCTCGCGCAGCAAAGTGGTCTTGCCCGTGCCGGGCGGGCCGTTGACGGCGAACAGGCCGCCGTCGAGCAGCGCCTCGAGTCCGGTGTTGATCGCAAACTGCTGCATCAGGCTCATACTGTGCGCCGGTTGGCTTAGCCAGTGCCCGCGATTGGCAAGCGCGGGATGCAATTGCCGCAGCAGCGCGGCGCGGCCTTCCGGCGTATAGACGTCGATGCGGCGATCGTGCGCCAGCGGCTCCAGATACGCCGCCAGCATCGGCACCTCATCCTCGCGCAGCGACCGCATCGCGCGCTCAAGGTCTTCGATGTAAAAGCTGTTGAGGATATCGATCACCGGTTCGTCGGCGACCGCGTCATCGTCGTCAGAGGCGTCCTCCGTCACTTCGCCGATGGCCTCATCGCTCCCAGGCTTCTCTTTCGGCTTCGGCCCGATGCGCACTTCGAGCAGCAGCGGTTGCGCGGCGGCGGGCGAAAAACCGGCCCAGTCGGCAAACAGCGCGCACAGGCGCGCCATGTCGATCCCGCTCAACGGCGCGCCAAAGGCACGCTCGGCGTCGAAGTCCGCCAGACGGTCCTTCAGCTCGCACAGCGACAAATTGAAGGCGTCCAGCGTCAGACCGTCGGTCCCGTGCGATGCCATGCGCCCGAGGGCCCACGGCACCGTCGACACCGACAACGGATCGAACATCGGTTCGCCCCCCGCCCCCAACGCCACCCGGGCGAAGCAGGTGCGTCCCTCGCCGAGGCCGCGTTGCTCATCCTCGTCCGCTTCCGCCGCCGACAGCGCGGGCAATGCCCGCTTGCACACCGTGGCGATCTCGGCGCGATCGAACAGCCCGAGATACAGCTGAAAGCCGGTGACACGCATCGTTGGCGGCGCCTCGAAGCGGGCGAAGTAATCCGGCGGCAGGCTCGCGAGTTGCTCGGGACGGATAAAACGCAACCTCGACTTGTCTTCAACGTCGGTGACTTGATCCAGATCAAACGGAACAAAGAATTCGATCGTATGCCAGTAATCAAGAATGTCGATCAATTTTTGCCGCGATGATTGAGTCATGGAAATCCTTGAATGCGCCGCACGGTATTGAAACAGTATCGCAGGGGGAACTCTCGGTCAACCGCCACGGCAGTGTGGCATGCCGCACAGAGAGGATGTCACGGCAGAGCTAGTCTGGGTGAGGCGGCCGCCCCATTCCGGCGTCGGCCTCCTTTGTAATCCGCTACGAGGAGTCATGCATGAACAACACCGATCAGCTCAGCGTCAACACGCTGCGCTTCCTGGCCGTCGACATGGTCCAGCAAGCCAACAGCGGCCACCCCGGCCTGCCGCTCGGCGCCGCCCCCATGGCCTACGTGCTGTGGACGCGCTTCCTGAAACACCACCCCGCCGATCCGCACTGGTTCGACCGTGATCGCTTCGTGCTGTCGGCCGGCCACGGCTCGGCCCTGCTCTATGGCCTGCTGCACCTGAGCGGCTACGACCTGTCGCTGGAAGACCTGCGCCAGTTCCGCCAGTGGGACAGCCGCACGCCCGGCCACCCGGAGCGCGGCCACACGCCCGGCGTGGAGATCACCACCGGCCCGCTGGGCCAGGGCTTCGCCAACGGCGTCGGCATGGCCATCGCCGAGGCCAGCCTGGCCGCGCGCTACAACCGCGAAGGCCACAACGTCATCGACCACCACACCTACGGCATCGTCAGCGACGGCGACTTGATGGAAGGCGTGGCCTCGGAGGCGGCCTCGCTGGCCGGCCATCTCAAACTGGGAAAATTGATCTACCTGTACGACGACAACCAGGTCACGCTGTCGGCCGGCAGCGATATGACCTTCAGCGAAGACCGCGCCGCGCGCTTCGCCGCCTATGGCTGGCATATCCAGACGGTGGACGACGCCAACAATATCGAGGCGATCGAGCAGGCACTGGCCACCGCCCGCGCCGAGGTGCACAAGCCGTCCCTGATCCTGGTGCGCAGCAATCTGGGATTCGGCTCGCCCAACAAGCAAGACAAGATCGACGCCCACGGCTCGCCGCTGGGCGCCGACGAAGTGGCGTTGACCAAGCGCGCGCTGGGCTGGCCGGAGCAGCCGCCGTTTTTGATTCCCGACGGCGCGGCCAGTCCCTTCACCAACGGCGGCGCGCATGGCGCGCGCCACCAGGCCGAATGGATGGACCGTCTGGCCGCCTACGAGCGCGCCTTCCCCGACGAGGCGCGCGAACTCAAACAGCTGATGCAAGGCGGCGCAGGCGCCGGCGCGCTGCCGGCAGGCTGGGACGCCGACATACCGGTGTTCCCGGCCGACGCCAAGGGCGTGGCCACGCGCACCGCCGCCGGCAAGGTGGCCAACGCCATCGCGGCCAGGCTGCCGGCGCTGATCGGCGGCTCGGCCGACCTCGATCCGTCAACCTTCACCGCGCTCGCCGGCTTCGGCGACTTCCAGCCGGACGGCATGGACGAGAGCACCGGCGACCGTCAGGGATCGAACGGCGGCGGCTGGAGCCGGCGCGGACGCAACCTGCACTTCGGCGTGCGCGAACACGCGATGGCGGCCATCAGCAACGGCATCGCCGCGCATGGCGGCGCGCTGCCGTTCAACGCCACCTTCTTCGTGTTCTCGGACTATATGCGGCCGGCGATACGGTTGTCGGCGATGATGGGATTGCAGGTGGTGTACGTGTTCACGCATGACAGCATCGCGCTGGGCGAGGACGGCGCCACGCACCAGCCGATCGAGCATCTGGCCAGCCTGCGGGCGATACCGGGGCTGGTGGTGATACGGCCGGCCGACGCCAACGAGACGGCCGCGGCGTGGAAGGTGGCGGTGGAATCGGCCGGCAGGCCGGTGGCGCTGGTGCTCACGCGCCAGCATGTGCCGACCCTGGACCGCGAGCGGCATGCGGCGGCGGAGGGCTTGCGGCGCGGCGCGTATGTGGTCAGCGAGGCGGCCGGCGGCAAGCCGGAACTGGTGTTGATCGCGACAGGATCCGAAGTGGATCTGGCGTTGCGGGCGCAGGCGCGGTTGCTCGAGGACGGCGTGTGCGCGCGCGTGGTATCGATGCCGAGCTGGGAGTTGTTCGAGGACCAGCCGCAGGCGTATCGCGACGAGGTGCTGCCGCCGGAGCTCGATGCGCGGCTGGCGATCGAGGCCGGCGTGGCGCAGGGCTGGCATCGCTACGTGGGGCCGCGCGGAAAGGTGCTGTCGATCGAGGGTTATGGCGCGTCGGCGCCGGGTGACAGGCTGCTGAGGGAGTATGGGTTCGGGGTCGAGAATGTGCTGCTGATGGCGCGGCAGGTGCTGGGCTGACGGAATCGTTCAACCCGCACTGCGGCGAATTGGGGTCGTACCCCGTACGGGGTACGACCCCGCCCTGTGCGGGTTGGCGGCCGGCTCAATCGACCGGCGCCGGGTTCCACAACATAGGAGTTACCGACCGCTCTTCTCCGCGATCACCTCTAACAGCTTCGCCCACGACTTGCTGAACGCCTCCGCGCCTTCTCGCTGCAAGCGTTCCGCCAACTCATCGCCATCAATGCCGGCATCGGCGAACTTCGCAATCACCTTCTCCGCATCGCCACCCTCCGGCGGCATGCTGCCATTGACGATGCCATGATCGGCAAAGGCCAGCAAGGTCTTCTCCGGCACCGTGTTGATCGTATTCGGCGCCGTCAGCGACGTCACGTACAGCACATCCGACGCCTCCGGGTCCTTGGTCCCGGTACTAGCCCACAGCAGCCGCTGGGCCAACGCACCCCGCTCCGCCAACAGCTTCCATCGCTGCGACGCCAGCAACTCGCGATACGCCACATAGGTGCGGCGCGCCATGGCGATCCCCAGCGTGTTATTCGAGCCCTCCGGCCCCTCGTCCTTCACAGCGGAATCCCATCTGCTGACAAACACAGACGCCACCGAAGCCACCTTCGGATCGAGCCCCTTTTCAAGCCGGCGCTCGACGCCGCGAATATACGCCTCGGCCGCCGCCAAATACTGCTCCCGCGAGAACAGCAAGGTCACATTGACCGGAATTCCGGCGAAGATCGCCTCCTCGATCGCCTTCACCCCTTCCGGCGTGCCGGGGATCTTGATGAACGCGTTGGGACGGTCCAGGCGCTTGTGCAGCGTCTTCGCTTCGCGCAGGGTGCCTTCGGCATCGTGCACCAATAGCGGCGAAACCTCCATCGACACCCAGCCGTCATGTCCTTCCGACTCTTCGTACATCGGCAGGAACAGATCGGCGGCGGCGCGCAGATCCTCCAGCGCCAGCTCGAGGAACAGCGCCTCGCCCGATTCGCCGGCGGCGCTGCGTTGCGCGATCGCCTTGTCGTAGAAGTCGGCGCCGTGGATGGCCGCCTCGAAAATGCTCGGATTCGACGTCAATCCTTTCAGGTCGTACTCGTGGATATACTTCTCCAGCGTACCGCTGGTGAGCAACCCGCGCGTGATATTGTCCAGCCACAGGCTTTGCCCGAGCTCATACAGACGCAATGCAGGGTTCATGGTGTGCTCTCCTTTTCACGGCCGGCGAACGCCGGCAACTGGTGCTGCAAAAGATCGCCGATACGTTCGACGGTCAGGTCCGGGGTGGTGAAGCTGGCGACATCGGGCGCGGTGGCGTAGTGCCCCTGGCGCGGGAACACTGTGGTCAGCCGGTCGCCCCAGCCGGACTTCATCGCCGCCAGTATCCTCACCTTGTCATCGACCATTACATAGTGGCGCGCCGGGTAGGCTTTCTCGACCTCGCACAGCATCGTCTCCTTGTGGATGTAGATCAGCACGCGGCCGTCGACGGCGTCCCACAGCCCGGAATACTCCACTTTGCGCGGCTGGAAGACCACGTCGCCGTCAGACAGGATCACCACCTTGCCCCACTGGCCCAGGTGCTTGATGACCTCCAGCGCCTGCGGATACAGGCGGTCGGCGAAGCGATAGTTCATCAGCCAGCCGGCCATCAGCAGCAGCCGCGGTTCGTTGAGCGATTCGACGCGGTAGCGCTGCAGCGCGCCCAGATAGTCGACATAGCCCAGCTCCGAGCGCAGCTCCTCGAAGATCGCCCAGTAGCGGTCGCGCGCCTCGATGCCGAACTCGCGTTCCAGATGGTCGCGCAGGTCGCGCTGTACCGCGTCGTTGTCCATGAGCGTGTTGTCGCAGTCGACCAAAAAGACGATATCGTCCATCATGGCTTGGCCGGTTTCTCGGCGTGGCCGCCGAAGCCGGCGCGCATCGCGGACAGCACCTTGCCGGAGAATTCGCCGTTGCCGCGCGAGCTGAATCGCTCGAACAGCGCGGAACTCAGGATCGGCACCGGCACGCCCTCGTCGATGGCGGCGTTGATGGTCCAGCGGCCCTCGCCGGAATCGGAGACGCGGCCGGCGAATTGGTCCAGATGCGGATCCTTGAGCAGCGCGTCGGCGGTCAAATCCAGCAGCCATGAGCTGATCACGCTGCCGCGCCGCCATACTTCCGTGATCTCGCCCAGATCGAGGTCGTACTGGTAATGTTCGGGGTTGCGCAGCGGCGTGGTCTCGGCGTCGACCTCGTGTTCGAGTTTGCCGATGTTGGCGTTGCGCAGGATGTTCAGGCCCTCGGCGTAGGCGCCCATGATGCCGTACTCGATGCCGTTGTGGACCATCTTGACGAAGTGCCCGGCGCCATTCGGCCCGCAATGCAGATAGCCCTGTT
The DNA here is from genome assembly GCA_024123955.1 of Oxalobacteraceae bacterium OTU3CINTB1. Taxonomy (NCBI): domain Bacteria; kingdom Pseudomonadati; phylum Pseudomonadota; class Betaproteobacteria; order Burkholderiales; family Oxalobacteraceae; species Oxalobacteraceae bacterium OTU3CINTB1. Next base: position 6,568,561 of record CP099652.1, read on the forward strand.
CGGCACTGCTATTGGGCTTGTCGCGGCCAGGTGTCGGCGTGGCCGCCGCGTGGCCCGGCGACAGCGACACGAACAGCGGCTCGAGATGGCCGACGATCTCCTTCTCGCCACCGATCATCAGGCAGTAGCCGCGCTCCAGGCCATGCGTGCCGCCGCTGGTGCCGACGTCGACGTAGTGCAGCCCGAGCTCCTTGAGCTGCGCGCCGCGCCGGATATCGTCGTGGTAATGCGAATTGCCGCCGTCGATGACGATGTCGCCCGCTTCCAGCAGTGGCTTGAGCGTGTCGAGCGTGGCGTCGACCGATGCCGCCGGCACCATTAGCCATAGCACGCGCGGCGTCTCCAGCTGCGAGACCAGATCCTCCAGCGAGGAAGCGCCGGTGACGCCTTCGCGCAGTACCGATTTCACCGTCTCCGCGTGCCGCGCATAGGCGACGCACTGGTGACCGTCCCTGGCGAGCCGCCAGACCATGTTGGCGCCCATGCGCCCCAGACCTACCATGCCGATTTTCATATCATATCCTCGCACTGTCAAAGTGCGCGGGCATGTCGAATGCAGGCCCCGCGCTCTGACGAGGGTAGACCTGCCGGACCGTCGCATCGGTTCGGTGGAGCACATAGCGGGCTCATCAATTAGCCCGATAGCGGGTCAATTTGTATCGCGATTGTTTCAGCGGTGGCTTGGTTAACCCAGCTCGCGCAGGCAATCGTCGAAAACGGATAGCAAACGGGCGACATCGGCCCCGGTGGTGTCGGGGCAGACCAGCAGCATGTTGTGGAAAGGAGTGATCAACAGGCCGCGATTGAGCAGGTACAAATGGATGATCTGTTCCAGCTCGCCGTCGAGGATCTTCTGCGCCTCGCCGCCGTTGCGCGGCGCTGTGGGCGCGAACTGGAATTCCGTGCGGGCGCCGACCCGCGTCACGCACCATGCCAGCTGGTGGCGGGCGATGACGTCGCGCAGCCCTTGCGCCAGCGTCGCCGCCAGCGCGAACATGTGCCGGTAGGCCGCGTCGGTCATCACCTGTTCGAGATTGGCGCGCATCGCGGCCATCGCAAACATGTTGGCGCTCAACGTGGTGCCGACGCCCGAGTGGCCTGGCGGCGCGCCGCGCTTGGCCTGCTCGACCCTGCGCGCCAGCACTTCGGTAAAACCATACACCGCGCAGGGGATTCCACCGCCGACGGGTTTGCCGATCACCAGCGCGTCCGGCCGCATGCCGTGGGCCTGCGCATAACCTCCGGGGCCGCTGCTGATGGTGTGCGTCTCGTCGATCACCAGCAGCGTGCCGTGACGCTGGATGATGCGCTGCGCCGCTTCCCAATATCCAGGCTCCGGCAGCACCATGCCGATATTGGTCATCACCGGCTCGGCCATCACGCAGGCGACATCGCCCGGCGCCAGCGCCGCTTCCAGCGCCGGCAGGTCGTTGAACTCGACGACCACGGTGTGATCCGTCAGCGCGTGAACCTGCCCAAGAAGGCTGTCACGCTGCGTCGGCACGCCGTCGACCAGATCGACGAACACGTCGTCCACCGTGCCGTGATAGCAGCCATTGAAGACCAAGACCTTGTCGCGCCCCGTCGCCGCGCGCAGCCAGCGCAGCACAAAACGGTTGGCGTCCGAAGCCGACAGCGCGAACTGCCAGTACGGCAACCCGAAACGCCGCGCCAGTTCGGCCGCCACCGGCGCCGCGTCCTCCGACGGCAGCATGGCCGTGTAGCCACGCGTGGCCTGCCGCGCCACCGCCTGCGCCACGGCGGGCGGCGCATGGCCGAACATCGCGCCGGTGTCGCCCAAACAGAAATCGACATACTCGTGGCCGTCGACATCGCGGAAGCGCGCGCCGGAAGCCTCGGCCACCGTCAGCGCGAAAGGCGTCGACCAGTCGTTCATCCAGTGCATCGGCACGCCGAACAGCAGGTGCCGCGCCGCCTCCCCCGCCAGCCGTGCCGATTCGGGATTGCGCGAGATGTAACTGGCGCGCTCCCGCGCCGCCAGCGCCTGCGCGCGCTGCCAGTTCACTCCATCGCGGGTGTTGTACATCGCGCCCTCCTCACACCAGCAGCATCAGATGCTCGCGCTCCCAGGAACTAATCACGCGGCTGTAGGTGGCGAATTCCAGCTCCTTGACTTCGCAGAACGCCTGCACGAACAACTCGCCCAATATCTCGCTCAGGGGTTTGCATTCACGCAGCCGCAAAATCGCATCCTCCAGATTGCGCGGCAGCTGGTCGTGCACATGCTCCGCGCTGCCCTCGGTCGGCTCGGAAGGCGTCAGGCCATCGACCATGCCAAGGTAGCCGCACGCCAGGGTCGCGGCCATCGCCAGATAGGGATTGACGTCCACGCCGGGCACGCGGTTCTCCACCCGGCGATTGGTCGGCGTGGAGTTGGGGATGCGGAAGCCGCAGGTGCGGTTGTCATAGCCCCAATGCACATTGGTCGGCGCCGACATGAAGCGTGACAGCCGCCGGTAGGAATTGACATGCGGCGCAAACAGCAAGGTGGCCGCCGCCGTGTAGCGCTCCAGGCCCGCGATATAGTTGAAGAACAGGGGACTCGCCTCACCTTTTTTATCAGTGAAGATGTTGTTGCCGGTCGCCGCATCGAGGATGCTTTGATGAATATGCATCGCGCTGCCCGGCTCCGTCTCCATCGGCTTGGCCATGAAGGTGCCGAAGATGCCGTGCCGCAGCGCCGTTTCGCGCACCGCGCGCTTGAACAGGAACACGCGGTCGGCCAGTTCCAGCGCGTCACCGTGGGTGAAGTTGATTTCCATCTGGCCGGCGCCCGCTTCGTGAATCAGCGTCTCCACACCCAACTGGTGCTGCTTGCAGAACGTGGAAAGCTCAAGGAAGAAGGGATCGAAATCGTTGACCGCGTCGATCGAATACGATTGGCGGCCTGATTCGGTCTTGCCGCTGCGGCCCAGCGGCGGCGTCAGCGGCTCGTGCGGATTGCTGCTGCGGGCGACAAGATAGAACTCCATCTCCGGCGCCACCACCGGCTGCCAGCCACGGTCGGCATACAGCTTGAGGACCTTGCGCAGCACCGCGCGCGGCGACAGGCCCACCGGCGTGCCGTCGAAGTTCTGGCAATCGTGGATCACCAGCGCGACGTTTTCCGCCGCCCACGGCACCTGCCGCAAGGTGGCCAGATCCGGTACGCAGATCATGTCCGGATCGGTGGCGCCGGTGTAGGGCAGATTATTCGGCTGCTCGCCATTGACGGTGTTAAGCAGGACGCTCTTGGGCAGGCGCATCTCGCCTTCGCTGAGGAACAGGTCCTTGGGCAGGATTTTCCCGCGCGCGATGCCGGTCATGTCGGCGATCACGCATTCCACCTCGTGGATATTGCGGTCGCGTAGAAAATCCTTCATTGCCTGGCTCATCGCCGTCTCCCTTTTCGCTAGCCGATCTGAATCCAGGTGGTTTTCAGTTCGGTGTATTTATCGAACGCGTGCAGCGACTTGTCGCGGCCATTGCCGGACTGCTTGTAGCCGCCGAACGGCACGGTGATGTCGTCGCCGTCGTACTGGTTCACGTGCACGGTGCCGGCCCGCAGCGCGCGCGCCGTTTGTATCGCCTTGGTCATGTCGGACGTCCATACCGCCGCCTGCAAGCCGTAAGGCGTCGAATTGGCCTGCCTGATAGCCTCCTTCAGATCGGTAAAGGCCAGCACCGACAGCACCGGCCCGAAGATCTCTTCGCGCGCAATGGTCATGCCGCTGTCGACCTGGTCGAACAAGGTCGGCTCGACGAAGAAGCCGCCGGTCTCGGTGCGCGCCTGGCGCCCGCCCGACAACAGCTTGGCGCCATCCGCCTTGCCGGCTTCGATGTATCCCATCACGGTCTTCAGTTGCGTGGCGTCGACAATCGCCCCCATCACCGTGTTCTCGTCGAGCGGATCGCCCGGCTGGAAGTCCGGCATCATCGCCAGCGCCTTCTCGATGAATTGGTCCTTGATCGAGGCCTCTACGAACAGGCGCGAAGGCGCGTTGCAGCTCTCGCCCTGATTGAAATAGATCGAGCCGATGGCCGAGGCCACGGCCGCATCCAGGTCGGGACAATCGGCGCAGACGATGTTGGCAGACTTGCCGCCCAATTCGGTCCACGCGCGCTTGAGGTTCGACTGGCCTGCCATCTGCAAAATCTGCTTGCCCACGCGGGTGGAGCCAGTGAAGCCGATGCAGTCGACGTCCATGTGCAGGGCCAGCGCGGCGCCGGCCTCGTGGCCGTAGCCGGGCAGCACATTGAATACGCCGGCCGGAATGCCCGCCTCCAGCGCGATGTCGGCCAGCCGCAGCGCCGTCAACGGCGACTTCTCCGAGGGCTTGAGCACCACGCTGTTACCGGCGGCGAGGGCCGGCGCGATCTTCCACGCGGCCATGATCATCGGGTAGTTCCACGGCACGATGGCGGCGACCACGCCGACCGGCTCGCGCGTGATCAGCGCCAGACTATTTTCGGCGGTCGGCGCAATCTCGTCGTAGATCTTGTCGATCGCCTCGCCGTACCAGCGCAGGCAGTTGGCGGTCGCGCCCACGTCCACGCTCTGGCTGTATTTGATTGGCTTGCCCATGTCCAGCGTTTCGAGCAGGGCCAGTTCGGGGCCGTACTTTTGCACCAGGTCGGCGAACTTGATCATGATGCGCTTGCGCTGCGCCGGCGACTTGCCCGCCCAGCTGCGCGCCTCGAAGGCCTCGCGCGCGCTGGCGACCGCCGCGTCGACATCGGCGCTGTCGCAGCGCGCGACCATGCCCAGCTTGCGGCCGTCGATCGGCGACAGGTTTTCGAACTGCTGCGCGTTCTTCGCCCACACGCGCTGGCCGCCGATAAAGGCGCGGTTGTCCATCTGCAGGCTTGCCGCCCGCTCATGCCACGATGTTGTAGTCATTTTGCGCTCCAATCCAATTCAGGTTTAGACCCAGCCGCGTTCCTTGATGTCGGCGTAGGTCAGGTCCAGGCACTTGCGGATCAGCGTCACCATCTCGTCGATCTGGGCCACGGTCATGACCAGCGGCGGCGCGATGATCATGCGGTCGCCGACGGCGCGCATGATCATGCCGTTGTCGAACATGTAGCCACGGCAGACCATGCCCACGCCCAGCGCCTCGTCGAACGTCACGTTATCGTGCGGTACCGCCCCCTTGCTGCGCACCAGATTGAGGCCCGCGACGAAGCCGCAGCTGTCAGCGTATCCAACCAGCGGATGGTCGGACAGTTCCGCAAAGCGCTTCTTCAAGTATGGCCCGGTTTCGTTGGCAACGCGCTCGACCAGCTTCTCGTCTTCGATGATGCGGATATTTTCCAGCGCGGCCGCGCAGGCGACCGGGTGGCCGGAATAGGTGAAGCCGTGATTGAACTCGCCGCCCTGCCCGATCAGCACATCGGCCACGCGGTCGCCGACCAGCACACCGCCGAGCGGCACATAACCGGACGTGACGCCCTTGGCGAAGGTGATCAGGTCGGGCTTCATGCCGAACAGCTCCGACGCGAACCACTTGCCGAGGCGCCCGAAGCCGCAGATCACCTCGTCGGCGATCAGCAGGATGCCGTATTTGTCGCAGATGCGCTGGATCTCGGGCCAGTACGTCGCGGGCGGGATGATCACGCCGCCGGCGCCCTGCACAGGCTCACCGATGAAGGCCGCGACCTTGTCGGCGCCGACCTCCAGGATTTTCTTCTCCAGCCACGACGCGGCCTCGATGCCGAATTCGTCCTCGGTCATGCCGTGCCCAGACTCCAGGTAGTTCGGCTGGCCGATATGGACGATGCCGGGAATCGGCAAACCGCCCTGCGCGTGCATGCCGTCCATGCCGCCCAGCGAGGCGCCGGCCACGGTGCTGCCGTGATAGGCGTTGTGGCGGCTGATGATGGTGTGGCGTTCCTTGTAGCCCAATACGTCCCAGTAGCGGCGCACCATGCGCAGATTGGTGTCGTTGCCTTCCGAGCCGGAGCCGGTGAAGTAGACGTGGTTGAACTGCGGCGGCGATATCTTCGCCAGCTTGGCGGCCAGTTGCACCGCCGGCACGTTGGTGGTGTTGAAGAAGCTGTTATAAAACGGCAGCGTCTCCATCTGCTTGTACACCGCTTCCGAAATGCTGGTGCGGCCGTAGCCGACATTGACGCACCACAGGCCGGACATGCCGTCCAGGACCTTCTTCCCCTGCGAGTCCCACAGGTAGATGCCCTCGCCGCGCACCATCACGCGCGCGCCCTTTTCGCCCAGCGCCTTGTGGTCGGTGAACGGATGCATGTAGTGGGCCGTGTCCAGCTTTTGGATCGCGGCGGTGTCGTACACCTGCGGCGCGGCCGGATTTTTTACCGATGCGACCAGCGCGGCGCTTGGTGCCAATGAGTTGTTAGGCATAGTGATTCCTTGTTGGAGAATTGGATGATCAGACGTGCAGCAGCAGGTGTTCGCGTTCCCACGGGCTGATGACGGTCATGAATTCCTGGTGCTCCAGGTCCTTGATGGCGGCGTAGACATCGATGAAGCGCCCACCCAATACGCTGCGCAGCTTGTCCTCGGCGCGCAGATGCTGCAGTGCCTCCGGCAGGCCTTGCGGCAGTTCGACTTTGAGGTCGTAGGCGCTGCCCACGGTCATCGGCGTCGGCTCCAGCTGCTCGGTCATGCCGAGATAGCCGCAGGCTAAGGTGACCGCCAGCGCCAGGTACGGATTGGCATCCGCGCCAATGATGCGGTTTTCGACGCGGCGATCCTGCACGCCCGACTCCGGCACACGGAAACCGACGGTGCGGTTGTCCATGCCCCACTGAATATTGATCGGCGCCGCCGTATGGCGCACCAGGCGGCGGTACGAATTGACATACGGCGCGACGATCGCCATCGCCGACGGCATGTAGCGCTGCAGGCCTGCGATGTACTGCTTGAAGATCGGCGCGGCCGATCCGTCCTCGGCGCTGAAGATGTTCATGCCGGTTTTGACATCGACCACGCTCTGGTGCACGTGCATCGCGGAACCCGGTTCGCCCGCCATCGGCTTGGCCATGAAGGTCGCGTACATGTCATGCTTGAGAGCCGCCTCGCGCAAGGTGCGCTTGAAGAAGAACACCTTGTCGGCCAGCCCCAATGGATCCCCGTGCAGGAAATTGATCTCCATCTGGCCGGCGCCGATTTCGTGAATCAGGGTGTCGACGTCGAGGTTCATCAATTCGCAGTAGTCGTAGATGTCCTCGAACAGCGGATCGAACTCGTTGACGGCGTCGATGCTGTAGACCTGGCGGCTGGTCTCCGCGCGGCCGCTGCGCCCGATCGGAGGACGCAAAGGCAGGTCCGGATCGGTGTTCTTGGCGGTCAGGTAGAACTCAAGCTCCGGCGCGACCACCGGCTTCCATCCTTTGTCCTCATACAGCTTGAGCACCCGGCGCAGCACGGAGCGCGGCGCGAAGTCCACCAGGCGGCCATCCGAAAAATAGCAGTCGTGGATCACCTGCGCGGTCGGGTCGCTGGCCCACGGCACCATGGTGATGGTGGTGGGATCGGCCTTCAGAATCATATCGCGGTCGGTGCTGGAGATGGCGCGGTCGTAGCCCGCGTCCTCGGTCGGATAATTGCCGGTCACGGTCATGCCCAGCACCGCTTCCGGGATGCGCATGCCGCGCTCCTGGGTGAATTTACCGCGCGGGAGGATCTTCCCGCGCGCCACGCCCGTCAGATCGGGCACCAGGCATTCAATTTCGGTGACGTGTTTTTCGTTCAGCCACAGATCCATATCTGTGTACGTAAAGTTCTCGCGGATTGCCATGTAATTCTCTCATTGTTGTTTTGATCGTGCGCGGGGCCGCGTGCGGGCCGCCGTTGCCGTGGTCCTGTGGGATGACGCAAAAAGGGGCACTAAGGGACCCGCCGCGCCCACTGTTCGTAGGTCTTCATGCGTCCCTCCCTTGCTTGTAGATGCGGCAGGCCTCACCGAAGGCCTGGAACAACTTGATCGAGTCGGGGTTCTCTGATAACCGCCACTCGGGGTGCCACTGTACCGCGAGCACGAATCCCGTGTCGCCCGGCAGGCTGTAGGCCTCGACCAGGCCATCGTCGGCGCGGGCCTCCACCACAAGCGACGGCGCAAGTTTGGCGATGCCCTGCCCGTGCAGCGAATTGACCATGATCGTCGATACGCTATCGAGTATTTGCGCCAAACGGCCGCCCGCCTCCAGGGTCACGCTGTGCGACGCCGCGTACTGCTGCTCCAGCGTCAGCGTCTTCTGCTCGCGATGGTCGGACATGCCCGGCACGTCGTGCACCGCCTGGTGCAGCGTGCCGCCCAGCGCCACATTCATCTCCTGGAAGCCGCGGCAGATCGCTAGCAGCGGAATGCCGCGCTCGATTGCGGCGCGTATCAGCGGCAGCGTGGTGGCGTCGCGCGCGGGGTCGCGCGGCAGCAAGGGATCGAGCACCGCTTGCCCATACAGGGCAGCGTCGACATTTGAGGGGGAGCCGGTCAGCATAATGCCGTCGGCTAGATCGAGCAGCGCGTCGAAATCGGTGGTCGCGCCCAGCGCCGGCACGATCAGCGGCGTGCAGCGGGCGCCGTCGGCCACGGCGGCGACGTATTTGAGATGCGCGGTGTGGCTGGCGTGGACGCCAACCAGATTGACGCAAGCGGGAACGAGAACGATAGGGCTGCGCATGTTTATCAATTTAGCATGAATTACATGATCATATTCCTATTTCGGTGTTCGCCCCCGCTGGTGAAGTTAAATGAATTGGTGGGTCAACCTTTGGCCGCCGATGAAATCTGCTTCTGGCGCAGCCGCTCGTTGCGGGCGATGTAGAGGCTCGACGCGATCACGCCGATGGTGACCACCAGGATGGTCAGCGCGGCGACCGCGTTCACGCGCGGGTCCAATCCGAGGCGGGCACGCGAGAAGATCACAATCGGCATCGTCGACGATCCGGGGCCGGACAGGAATGCCGAGAGCACCACATCGTCGAGCGACAAGGTGAACGTCAACAGCCACGCGGAGCCCAGCGCTTGTTTGATGTTCGGCAGCGTCACCAGAAAGAACACCTGATACGGCCTGCAACCCAGGTCCATCGCCGCCTCTTCCAGCGACTTGTTCATCTCCTGCAGGCGCGATTGCACCACCACCGCCGCATAGGCCATGCCCAGCAAGGTGTGGCCGATCCAGATCGTCATCATGCCGCGCTCGGGGAAGCCGAACACCTTCTGCACCGACACCAGCATCAGCAGCAGCGACAGGCCGATGATCACCTCCGGCATCACCAGCGGCGCGCTGACCATGCCGGCGAACAGCGTGCGGCCGGTGAAACGGTGATAGCGATTCAGCACGAAGGCGGCGAAGGTGCCCAACACCACCGACGCGCAAGCCGTCATCAGCGCGATGCGCAGCGACAGTCCCAGGCCGCTGATGATCTCCGCGTCGTTCATCAGCGCCGCGTACCATTGCAGCGAGAAGCCGGTCCACACCATGTCCTGGCGCGAGCTGTTAAACGAGAACATCACCAGCACGAAGATCGGCAGATACAGGAACAGATATCCCATCGACAGCCAGCCGCGCCCGAACCAGCGCTGCATAAAAGTGGTATTGCCTTTCATGAGCGGGCCTCCTGCTCTGCCTTGTATTTATTGAAGATCGCCATCGGCACCAGGATCAGCAGGATCACCACGACCGTCACGGAAGACGCCAGCGGCCAGTCGTTATTGGTGAAGAATTCGTCCCACAGTTGGCGGCCGATCATCAGTGTCTCGGGACCGCCCAGCAGTTCCGGGATCACATATTCGCCGATGGCCGGAATGAACACCAGCATCGAACCGGCGATGATGCCGGACTTCGACAACGGCACGGTGATGCGCCAGAACGCTTGCAGCGGCGTCGCACCCAGGTCGGCGGCCGCCTCCAGGAAGCGGGTATCCATCTTCACCAGGTTGGCGTAAAGCGGCAGGATCATGAACGGCAGATAGGCGTAGACCATGCCGATGATCAGCGAAAACTGGGTGTTCATCAGGTGCAGCGGCTCGCTGATGGCGCCGATCCCGATCAGGAAGTTGTTGACGATGCCGTTGGTGGCCAGGATGCCCTTCCACGCGTAGATCCGCAGCAGGAAGGAAGTCCAGAACGGCAGCATCACCAGCATCAGCAGCACCGGCCGGACGGTCGGCTTGGCGCGCGCCATGAAGTAGGCGAACGGGTAGCCGATGACCAGGCATAGCGCGGTGGTGATGGCGGCGAACTTGAGGGAGCTGAGATACGTCAGCACATACAGCTCGTCCTCCGCGATGAACAGGTAGTTCGAGATTTTGACCTTGAACGTGATGATGCCGTCGACGAGTGTCATCAAGGTGCCGAACGGATTGCCCATGTCCGACTCGGTGAAGCTGATGCGAAGGACGATCAGGAACGGTACCAGGAAGGCGAACGTCAGCCACAGGAACGGCACGGCGATGACGAAGCGGCGGCCGGTCAGCCATCGCAAGGTCAGTAAATTCTTCAGGAAGTTCATGACGGTTCCGCCTTAGCTGGTCAGCACGACGACGTCGGCGCCGTCCCACCAGGCGTAGACGCGCTGGTCGCGCTTGAGCGCGGCGTCGTCGTGGCGGGCGGCGTTGGTGCGCGAAACCTTGATCTCCATGCCGCTGTCCAGGCGCACGTGGTACAAGGTCTCGTTGCCGAAGTAGGCCATCGCCGTGATCGCGCCCTGCACGCAGTTGTAGCCATGCTCGCCGGCGTTGGCGCGCTGCTCCAGGGTCGGCGCCTCCGTTTGCAGGGCGATCTTTTCGGGCCGCACGGCCACCGCGACCGGCATGCCCATCACCCCGGTGATGCCGTGGGTGACGTAGTGACGGCCCTCGGGCGTGTCGATGATCACGTGGTCCGGCTCATCGACCGTGACGCTGCCGTTGAACAGGTTGACGCTGCCGATAAAGTCCGCCACGAAGCGGCAGTTCGGCGTTTCATAGATTTCGCCCGGCGGGCCGACCTGCAGGATGCGGCCTTCGCTCATGACGGCGATGCGGGTCGCCATGCTCATCGCCTCGTCCTGGTCGTGGGTGACCATCACGCAGGTCACTCCCACTTCCTCGATGATGCCGACCAATTCCATCTGGGTGCGCTCGCGCAGCTTCTTGTCCAACGCGCCGAGCGGCTCGTCGAGCAGCAGCAACTGGGGACGCTTGGCCAGGCTGCGCGCCAGCGCCACGCGCTGCTGCTGGCCGCCGGACAGCTGGTGCGGCTTGCGCTTGCCGTAGGCGGTCAGTTGCACCAGATTGAGCATCTGTTCCACGCGCGCGGCGATTTCGTCCTTCGGCAGGCCATCGCGGCGCAGGCCGAAGGCGATGTTGTCCCACACCGACAGGTGCGGGAACAGCGCGTACGACTGGAACATCATGTTGATCGGGCGCTGGTACGGCGGCACGCTGACGATGTCCTTGCCGGCGAGCGTGATCTGACCCTGGGTCGGGGTCTCGAATCCCGCCAGCATCCGCAGCAGGGTCGATTTGCCGCAGCCCGAGCTGCCCAGCAAGGCGAAAATCTCGCCCTTGTTGATGGCGACCGACACGTCGTTGACAGCGCGGACACCGTCGAATTCCTTAACCAGATTGCGGATCAGGAGGAAGGGTTCAGCAGCTCGCTCTATGGTCATGTTATAAAATAATAAATGATTTTAATAATATATCTGAAACGACCATCCGCCGGTCGCCCGATTTTTGGGACACGTGATTATAAATGCTGCCAATTACACGTGCAGCAATAAGTGTTCCCGCTCCCACGGGCTGATGACGGTCATGAACTCCTGGTGCTCGACCTCCTTGATGGCCGTGTAGACGTCGATGAAGCGCTCGCCCAGCACCTCGCGGATGCGGTCCTCGCGGCGCAGCCATTCCAGCGCCTGGGGCAATCCCTGCGGCAGCTCGGAGGCGTGGTCGTAGGCGCTGCCGGAGATCATCGGCGTTGGCTCCAGCTTGTCGACCATGCCCAGATAGCCGCAGGCCAGGGTCACCGCCATCGCCAGATAAGGATTGGCGTCGGCGCCGATGATGCGGTTCTCCACGCGGCGCTGCTCGACGCCGGAAATGGGGATGCGGAATCCGACGGTGCGGTTGTCGTTCCCCCACTGGACGTTGATTGGCGCGGCCGTATGGCGCACGATACGGCGGTACGAATTGACGTACGGCGCCATGATCGCCATCACGGCGGGCGTATAGCGCTGCAGGCCGCCGATGTAGTGGCGGAAGTCCGCCGATGGCGAGCCATCCGGCGCGCTGAAGATATTGCGGCCGGTAGCGGCGTCGCTCACGCTCTGGTGCACATGCATCGCCGACCCGGGTTCGCCGGCCATCGGCTTGGCCATGAAGGTGGCGTACATGTCGTGCTTGAGCGCCGCCTCGCGCAAGGTGCGCTTGAAGTAGAAGACGTTATCGGCCAGCGCCAGCGGATCGCCGTGCTGGAAGTTGATGCCCATCTGGCCGGCGCCCGTCTCGTGGATCAGGGTGTCGACGTCGAGGTTCATCAGCGCGCAGTAGTCATAGATATCCTCGAACAGCGGATCGAACTCGTTGACGGCGTCGATGCTGTAGACCTGGCGGCTGGTCTCGGCGCGGCCGCTGCGGCCCACCGGCGCCCGCAAAGGCAGATCGGGATCGATGTTCTTTTCGGTCAGGTAGAACTCCAGCTCCGGCCCCACCACCGGCTTCCAGCCCCGCTCCGCGTATAGTTTTAAAACGCGGCGCAGCACGGAGCGCGGCGCGAAGTCGACCAGCGTGCCGTCGGCGAAGTAGCAATCGTGGATCACCTGCGCGGTGGGATCGACCGCCCACGGCACCGTGGTGATGCTGCCGGGGTCCGCGCGCAGGATCATGTCGCGGTCGGTGGAGGAGATGGCGCGGTCGTAGGCCGCGTTTTCAATGGGGTAGTTACCGGTGACGGTCATGCCCAGCACCGCCTCGGGGATGCGCATGCCGCGCTCCTGGGTGAATTTCGCACGCGGCAGGATTTTGCCGCGCGCGACGCCCGTCAAATCGGGCACCAGGCATTCAATTTCAGTGACTCGGTTCTCGTTGAGCCACTGGTCCATATCGGCGTCGGAGAAGTTTTCACGGATAGACATGTTCGCTCTCTGTAGTCATGATCAAGCGATCGATAGTCTAATTTACCATATTTACAACCTTGCTTCCGCCGCCTCCACGCGCGTTTGCACAAGAATCTTCTTGATTTCGGGGACGCAGGAACCGCAATTGCCGCCCGCCTTAAGGCAGGACGTCACCTGCGCGACCGTTTGCAAGTCCTTCTCGATGATCGCGTTGCAGATCGTGTTGCGGCCCACGCCGAAGCACGAGCACACGGTAGGGCCGGTGTCGGCGCCCTTCTCGACCGGCATGCCGACCAGCAGGCCGACGCGGTCGATTTCGCTCAACTGCTCCTTGACGAACAGGCTGGCGAGCCACGCGCGCGACGGCATGTCCTGGCGCGGCGACAGGAAGATGCACTGTTCAATGCGATCGTTCACCACGTGCACGGCGCGGTACACGCCGGCGGTGCGGTCTTCGTATTCGAGCCAGTCGGCGTCCAGATCCCGCACACCCAGCACGCCACGCGCCCACTGGCCGAAATCGGAGATGGTGTTGCGGCCGGCCAGCTCGTAGCGCGCGAATTCGCGGCCCTGGATGCGGGTCCAGTGAGCGACGCTGTCCAGATCCACTTCCGTGCGGCTCAGGATGAAACTGTGCCAGTTGACGCGGAACTGCTCGATGCGCACCGGCGTATGTTTGAATTCCGGCTCGCCCGACACCGGATCGACCACCGGGTTGACCAGCGCGCCGACGCGGGCGTCGGACGAGGTCTGGCTGGACCAGTGGATCGGAATGAACACCGTGCCGCGCGGGATGCCGCCGCCGTGCTGCACGCGCGCCACCATCGCGCCCCATTCGGAGCTGACGCGCGCCAGATCGCCCTCGCGCACGCCGTGCAGCAGCGCGTCCTGCGGGTGGATGTCGACGAACGATTCGGAGATGTGATCGGCCAATGTGAAGGATTTACCGGTGCGCGTCATCGTATGCCACTGGTCGCGCACGCGGCCGGTGTTGAGCGCCAGCGGGAAGTCCTCGCTGATGGCGTTGGCCGGCGCACGCGGGACGGTGACGATGAAGCGCGCCTTGCCGTCGGCATGGGCGAAGCGCTTGTCGGCGAACAGACGCTCTTCCACCTCCATGCCGCCGTCGGCACCACGGCGCACCGGCCACTGGATCGGTTCCAGACCGTCGTACTCGTTCTTGTTCAACTGCGCCAGGCCGGACATGTCGAAGGCCCGCGGCACGTCGGCGGCGCTGTTGCGGAAGCCGCTCAGGCGCGCGTGCTCGTCGAACACCGCGCCCGCACCGTCAAAATCGAAACCGCTAAAGCCCAAGCGCTGCGCGAACAACGCCAAAATCTTCCAGTCGGCCATCGCCTCGCCTGGAGCGGGCAGGAAGGCGCGCTGGCGCGAGATGCGGCGCTCGGAATTGGTGACCGTGCCCTCTTTCTCGCCCCAGCCCAGCGCCGGCAGCAACACGTCGGCATAGGCGTTGGTGTCCGTGTTTTGCATAATGTCGGTGGCGACCACCAGCTCGCACTTTTCCAGTGCGCGCCGCACCTGGTCGGCGTCCGGCATGCTGACCACGGGATTGGTGGAAATCACCCACACCGCCTTGACCTTGCCGTCCTCGATCGCCTTGAACAGGTCGACCGCCTTCAGGCCTGGCTTGTCGGCCATCGCCGGCGACTCCCAGAAGGTTTGCACGACCTCGCGGTGGTCTGCGCGGTCCAGGTCCATGTGCGCGGCCAGCATATTGGCCAGGCCACCCACTTCGCGTCCGCCCATGGCGTTGGGCTGCCCGGTGATCGAGAAAGGCCCCATGCCCGGCTGGCCGATGCGGCCACCGATCAAATGGCAGTTGATGATGCTGTTGACCTTATCGGTACCGGACGACGACTGGTTCACGCCCATCGAGTAGGCGGTGATGGTCTTCTGAGTGGCCGCGAACAGTTCGTAGAACTCCATCAGCACCGGCAGCTCGATGCGGCAGATCTTGGCCACGACGGCTGGATCGCTGCAGTCGGCGTTGGCGGTGGCGAGCGCCGCGTCGAAGCCGTTGGTGTGATCGGCCACGAAGGCCGGATCAACCGCGCCAATGCGGTTCAAATAACTGAGCAAGCCGTTGAACAGCCAGACGTCGGCACCCGCCTTCACCGGCAGGTGCAGGTCGGCCAGCTCGCAGGTCGCGGTGCGGCGCGGATCGATGACGACGATCCTCATTTCCGGGCGCTTTTCCTTGGCCTTCAGGATGCGCTGGAACAGGATCGGATGGCACCACGCGGTGTTGGAGCCGACCAGCACCACCATGTCGGCCAGCTCCAGGTCGTCGTAGCACAGCGGCACCAGGTCTTCGCCGAAGGCGCGCTTGTAGCCCGCCACCGCCGACGACATGCACAGGCGCGAGTTGGTGTCGATATTGGCGCTGCCGATGTAACCCTTCATCAGCTTATTGGCGACGTAATAGTCCTCGGTCAGCAGCTGGCCGGAGACGTACAAGGCCACGGCGTCCGGGCCATGTTCGTCGATGATGGCGCGCCAGGTGCCGGCGACCTTGTCCAGCGCCTCGCCCCACGAGACGCGGCGCAGGCCTTCCTCGCCGCGCACCTGCGGGTACAACATACGGCCGTCAAGGCTTACCGTCTCACCCAACGCGGAACCCTTGACGCACAGGCGCCCCTTGTTCGCCGGGTGCAGCTTGTCGCCGGCGATGGAGACCGTGCCGTCGCCCTTGGGGGTGGCGCTCACACCGCAACCGACGCCGCAATATGCGCAGGTGGTGCGGACTGACAGATGGTCTTGGGACAGGTTCAAAATTCGCTCGCTTAGACTATTGGATCACGCGGCCCTGGCGCTGAGCGCCTCGCCGAATAACAGGGTTTGCCGGATCGAGGTGATGTCGGTGTTGTTCTGGATCAGGCCGAAATACCAGGGGCCGTCCTTAACGTCGCCATACAGCACGGCGCCGGTAACGCGATTGTTCTTCAACACCAGCCGCTTGTAGACGCCACGGCGCGCATCCCGCAGCACCAGGTCTTCGGACCCCTCGCCGCCGACAAAATCGCCGACCGAATACAAGTCTACACCGGTGACCTTCAGGCGTGTGGGCGAAGTTTGCTGCACGTAGCGGCGCACGCCGGCGCCGGCCAGATGGGCGCCACAGACGCGGGCCTGGTCCCAGATCGGCGCGACGAGACCAAAAGTGGCGCTGCGGTGCTGCACGCACTCGCCCACCGCGTAGATGCGCGGATCGTAGGTTTGCAAGGTGTCGTCGACGATGATGGCGCGGTCGCAATGCAGGCCGGCCGCCTTGGCCAGTTCGATATTTGGGCGCACGCCGGCGGTCATCACCACCAGATCGGCCGGGATCTCGCTGCCGTCCTTAAAGCGCACGGCCGTGGCGCGGTCGGTGCCGACGATTTCGGCGGTCTGCGCGTTCAGCATGAACGTCAGGCCCTTGTCTTCCAGCGCCCGCTGTAGCAGCTGGGCGGCGGGTTTGTCGAGCTGCTGGTTCATCAGTGCGTCGGTCACGTGGACCACGGTGACGGACATGCCCTGGCGCTGCAGGCCGTTGGCCGCTTCCAATCCGAGCAAGCCGCCGCCGATCACCACCGCGTGCTTGTGGTTGCGCGCCGCCTCCAGCATCGATTCCACATCCTGGATATCACGGAAGGCCAGCACGCCCGGCAACTGGTGGCCCGGCACCGGGATGATGAACGGCTTGGAGCCGGTGGCGATCAGCAGACGGTCGTAACGTACTTCCAGGCCGGAGCGGGCGCGCACGATGCGCTTGCGGCGGTCGATATGCTCGACCGGATCGCCCGCATGCAAGGTAATGCCATGCTGGACGTACCACTCACGCGTGTTGAGCATGATGTCGTCCATCGTCTTCTCGCCGGCCAGCACCGGCGACAGCAGGATGCGGTTGTAGTTACCATGCGGCTCGGCGCCGAACACAGTGATGTCGTACATGTCCGGATCGAGCTTGCGCAGCTCCTCGACCGTGCGCATGCCAGCCATGCCGTTGCCGATGACGACCAGCGCAGGCTTCGATTCCACGCGCTCCGGGGGTTTCATAGGCCGACCCAGACTTTGCCGTCTGCGACGCGGGCCGGATAGGTGCCAACCGAGTTGGCCGGCGCTTCCAGGCATTCGCCGGTTTGCAGGTCGAAGTGCTGTTTGTAGATCGGCGAGGCGACGACGATGCGTTCGCCCAGGCTGCCCACCAAGCCGCGCGACAGCACGGCGGCTTCCGAATTCGGATCGTAGTTATCGATGGCGAACACGCGCGGGCCGCCGTCGTTGACGTGGAAGACCGCGATCTGCGCGTTGTTCAGCAGCGCGCACACGCCGGTATTGGGCACGATGTCGTCCAGGTTGCAGACGGCGATCCAGTTATCAGTTTGAATATCGCGATGCATTTGTATTCTCCTCAAGCTGCGCTGACGGCGATCGGAATCACGCGTTTGCGTTCTTCCACGGTGGCGGGACGAATCTGGCCGCGTTCTTCCATGAAGACGACGTTGTCGTCGCCCTTCTCGCTGTTGACGAAGGTGCGGAAGCGTTTGCGGGTTTCCGGATTCTCGACGGCTTCTTTCCACTCGCACGCGTAGGTGTTGACGACGTGCTGCATGTCGGCTTCCAGGTCGGCGGCGATACCCAGCTTGTCCTGCACCACGACCTGCTTCAGGTAATCGAGGCCGCCTTCGAGGTTCTCGCGCCAGGTGCTGGTGCGCTGCAGGCGGTCGCCGGTGCGGGTGTAGAACATCAGGAAGCGGTCGATGTACTGAACCAGGGTGGCCTTGTCCAGGTCCGTCGCCAGCAGCTCGGCGTGGCGTGGCTTCATGCCGCCGTTGCCGCAAACGTAGAGGTTCCAGCCCTTTTCGGTGGCGATGATGCCGACGTCCTTGCCCTGCGCCTCGGCGCACTCGCGGGTGCAACCGGAAACGCCGAACTTGATCTTGTGCGGCGTGCGCAAGCCCTTGTAGCGGTTTTCCAGTTCGATGGCCAGGCCGATCGAATCGTCGACGCCATAACGGCACCAGGTCGAACCGACGCAGGATTTGACCGTGCGCAGCGACTTGCCGTAGGCGTGGCCGGATTCGAAGCCGGCCGCGATCAGTTCTTCCCAGATCAGCGGCAGCTGCTCGACGCGGGCACCGAACAAATCGACGCGGGCGCCGCCGGTGATCTTGGTGTACAGCTGATACTTCTTGGCGACCATGCCGACCGCGATCAGGCCATCGGCCGTCACTTCGCCGCCCGGCATGCGCGGCACCACCGAGTAGGTGCCGTCCTTCTGGATGTTACCGAGGAAGTAGTCGTTGGTGTCCTGCAGGCTGGCGTGTTCCTTCTTCAGCACGAAGTCATTCCACACCGACGCCAGGATGCTGGCCGCAAGCGGTTTGCACACGTCGCAACCGAGGCCCTTGCCATGCTTGTGCAGCAGATCGTCGAAGGACTTGATCTGGCCGACTTTGATCAGGTGGAACATCTCCTGGCGCGAGTAGGCGAAGTGTTCGCACACGTGGTTGTTGACGGCCATGCCGAGTTTTTTCATCTCGGCCTTCATCACCTGCGTCACCAGCGGCACGCAGCCGCCGCACGAGGTGCCGGCGTTGGTGCAGCTTTTCAGATCGCCGACGGTGCAGGCGCCGGCGGCAACCGCCGCGCACAGCGCGCCTTTGGAGACGTCGTTGCAGGAGCAGATTTGTGCGCTCTCCGGCAGCGCGTCCACGCCTAGGCCTGGTTTGGCGGCGCCGTCCGACTGCGGCAGGATCAGGAACTCCGGCGATTCCGGCAGTTCGATTTTGTTCAGCATCATCTGCAGCAGAGTGCCATATTCGGCGGCGTCGCCGACCATCACGGCGCCTTGCAGATATTTGCCGCAGTCGGAGACAACGATCTTCTTGTAGACCTGTTTGCGCTCGTCGGTGAACTGGTAGGAGCGGCTGCCGGCGGTATTACCATGCGGGTCGCCGATACTGGCCACGTCCACGCCCATCAGTTTGAGCTTCGTGCTCATGTCGGCACCGGCGAATTCGCCGGCCTCGCCCAGCATGTGCTTCGCAGCGACACGGGCCATTTCGTAGCCCGGCGCCACCAGGCCGAAGATCAAGCCGCCCCACAGCGCGCATTCGCCGATGGCGTAGACGTCCGGGTTGGAGGTGACGCAGTTGTTATTGATTTCGATGCCGCCGCGCGGGCCGACGGCCAGGCCGGATTCGCGCGCCAGCATGTCGCGCGGGCGGATACCGGCCGAGAAGACGATCATGTCGGCGTCCAGGTGGCCGCCGTCGGCGAACTCCATGCGGTGGGTTCCATCGACGCCGTCGACGATGGCGGTGGTGTTTTTTCCGGTGTGGACGGTCACGCCCAGTTCTTCGATCTTACGGCGCAGCACGCGCGCGCCGCTGTCGTCGACCTGCACCGCCATCAGGCGCGGCGAGAATTCGACCACGTGGGTGTCGAGCTTCAGGTCGCGCAGCGCCTTGGCGCATTCAAGGCCCAGCAGGCCGCCGCCGATGACGACGCCGGTCTTAGAGCGCTGGCCGCATTCCATCATCGCTTCCAGATCCTCGATGGTGCGGTAGACGAAGCAATCCTTGCGCTCCTTACCCGGCAGCGGCGGCACGAACGGATAGGAACCGGTGGCGATCACCAGCTTGTCGTAGGAGAGCACGTCGCCGTCGCCGGTGGTGACGGTTTTGGCGGCGGTATCGATGGCCGTGGCGCGGGTGTTCAGGCGCAGGACGATGTCGTCGCGCTCGAAGAAGCCCGGCTTGACCAGCGACAGGTCTTCGGCGGTTTTACCGGAAAAGAATTCGGACAGGTGCACGCGGTCGTATGCGGGGCGCACTTCCTCGCACAGCACCGTCACCTGCAGGTTGGTCTTGCCGCTGGCGGCCAGGCTTTCCAGGAATTTGTGGCCGACCATGCCGTGGCCGATAACGATGATTTTCATAGCGGTTCCTTTAAACTTTAAGCTGCCAGTTTGTTGGCGATTGCGGATTCTTCGATGGCGCTGGTGCTGAAGCGCGCCGCCAGTGCGCACAGCGCGGTCGCTGCGACGACGATGCCCAGGATGCTCAAGGTCTGCTGCGTGTCGCCCAGGCCCTTCATCAGGAAGCCTGCTGCCACCGCGCCGACGTTGCCGCCAGCGCCGATGATGCCGGCCACGCCGCCCAGGGCGCGCTTGTCGACGAACGGCACCACGGCGTAGGTCGCGCCGCAAGCCATGTGGGTGAACAGGCCGAAGATCAGCATCGCGCCGATCGCCAGGGCGGCGGAGCCGGCGTGGGCGAACATCAGCAGGCCGGCGCCCTCGCCCAGCATCAGCACGAACAGCAGGGTGACGCGGTTATTCAGGTTGCCCTTGGCGGCGAATTTGTCCGAGGCCCAGCCGCCCAGTGCACGGGCGAACAGTGCCAGCAAACCGAAGCTGCCGGCGGCCATGCCGGCCTGGCCCAGGGTCAGTTTGAAGTGGTCGACGTAGTAGATCGCGGCGATGTTGTGGATGAAGATCTCGATGCCGAAGCAGGCGCCGTAGGTGATGAACAGCAGCCATACGCGGTAGTTCGCGGCGGCCAGCTTGAAGCTCTCCCAGCCACCCTTCTTGCCGCCTTCGATCGGGATGCCGGCGGCGCGCAGCTCGCTGTAGTTACCTTGCGGGCAGTCCTGGGTATAGCGATAGTAGACGCCGGCCATGATGATCATCAGGATGCCCGGCACGATCAGCGCGGCGCGCCAGCCGAAGGTCTCGGACACGCCCAGCATCACCATGGCCGTCATCAGGAGCGGCATGACAGCCTGCGCGACACCGCCGCCGGCGTTGCCCCAGCCAGCCGCGGCGGCGTTGGCGGTGCCGACGACTTTGGGCGCGAACATCACCGACGTATGGTACTGCGTGATGACGAAACTGGCGCCGGCCGCGCCGATCCCGAGGCGGAAGAACAGGAAGCTCTCGTAGCTCTGCGCGAAGGCAACGCCGATCACCGGAATGGAGCCGAGCAGCAGCAGGCCGGTGTAGGCCTTGCGCGGGCCGAAGTGGTCGCACAGCGGGCCGACGATCAGGCGTACCAGGATCGTGATGGCGACGGCGGCGATGTTGATGTTGGCGATCTGCGAGACGCTCAGACCGAATTCGCCTTTAATGACCGGCATCAGCGGCGCGCAGGCGAACCACGCGAAGAAGCAGACGAAGAACGCCATCCAGGTCAGGTGGAACGCCCGCATTTGCGGCGTTGAGATCGAGAAGAGCTTGATGCTGGTAGCTTTGCTGGCCATTTTTTTATCCCGGTTCAGAAAACAAAAAGGCGTCCGCGCAACCAAGGTGTTCTAAACCAGGTCGGGCGGACGCCGTTGTCCTGCCGGTCCGTCTTTGGACCAGCTGTGTGTATTTGGGAGGGATCGCCATTGATCCCCTGCTCCTTCTAATGCAAGAGGCGTGCCAATGGTCGGAAGAGGGGTGCTACAGAGGGAGAATGCGGTTTTGAGGTTTCAGTAAAGAAATAACAAGCTTATCGTGGTGCGATGTTGCGGTGCATGGCGCACGCTGACGGTGCGCGATGGCGGTGCGCGATGGCGGTGCGTTGTCTTGCTCCCATCCCAAGCGGGGTCAGCATCCAAGCGGGGGTCAGCCGGCGGCGGACAGCGCGGCGGCGACCATTTCGTCGATTTCGCCGCTGATGCTGGACAGGACGCCCGCCACCACCGAGAACTCCTTGCCGGCCGCGCCGGCGCGCGCGGCGACGATGCGGGCGTTGAAGGCCACCATCCGCGCCTGGCGGTTGATCGTCTCTATATCAGTGATCACGCCACGCAGCTGCTTGCGCACCAGCCGCGCGTTTTGCTTGGCCTGCTCCTCGTAGATGCCGGTGATCTGGTTCAGGATTCCCAACGTTGGCGTCGTGATGCGCACCAGCTCCGCCAGCAATTCGGCCGCCTGCCCCGAACCGCGCGCGATCGCGTTCAGCGTGCGCTCGCCCAAGTCGGCGAAGGCGACGATCTGGCGGTCACCGTCCATCTTGCCGTAGTAGGCTTCGCGCAGCTCCGGGCAGAACACGCCCGGCAGACCGTCCGCCTCGCTCAAAAGCGATTTATGGGCGCCACGGAATAGCGCCAGCGCCTCCTGCGCCGTCGCCGCTGCGTCCTCCTGCCCCTGCGACGCCAGTAGCGCGTACAGCACGATGCGCTGCGACGTGAAGCGGCGCCGCCCCGACAGGTTGATCAAGGCGCTGAATACCTCCCCGGTCAAGGCCTTGCCGGCCGGGGCCAGGGCGCCCGTGGACATGTCCATTACGCCGCTTCCTTCGCGGGATGCGCCTGTTTCCGGTACAAGAACTCCAGCACCGCCGTGCGGTACTCGGTGTAGCGCGCGTCCTGCGCCAGCGCCACGCGGTCGCGCGGACGCTCCAGCTGCACGTCGACGATCTCGCCGATGGTGGCGGCCGGGCCGTTGGTCATCATGACAATCCGGTCCGACAGCAGCACCGCCTCGTCGACATCGTGCGTGACCATCACCACGGTGGACTTGGTGGCCGCGACGATCTTGAGCAGCTCGTCCTGCAGGTGGGCGCGGGTCAGCGCGTCGAGGGCGCCGAACGGTTCGTCCATCAGCAGCACTTTCGGCTCCATCGCCAGCGCCCGGGCAATGCCGACGCGCTGCTTCATGCCGCCCGAGATCTCGTGCGGACGCTTGGTCTCGGCGGCCGTCAGGCCCACCAGCGCCAGCGCCTGCATGGTGCGCTCGCGCAGCTGCGCCTTCGATTCGGTCTTGCCGAACACCCGTTCGACGCCAAGATGGATGTTTTCATAACAGGTCAGCCATGGCAGCAGGGAGTGGTTCTGGAACACCACCGAGCGCTCCGGCGACGGCCCGGCGATTTCGCGGTTGGCGCACAGCAGCACGCCGTCGGTCGGCTTGAGCAGCCCGGCGATCAGGTTGAGCAGGGTCGATTTGCCGCAGCCCGAGTGCCCGATCAGGGTGATGAATTCCCCCTTGCGCACCGTCAGATCGATTTCACGCAGCGCGTGGAATACACCTTTTTTAGTGTGGAAGACCATCTCCACGCCTTCGACATCGATGAATTTTGGATCGTCCATGACTGTGCTCCTTAGTTGGATACTTGTTCGTAGGTGAAGGCACGGGCCAGCGCCATCAGCGCCTGCTCCAGCAGCAGACCGACGAAACCGATCGCCACGATCGCGATGATGATGTGCGGGACATTCAGGTTGTTCCACTCGTCCCAGACCCAGAAACCGATGCCCACGCCGCCGGTCAGCATTTCCGCCGCGACGATGACCAGCCACGCGGTGCCGATCGACAGGCGCACGCCGGTCAGGATGTACGGCAGCGCCGATGGCAGCAGGATCTTGGTGAGCACCTTCCACTCCGACAGATTGAGCACGCGCGCCACGTTCATGTAATCCTGCGGTACGCGCTGCACGCCGACGGCGGTGTTGATGATCATCGGCCAGATCGAGCAGATGAAGATCGACCAGATCGCGGCCGGATTGGCCGACTGGAACACCAGCAGGCCGATAGGCAGCCAGGCCAGCGGCGACACCGGCTTGAGCAAACTGATTATGGGGCTGAACATATTGCCGATGAACTGCACGCGGCCGATCAGAAAGCCCAGCGGGATGCCCACCAGCGCGGCCAGGCCGAAGCCTATCGCCACCCGCTGCAGGGATGCCAGCAGGTTCCAGCCGATGCCCTGGTCGTTCATGCTGTTGCGGTAAAACGGATCGGAGAACAGCTTGATCGCCTCCTGCAACGTCACCAGCGGTGTCGGGAAGGAGGTGTTTTTCACGGTGATGATCTGCCACACCAGCACCAGCAGCGCGGCGCCCAGCAACGGAGCGACGATCTTCATGGCGGTGGCGGAGACCTGCTTGCGTACCCGCGCCGTCGAATTGGCGGCGAGCGGGCGGCGTGGACGGCGGGCCGGTTTGGCGTCGAGTGCCGCCGCTACCGGGGCGGCGCTATCGGGTTTGAGCATGGCGTTCATGGCGTTCCTCTATCTGGCGATATCTGGCTAGGGAAGAAATCAGGCTTTGATCTTGAACGAGGCGGCGAACGCTTTCGGGTCTTTGCCGTCCCACACCGAACCGTCCATCAGTTTCGAGGAACGCAGCGGGCTTTTTGGAATCGGCGTCTTGGTCATCGTCGCCGCGTCCTTGTACAAATCGATCTGGTTGACCGAGGTGGCCACGGCCAGGTAGTTCGGATCGTCCTTCAGCAGGCCCCAGCGGCGGTGCTGCGTCATGAACCACATGCCGTCCGACAGGAACGGGAAGTTCACCAGGCCGTCGTTATAGAACTTCATGTGATTCTGGTCGTCCCAGGTCTTGCCCAGGCCATTCTGGTAGCGGCCCATGATGCGCTGGTCGATCGCATCCTTGCTGGTGTTGACGTAGGATTTGTCGGCGATGACCTCGGCCATCTTGTTCTTGTTGGCCAGCGAGGCGTCGATCCACTTGCTCGCCTCCAGGATGGCGGCCATCATCGCGCGGCAGGTGTTCGGGTTCTTCTTGGCGAATTCCAGCGTCGAGCCGAGCACCTTCTCCGGGTGGTCCTTCCAGATGTCCTGGGTGGTGGTGGCGGTGATGCCGATACCGTCCATGATGGCGCGGTGGCCCCATGGCTCGCCCACGCAGAAGCCGTCCATGTTACCGACCCGCATATTGGCTACCATCTGCGGCGGCGGCACGGTGATGACCTTGGCGTCCTTCATCGGGTTGATGCCGTTGGCGGCCAGCCAGTAGTACAGCCACATGGCGTGGGTACCGGTCGGGAAGGTCTGGGCGAAAGTGTACTCGCGCTTTTCGGAGTTCATCAGCTTCGCCAGCGAGGCGCCATCGACGGCGCCCTTGTCGGCCAGCTTCTTCGACAGCGTGATCGCCTGGCCGTTGTTATTGAGGCCCATGAGCACCGCCATGTCCTTCTTCTGGCCGCCGATGCCCATCTGAACCCCATACAGCAGGCCATACAGCACATGGGCCGCATCGAGGTCGCCGTTGGCCAGCTTGTCGCGCACACCGGCCCACGAGGCCTCTTTACTGAGCACGAATTTGACGCCGTACTTCTTGTCGAAGCCAAGCACCGAGGCCATGACCACCGACGCGCAATCGGTCAGTGGAATGAAGCCGATCTTGATTTCTTCCTTCTCCGGTTTGTCCGAACCTGCCGCCCACACGCCACCCGTCGATAAACCCAACATACTTCCTCCGGCTACTAAACCCGCACCATGAATCACTTTTTGAATTGCCGCTCTGCGCGACACATTAACGTCGCTGGCGGCTGGTGGCAAGGCGGAATCTGCTGGTAGCTTCTTATCGTTCATGACTATCCCTCTGTAGACAGTAAAACCGTTCGGACAAAAAAAACGCCTACCCCGCATGAACGCATTCATGTTCGGTAGACGTCGTTGTCTGGTGTGCCCCACCGCCGTTGGCAGGGCTCATCGGCGCATCATTGCGCTTGCCTACAGACTATGCAATGTCCGTGCCAGCATTGTTCACAGAGGGAGGAAGAGAAAGCGTGATCGGCCCGCGCACCTCTAAATGACTGGCTCGCGGCGAAAAAAGCGCACCGACGGTGCGCCTCGCATCATTTTGGACGGGGGACTAAAATAAAGTATTAACCTAGCAGGTCTTCGACGTCGAGGATGCGCTGGGCGACCTCGGACAGCTTGAGGTTCTTGCTCATCGCCATACCGCGCAGCTTTTGGTAGGCCTGTTCCTCGGTGAAGCGCTGGCGCTCCATCAGCAGGCCCTTGGCGCGTTCGATGACCTTGCGCTCGGCCAGCTTGCTCTTGGTGTCGGACAGCTCTTCAAGCAGCTTCTGCTCGCGCTTGAAGCGCGCCAGCGCCACCTGCAGCACCGGTTTGATGCGTTCACCCTGCAGGCCGGCCACGATATAGGCCGACACGCCGGCCGCCATTGCCGCCTCCATGCTTTCGGTGTCCGCGCTCTCGGTGAACATGACGATGGGGCGGCGCTCGTCGCGGGTGGCGATGACGATGTGTTCGAGGACGTCGCGCGCGTCCGATTCGGCATCGACGATGATCATATCGGGCTGCAGCTGGGCGATCCGCTCGGGCAGGTACATGTCCGGCGGCAGCGAGGCGACGATGTCGTAGCCCGCCTCCAGCAGGCCGATACGCAGCACCCTGGCCCGTTCGACCTGGGCGCGCAACGACTCATCATCCTCGTCGCCGGCGTGGATGATGGCGTTGACAACCACGATGCGTAAATTCCGCATGGTCATAACAATCCGATAATTTTGATGTGCATGGGCAGATTCTAAGGCACAAAGGCCAAATTCTGCCAGCCCTCAAATTAGCGTTGCATGCCCCAGCGCTTGACGGTGACGCTTTCGAGTGGTCGGAATACCACGTTTTCCACCAGCAGTCCGATGAGGATCACGGCGGCCAGTCCGGCGAACACCTTGTCGGTGTAGAGCTCATTGCGGTTCTGGAAAATGTACCATCCCAAGCCACCCTGCCCGCCGGTTGTGCCGAACACCAGCTCGGCGGCGATCAGGGTGCGCCAGGCGAACGCCCAGCCGATCTTGAGGCCCGACAGGATCGACGGCAGCGCGGCCGGCACCAGGATGTGCAGCACCAGCCGCAATCCGCTCAAGCCGTAATTGCGGCCGGCCATGCGCAGCGTCTCCGGCACGCTCTGGAAACCGGCGTACGCGCCCAGCGCCAGCGGCCACAGGACCGCATGGACGATCACGAAGATCAGGCTACCCTTGCCCAGGCCGAACCACAGCAGCGCCAATGGCAGCAGCGCGATCGCCGGCAGCGGGTTGAACATGGATGTCAGGGTCTCCAGCAGGTCGCGGCCGACGCGGGTGGACGCGGCCAGCGCCGTCAGCACGAAGGCGGCGGCGATGCCGGCCACATAGCCTTGCAGCAGGACGGCCAGCGAGATGCGCACGCGGTCGAGCAGCTCGCCGCTGGCCACACCGCTGACGAAGGCTTGCGCCGTCTGCACGAAACCCGGCAGCAGCAGATCGTTATCCTGCCAGCGGGCGACGCCCTCCCACAGCACCGCCAGCAGGATCAGGATGACGCACTTGCGCAGCCATGCCTGTTGCCACACCTGCCGGACCAGCGGCAGCGGGATATCGACGGCCCGTGGGGCGGCCGGGTTGGTGGTGTAGACATACTCCTGGCGCACCGGCGGATCGAGGACGAGGCTCATGACACGCGGCTCCTTTCATGCGGCGCGCCGGTGAAGGCGGGTGCGGTCGCCGGCTCCGCAGCGGGATGGCCCTGCGCGGGAGCGCCGAACAGCAGTCCGTGGATGCGCTGCGTGGCCGCCTGGAAGTCGGCGCCGCCGGCGCTGTCCAGGCCAAACTGGTGGCTGTTCAATTCCGCCCTCACCTGTCCCGGATGCGGCGACAGCAGCAGGATGCGGTTACCCACCACCAGCGCCTCCTCGATCGAATGGGTGACGAACAACAGCGTGAACCGCAGCTCCTCCCACAGCCGTCCAAGCTCCTCCTGCATATTGCGGCGCGTGAGCGCGTCCAGCGCGGCAAAGGGTTCGTCCATCAGCAGGATCTCCGGCTGCATCGCCAGCGCGCGCGCGATCGCCACGCGCTGCTTCATACCGCCCGACAGCGTGTGCGGATGCGCATCCTCGAAGCCGCCCAGTCCCACCTTGGCGATCCAGTGCCTCGCGCGCTCCTCCGCGTGATGACGGTTCAGGCGCTTGGTCATCAGCAGCGGGAACATGACGTTCTCCTTCACTGTCTTCCAGGGCGGCAGCTGGTCGAACTCCTGGAACACGACGATGCGGTCCGGCCCCGGGCCGTCGATCGTCCGGCCGTCGATGCTGATGCTGCCAGCGGCGGGCTTGATGAATCCCGCCGCAGCCTTCAGCAGCGACGACTTGCCGCAGCCCGAAGGCCCCAGCAACACAAACCGGTCGCCGCGATAGACGTTGAAGCTGACGTCGTGCGTGGCGCGCGTGGCGCCATATTCCAGGCTCACGCCATCGGCGATCAGCAGCGGCGCGATACCGGTATTGGGACGGACCACTTGGAAGGCCATGGTGTCAACCGCCTTTCGTGATGACCGGGTCGTCGAAGAAGTAATCGCGCCAGCTGGCCGGCTTCTTCTTGATCGCGCCCACGCGGTGCAGGAACTGCGCCAGGCCGAGCGTATTTTGCGGCTCGACGCTGAAGCGCACTTCGGGGTTCTTGAAAATCTTCAGCAGCAGATCGCGATCGACCTTGCTCTTCGAGACGCGGATGTAGGCGTCGGCCGCGCCCTCCGGATTGGCGCTCGCATACTTCGCCGCCTCGGCCAGCGCGCCGGTGAAGGCGCGGTAGGTCTTCGGATTCTCGGTGCGGAATTTTTCGGTCGCGTACAGCACGGTGGCCGAACTCGGGCCGCCCAGCACATCGTAGGAGTTGAGGATGATGTGCGCGTTCGGATTGCCGGCCAGTTCCTGGTCCTGGTACGGCGGGTTGCCGAAATGGCCGTTGATCTCCGTGCCGCCCGCGATGACGGCGGCCGCCGCATCCGGATGCGGCAAGGTCTGGGTGAATTTATCGAGCCGCGCGAATTCCTTGTCGCCCCACTGCTTGGCCGCCGCGTACTGCAGGATACGCGCCTGCACCGACACTGTCACCGCCGGCAGGCCAATACGGTCCTTCTCGGTCAGGTCGGCGATCGTCTTCACCTTGGGATTGGTGCTGACAAGGTAATACGGGAAGCTGCCCAGCGACGCCACGCCTTTGACATTCTGCCGGCCGGCGGTGCGGTCCCAGATCGTCAGCAGCGGGCCGACGCCGGCGCCGGCGATATCGACGGCGCCGGACAGCAGCGCGTCATTGACGGCGGCGCCGCCCGACAACTGCTTCCACTCGACCTTGACGTCGACGCCATGCTTCTTGCCTTCCTTCTCGATCAACTGCTGGTCCTGCGCGACGTTGAGCAGCAGGTAGACCACGCCGAACTGCTGGGCGATGCGCAGCGTGCCTTCGGCATGCGCGCTCGATGTCGCGGCAAGGCTCAGAGCTAGCGTGGATGCAATGGCGGCTGCGAGGGTGCGGGGAGTAAGTCTGGACATCGGATTCCTTAATATATGTGGAGATATCAGAAAGGCGCGTCGCCCTCGATGGTGGTGCGATAGAGCTTGCGGCGCAGATGGTCGGGCGTGCCGCCGGCCAGATGCATCAGCGAGCGGTTGTCCCAGAAGACCAGATCGTGCGGCGCCCACTTGTGGCGGTAGATATGCGCCGGCAGCACGCTGTGCGCGAATAGTTCGGCCAGCAGCGCGCGGCTTTCGTCCTCCGGCATGCCGACGATGCGCGTGGTGAAATGCTCGCTGACGAACAACGCCTTGCGGCCGGTTTCGGGATGCGTGCGCACCACCGGATGCGTGACGGGTTTGACCTCGTCGATCTGCGCCTGCGTCAGCGCCGGGCGGAAGGGACTGCGGCGGCGCAGCTCGTCGTACTGGGTCAGGTAGCTATGTTCGGCGCGCGCGTCCTGCACCGCGTGGCGCAGCGCGGCGGGCAAGGTGTCCCATGCCAGATGCATGTTGGCGAACAGCGTATCGCCGCCCTCCGCCGGCAGCTCCTGCGCGTGCAGCAGGGAGCCCAGGCTGGGCTTCTCCTTGTACGACAGGTCCGAGTGCCAGAAGTGGCCGGCGTCGCCCAAGCCGATCGGCAGGCCGCTCTCGATGATGTTGGAGATGATCAGCACCTCGGGATGCGACGGCAGCTGGAAGTTGCGCAGCACGTGGATTTGCAGCGGGCCGAAACGGCGGCTGAAATCGACCTGCTGTTGCGGCGTGATGCGCTGGTCGCGGAACACCAGCAGGTGGTGATCGAGATGCGCTTTGTGGATGCGCTGGAACTGGCGCGGCGACAGCGGACGGCTCAGGTCCAGGCCGAGGATCTCGGCACCGAGCGGCGCATCGAACAATTCGATGTCAAAGGCAGATTGGAGAACGGCAGACATGGCACACGCCCATTGAATGAGTAGTCGCCAGTCTATGCCGTCCTCCATATTTAGAAAACGAAGCTTATCCGATATCTATATGAGGGAAATGTACAAGATGCATCGTTACTGCTTGACGCCTTCAGCCTGGATACGCAAAGTGACCGGCATGGTGAAGCCGTAATCCTTGCCGTAATCGATGCCGAAGTCGGCGCGATTGAACGTGGCCAGAGCATCGGTGCCACATACCTCTTTCTTGATCATCGGATTGGTGAAGCATTTGTACGAGAGGATCTTCAGGTTGACCGGTTTGGTCACGCCATGCAGCGTGAGTTCGCCGATGACTTCAGCAGGCTTTCCGGCAGCGTCGAACTTGACCGAGGTACCTTTGTAGGCAGCGGTCGGAAACTTGGCGGCGTCGAAAAAATTGTCGCCTTTGAGTTGGGCATCAAGCGCCTCGTTGCCGATGGCCGCCGAGGTCATGTCGATCGTGACAGTCAACGTGCCTTTTTTGGCCACCGAGTCGATCGTAAAGCTGCCCGCGCTTTTGGTGAACTTGCCGCGCCACACCGAGATGCCACCGAAGTGGTCGGTCTCGAAGCTTGGATAGGTGTGGGAAGGATCGAGCTGATAAGTGGACGGGGCGGCGCTGGCGCCCGAAACACCGCCAAATGCCAACATTACTGCGATCAATAATTTACTTTTCATTTCTATCTTTCATGGATGGTATGCCGTTCGGCATGGGATAACGCTACAACCGCCGTCACTGAAGCACGTCGGGACCGGGGGCGACAATGTAAGGAACAACGTCGCGGTTCTGGGCCTGCTGGAGGTCCTTGACCAGCTGTTGTATAAGGCCGGCGTCCATAACGCTGTGGAACCGGCCCTGCTCGTCGAAATTCACATTGGCGCCGAACACCGTGAAAATGATTTCCGTGACTTCTGTGTTCTCGGCAGGCGTCTTGAACAAATGGGGGACGCTGCTGGCCGGTTCATAGAGATAGCTACCTGCGGTCTGCGGCTGCTCCGGATGCTCGGCGTAGTACCAATTGCCTGACAGCGTGTACGCATGCACCGGACCGGTGTGCAAATGCGATGGCAACGTGATGCCGGGGCCGAACAGGGCGCGGATGCACCAAATGCCATTGGCGGTATCGAGGAACAGCGGCTGGAAGCCCACACCTGGTCCCAAGGCGTTCTCGAGCACCGGCGATTGGTTGACGTTCAAGGTCAGTAGTTTTCTTGATGCACCTGTCATGGCGTCTCTCCTTCCTCACCGGATGTCGGATCCAAAAACACATACAGCGCAGCGATCTTGCCGTCGCGAACAATGATCACGTCTTCGCCCGTGTAGGCTGGCTGTTCGCCGCGCGGACCGGAACCCCATTGCAGTCGGGCGGCGTGATGGAGAAC